>CAWCAZ010000018.1:0-71652 GCA_963793525.1 uncultured Acidobacteriaceae bacterium
TCAGGCTCTTCGTCGATGAATGTCGCGGTGCCGTAACGGCGTCGAAAAAGATCCCGGCCCTTGCGGCCGATCGCAGCAATGTCGATCTCCCCGTCCGCGCGTGTCGGCAATAAAACGGAACGTAGCCTTGGCAATATTGCCGTTGAAGGCGCCGGCAAAGCCTTTATCTCCGGAAACCACGATCAGCAACACCCGCTTCTCTTCGCGCTCCAGCAATAGCGGGTGACGCACCTCTCCCGTCGCCGGATCGTAGAGATCGATATGCCGCATCAACGAACCGATGACGCTGGCCAGCATGTTGGCGTAGGGACGCGCAGAAACCGCGCGCTCCTGGGCACGGCGCAGCTTGGCTGCGGCAATCATCTTCATTGCCTTGGTGATCTGGCGCGTGCTTTTTACACTGCGAATGCGCCTGCGCAAATCGAGAACATTGGCCATGGTTATGCGGTCTTCTTTTCGTCTGCTTTCTTCTTCTCTTCTTCTGAGAGCGCCTTCACCGACGACTCTTTCAGCTTCGCATCCCGATGCTCAGCCACGAAATTCGCTTTGTATTCGTCCAGAGCTGATTTGATGCGGTTCTTCAAATCATCGTCCAATGACTTCTTGGTGGCTATATCGTTCAGCAACGCCGACTGTGCCGAATCCAGATACGGATAGAGGCCGGCCTCAAAAGCATGGATCTCTTCCACCTTCAGATCATCGAGGAAGCCGTTGGTGCCGGCGTAGATGACAATGATCTGTTTCTCCGTAGTCAAGGGAGAAAACTGTGGCTGCTTCAAAATTTCCGTAAGCCGCTGGCCGCGGTTGAGCTGATTTTGCGTGACCTTGTCCAGGTCGCTGCCGAATTGCGCGAATGCGGCCAGCTCTCTGAACTGCGCCAGGTCAAGCTTCAAGGTTCCCGCTACCTGGCGCATGGCCTTGATCTGGGCGCTGCCACCGACACGGCTGACAGAGAGGCCGACATTCACCGCCGGGCGAACGCCGGAGTTGAATAGATCCGTCTCCAAATAAATCTGTCCGTCGGTGATGGAGATGACGTTGGTCGGAATGTATGCGGAGACGTCGCCCGCCTGGGTCTCGATAATCGGGAGCGCGGTCAGCGAGCCCCCACCCTTGGCATCGCTCATCTTGGCGGAACGCTCCAGCAGGCGCGAGTGGAGATAGAACACATCGCCGGGATACGCTTCGCGGCCAGGAGGACGCCGCAGCAGCAATGAAATCTCACGATAGGCCACGGCGTGCTTGGAGAGGTCGTCGTAGATGATCAGCGCGTGTCGGCCGTTATCCCGGAAAAACTCGCCCATGCTGGTGGCCGCATACGGAGCCAGGTACTGCATTGGCGCCGGCTCTGACGCGGAGGCTGAAACCACGATGGTGTAGTCCATCGCCCCATACTCGGTGAGCGTTTGCACTACCTGGGCCACCGAAGATCGCTTCTGCCCGATAGCGCAGTAAATGCAGATCAGGTTGTTCTTGGCGCTGTTGATGATGGTGTCGAGCGCAACTGCCGTCTTTCCTGTCTGCCTGTCGCCGATAATCAGCTCGCGCTGTCCACGGCCAATCGGGATCATGCTGTCGATCGCCTTGAGGCCGGTCGACATGGGCTCGCGCACACCCTGCCGGTCCACGACACCCGGAGCGATTCGCTCGATGGGCGCCAGTTCAGTTCCCTCAATGGGGCCACGGTTATCGATCGGCTGGCCCAGCGCATTGACCACGCGGCCAATGAGCCCGTTGCCTACCGGGACGCTCATGATCTCGCCGCTGCGCTTGACCTCGTCTCCCTCGCGCAGGATGCTGTAATCGCCCAGGATGACGCAGCCCACCTGATCCTCGTCGAGGTTCATCGCCAGGCCTTCCACACCGTGGGGAAACTTCAGCATCTCTCCCGCCATGGCCTTGTCCAGGCCGTGGAGACGGGCGATTCCGTCGCCCAGGGAAATGATGGTCCCTACTTCATCGACGCTGATCTCTGCGTCGTAGTTTTGAATTTGCTCCTTCAGGAGCTGCGTGATCTCGTCTGCGTTGATCTGAGCCATAGCGTTCTTCCGTCAATTCTCAATTTGCTTGTAATCGCCCCGTCGTGTTCCACCGGCGCGTTTGTTATCGGGGTTAGCTGGAAACCAGCCGCTCTTTCAAGCGTTCTAGACGTCCCCGTATGGAGCCGTCATAGATGGTGCTGCCAATGCGCACGATCGCTCCGCCGATGAGCGACTTGTCCTCGCGGAAGGTTGCGTTGACCCGGTTGTTGCCGGCCAGCACGGAGACCTGCCCTTCCAACTCTGCGCGTTCCTGATCTTCCAGGGGCCGTGCCGTCACTACCTCAGCATCGGAGATCGACAAACGCCGGTTCATCTCCAGCCGGTACTCTTCAAGAATTTCCGCCAGCGCGCCCAGCCGTTCGTGCCGGATCAGAACCGCCAGGAAATTTCTCACCTTTGGCCCACAGCCGACGCGGCCGTTAATCTTGTCCAGGACTCGCCACTCTCTGCCGCGCAGGGATGGAGGGATTCAACAGAATCTCTCTCAGGTCCTTGCTGCCGGCAAACGTGGCGGCAAAATCTTCCAGCTGCTGCTCAACCTCGGCAGTGTTCAGCTTCGCGTCCAACACTACATCGGCCAAGGCGCGGGCATATCGAGCGGCAAAGACAGCCATCAGCTTTGCCCTCTGCCCTGCGTGTGCTGGCCGAGGCTTTGCGCAAACTCCTGCAGCAGGCCGCGATCATCGTCCTCTGTCAGCACCAATCTTTGAGCCGCGCGATCCACGGCTAAGCCTGCGGCAAACCGCTTGAGATCTCTCTGCGCGGCGCTGGCCGCCGCGGCAATATCTTTGCTCGCCGATTCCACGATTCGCCGCCGCTCCTCTTCAATCGAAGCTTTGATGCGCGCTTCATCATCGACGCTATCCTTCTCCGCCTGCTTGCTAATGGCCGCGATCTCCTCGTCCAAGCGTCCCAGCCTCTGCTCAATCGCCGCCAGGCGTTGATGGGCTTCTTCGGTCGCCGTCCGCGCATCCAGCAGCCGGTGCTGGATAGCCTCCCGGTTCGCCCGAAAAGTCTTGGGTAAGTATTTCAACAGCGCGAAAAGAATGGCGCCGGCGAGGATGGCGAAGTTGATGTACTCGAATAGGCGCGCCGCAGATTCCTTATCCAGGTGCAACCAGCGCGCAATCAACTTTACCGAGGACGAATGACGATAAATGTCATCCCCTGATTCCAGCTCCGTGGTGCCGGCACGGGCCTCGCTAGCCGCACTGTCGCCAGTCTTAGGGGAATCCGCTACCGGGGCAGCGCCCGCTTGCAAGGAAGCCCGTGCGGGAAGGCAGAGTGCGCCACCCAGGCACAGCAGGAAAACTAAAAAGAAGGACAATCGGGAGACGTTCAACGGGCTCTCCCCAAAGCTGCACTGCCTTTCGGGAGGATGGCCGCAAGGATCTCGTTGGCCAGCTCGTCGATCGAGTCTTTGATGGTGGCGTGGGAGGCGTCGGTTTGCGCTTGCAGGGCGGATTTGGCCTCATCGACCTGGCGCTGGGCAGCTGCGTGGGCCTCCGCGATCGCGTTGTCGCGTTCGCGAGTCCACTGTTGCTGCTTGAGTTGCCGCGCCTGGAAGATCTTGGAACGCGCAGCCCGCAGCTGCGCCTCGTATTCCTGGGTCTTGGCGGCCGCAGCCGCCATCGCTGCGTTGGCCTGTTCGATCGCCCCTTCAGTACGCTCCCGCCGCTCGTTCAATACCCGGGTCAAGGGGCCGTAAACCAATAACCGGTAAAGAATAACGATCAAAAGGAATAGAAAGATGGTCGGTATAGAGCCGAGCAGTAGTCCTTCGAGTTGATGTAAGGTCTGGTCCATGCCAAATATTCAGTATATGGGTAGATTGTGAGCGGAGAGCCGGTAGTGACAGCCGGGACCTTTGTTTTTAACAGAGGCGAAATTTGGCTGTCAAACCTCGCCCGCAAAGGCACGGATTACCTGGGCCAGTGGCGAGTCAGGATCCGGTTACCGGGCGAGCGGGTTGCGACGGAAACGCCAAGAGAGGCCAAAAGCACAAAAATAAGGGCTTTGTCGCCTAAAATCCGCGTTTTCTGATACGATTTTAGCCAAAAGGTCAGCGTCTTCCGGGCGAATTTCTCGTTTGTGGCGTGTCCCACCAAAGCGTATACTTTAGTTACTTCCTAGACCCAGATCAGGGTCAGACGGGGCCGGTCTCGTGGGAAATCGCTCCGCTCCCACTTCCCCGGCCCGTCCCTACTTCCACACCAGGGCCGGCCACTAACGCTGCATCACTCCGCAGTGTGATGCTCCAGCTTCTCCGCATCGTTGCCGACGCTGGTAACCCTGGCGGCTTCCGGCGCAAAAACGATAAGGCGATAGGCGGCGTCCAAGTAAAAAACCCCACCCCGACGAGGAGCGCTCGATCCGCCTGAACGCCTGTGTTTTTCAGAAAACCCTCATTCATGAGGCATGTCCAAGCGGCCAACTCACGCGACGCCGCGAGGCAGCGCACGCTTCTCGCCTGGGGCCGCGAATCGTTCGAGCCGCGGACGTGGACGGCAGCTGATGCTTCTACCGCATTTCCCGGTCTGGCGGGAAGCTAGCCTTCTGCCGCCGCGCTGTCAGGGCGCGCGGCTAGACCACCGGGACCGGAAGCGCTCGCAGGAGGATGGCCTACGCCAGTACTCGGACGATGATCGCTGTGCAGCACGGACCGCGTGCTCACCACCGTCGAGATGGCATGCTTGAAAATCAATTGCTCTTGACTATTGTTTTCAAGCAGCACGGAGTACTTGTCGAACGAGCGTATTTTGCCTGTGAGTTTAACTCCGCTGACCAGGTATATCGTGATCGGAGTCTTATCTTTGCGGACCGTATTGAGAAACGTGTCCTGGATGTTCTGTGCCGGCTTATTGTCCATGTGCCGATCTCCAATTCTTAAAATGTCGAATTGCGTTATGGAAAATGCTCAAGCTCTTGCAGCTACTGCAAATTGGGGTCTGAGCCGGATCGCGCTCAAAACCTGCTACTCAAAGTTTACACGCCTTACCGGGTTGCGCCCGAACCCAAGCAAGGCTGATCGGGTAAAAAGCATCAGCGCCGCCATTTGGCCAACGGCAATCCTGGCTTAGATGCAACTTTTGCTGTCCGCGATCCAGGCGAATGCCGCGGTGCTAACATTACCAACGTGGGAGACTCAAAAGAATTGGGCGCGCCCGCGCTAAAAGTGCCCATCCGAGTCCCAACCCGGGTCCCCCTCCTGGACCTTTCGCGGGAATATCAGCTCATCGGTCCTCTCCTCCTCAAGGCGGTGGAATCCGTCTTCTCCTCACAGAAGTTCGTTATGGGCCCCCAAGTCGCGCAGTTTGAGGGCGCCGCCGCGGAAAAATGTGGCGTGGCTCACGCCATAGGCTGCTCTTCGGGTACGGATGCTCTGTGGTTGGCCCTCGAAGGCTCGGGGATCGGCCCCGGCGACGCCGTGATCACCACAGCCTTCAGCTTCTTCGCCACGGTCAGCGCGATTCTGCGCGCCGGCGCTCAGCCCCTGCTTGTGGATATCGATCCGGAGACCTTCAACCTGGATCCCGCAGCTGCCAAGGCATGCCTGAAGTCGGCAACCGGCCCCGCCGTTCGTGCCATTCTGCCCGTTCACCTCTACGGCCAGATTGCGGAGTGGGACCGCTTCGAGCTCCTGAAACAGGAACATGACGTGCTGCTGATCGAAGATGCGGCCCAGGCTTTCGGAGCCTCCTGGGATGGGCGCAAGGCGGGTGCGCTGGGTGATGCGGCCGCGTTCAGCTTCTACCCCACCAAGAACCTCAGCGCCGGCGGCGACGCCGGTATGGTTACCACCGCGGTAGAAGCAATCGCCCAGCGCATCCGCCTCTTGCGGGCCCATGGGATGCGCCGGCGCTACTACCATGATGAAGTTGGTTGGAACTGCCGCATCGATACTGTGCAAGCCGCGGTTTTGTTGGTGAAGCTCAACTTCATCGACGACTGGAATGCTAAACGTCGTGCCTTAGCTGAGACCTACCAGGTACTTTTCGAGCAGGCCGGTTTGGTCGAGCCGGGGCCTTATCCGCAAAAGGGGGTAGTCCTCCCCAAAACCAGATCCAAGGCTACGCACGTCTTCCATCAGTACGTCATTCGGGTTCGCCGGCGCGACGAACTGAAGGCTTTTCTCCATGCCAGGGGAATCGAATCAGAGGTTTACTATCCCCTGGCTCTGCATCAGCAGCCAGCCTTGCGTAGCCTGGGATATCCCACCGGGGCCTTTCCAGAGAGTGAGCGCGCCGCAGCAGAGGTATTGGCGCTGCCCATCTATCCCCAGCTTACCTTTCAGGAACAAGAGATCGTCGTCGCCGTCATCGCGGATTTCTTCAGCTGAAAAACTCGGCCCCGGACAGGAAAGCACCCCTCAGAGGCTAAAGCCGGATTCATTGCAAAGCATTTACGTACGGCCTAAAGGCCGTACCCTTCAGAACAATGAGTTTTTCCGCAAGCTGTAAAGTCGAGCCCTGACACAAAAACAGGGGTTCTCCTGCAACTATAAAGTCGTGCCCTTCGTTGAGCGAATTTTCCGGAAGCCTATCCGCCTGCGCCTTTTCCTTTGGCGTGATGGCGATGCGCATGTGCCTCGGCCGGCTTTGGCTTGGGGCCTATCGGAGCCGATCCCGGCGGCCCGGCGGGCGTGACCCGCTTCACCATGCCGGATTCCAATTGATACTTCAAGGTGTCGGTTGCGACGGGCCGCACCGCCCCGGTTAGCGGATCGATTTTGACTGCGTCGCTGGTGGCAACCGTGATGGAGAATGCCGGAACAGCCTGGCCCTGGCCGTTCTTGCTCTGGCTGATTGCGACCGGAAGATAGCCCTCGATGTTGCGCTGCCGGTAGGCTGTCTCATAGCGATGCTTTTTCACGTTCCAGGTAAAAACCCTTACCTGGTCAAAGTCGTAAGGAAGACCGTCCTTGTAGGCATTCGTCACCGAGATATATTCGGGCACCAGCTTGTCGGGCAGCGAGGAGTCAGGATCGTAAACCTTGGTCAGGACATAGGCGCCCACGATCTTCTGCCCTTCGGAATAACCGGCAATCTCGTCGGGAACATCCACATCCAGCCGGCGCGACAGCAACCAACCGACCTGGCCGCGGCTGTCTCGTACCAGCCACCAGTCTTCCATAGGCACAGCAGGTTCGCCCGGTGGAGCGGCCTTTGCAGTCCCCTTTTTCTCCTTCGCGGGCGCCACCGCGCGGGGTGCGGTGAGAAAGCCTTGGGGCGGTGCCGGCTTGGGCACGGAAGCACGTATCAGCAACTGTAGCTTTTGATTTTCCGGCAACAAATAAAAGCGGTCGGTGTCGCGGCCCGGTTTTACGTGCAGGTAAAGGTCGTCGCGCAAAACAGCAGTGGCTACCACCGGATCATGCGCATGCTGTTGCTGAAGCGCGGCAAACTGGTCATAGGTCGCCTGATCGATGACCATGTGGTCCTCGATCCAGCCCACCTCACCCTTGCTGGTCTTGGTTCTCAGGAAGCGGCGTCCGTGCTCGACTACCTCAAGCGGCTCTCCATTCGTAACCAGGGCGACTCGATTCGATACAGCAGCAACCCGGTCTCTCAGATACGTCTGCTTGGCCACGACATAGACCATCTCCGGCTTGGCGTGCTCGCGCAAACGATTGCAACCGCCCAGAGCGGTAATCAAAACGACGCATATTGCGGAGCCAAACAGGAAACGCGGGCCGGCGCGGCGGAGGAGCGACAAAGCAGCAAACATATGAGAGGCGGGGTCTCCCTGTCACCATTAGACCGGATTTCCTATCGCGATGCACCACCGAGTTCACCCGAGAGCGGCTTTTCCCAATAAAAAGACCGCTTTCGCATACGCAAAAACCTGTTTCCATCCTCAGCAGTCCCGACCTTGACAGGAAATAGCCCTGGGGTTGTACGTTCCTCGAAACTAACTAGCGCCGCAATCCGCAAAAATCCAGTTGCTCTCTCTCCGCGTTGTTCGGTCAGGGAGAGACACGACAATCCAACAATATGCCACTTTCGTTGTACGGAATATTCCGAATGGAATCGGAATGTTGCAATCCGATACGTAATCCACTGCGTTACTAAGGTAGCGTGTGATGCCCGTCGATGGGACGGGCATCACCCGATTCTTGAGGTGGGAAAGGTATGTTGTGGATAAAAAATTAATTGAGCTTATCGATAAAGCTATGAGCCGTCGAAGCTTCATGGCCCGTTCAGGAGCCGCCGCTGCAGTCGCGGTGGTCGCTGGATGCGGCGGTAGTTCGACTCCGGCCCCGACGCCCACACCGACCCCGACACCCACACCCGCTCCTGTCGTTCTCGGCGACAGCGACTATTTGAACTTTGCCCTGAACCTCGAGTATCTGGAAGCCGAATTCTACCTTCGTGCCGCGACCGGAAATGGACTCTCGGCCGCCGATACGGGCAATGCCACCACCACCGTGACTGTTCCTTCGACAACGTTGATTCCAGGCTTGACTACAGCGCAGCAGAACTACATATACGAGATCGCGCAGAATGAGCTCGACCACGTCCGCTTCCTTCGCTCAGCGCTTGGCTATGGACGCCGTGACCCGCCCTGATATCGACCTGATGAATAGCTTCAACGCCGCCGCGTCGGCGGCCGGCATCGGCTCGAGCTTCAATCCCTTCGGCAGCTATGAGGCGTTTCTGGTAGGCGCCTTCGTATTTGAGGACGTCGGCGTAACCGCGTACCACGGTGCAGCCGGCGCTCTCAGCAACACGACGACGGGGAAAACCTACCTTGCGGCCGCAGCCTCCATCATGGCTGTGGAGGCCTACCACGCCGCCGAAATACGCACACTCTTGATCGCCGACTCCGTCGCGACCGCGACCATGACATCCACGCTGGTCACACCGAACCCCACGTTCGTGGGGTACGCGAACCAGATCAGCAAGCTACGCGCGACTCTGGGCGGGGGAGCTGAAACGGCTCTTACAGCTCTTCCGCCGTATGCAATTCCATTCGTTCCCACCGCCTACATGCCGGCAAGCAGCATCGTCGCCTGCGATCCAACGAACTCGATTGCGTACGCACGCAGCACCGACGAGGTTCTCCACATTGTCTACGCCGCACCTCCAGGTGCGGGCGTCAAGGGGGGCGGCTTCTTCCCCAATGGAATGACCGGCAACATCAGCGTAACCGCTAGTTAAGGATTGGAGAACCATGGCAACCCTCGAAACGCAGCAGGTAGATGAAGTAATCGTCAACAGTCGCCGGAAGATGCTCGCCCTTGGCGGTGCGGCTCTCGCCGGTCTTGCCTTCGCCGGCGTCAAATTAGCAGAAGGGCAGTCTGCTCCTGCTTACACCGACGCCGATATTCTCAACTTCGCGTTGAACCTGGAATATCTCGAAGCCCAGTTCTACAGTCTGGCCACTTCGGGCACAACGATCGAGAATCTCGGCTCCGGGATCGGGCCCGGCACTAACAAGTTTGACGGCGCTGCGGTGGTCACCAAACCCGGCGGCCCAAGCGCGTGTGTCGTTCCGTGGACGCTGCCCGCGATTCAGGCATACGCCACGGAAACGGCTGCGGAGGAGCGCCATCACGTTAACTTCCTGCGCGCCAATCTGGGTTCGGCGGCCGTCGCGCAGCCTACTCTCGATCTTTACAACAGCTTCAACGCACTGGCTAGCGTGGCGGGCATCGCCAGCACCTTCGATCCATTCGCCAACGATCTTAATTTCCTGGTTGGCGCATACGTCTTCGAGGATGTGGGCGTTACCGCATACAGCGGAGCCGCCCCGTTGATTACGACACCGGCCTATCTGGCGGCGGCAGCGGGCATTCTGGCGGTCGAGGCCTATCACGCCGGCCTGATCCGCACCTCCATCTTTATCGCCGACCCGGACGGGAAAGCCGGACTGCAGGGTTACACCCAGCAGATCTCCGCCACCCGCATGAAGCTGGATGGAAGCTCCACCGTAGATGACATCGGTGTCGGTTTTCAGACCGTCTCCGTGGAGCCGGCGAACACCACCAATGGAGCGGCAACCATCGTCGATGCGCAGACCGGCTCACCAAACTACTCCAAGACCTACAGCCGCAGCACAACACAGGTCCTGCAGATCGTCACCGGCAGCGTGAATATACCGGCTGCCGGCGCCAAATACATGGGCGTTTTCTTTCCCAACGGTCTCAACGGATTATTCAGCTAGAAGGAGTACCCGATTCGTCCACCTTAGTCCCACCGCAAGGTGGGACTCTTTTTGTGTGGAACAAACTCTCGCTGCTTAGTCTTCCTCTTCAAGGATGACGGTGTAGTCCTCATCGCGAAATGTGCCGGTGATCTTCCTCAGCCAACCCCGCGAGCGGCTGACCGGCCAGACGGTCCAGCAGCGGGTACGCTTCCCGACTGCAGCTCGCAAACCAGAACAATCTCTGGCTGCTGCAGGGAAAGCGGTTCCAGTTCTGCCCGGGAAAGATCTCGACGGTAGATCTCGTTTTGGTTTTCGTCGTGCACTCCGATGTACCAAAAAGAGAAATCATCCCAACATCCGTCGGAAACTGCGTGGCCTGCAGCGTGATTCGAACCAGCCATGAGTAGACTTGTTCAGCCCAATCCGAATTTACTTCCGGATTGGGAGGCTCTTCCGATCGTGAGGTGTAGTCCTGAGCCTTGCGCAAAGCGGAACGAAAGCCCGGCATACGCTTCGAACTCCTCGATGGTGCGGACAGTCCCCAGGCCGAACTCATCCACCGGCTGGCCTGAAAGCAGTCGCTTGATCTTGTTCTTGCTCTGCAGATCCCATTCACTCCATGCCGTCCCGGTCTTGTTGGCCTCTGTATGATCGTCCCAATGCCTGATGCCATCTTTGCGAACATAATCGTGCCAGACGATCGTCTCGCATGGGTGAAACAGGTCATAGCCATGGGTAAAAGCTCGCAGCGTCATGGCTGCTTCCTCCCCCAGGAAGTACAGTTCGGGATCGTAGGGTACTTCGCGAACAAAAGTTCCGTGGGCAAACAAAAAGCCTGCGGAGAGGAACCGCGCTCGCAGGGGACGATGGAGCGATTTCCACCCTGGTATGGCGAGCGGCCTCATATGTGGAATGCCTTCAGGGGTGAACCCCTGAAAGGCCATCTGCAGGGGCGCACCCTCCAGGACCTCGTTTGGCCCGGGCGTGAAAGGGGTCGCATAAGTACTCAGGATTGGCTTGCTGCTCGGGGCTTGTCTCATCGTGCGGATGAGTTTGTCGTCCCAGCCGATAGCAAAACGGCAATGCGAATCCACCTGCAAGAACCAATGTTCGCCCTGCCATAACTTCATCACTTCGGCCCGAGCCCAACAGGCGCCTTTACTGTCTCGCCAGTCGATGTCGAGGATGCGGAAGCGTTCATCGTCGGAATATGGAGGGAGAGTCTCGCCAGCAGCATGCTGCCAGCAGATGCCAAATCGCAGATGCGCTCGGGTTGTGTGCTTTACGTAGGCAGTCTTCTATGGTCGGGATGAGCTGGTGGTCGCGATAAGCGGCTATAGAAACGAAGATCAGGTTGTTCTCATGCTCCAAGTCCAATCGCCTCGATTCCTCGTTTCGTGACCACACTACGTTAGAACGAGGCCACGATGGCGGTTGGATTGGTAGGATCCGTGCCTGTGGTTGCGGTCGCAATCGGGTCCAGCTTGCCATCGACGGTGGCGTCGAATTTGAAAAGCTGCAGGTCGCTGTTACCGGTGGTGCCGTTAGAGCCGGAATTGATCACGGCCAGATAGGTCTTCGTGTTGTCATTCACAAAACCGATCGGCAACTGCCCACCAGAACTGAAAGGCGAGCCTGAAACGGCAACCAGCTTACCCGAGGCCAAAGTGAGCGTGAAAGCGCTGATGTTGTTGCTTCCCTTATTGGCGACGTAAACGTAGCTTCCCGTCGGGTCCAACACCACTCCTGTCGGCCCCGTGCCGGTGGCGTACGGTGAGCCGGAGATTTCATTGAGCGTTCCGTTGGTGCCGATACTTAAGACCCGCAGTCCGGTATTGAACTCGCACACAAATAGAAATTTGGAATTGGGATCACTGGCCAGCCCGTAATCCGCCGGCGTGGTCGAAGTTTTTAGGGGCGGCAGAAAAGTGGGTGCGGTGCCAGTGCTGAGAGCGCCCCCCGTGCCCAGTGTCAGCACCTGCACTCCTAGCGACTGGAGGGAGACATAGACATACGAGTTGTTGGGGGTGATCAACATTCCCGTTGGAGTCACCACGGTCGCGGTGGTGGCATTACCGGTATAGAGGGCCAGAGGAGAACCGGTGAGCGCGGTCAACAGGCCGGTCGAAGTGTTGATCTGGTAGATGCCGATCGCTTGGGCCGCAATCGAGGTGCCGATTCCGGCTGCCAGCAGGTAGTTTCCGGTGCTGTCCACTTGCATCGACGTGGCTACCACGTCCGCCGCGACAGCACTGCCGCTATTCTGAACGGTAATCGATCCATTGCTGTTGATCGCGTAGCAGAAGATGCCGCTGGTGGTTCAGGCGTACAGGAATGTGTTAGTGGGGGTGATTGCCAGGGCTTGCGCAGCTACCCCGTTGTTGTAGGGCGAGCTGGGGAGAACAGAAAGGGCCCCGGCGGTGCTGACGCCGAATCCGGCAAGGTACGTGTTGTTGCCATTGGCGACGTAAAGATAGTCGCCGGTGGTGGTGCAGTCGGTGCAATTGGTCGGAGTCATGAAAAAATCACACCCGGTCGTCAAGCCAAGGAGCAACAAACAAAACAGAGCCGGTATTCGGCGCATGCAATTTCCCTTACCCGCAAAGTGACTTTCGTTCGGGATAGTTTCCAAGCACCAGACGATCCAGCGCTGTCATCCGCTCAGCGTAACGGCCACGCATGACCTTCCAGAGTCGTCACACGAACGCCTGGGCAGGAGGAAGAGCTCCATTATACTTTCCCGATGCCCTCGTTATCCCGTGCCGTTCTGTGTGCGGCCATGCTCGTAACCGCCTGCCAGTGCCAGGTGGTGAAGCCGTCCCATGCAGCGCTCTGCATCCCTTGCATCCGCGGAGACATGAGCTTCCTTGCTTCCGACGAGCTCCAGGGACGGGGTAGCGGCACCCGCGACGAGCATCTGGCCGCGCTCTATGCCGCCTCGCTGTTCGCCGGTTTTGGGTTGGAGCCGGGCGGCGCTAACGGCAGTTTTCTGCAAAGAGTCCCCTTGCCCTCTCCTCTGCCGCCCAACGTCGTCGCCAACCTGGTGGGCTTCGCGCCGGGACCAAGAACGGAGACCTGGAACGTGGTGGGGATTCTCCGCGGTTCCGACCCGGTGGCCGGCAAACAAGCCATCCTGCTGACCGCGCACCTTGATCACCTCGGGATCGGCCCCAGGAAAAACGGCGACCGGATATACAACGGGGCCGACGACGATGCTTCTGGAACCACGGCGGTGATTGAACTGGCGCGCGTGTTCGCCGCTTCTCCGCCATCCCGCGCGCACCGTGCTCTTTGTCCTCTTCGGTTCGGAGGAAATCGGAGGCTTCGGCAATCAATACTTTCTTGACCATCCGCCTGTGCCCCTGGGACAGATCGTTGCCAGTCTGGAGTTTGAAATGATCGGCCGCCGTGACCCTGCTTTGCCGCAGGATGGTCTATGGCTCACCGGCTTCCATCGCAGCAACCTGGGCCCGGAGCTGGTGCGCCACGGCGCCGCATTGGTTCCCGATCCTCACCCCACACAGAACTTCTTTCAGCGCTCCGACAACTACAGTCTCGCCCGCCGGGGAATCATTGCCCACACTGTCTCCAGCTTCGGCCTGCATGCCGACTATCATGAGCCGAGTGACGAAATCAGCCGCATCGATTTTCCTCATATGGCACGAGCGATCGCATCGATGGTGGAACCGATTGAGTGGCTTGCCCAGACGGCGTGGAAGCCGCAATGGCTTGCCCATGGAAGACCTTGAACCGTTAGCTCTTTGCCTGGCAGGCACTGCAGCGGCCGAGGATGTCGATGGAGAATCGCTCCGCCAGAAACCCGCCCGGCAATACCTCCGGCTTTTGCAGGAGGCTCAATTCCTCTTCCGCGATGTCACTGATCGATTTGCAAACCGTGCACACCAGATGGTGGTGTGAGCGGCTATTCAGCTCCACGCGCAGGGAGCCGTGGTGCGGGCTCACCTCATGGAAGATGCCGCTCTTCAAGAAGAGATGAATGTTCTTGTAAACAGTCGCCAGAGAAATGGACGGGATCCGCTTCTTTACCCGCACGTACACTTCTTCCGGGCTGGGATGTCCGGGCATGCTCTTCAGCACTTCAAAGAGCACCTGGCGCTGGTGCGTGACGGTAATCCCATGAGCCACGCAAAGATCGCGAAACTCTTGTGTTTCCAGTCGATTCACTATCGTTAGTAGATAATAATGATTATTTTCCTGTCAATTGAGCCCCGGCCGTTTACTTGCGCATCTTGTTCAGGCGATAGAGTACGCCGATGGAGATGGCAAATTCGTTCTGCGACGTCCCGCCAAAGCGCGTAAGCAGGTAGTCCGGCGAGAGGCGCAGTGAGAATTTTGCGTTACGGTTAAGGTCAAGTGAACCGCCAAGCGCCGTAGCCAGCGCAAAGCCGTTGTTGAACAGCCCTAGTTGGGGTCCAGTGATGCCGGAGTTTATGGCGGAGTCAAAGACTCCATAGGAGCCTCCCACCAGGCCATGGAAGGTCAACGCTGCGTGTTCGTTCTTAGGGCCGCGGATCGAAGCCCCACCCATAAACTGGTGCTCGTAAACGAACGGACCGTGAATGTTGTAGGGGTTGGGAATCACTCCTGTAGTCCCGTAATAGCCGCGTACATTGGCTGTTACGCCTAGACGCATGTTTAACCACATCGTGCCCTGAATGTCGAAGCCGCCCAGATTTGCGCCCGGAATCAGAGCCGGACCGGCGTTGAAGTGGGACGAGGCAAGGCCGCCATAGATATCGTACTTATTGCGATAATCCAGAGGCTTCAGGGTCTCATTCTGGAGGGAGGGTGCTTCGGGGATGGTTTGCGCAGGAGGAATCACCTGTGCGTTGGCGATCCTGCCCATACTCAAGAAACTCACGCTCAAAAGAACGGCGGTCCCCCACTTCCGTGCTGCAACACCAATTGCCTTCAACCAAACCTCCGAAAATCCCGCATCATGGGCTAATCCCTAAGATACATTGCACTTCGCTTCCTGTCAGACGGCGCTATCCTGCACCGGCGCGAGGATGGCCAGTTACCCACCCAAAAGGGATGAAAAAACCGCAGAGGTCTGCCTCCCGTTCCCCAACCAAGGACGAGAGGGTCTGCATCAAAAGCGTCCGGTTAGAATTGAATCAGGCATGATCCTCCCCTTTGTCCGCGAGTTGCTCACGGACTTGGAACACTGTGAACCGTTTGAGCGCGTACGAAGGCACCTGGCCTTTGCTGCGGGGCGCAAACGTGTCTCAGGGCTCACCGCCACCGCACGAGCCCTCTACCTGCCATTATTCGCCCGGGCCGCCCAGTCGCCGGTAGTGGTGATCGTCGCCGACAATAAAGCCGCCGACACGCTCCAGCTCACATTGCGTGCTGCCTGTGAACTGACAGGGGCGATCGAGGCCGAGCGCGTGCTTAAATTTCCGGCACACGACGTCTTGCCCTTCGAAAACATGTCACCCCACCCCGACGTCCAGGAGCAGCGCGCTTCCGTGCTGTGGAAGATCGCGACCGGCTCCGCTTCAGTCGTCATTGTTCCCGTGGAGGCCGCGTGCATGCGCGTCTTCCCGGCCGACTACTATGCGCAGCTCGGGCGGGTCTTGCGCCGGGAAGAAGAGATCGACATGGAGGAGCTGACCAGCCACCTGGCCAGCGTGGGCTACACCCCCATGGACATTGTCGAAATGCCGGGCCAGTTTACCCGCCGCGGGGGCATCTTCGATGTCTACTCTCCTGAAGCCGACCGCCCGGTCCGGATGGAGCTCTTCGGAGACGAGATCGAATCGCTGCGCAAGTTTGAGCCGGACTCACAACGCTCCTCCACCGCCATCGACGAGACCTGGCTGCTGCCGTTGACCGAAACGCCGATCTCGGAGGATCTTCTGGCCGCCGTGCATCAACGCCTGACTGGAAGCCGTCTTGACGCCGGAGACGACCAGGAGCTGCTGAACCGGGCCCTGGTCGCCGGCGGCGTAAGCGTCTTTCCCGGTTGGGAATTTTTCGCCCCCGTGGCAGGTGCCGATCGCACATTGTTCGACTTATTGCCCAAGGCGCATGTCTTCCAAGAAGAACCGGCCATGATCCGCAACCAGGCGGACCGCTGGTGGAACAAAGTCGAGCAGCGCCATGAACGGAGTGGCATCGGTTCGCTCATCACCCCTACCGACATCTATCTTTCCCCGGATGAGCTGTTGGCCAAGATCTCGGCTCTGCCCGGGCTGGAGATGGATCAGCTGGGCGCTGTGGATGTCCTGGATGACGACGTAAACCCCATGGACGAGATCGCTTTCTCTTCCCGTCCAACCTTGCGCTTTCATGGCTCGATTCCGGCCTTTCTGCAGCAGATCAAGACCTTGGCGGAGCAGCAAGTCCGCATGCTGTTGGTAGCGCCGAATCACGGGGAGGTGGAGCGGCTGGCCGGCCTACTGCGCGAGTACGGTCAGCCCTACCGGTTGGGCAGCCGCGCCCAGGCCCCAGGCAGTGAGCAGGCCTACGACGAATCCAGTCACCTGGCAGGCGATTTCCGCACCCCTGTGCTGGTGCAGAGCGCGATCTCTGCCGGCGTCAGCCTGCCGGAGAGCAACCTGGTCCTCTTCGGCGCCAATGACTTCTCCGATGAAGCGGACGTGGCGGCTCGCCCCGTGCCGCGCAAGGCTAAGTCAAAGACAGCAGCCTTTGTCTCTGACTTCCGCGACCTGACCGTAGGCGACTACGTTGTGCACGTGGAACACGGCATCGCTCGTTACATGGGGCTGAGGGAGATTGAGCAGGACGGCATCAAGGTGGAATTCATGGTGCTGGAATTTGCCGAGCAGGCGCGGCTCTACGTCCCGCTCACCCGGCTCGACCTGATTCAGAAGTACCGCTCCACCGACGCCGGTCCAGCCCCTGTGCTGAACCGTCTGGGCAGCCAGCAATGGGCCAAGACAAAGGCGCGCGTGAAGAAGGCCATGCAGGACATGGCCGATGAGCTGCTCAAGCTGTATGCCCAGCGCAAGGCGGCCCACGGGCATGCCTTTCCAGTGGACAACGATTTTCAGCGAGAGTTTGAAGACGCCTTCGACTACAACGAGACCGAAGACCAGATTTCAGCCATCGCCGACATCAAGCGCGACATGGAATCGACCCTGCCCATGGACCGCCTGCTGGTCGGCGACGTGGGGTACGGCAAGACCGAAGTGGCCATGCGCGCCGCCTTCAAAGCCGTGCAGGATGGCCGCCAGGTGGCGGTGCTTACGCCGACCACCGTGCTCAGCTTCCAGCATTTCGAGACCTTCAAAAGCCGCTTCAGCAAATTTCCCATCACCGTGGAGATGATTTCGCGCTTTCGCTCTCCCAAGGAACAGAAGGTGATCCTGGAACGCGTGGAGGCGGGTAAAGTCGACATTCTGATCGGCACCCATCGCCTATTGTCAAAGGACCTGAACTTCCACAATCTTGGCTTGCTGGTCGTGGATGAGGAGCAGCGCTTCGGCGTGCGTCACAAAGAGCGCCTGAAGCAGATGCGCCGCGAAATCGATGTGTTGGCTATGTCAGCCACCCCCATTCCGCGGACTCTTCATATGTCTCTGGTGGGCTTGCGCGATATGAGCGTCATCGAAACGCCGCCCAAAGATCGCATGGCCATTCAGACAGTAGTCGCAAGATTCGACGAGAAGCTGATTCGCTCTGCTTTGGAACTCGAATTGGAGCGAGGCGGCCAAGTCTACTTTGTGCACAACCGGGTAGAGACCATTTATGAAATCGCCGCCAAGATCCAGGAGCTGGTGCCACACGCCCGGGTCACCGTCGGCCATGGCCAGATGGGCGAGACCGAACTGGAGCGGGTAATGCTGGCCTTCATGCATGGGGAATACGACGTGCTGGTCGCGACCACCATCATCGAGAACGGGCTCGACATTCCGCTGGCCAACACCATCCTCATCAGCCGCGCCGACCGCCACGGGCTCTCTGAGCTCTACCAGCTGCGGGGCAGGGTTGGCCGCTCTAACCGCCGTGCCTATGCCTACCTGCTGATTCCCGGCGAGCAGGAGCTAACCGATATTGCTCGCCGCAGGCTGGCCGCTCTGAAGGAGTTCTCCGACCTCGGCGCGGGCTTCAAAATCGCCGCACTCGACCTCGAGCTGCGGGGGGCAGGCAACATGCTGGGCGGGGAACAGAGTGGCCACATCGAAGCCGTGGGCTTTGAAATGTACACCAGCATGCTGGAGCACGCGGTCAATGAGCTGAAAGGTGAGGAGCACCCGCAGCGGGCGAGCGCGCAGCTCAACCTCGGGATCAGCCTGCGCATCGACGAAAGCTATATCGAGGAAGAGAATCAACGGCTGCGCATCTACAAGAAGATCGCCGGCGCGCAGGATGACGGCAGCCTGAGCGAGGTGCGCGCCGAGCTGGAAGACCGCTACGGGGAATTGCCGGCCAGCGTGCATCATCTAATGGATGCGGCCAGCCTTCGTCTGCTATGCGAGCGGACGGGCGTAGCCCAGGTGGATCGCAAACGCGACCAGATCCACATCCGCTTCACCGGCCAGGCCAACATCGATCCTGGCCGCCTGATGAAGATGGTGGCACAAAACGCCAAAAAGGGAGCACAGTTTACGCCCCAGGGAGTGCTTCGTTTTCCGCTCAAGGCAACGGAGCCGCGGGATGTACTGAATGAGATACGGGCTCTGCTGGAACAGCTCACGACAGACGAAGTCGCTGAGGTGGCGGCCCCGCATCAGCGCCGCTAAAGGAGAAACCATCGATTGCGGTTTAAAAGAATTGCACTCGTACTCGCAGGAATCGCGGTAAGCGCCGGCTGGGGCTGTTCCAACAAGGCGGCTCAATCAGGCGCTTCGGAGCCACCCGCGGCAGCCGCAGCGCTTCGACAAATGGCCGATCAATACTTCGACCAGGTCTATTTCCATTACGACCCATCCTCCGGCACGGAAGCTGGTCTGCACCAGTATGACGCGCAGCTTGAAGATTACTCGCGCGAGGCAGTCGATCGAGAGACGGCTGACCTGCAGCGGTTCGAAGCCAAATTTAGCGCCGTTCCCGCTGCCCAGCTCGATCTGACTAGCCAAGGCGATCTGCAGCTTCTATTGGCGGATATTCACAGCAAGCTGCTCGGGCTCAACACCATTCGCCTGTGGGAGAAGGACGCCGACCAGTATTCGAGCGGAATTTCCAATAGCGCCTTCGTGCTGATGGAGCGCACCTTCGCCTCGCCCGACGATCGTCTACGCTCGCTGGTCGCCCGGGAAAAACTGATGCCGGCAGCGCTCGAGGCGGCCCATCAGAATCTCAAAAACCCGCCGCGTATTTATACCGAAATAGCCCTGGAACAGCTTCCCGACATCATCTCTTTTTTCCAGAAGGATGTGCCTGAGGCCTTTAAACAGGCCCAGAACGAGCAGTTCAAGCAAGAGTTTTCCCAGTCAAATAGCGCTGTTATCGCTGCGCTCCAGCGTTATCAGACCTGGCTTAAGAAGGATGTTCTTCCCCGCTCCCATGGAGACTTCAGGTATGGCGCGGAGACCTTTTCGAAACTGCTGCTGTACAACGAAATGGTCGACACGCCTCTGCCCAAGCTGCTCGAGATAGGCTACGCGGACCTGCACAAGAACCAGGCGGAGTTCAATCGTATTGCCAAGGAAATCGATCCCAACCGCCAACCCCGCGAGATCCTGGCGGAGTTGGGACGGGACCATCCTCCGCCGGATCATCTGCTGCAGAGTTTTCGCGACACCTTCCAGGGCCTGATCCAGTTCATTCAAGCCCGGCATATCGTCGGTATTCCCTCGCAGGTCCGGCCCATCGTGGAAGAGACGCCGCCGTTCATGCGCGCGACCACAACGGCGTCCATGGATACCCCCGGCCCGTTTGAGAAAGTCGCTACCCAGGCCTACTTCAACGTGACCCTGCCCGGACCACACGATACATCCCGGCAAATCGAAGAGCGCATGGCGGCCTTCAACCGGGGAACCATTATCAGCACTGCGATTCACGAGGCTTATCCAGGACACTACATACAGTTCCTGTGGGTGCCACAGGCGCCAAGCACCGTACGCAAGATTTTGGGAGCAAACTCCAATGCCGAAGGGTGGGCCCACTATTGCGAGCAGATGATGCTGGACGAGGGTTATGGCCAACCGGGAACTGGGGCACGCGACGACCGGGATGCCAAAATGATTCGCCTGGGGCAATTGCAGGATGCTTTGCTCCGGGATGCCCGTTTCGTTGTAGGCATCCAGATGCATACAGGGAAAATGACGTTCGATCAGGCGGTAGACTTTTTTTTAACGGAAGGTTATCAAACGCACGAGGGCGGCCTGATAGAAACCAAGCGCGGAACAACCGATGCAACCTATCTCTATTACACCTTGGGTAAACTCCAGATCATGAAGTTGCGTGCCGATGTGGAGAAGAAGGAGGGCGCGCAGTTTTCGCTGGAGCGGTTCCACGACGACTTTCTCAAGCAGGGGTTCGCCCCAGTAAAGATCGTTCGCCGGGCACTTCTCGGGGACGAGTCGCCTACACTCTAATATTCCTGCATCCTAAGTACGCTGAGGGTGCACCACGGCCACGGACGAAGAACATTTCACAGAAATCAGCCTAACGGGCGTGAAGGATTGCCAGAGATGAAAGAAAGAGTGCGCAAAGCAGTTTTTCCGGCGGCCGGACTCGGCACACGCTTTTTGCCGGCTACCAAGGCATTGCCTAAAGAGATGTTGGCGCTGGTAGACAAGCCCCTTATCCAGTACGGCGTGGAAGAAGCCATTGCCGCGGGCTGCGAACAAATCATCATTGTCACCGGCAGAAACAAGGCAGAGATCGAAGACCATTTCGACATCAGCTTTGAGCTGGAGCAGTTGCTGGAGAAGCGAGGCAAGACCGAGCTGCTCGCCATGACGCGGCAAATATCGCATATGGCGCGAATCGCGTACGTTCGCCAGAAGGAAGCCATGGGGTTGGGACACGCCGTTCTGATGGCGCGCGACCTGGTCGGCGACGAGCCCTTTGCGGTCATTCTGCCCGATGACATCATCGAAGCCAAAGTCCCGTGCCTGCAGCAGATGATGCAAGTCTTTGAGCAGACGCAGTCCACCATTCTGGCCACCCAGGTGGTGGAAGGCCCTTCCATCTCCTCCTACGGCGTGCTCGATTGCACTGATCACGAAGGGAGCGAGCGCATCTTCGACGTTAAGGGATTGGTAGAAAAACCGAAGCTGGAGGAGGCGCCCTCGAGACACGCGATCATCGGGCGTTACATCCTCACCCCGAAAATCTTTGACGTGCTGGAAAAGACGCCGCTCGGCGCCGGCGGGGAACTGCAATTGACCGACGGTATCCGGGGCCTGCTGCAGCACGAAAAAGTCTACGGCTACAGTTTCGAGGGGCTCCGCTTCGATGCCGGCGACAAGTTCGGCATGCTCAAAGCAACCGTGGAGTTTGCCCTGAACCACAATGAACTGGGTGGGGTTTTTCGCGAGTATCTGAAATCGCTACAGATTTGATTAGCTTGGACTATCCCAAAACCCGCAAAGCTGACCAGGTCGATGATTACCACGGCATCGAGGTCGCTGATCCGTATCGCTGGCTCGAAGATGACAACTCGGCCGAAACCCTGGCCTGGGTGAAGGCCGAGAACCAAGTCACCTTCGACTTCCTGCAAAAGATCCCCTACCGCTCCAAGCTCAAGCAGCGGCTGGAAGAGCTTTACAACTACCCCAAATACGGCATCCCGAGCCGGACCGGAGCCTATTACCTCTGGTCAAAAAATGACGGGCTGCAAAATCAGAGCGTGCTGTATGTGCAGGAGGGCCTGGAGGGTACGCCCCGCGTTCTGATTGACCCTAACCAACTCTCCAGCGATGGCACCGTGCGTCTCATGGCCGGGGAGCCCTCCCGGGATGGGCGCTACTTTGCCTACTACCTCTCCAGCGGCGGCTCAGATTGGCTGGAGGGCCACGTTCTGGAAATAGAAACCGGAACTGTTCTTGAAGACGATCTCAAGTGGCTGAAGGTGACTGATCTAGCCTGGTTTGGCGATGGTTTCTTCTACAGCCGTTATGACGCGCCGGAGGACGGGCACGATCTTTCTTCGCGCAACGAAGGACATAAGGTCTACTACCATCGCCTGGGCACGGCGCAATCAGACGATCAGCTCATCTACGAGGACAAGGCGCATCCGCAGCGTTTCCATACCTTACAAACTACCGAAGACGAACGGTTCGCCATCCTGACCGTCTCTGAGCGCGGCCAAGGCAAGGATGGCAACGCGCTCTTCTTTTCTGACCTATCCAAATTCGTCCCAGGCAATACAGCGGACTTTACCGCGATTGTCGCTGATGTAACCAATGACCGCTTTCACGTGATTGATAATCTCGGCGACCGGTTCCTCATCCAGACCAACCAGAACGCTCCCAATGGACGAGTCGCGCTCTACGATCCCCAGCATCAAGCCGCGTGGAAAGACGTTGTTCCCGAAACGACGGAGACGTTGAGCAGTGTCTCCACTCAAGGTGGCAAGCTCTTTATCACCTATGCGCGGGATGTCACCTCTCATCCTTATGTCTACTCGCTGGAGGGCAAAAGGGAGAACCCAATTGCCTTGCCGGGTCCAGGAACGTCGAGCGGCTTTGGCGGAAGACGCGAGGATACGGATGCCTTTTACGCCTACTCCTCATTCAACTATCCCAGCACGATTTTTCGTTACGACATTGCAGCCGGAAAATCCACCATCTTCCGCGAGTCTGCGATCAAGGGCTTCCAGGCGGAAGACTACGAGACAGCACAGGTCTTCTACACCAGCAAAGACGGCACCCGGGTGCCCATGTTTCTGGTTTTCAAGCGAGGCTTGAAGCTGGACGGAAACAATCCTACCTTGCTCTATGCCTATGGCGGCTTCAACGTCACAGTCCCTCCCGAATTCAACCCGCTGCGCCTGGCTCTGCTGGAGCAAGGCGTGGTTTACGCGTCGGCCAACATCCGGGGCGGCGGCGAGTATGGCGAAGAGTGGCACCAGGCGGGAATGAAGCTGAAGAAGCAGAATGTCTTCGATGACTTTATTGCCGCGGCCGAGTGGTTGATTGCCAACAAGTACACCTCGCCGGCTAAACTCGCGATCTCCGGAGGATCGAATGGCGGCCTGCTGGTGGGAGCGGTCATGAACCAGCGGCCCGATCTCTTTCGCGCTGCCGTGCCCCAGGTTGGGGTCATGGACATGCTTCGTTTTCAGAAGTTCACCATCGGGTGGAACTGGATTGCGGACTACGGATCAAGCGACAACCCGGAAGAGTTTCAAGCACTGTATCGATATTCGCCCTTGCACAACATTCGCCAGGGCGTGAAGTATCCTGCGACGCTCATCACCACCGCGGATCACGATGATCGGGTGGTGCCGGCGCACTCCTTCAAATACGCTGCCGCGCTGCAGGAGAAGGCGAGTCATGCCAATCCGGTATTGATCCGCATCGATACGCAGTCCGGCCACGGAGCCAGCAACACCAGCAAGGCCCTCGATACCGCGGCCGACATTTATTCGTTCCTCATGTACAACCTTGGAGTAACGCCTCAGTTACCCTAGACCCCAAATTGCCGCCTTTTAACCTGGAGAACAATCTTTCCTTGAAGCTTCCCGTCTATTACTAGAGGCACCTGCAGGTCCGCCCGAGGGCCACCACCGAGCCAAGGGACGGCCGGGACATGTGGTACCTTAGAGCGTTTTCAGAAGCAAAGGTCGCGTACCGGCGGAAATGGCATCTCGCAACCGGGTAGGCGAATCTATTAAGTAGTTAGGGTCGCGGTGAATCATGGTCAAGCGCAAAAGCGCGGTTCTGCTCAAAATGCAGTCGCTGGGAACACTGGTCGGCGAGTCTGCATTCAGGCCGATGACCGGAGAATCGAAGCAACCCCTCCTGGTATCTCCGGAGGAGTTGGCTGTTACCTTCATTGGCCACTCATCGTTCCTGGTCCAGATCGCTGGGCGGAAACTGCTCATGGACCCGGTGTTCGCGGAGCGCCTGATCGCGTTGCGGCGCTTGCGCCGTCCCGGGGTCAGGATCAAGGAACTCCCTGCCATCGACATGGTATTTCTCTCCCATGCGCACATGGATCACCTTAATCGGCCATCCTTGCGCCGGATTGTCGCCCATACATTGAAAATGACGGGACGAGCTCCCATCGCCGTGGTGCCATGGGGGGTTGAGGATCTGGTCAGCGACCTAGGCTTCGCTCGGGTGGTCACGCTTGAGTGGTGGCAGACGAAGTCGATCAGCGGTCTCGAGATCACGATGACTCCCTGCAAGCATTGGGGAGCGCGATTCTTCAAGGACACGCATCGGGGCTTTGGCGGTTACGTTATCCGCGGCGGCGGTCACACCCTATACCACTCCGGCGACACAGCCTATTTCGACGGCTTTGCCAAGATTGGCGAACGCCTGAAGCCGGAGATCGCATTGTTGCCCATCGGCGCCTATAGCCCGGATAGCTATCGCGGCGTACACACCTGCCCCGAAGAGGCGCTGCAGGCATTTCTCGACCTCGGTGCAAGGCAGATGATCCCCATGCACTATGGCACCTTCCGGCTCTCTCAGGAGCCGATGGATGAGCCTGTGGAGCGCCTGATGGCGGCTGCGAGGCGCGCCGGTGTCGCCGGTTCGGTATGCGTGCTCCCGGAGGGTGATACCGAAGTGATTCGGCCCGTTCATATGCCGATACATACCCGCCGTGCCGCGGCCAAAGGCTAAAGCAGCTACTGCGCCGGCGCCGGTCGCACCTTCCACCACAAGTCGCGTAAGGCCTTGATCACCCACCGCATCATCAAGACAGTCACCAGAAGCAGTGCGAGCGTAATGCTGGCGGCGGCCCAGGGATGCTGCGTTGCAAGCCACGTGATGCCTACGGCGGCGACATCCTCGGTGCTGCTCAGGGCGATATTGGAGACCGGCTCGGGACTGGGGGTGACGAGCGCCCGAGCCGCTGTCTTGGATCCATGTGCTGCAAGCGCAATCGCAGCCCCCAGTGCCGTGGCCAGCAATTGCATCTCAGGAGTCAGCTGAGTGGTGGCCCGGTAAGCCAATAGCGCGGCAATAGGAATGCGGATAAAGGTGTGCAGCCCATTCCATAACAGATCGAGCCCGGGAATTTTATCGGCGACGAATTCCGCCGCAAAGAGGGTTCCGCTCACCCCGATAATCCACCAGTTGGATAGCGTTTCAAGACCGGGTGGCAAGGCTACCCAATGCACATGTGCCAGCAGCCCCAGCGTAAGCACGGTCGCGTACACATTGAGCCCAGCCGCGAAACTCGCGGCGATAACCAGGGCGGCAATGTTACTCGGCGTAAAAGGCATGATCGAAGAGAATTCTAGACCTTTCCGTGTATCTGCTGAGGAGAATTCGTTTGCGTAAACTTAAAGCCAATCAAACCGCTTGAGCATCCAGAGCACAATCCCAGTGCAAACGACCATCGCACCCACCACGATCTCTGTTCCGTGATCAGACTCGATAAGGGGAAGCCCCTTCAGATTCATTCCGTAGATGCCGGAAATCACCAGCGCTGGAAGGGCGACAGTGCTCAGCACCGTAAGCACCTTCATGACCTGGTTGGTGCGGTTGGCAACGCTCGACAGGTACACATCAAAAGTGTTGTTGAGCAAATCGCGGAGCGTCTCCACCATGTCCAGCAGGCGCAGCGAGTGGTCGTAGACATCGCGAAAAAATGGATAGAGCTCGGGGTTGAGGATGGAACCGGATTCGCGCTGCAGAGACATACAAGCGTCGCGAAGATTGACCAGGACCCGGCGTAACTCGATCAACTTGCGCTTCTGTTCGAAAAGATTTTCCAGGATCCCGGGCGATGGATTGTCGAGCACGCTGTCCTGTAAGTCATCTATGCGGTCGTCGCTATGATCGATGGAGACAAAGTAGGAGTCGACGATGCTATCCATGATCAGATAAAGAAGCTTCGATGGTTTCTCGTCTGGTCCCGCCTTCTGGGCGCGCTGCAGGATCTCGTCGCTCTTGCAGGTGGGATCGCGAATAGTGATGAGGTATTCGCGGCCTACGAAAAGGAAGACATTGCCAAAGCTCAGGTCCCCGTCCTCGACCGCCTGAATATATTTGAGGATCAGGAAGAGATATTGGTCCGTTCCCTCGGCCTTGAGTCGCTCATTGTTGCTGCGGCAGTCTTCAATGTGCAGTGGATGAAGCTGGAACTGCTTGGCCAGTTCGTCGAGTTGTGGGTCATTGGGATCATCAAGCGCGTACCAGGACACGAAGGCCTCCTGCAATCGTGGAAGATTCCCCTTCCACTGCACATCGAGGAGAACATGCTTAGGCTATGTTCTGGTTAAGAAAAGGTGGCCAAATTGTAGTTCGAAAGAGCAGGGTGGCGTATGCGTGCTAGCCCGGTGGGAGCCCCCTGCTTCAGCAGGGGGGAGCGACGCTTCAGCGTCGCGGAAGAGTCGCTCCCCCCTCATCGGGCTTTAGCCCTGGCTTCCCTTTGCCGGTCTAATAGCGGCGGCGCTGGGGAGTCGCCTGCACCCCAGGAGCTTGGCGCTTTCTTCACCTCATTTGCAACGTAGGAGAGCAGATTCCGAAACCCCACGGCTAAGGCCGGAGGCGAATAGTCTACGCCAGCCGCTCGGCTTGAAAGCCGAGCTCCCCCGCATGAATGCGGGGGCTCCCACCATTGCGCTCTTCTCACGCAGCTTAGACGGGGTTCTGCCGCAACGCATTACGGCTGGCCATTAGGCCAGCCGTCGGTATAGCAGGTTTGAAGGTGAGGCTTATCGCGCTGCGACAGCTTCGCCGGCGCCCATTTTGGCCAGGCGGTCGGCCAATAGCTTTTCCAGCTTCTCCAGCGCCTCGCTGAAGCCTTCAATACCTTCCTTCAGCTTGTCGTGAGCCATTCGATCCTCAGCGTGCATTTTTTCGAACGTGGCTTCATCCATCGGGATCTTCTCAATTTGCAACCCCTGGGCATTCTTCGGATCGAGCCTGCGGGGAAGGTCGCCCTGTGTGGAATGAAGCTCTTCCAACAGCTTGGGAGCAATGGTAAGCAAGTCGCAGCCGGCCAACTCGCGGATCTCCCCGATATTGCGGAAGCTTGCCCCCATCACCACTGTCTTGTAACCAAACTTCTTGAAGTAGTTGTAAATCCGGGTCACCGACTGCACACCCGGATCGTCTGCGCCCTGGAAGTCCTTGCCCGTGTCCTTCTTGTACCAGTCAAGGATGCGACCCACGAAAGGCGAGATCAACGTTACCTTGGCCTCGGCACATGCAATGGCTTGATGCATGCCAAACAGCAGCGTCAAGTTGCAATGGATGCCTTCCTTCTCCAGTTGCTCCGCGGCCTTGATACCCGGCCAGGTGGAGGCGATCTTGATCAATACCCGCTCCCGCGAAATGCCCGCCTCGTCGTACTGCTGGATAATTTCACGCGCTTGCTTCATGGTAGCAGCGGTGTCATAGGACAACCGTGCGTCGACTTCGGTCGAGACCCGGCCGGGAACGATGGCCAGGATCTTCTTGCCAAAGGCCACCGCCAGGTGACGGAAAGCAAGATTCGCTACGTCTTTATCCTTGGCTTGCGGACCGAGCTGCTTTTTGGCTTCGAGGAGCACACCATCCACGATGGGTTGGTACTGTGGCATCCCGGCGGCTGCGGTGAGAAGAGAAGGATTGGTCGTGGTGTCTTGAGGCTTGAATTGTTCGATCGATTCAAAATCCCCGCTGTCGGCGACGACCACCGTCACTTCCTTAAGCTGTTCGAGCAGTGTCTTGGCCATGCGTTATCTCTCCTTGCGTACACCTTAAGTGTAAGGCTTGCAACTGTTGAGATTCTTAAAATCGCGATAGGTTTCGTGGGGCGAAGAATTACTCCGCCATCAGACGATTGGATTACTCAGCGTTCCGATCCCCTCCACGGTAATGGCGACCTGGTCGCCGGGCTGCATGGGAGCCACCCCGGCCGGGGTCCCGGTAAGGATCAAGTCCCCTGGAAACAGCGTCATGGCCGCAGTGATATAGCGCAGCAGATGGTCGATCGAAAAGATCAGGTCGCGCGTATTGCCATCCTGGCGCAGCTCCCCATTGAGACGGGTGGTAATGCCGATGCCCAAACGGGCTCCAGTTCGTCGGTAACCAGCGGCCCAACAGGACAGAAGGTGTCAAAGCCTTTAGCGCGCGACCACTGGCCATCTTTCTTCTGCAAGTCTCTTGCCGTCACGTCGTTGGCGATGGTGTATCCGCGGATGTAATCGCTTGGGTCTTCATCGGGACCAATCCTGCTACAGCGATTGCCGATCACCACCGCGATTTCGCCTTCAAAATCAACCCGCTTGGAAAGCTCCGGAATGCGAATCCCCTCGCCCGGGGAAAGGATCGCGGACGGAGGCTTGAGGAACAGCAGCGGTTCAGCCGGGACCTCATTGCCCAGCTCTGCCGCGTGTTCGCGATAATTGCGTCCGACGCAGACGATCTTTGAGGGCGCGACAGGAGCGAGCGTCCGCGCCTCGTCAAACGGCAGCGGTTCGAACGGATCGATCGCGGGGTCAAAGAAATCGCTGGCGGGGCCTTCTTCGAAGGGTGGGATCAGGCGCTCGATCCACATCCGGCCATCGCGGTCGACGACCTCGGCGTATTGCGCTCCATGCTTCGTTTGCAGGCGGCAGTATTTCATGAGGCTCCTATGTCTGAGTCGATAGGCTGATGCCTTACCGGCTGGGTAAAGTCTCCTCCACTTCAGGAGAACGCTTGCTCTCATTGCCGCTTTGATCAACGGCCGACAAGGAATAAGCATACGTATGTTCGGGCTTGTGCTCCCGCATCCCGGTACGAGGTCTCAACCCCCACGGAAGCGATACGTTGGGCCGGCGAATCGCCATGCACATCGCGGCGATAGACGTGGTAAGCCGCCAGATCGCTGTCGCTGTCCGGCGACCAGGAGAGATCGATCGCGCCCGCGCCCGCATCGGCCACTGCTACCAGCCCCTGGGGAATCGCGGGAGGGAAAACGTCGGTGGTCGCAACCACAATAGCTTCGCTGGGCAAACCATGTACCTCCACGGATTGCCCGGAGACCGCAACGGTCGCTACCCGTTCCAAGGCGTAACGATATCGATGGTTGAAGAGGGCGGAGGCATCGATGGCGTGGCCCGGATCTCCGGCTTCCTTTCCATGGACCACAAGCGTCTGGGAGGCGGCCGGCACGGCCGGGGCAAGAGGAGATTTGGGAGTTTCCTGGGGCGCTGGAGCGTCCAGTTGCAGACGCTCGATACGGAAAGCCACCGATCTCCCAGGCTCCGCCATCGGCTGCCAGCTAAGCAGGACGCCGTCTGCCCGCACTTGCCCTGTCAATCCGGTAACGGCGGGTGGGCTGGCCCCCGCGGCACTATATGCGACATTCGACGGGCCCGCGGATTTACCTGCATGGTTATTCAGGAAGACCTCATAACGCAGCAGGCGGTCCGCTCCCTGGGCGAGATCGGCGGGCAATTCGTCTGTGTACGCCCCTTCCTTACCTGGCTCTAGCGAGAGGCTGCCGACGTTGGCGCAATGGCCCTTCTCAAGCGCGCGACAGACCTGAACCTTGACTGGGTGCTGCAGGGCGATACGGTCCGTGGTGTGTGTTGGCATCGTCCAAGCCAAGTGAACGGAATTGCCGATGCGCACGGCGGAAAGGTTTAGGACGGGAGTCGGCAGGTTGAGGCTTGGGGGCGCCGGCGCCCCGGGTGATCCGCAGCCGATCCCCGAACCCGCAATCAGAATTGTAAGCAGCGCGAAGGCGAAGCTGGCGATGCTGTGCGCTGAAACCAGGAGCTTGCGATGCATGCTCCCCAACGTAAATCATTCTATCGATGAGCGTAACGGCTTGCGGTATCTAAGGGCGGGTCAACATAGCGCAAAGAGCGGCGTCGAGTTCAGGATATTCGAACTTGAATCCCGAGGCATTCAATCGAGCCGGCAAGACCCGCTCGCTTTGCAGGATGGTGGCCTCCGCCATTTCGCCAAAAGCCAGCCGCAACGCAAAGGCAGGGACGCGAAGCAGCGTTGGCCGGTGAAGAGCCCGCCCCAGGGAACGAGTGAATTCCAAATTCGTCACTGGGTTGGGCGCAACTACATTCACCGCCCCGGCCAGGTTCTCGGTCTCCAGTGCGAACTCAATCGCCCGAATCACATCGGGCAGCGCTACCCAGCTGATCCACTGCCGGCCGCTCCCTAGCCGGCCGCCAAGACCGGCGCGGAAGACGGGCAGCATCTGTTTCAAGGCGCCCCCGTCCGGAGAAAGCACGACACCAAAACGCAAATGGACAACTCGGATTCCCGCCTCTGTTGCCGGCTTGCGTTGCTTTCTCCCAGGCAAGGCAAACCTCAGGGAGAAATCCACTCCCCGGCAAGGAGGATTCCGTGAGCAACTCATTCCCGCGGCTACCGTAGATACCGATCGCCGACGCACAAACCAGCACTGCCGGCTTGGGCCGCAGCCCGGCCAGGAGGGTGGCGATCGCGTGGGTAGGTTTCACCCGGCTTTCCAGAATTTCCTGTTTGTAGGAGGAGTTCCATCGTCGCCCGGCCAGATTAGCTCCGGAGAGATGGACTGCCGCGGTTGTCCCTTGAACATTCCGGGGAAGGGTCGTCGGCGTTGCCGCGTAAGGATCCCACAGCCCTTGGATACCCGCGTTATGGAGACCGGTTCCAGGCAGCGGACGCCGATGCAGCGAAATAATCGAAATCCGCTTCTGGCGCAAAGTACGTACTAAAGAAGTACCGATAAGTCCCGATGATCCAGTCAACAAAATCTGATCAGCTGTCATCTCACGTGCATCCGTTGTGATCGTAGCTGCCCGCCGGTAGTTCTGAGATAATGTTCATGGAAAAGGAAACTATTTTCCCCTCAGCAACATTTTAGGTGCTAATCGCATCACACCACTTCAGCCCACATGTACTAAAGGAGCCCGCACCGTGGAAACCAAAGATCCAGCGACAAATTCGCAGATTGACCCCGCCAGCGCGGAATCGTTTATCGCAGAGAAGCGCATCGGAGAACGAATCAAGCGGCTGCGCCTGAAAAAGTCCATGGGTCTGGTGGAGCTCGGCCGGCATACCGGATTGTCTGCCAGCTTTCTGTCACAACTGGAGACCGGCCGCGTGGTGCCGACTCTACGCAACCTGGCCCGGGTAGCGATGGTATTCAGCAAAGATCTTTCCTACTTTTTTGAGACCGAGCCGCACACTCTTTTCCGTGTTCATCGGAAAAAGGAGCGCGTTCGTCTGCCCCAGACAGGCGTCGACGATCCAACCTATTACTTTGAGAGCCTGGGATACATGGTTCCCGACCGGCAATTGGATCCCTACTACGCAGAGTTTGTGCCACTGAAGAAGAACCAGGAGGTCCGGCCTCACGTACACCCAGGTTATGAGTTTCTTTACATCCTGGAGGGGGAACTGGAAATCCGGCATGCGGACAAGACGCATGTTCTTACACCGGGGGATGGAGTGTACTTTGATGCCAGCACGCCTCACGGGTATCGCTGTGCAGGCAAGGCAGCGGCGCATGCCATCATCGTGACCATGCACCAACTGCAGTCGCCACAACCGGCCATGAACCTGCGCCCTCTGGGGGCTGCCCTGGGACCGAAGAGTTCTTCCCTGGGTGTGCCTCCCGGCAGGCCGGCGACGACCACGATTCCCACCCTCGCCCCGCACCAAGGAGAGCCTCCAGCCAGAGCCGTAGACGAACTCAGGCTCTGCCACAGGCAGAAAGAACTCTCTCGATCTCTCGCCAGCCGGCAACCCGGCGAAAACCGGTAACAGCCGCATTATGGGGTGCGGAGAAGAGAATTCCCTGGCCTTTGAATCCTTCCAAGTGCCGGTAGGTGTCGTCGATCAGGTAGTCGGCGTGCAGGATGCTCTTATCTCCGCAGAAAACGAAGTGGGTCGGCGGAATGAAGGGAAAGTGGCGTCGTAGCCACCGGTATTTGGAGCCGAAGGAATTAGGAAACTCCATGGCTGCGGTGGCGATAAAAATCTCGTAGTGCCGGCTGAGCTTCTCCAGAACCTCCTGACTGTCCTCGAGAACCGGCAGGTCCTCGAAAAAGTCTTCACTGCGGAGGTAAGCCTCCAATCGCTCGTGCCTGTCGGCGGAGACGATATCCCACAGCCATTTACCGTGCAACTCGCCTTTGGTGATGGCCTCGCCGTGGTCACGGTTGTAGCGCGCGAGGTGTTCGCTCAGGGCATCTGCCAGCACCTCGTCCATGTCGACAGCAATTCGTTTCATTTCTAAATGTTAAGCCCTGGACTCGCTTCAGCCGTCTTTACGGGATTTAGTTGAGTCTGTCGCCACCACCGAGAGATCGGGTGGATTCAGAGGACTCAGGCAGATTTGTCTAGCAGGAACTGGGTTTGTAAGAAGAAACAGCCTAAAGCCCGGCGAATCACGAGGCCTGAGTGGTGACCTGGGCCGGATCGAAGTACAACAATCGCCCGCAACTCTCGCAATTCAGCAGCGTGCCTTCGCGCACCTGATTCCAAAACTGCGGACGTAATTGCATTTGGCAGGAGAGACACCGCTGTCCTGCGGCGCGCGCAAGCGCGGTCTTGCGGGAAGAAGAAGCAATGCGGTCATACTGAGAGAGCAGGGTTTCGTTCACTTTTTTACGCAGTGTGGTTCGTTCCTGCTGGAGCGTCGCAAGCTCCTCCTGATGCCCGAGCGAGGCAATGCGAGCCCGCTCTTTCTCCTCATCGAGCACCTTCGCTTGCTGGGCCAAAGCCGTCCGCGCCTCGAAGCGCTGGCTCTCGAGCGACTCACTCCTGATCATGCTGGCGAGTTCCTCGTCTTCAATGCGGCGAATCTCCGCTTCGACGAAGCCGATCTCATGTTGCAATGCATGGAATTGCTCGTTGGTCTTGACGCTGCTTGACTGGTCGCGGTACTTAACCAGCTTCTGCTGCTGATCTTTGCGATCGCTTTCCAGTCTTCTGCGCCGCGCTTCTTCCACCGGCACAGCCTTGTCCGCCTGCTCCACCGCTAGTTTCAGCTGCTGAAGTTTTTCTTCGACGGATTGCAAATGCCGGGGAACGGCAGCGATGGTTTCCAGCAGTTGGGCCATCTTGATATCGACCTGCTGCAAACGAATAAGCGACTGCAGTTGAACATCCATGCGTGGACTGGAGTCTACAGCATTTTCAGTTCCGATGCATACCGGGCGGCCACTCCTGGCGTGGCTTTTCCCCAGGAAAACTGACCTGAAGGTGCGTGTAGTACCGAAAATACGTTAACTCCCTCACCCATCGACGTGCGATACACTTCAGGCTCAGAGACCTGCTGGAGCCATTCGTTGAGACGGATTCGATTCGCCCTGGTGCTTGGATTCTGCTGTCGCCTTTCCGCCTTCGCGGCTGATACCAAGCCGGTGACGGTCGACCAGATCTACCGCCAGCAGCAGGCGACCCAGCCGCCGCAGGGCATCGCCTGGAGTCCCGACGGCACCCGGCTCAGCTATATCGCCGACAATGGCGATCTGCTGGCCGTAGAAGGTGGCACCGGCACCACACAGGTGCTGGTCGACCACGCCAGGATGAAGGCTCTGAATCCGCCCGTCACTTCCGAGCGTGACGTCGACAATCGCATCCGCTACAAACAGGCCAGCTACAGCTGGGTGCCCGATTCGAAGCACCTTCTCTTCGACTCCAACGGGCAGCTCTGGTTCTTCGATTTGGCGACCAAGACCGGCCTGCAGCTGGCATCGACCGGCTCGGGCAGTGGAGATGATCCCAAGTTTTCTCCCGATGGAAACTACCTCTCGTATGTTCGAGGTCACAATCTCTATGTAAACAAATTGAAAGAAAACAAACCCCCATTGCGGCTCACGGATTCGCAAGCAGACACCCTACTCGATGGCGAGGTGGACTGGGTCTACGAAGAAGAACTCGATGTGCGCAGCAATTATTTTTGGTCTCCCGACTCACGGCGCATAGCGTACTTGCAGATGAACGAAACCCCGGTCCCCGAATATCCCATCGAAGACTGGATCCCCACCCATGCAACCGTCGACCGCCAGCGTTATCCGCAGCCCGGTGATCCGAACCCCGTGGTGCGCGTAGGCGTGGTCGGCGCCAACGGCGGCAGGACCAAGTGGATCAACCTGCCCATCGACAACGGAAGCGATTACATCCCGCGCTTTGGATGGCTCAATGCCAAGACTCTATGGATCGAGACCTTGAAGCGCGATCACAAAACGATGACGCTGTATTTCGTTGACCTCTCGATGGACGAGTTGAAACCGGTGCTGACCAGAACGGACGACAAGTTCCTGGACGACTCGTATGACTTGACCTTCTTCGCCTCAAACTTTTTGCTTACCAGCTGGCGGGATGGGCACAACCATATCTACCTCTATAGCTTTGACGGGGCGAATCCGCTGGCTACCGAAGCCCGCCTGGTCAAGCAACTCACTGGCGGCAACTATGAGGTGGGGGATATTGTGGGCGTGAACGAGGTGGCGCACACCGTCTACTATCTCTCCAACGAAGGCGACCCGCGCCAGCAGCAGCTCTGGGTGATCGGACTCGACGGCCAGGGCAAGCGCCAGGTGAGCCGCAACGGAGAATGGCACGAGCCGGTCTTCTCGGCCAACACAAATTTCTTCGCCGATACCATTTCTTCCACCACGACACCCCCCGTGTTGGATCTGTGCCGCCACGATAGCGACTGCCAGACGATCTGGAAAGCGCCGGCGCTCGATACAGCATTAACCCCGCCGCTGCCCGTCGAATGGAAGGCTGCCGATGGTGTCACCACACTCTATGGCCAACTGGTGTTGCCTGCAGGCAAGACGGAGAGCGGCAAGCGTGCCTCTGATTGTGAATCCGTATGGCGGCCCGCACGCGCAGGCGGTCACCGGAAAATGGTCAGCCGAAGATCGTCTCTTTGATCAGGTGTTGGTAGAGAGGGGATTCGCCGTGCTGCACGTGGACAACCGTGGAATGGGGGGCAGAGGCCGCGATTTTGCCCAGGCTGCCTATCATGATTTTGGACCGGTACAACTGGGCGACCAGATCGCGGCGCTTGACCAAACGCTACGCGCGTATCCCCAACTCGACCCCAAGCGGCTCGGCTGGTGGGGCTGGAGTTGGGGCGGTACTTTCACCCTTTACGCCATGACCCATAGTGACCGCTTTCGCGCCGGGGTTGCCGGAGCTCCGGTCACTGACTGGCAGAACTATGATTCCATCTACACCGAACGCTATCTTGGAACGCCGGCATCAAACGAAGATATCTATCGCGACGACTCCGTGCTGAACAGCGCGCCAAACCTTAAGGGACGTTTGCTGTTGATTCAAGGCACGGGAGATGACAACGTACACCTGGAGAATTCCATCCAATTCATCCAGCGATTGATCGATGCCGATCTGCCCTATGATTTGCAGCTCTATCCGCGCAAGACGCACGACGTCGGCGGCGCTGAGGCCACCACCCACTTGTATGGCAGCATACTGGAGCATTTCGAGCGTTATCTCATGACCCCGGTGTTGCCATGATGCATCCTGCGGAAACTCACACCACACGCGACCTGGTACGCGGCCACACCACGCTCGGCGAAATGGACCTGACCATCCTCACCGATGGCACCGTATCTGCTGGATGGGGGCGCCATGTTCGGTGTAGTGCCGAAACCCTTGTGGGAGAAGCGCGCGCCGGCCAATGAGCGAAACCAGATCCTGCTCGGAACCAACACCGTCGTTGTACGCACCGGCAAACATACGGTGGTGATCGAGACCGGCATCGGTCACAAGCTGCCGGAAAAAATGCGCGCCATCTTCGACGCCAGGCAGCTCTTGCTGCAAAGCTTTGACGCGGCGCACATCAAGCCGGAGGAGGTGGACATCGTGATCAACACCCACCTGCACTTCGATCACTGCGGATGGAATACAACGCGCAGGGAAGACGGCAGTATCGTGCCCACGTTTCCCAACGCCCGCTACTTCGCCCACCGCGGAGAAGTGGAGCACGGCCATCTGCAGCTGGAGCGCGATGCCGTTAGTTATATCAGTGACAATTACGATCCCCTCATCGCCAGTGGGCAAATGACTTTGCTCGACACTCCGAGCGGGGGCCACAGAAAGATTGTTCCCGGAGTGAGTGTCGAAGTTTTTCCTGGGCACACCGCGCAGATGATGGCGGTGATGCTCGATTCGGGTGGAAGCAGGGCCTGCTACATTTCCGACCTGATGCCCACCAGCGCACACCTCGACGTGACCTGGGTGATGGGTTATGACCTCGACCCGCTCACCTGCATCGAGCAGCGCAAGCGCTTCCTAAGCCGCGCGATCCCCGAGCGATGGCTGGTTCTCTTTACCCACGACCACCATCATCCGATGGGATACGTGGAATGGGGCGCGAAAGGCAAGCCAGAGTTCGTGAAACCTGAAAGGTCAAGCCAGCACTAACGAAGGCCGCCGGTACTACGTTCCCTGAGCCGAAGGACGGGGCCATATCTCGCTCGTGTATATCGCGAGATGCCTGGGGTTCCACGCGTAGGTTCGTCACTTCAAGTGCACGCAGGAACGATATGCGGAGAGTCAGCAGGGAAAGCGTGCAGCCCTGGAATCAGCCGGTCTGGTCCTTCGTGTCAGGGCACGATTTAGTCGAGGCAGAGACGCGAAGGTTGAGCTTTAGCTGACTTGTTTCTCACAGAGATCTCACCGAGAATGAGAATCTGGACCGGTGAGAGACAAAAAAGCACCGGGTGAACGCCAAACACGCTGGGCCCAGCGGCAAATCGGATGAGTGCAGCGTCCTTAGAACACCTGGCGGTGAAAGACCTCGTCCTTTTCCTTACAGGGCGAGCAGGCTGCACCGATACCACAGGCCATGAGCAACGCCGCACCTACCGTGACGAGAATTGCCGGCCCGTACGACTGAAACTGAAAAAACCAGCGAACGAAGGTGTGTAGATGGAGAGAATGCATCTTAGTACTCCACAATCTATGAAACCCTAATCCCAGAAGATGGTTTCCTGGGATGCAAAATATTTCTCGGTGGTGGCTTCCCTTTGCGGGGCAACGCGTCCACTTCCCGAAAAGTATCGATGGCACAAAGATTAGCATCGCTATAGAAAATTCGATATGGGCAAAACTAGTCAGATGTGACCGACGCGACAACCAATACGTTCCGAACGGGGGATCCGCGGCTGCAATGGCTCTTCCTCGATCTCAACTCCTACTTTGCATCTGTAGAGCAGGAGTTAAGGCCGGAGCTGCGCGACCGGCCCATGGCCGTCGTGCCCCTGGTGGCGGATACGACCTGCTGCATCGCCGCCAGCTACGAGGCGAAACAATACGGAGTGCGTACCGGCACCCAAGTCGGCGAAGCCAAGCGGCTTTGCCCCGGCATCGTGCTGGTCGAGGCCCGGCATGAGCTATACGTCGACTACCATCATCGGGTGGTAGAGGCCGTTGAGTCCTGCCTTCCGGTCACTTCTGTCATGTCGATCGACGAGATGGCCTGCCGTCTCCTAGGCAGTGAGCAGCCTTTGCTGGCCGCGCTGGAGTTGGCACGCGAGGTAAAAGCCGCGGTTCGCCGCAAGGCTGGGGCCACCCTTCGCTGCTCCGTTGGGCTCGCCACCAACCGGTACCTCTCCAAAGTGGCCTCGGACATGGAGAAACCGGACGGCCTGGTGGCCTTGACCCCCGATCTCCTGCACGATGCACTTTCGGCTTTGACACCGCGGGACCTGCCCGGCGTGGGTGCAAGCATGGAGAAGCGGCTGCAACAGGCCGGCATTCGCACCATGGAGCAACTGCTGGCGCTCGATCGGGAGCAGTTGCACGCCGCGTGGGGCGGGATAGGCGGCGAAAAGCTGTGGCATTGGCTGCGCGGGGAGGATTTTGGCGATGCGGAGCTGGAGCATGCGAAGTCCATCGGCCACTCCCACGTTCTGTCGCCGGATCTGCGCACCCCGGAGGGCGCCTACGCGGTGGCTAACAAACTGCTGCACAAAGCCGCGATGCGCCTGCGGAAAGCCCACCTTTGGGCCTCGAATATGACCTTGACCATTCGTTTCGCGGTGGCCAGCTCGGCCGCCACTTCGAAACATTCTTCCGGCATTCACCAGAAACCGTGGGCACAAAGCACCCAACTCCTGGAATGCCAGGATAACCAGACGCTGGTGGAGGCGTTGCAGCGCCTATGGAGTCAAAGCCCAGCCAGCGGAGCCCATCAAAAACCATTTTTCGTCGGCGTTTCCCTGGGCAACCTGGTTCCCGACCACCTACATACTCTTTCCCTGTTTTCCGGCCTCGAAGAAGAGGGAAGGCGGACCCGGCTGTCGAATACCATGGATCGCGTGAACTACAAGTACGGGACCAATACGCTGTGTTTTGCCAGCATGCTGTTGGCCGGTGCGGCGGCGCCGACACGGATCGCCTTTTCCAGCATTCCAGACCTGTTTTGAGTCTTGTTCCTTGAATATCCCTGGCGGAAGCACCTATCGGGGCCGGTTGGCGCCCTCTCCCACCGGTTTCCTGCACCTCGGCCACGCGCGCACCTTCTGGATCGCACAACAGCGTGCGCTCGCAGCCCAAGGCAATCTGATCCTGCGCGACGAGGATCTTGATCCCGACCGCTCGCAGCCCCATTTCCGCCAAGCCATGATGGAAGACCTGCGCTGGCTTGGCCTCGAAATGGCAGGAGGGCCCCGACGTGGGAGGTCCCTTCGCGCCCTACACGCAAAGCCAGCGGCACGACCTCTATCGAGACGCGTGGCGCCGGCTGCTGGCCGGGGGATGGCTGTACCCCTGCCGCTGTTCGCGCAAGGACCTGGCGCAGGCCATGCAGGCTCCCCACGACGACGAAGGTGTCTATCCCGGAACCTGCCGCCCGGCCACGATGCCGTCCGGTGAGTTCGAATCGTCCATCGGCGCCAATTGGCGATTTCGTGTGCCGGATGGAGAGGCTGTGGTCTTCGAGGATGGCCACTTCGGCAAGCAGACCTTCATCGCCGGGCGGGATTTTGGAGACTTTCTGGTGTGGCGCCGGGACGACCTTGCCGCGTATCAGCTTGCCGTAGTGGTGGATGACGCAGCGATGGAGATCACCGAGGTGGTTCGCGGCGCGGACCTGCTGAAGTCAACAGCGCGCCAGATCCTTCTCGCACGGGCGCTGGGTTTCTCCTCACCAGCCTGGTATCACTGCGATCTGCTGGTCGATGAACAAGGGCAGAGGCTCGCCAAGCGCCACGACGCGTTGAGTCTGCGCAAACTGAGGGAGCAGGGAAAGCAGCCACAGGAGTTGTTATCGGCCTTCCACACAACCGGGGGCTTTTCCAGTGCTCTCGATGTACGACAATAAAGTGTGTCTTCAGACTTCGCCCAACTCGTAAAGCAGCAGGCGGACATCGTAAAGATCATCGGCGGATACATCACGCTGAAGAAATCCGGAGCCCAGAACTACGCCGGTCTTTGCCCCTTTCACGGGGAAAAGACAGCGTCTTTCTCGGTGCATGCGGTGCGCCAGTTCTACCATTGCTTCGGTTGCAACGAGTCGGGCGATGTTTTCTCCTTCGTGCAAAAAATCGAGAATGTCGGCTTTCCGGAAGCCGTTAAGGTCGTTGCCCAAAAGTGCGGCATCGCTCTCCCCAAACGGGAGTTTTCCTCGCCGGAAGAAGCCCAGGAGAGCCGCCAGCGTGGCAAGCTGCTCGAACTGCACGAGTTGGCCACCAGCTGGTTCGAGGAGCAGTTGCGTTCAGCCGAAGGGTCCCGGGCGCGTGAATACCTTACCGGCCGTGGTTTAACGGCAGAAGCCATTGCCAAGTTCCGCATCGGGTATGCCCCTGATTCGTTCAACGCGCTGCGCGACCGCCTACAGGGAATAGCCCCTCCCGATCTTCTGCGGCTATCCGGCCTGCTCTCATCCAAAGAGCAGCCGGATGGCTCCGCCGGGCCGCTGTATGCGCGTTTTCGCAAGCGCATCACCTTTCCCATTCACAACGAGGCAGGTCGCGTCATTGCCTTTACCGCGCGGGCGCTCGATAGCGATGAGAAGTCCGGGCCGAAGTACATGAACTCCCCGGAGACTCCGCTCTACTCCAAGGGGCAGGTGCTTTTTAATCTCGATAAGGCGAAGCAGGCAATCCGGCGAGCGAACGTTCGCCCTGCTGGTAGAGGGCCAGATGGATTGCATCACAGCCTACATGGCCGGATTTCACAATGTGCTGGCCACCAGTGGAACCGCATTTACTGAAATGCAGGTCCGCTTGCTCAGCCGCTACACCAAACGTCTCTTCGTTAACTTCGATCCAGATACCGCCGGCGCCAACGCCGCGGAAAAGTCGATCGCCTTGCTCACCGAGGAGGATTTTGAGGTCCTGGTCGTCACCCTTGAGGGTGGGCTCGACCCTGACCGCTTCATCCGCGAACGGGGCATCAAGGCTTACGTGGGCGCTGTGGAAGCCGCCAAGCGCCATTCAGACTACTTGCTTGAGCGAGCCATGCAGCTTTTCCCTTCACGGACAGCCGATGGCAAGACAAAAGCCCTGAACTACCTGCTTCCCCACATCCGGCGTATGCCCAACCGCATCGCGCGGGACGAGTTCGCCTCCGACGCCGCCCAAAAGCTGGGCATCGATTCAGCCCTGGTCCGGGAGGAACTGCACCAGGCGGCACGCAAACGCCGCGACCAGGTGAATCCCTCAGCTCTCGATAGCCTCAAAGAGGCGGAGAGGTTGCTGCTGCGGGCCATGGCAGGCGCTCCCGAAAGCCGCATCTGCCTCCGTATCTCCCAGGCCTTACACAGCCAACCTCAGTCGTTCGAAGGGCTTGCAGTTACCCCGATCCTGTTGCTGCTGCGCGATCGCGGATCCATCGAGCCCCTGGCCGCGCTGCCCCATGCCGGCCAGCGTGCGCTACTGGCGCAGGCTTTGCTGCGCGAGTCCAGCGAAGTGGAGATGGAGCAGGTGGAAGCCGCACTGGAGTCGCTGCAATATCGGCGGCTCGAAGCCCTGCAGCGCCGGGTGCGCGCCGACATAGCCGACGCAGAACGGCGCGGCGATTGGGCTCAGTTAGCCGTTTTCATGGCCGAAAAGCTCAAGGTTGATCGCCAAATGCGGGATGCGGATGGTTAGAGCAGTTTCGCAATCACTCTGGCCTGATAAAGAGCGCGAGATGTGGTTTTCTTTGGGAGAAAACCACGAAAAGGCCTGTCGCTTTGATGTACACCCATTGCGAAACTTGCTTAGTCCGAAAGTCGTACATTGCGCTACGACCAGTGGTGGAAACCAAACCAGCTGTTTTTCATCTAATAGAGTGAGCGGATCAGGGTTCAGGTGGGGTGTCGTTCTGGGAGCGGTCGAAGGGGCACACTCCAATCCATGATATTCTATAACTCTTTGAAGGACGTGCGTCTACTTGCCCAAACGGTTTATCAACCGTCCGGAATATGCCCTTAGCGGCTCGCATAGCACCCTGTCCTTTCTAAGCACGGACCGCTCCGAAAATTAGGCACGGGATAGGATTTGCTTGGCTATCGAAGACAAGTACGAAGAAGACATTCAGAAACTGATTGATGCAGGTAAGGAAAAAGGTTACTTGACCTATAACGAGGTCAACGACCTGATTCCTGGTGATCTGCATTCACCGGACGATCTCGACGATCTGCTGACCACGATCGGGACCCAGGGCATTGATGTGCTCGAAGGCGGTCCTAAGTTTGGCGCGGATAAGTTCGAGAGCGAGGGTGAGGAGGGCGAGGACGTTGAACTCGACCTTACACCGGGCACACTCGAGAAAACTAATGACCCCGTTCGCATGTACCTGCGCGAAATGGGCACTGTTCCACTACTGACCAGAGAAGGCGAAGTTGAGATTGCCAAGCGCATCGAGCGCGGGCAGTTGCGGGTACTCAAGGCCATTTCCCGTTCGCCCATTGTCATTCGCGAGATCGTCGCCCTGGGCGAAGACCTCAAGCGTGGCGTGCGCAACATCAAGGAAGTGGTGATCTTCGATGAAGAAGAGATCACCGAAGAGATTCTGCAGGCGCGCATCCGGGTAACGATCGGCCGCGTCGACACGCTGCTCAAGCACCAGAAGAAGGCATCTCTTCTGCTGGAAAAGCTGGACACGATCAACGTCAAGGCCAAGGCCAGGGAACATCGCAAAACGCGATGGATGATGAACCGCGAGCGGGTAGAAGTCTCGCGCATCGTCCGCGAGCTGAAGTACACCAACGCGGAACGCAAGCGACTGCTGGACAAGGTCAACAAGACCGTCGACGCCATGCGCATGCTCGAGCGGCAGGTCAAGTCGCTGGAACAGAAGCACGACCAGTCGAAGAGCGAAGAGCTGCGCAAGGAATATCGCCGCCAGCAGAAGAACTGCAAGACCGACCTGGAAAAGCTGGAGCAGGAGGCCGGCGTTTCCATCGCCGAACTCAAGCGCACCCAGCGCGAGATGATCCAGGGCGACATGGACGCGGAGCAGGCCAAGCGCGAGCTGATTGAGGCCAACCTGCGTCTGGTGGTTTCTATCGCCAAGAAGTACACCAACCGCGGTCTGCAATTCCTCGATCTGATCCAGGAAGGCAACATCGGTTTGATGAAGGCGGTCGATAAGTTCGAGTATCGTCGTGGCTATAAGTTCTCCACCTACGCCACGTGGTGGATTCGCCAGGCGATCACCCGCGCCATTGCCGATCAGGCACGCACCATCCGTATTCCGGTGCACATGATCGAGACCATCAACAAGCTGATCCGCACTTCACGTCAGTTGGTGCAGGAGCTGGGCCGCGAGCCCACCTCGGAGGAGATCGCGCGCCGGATGGACATCCCGGTGGCCAAGGTTCGCAAGGTGCTCAAGATCGCACAGGAACCGATCTCGCTCGAAACTCCCATCGGCGAGGAAGAAGATTCCCATCTTGGCGACTTCATCGAAGATCGCCAGGCGGTTTCGCCTTCCGAAGCGGTGATCAGCGTCAACCTGAAGGAATATACCTCGCAGGTACTGCGTACTTTGACTCCGCGCGAAGAGCGGGTGATCAAGATGCGTTTCGGCCTGGAGGATGGCTCCGAGCATACGCTGGAAGAAGTGGGTCAGAGCTTCCAGGTAACCCGGGAACGTATCCGGCAGATCGAAGCCAAGGCGCTGCGCAAGCTGCGGCATCCTTCCCGCTCACGCAAACTAAAGGCCTTCGTCGAAGGCGTCCGCGAGTAAAAGCACAAATCGCCTGCTCTTCTCCCGGATTTCCTGTTCACTGCACTGGATATGGCAGCGTGTGCGGCTTTCATTACGGAAAGCCGAATGAAGGTCGCCAAAGCCAACATGCTTCACAGGAAATCCGGGTCGGAGCAGGCGATTTTGCGTCGTTCCTCTCCTCCATTTATCTAACAACTGAAGCTAGATTCATTCAGGAGTTATCCCGTGCCCCCGACAACATCACCCGAAGCCGTCGACAAGATAAAGCATGCACCGGAAGTACACGGCGTGGACGATTTGATCCGCCGTCGCTGGAGTCCCCGTACCTATGCCGACAAGGACATTCCGGCCGCGGAGCTCAAGAAGCTGTTTGAAGCGGCTCGGTGGGCCGCCTCCTCCTCGAATGAGCAACCCTGGCGGTTCCTGGTAGGCCGGCGAGGGGACGAAACCTATCAGAAGATCTTCAACGCGCTGGTTGAGTTCAACCAATCCTGGGCCAAGAGCGCTCCGGTGCTCGTGCTGTCAGTGGCAAAGATGGTCTTCACCAGCAACGGCAAGCCCAATGCGTATGGCATGCACGACACCGGTGCGGCCTCGGCGACCCTCGCCCTGCAGGCGACTGCGATCGGACTGCACACGCATTCCATGGCCGGCTTCGATCGCGAACAGGTGCGAGCATCCTTTGCCATTCCCTCTGATTATGAGATCGGGGCGGTCACGGCAATCGGATACTTTGGCGATCCGGCAAGCTTGCCCGAGCACCTGCAAAAGATGGAAGTATCTCCGCGCCAGCGAAAGCCTCTTGCAGAATTCGTGTTCTCCGACTGGGAGAAGCCGGCGCAATTCTGAAGGCGCATGAGAAAGATCCTGCTCTTCGTTAACCCGGTGCTGCAGCAAACAGGAGCAAGGCGCAGAGATATCGCCCGCGTTCACAGTATCTTTCGCGAGTCTGGCGCCGCGGTCGATATTTTGGAGACCGGCGAAAACCGAGCCGCTGGACCCAAGGCAAAGCGGGCAGTAGCAGAAGGCTACGACGCCATCATCGTCTGCGGCGGCGATGGCACCATCTTTGACGTCATTCAGGGGATCGCCGGCTCGGCCGTACCGCTGGGCATTATTCCCTTCGGCACGGGAAACGTGCTGGCGCAAAATCTCAAGATGCCCAAGGACCCGGTTGCTGCCGCACGTTGGCTTCTCCGCAGCCGTCCTTTTCCTGTGCCCCTAGGCAAGATTACCTGCAGTGTCCCTGAAGGCCGGCAAAGCTGGCTCTTTGCGATGGCCGCCGGTATGGGGATGCATGCGAGCCTGATGTATGAGGCGCGCCGTTCGGGTAAGAGCAGGGTCGGGCGGGCAGCGTATTTCGCCGCCGGCGCCAGGCTACTCCTCAATCATCCGGTACAGCCCTTCGACATTGCCATCACCACTCTCGGCGGGTCTGTCGTCCACCAACAGGTGAGCGAAGCGATCGCCGTGCGCGTAGCGGAGTTGAATCGCTGGCGTCCATGCGGCGGCCTGACCTTTCCCTTTCTCCGGCTGGCCACCGTTGCGGGTTACTCGCGTTCCCGCCTGGCGCGCGCCACCTACGAGGCACTCTTTCGTTCAGGAGGAGCGCGCGATCGTGTGCAGACGGAAGACGCCGCGGCCTACTACCAGGATGTGCTGCGTGTGGTCTGCCGCCCCACTCCCAATCACCAGTACAAACAATCAATCGCGATCGAAGCCGATGGAGAGGTACTCGGCGCCTCCAGCGCAGAAATTGAAATGGCAGGCACGAATGTAGTGCTGCTTTCGGCAAACAAGTCTCTATCCATACCCGACCAACCAGCTCACCCTATATAAAACACTCATTGTGTCCTATTAGAGTTCATTTGCAACGCGCTCCCTAAGTAACAGGACAGGCGCCCCCAGGGTTGCAACAGCGTACCTGGGCTGAAAACGATGTGCGAGGCCGGTGATCTGCGTGAGAACCCACTCAAGCCAAGCAAGACCTTACCCCCTGGACGGGTGCCCTATGTTCGCGATTTCCGCGTACATGGGTTGAATACGATCGGGCGAAGCCCGTCCAAAGCTTTCCTCCCCACCGATTACACCGTTGCAGATGGAGTAAAAGCATTCGAAAAAGATCAAATCCGGCCCATGTACGCTGAGGCGAACATGGGGAACCCGTCCAGGGGTTAAGGTCTTGTGTGCTTCAGTGGGTTCTCACACAGACTCGTGAGGCTGGGGTTCACTCCCGAAGGCGATGCACCCGCCGTAGGCGCGGCCACTAACCATCGACCACCCGCCTACCCCTTACGAAATCGATACCCAATATGCGTCTCCGTCAAAATATAAGTCGGATGAGCCGGATCGTCTTCGATCTTCTTGCGTAGCTGGTTAATAATCACCCGCAAATACTCACGCTCGTTGCCATAGAGCGGTCCCCATACAGAGGCCAGCAGGCGTTCGTGAGGAACCGGGTGACCTGCATGCTCCATCAAGTAGCACAACGTCTCGTATTGTTTTGGAGCAAGGTGAATATCCTCTCCCCGCTTTTGCACCAAGCGGCGTTCGCAATCCAGAGTGATGTCCCCCACTGACACTGACAGCGTTCGTTTGACTCGAAGAATTGTAACGACGGATCACCGCGCGCAGCCTTGCGGCCAGCTCATGAATCTGAAACGGCTTGGTTACATAGTCATAAGCGCCCGCATCCAGCACTTCCACTTTGTCATTCTCGTCATCGCGCACGGTCAGCATGATAATCGGGAGACGAGGATAACCGTGGCAAATTCTGCGGCAGGTCTCCTTGCCGCCGATACCGGGCATATTAATGTCAAGCAACACAGCATCATAGTTGACCATGCGCAGCCGGAGTAGCGCCTCCTCTCCATTGCATGCTTCGCCGATTGCAAACCCCAGTGCGCCGAGGGTCTCAAAGAGGCTCTGTCGAATTCCCGCATCATCCTCGACGACCAGTACCTTGCTCTTCTGTTCCACGCCTCACTTCTCCTTTGCCGCTCTGGGCAGTGTCAGGACGAAGGTCGTCCCACTCTCAAGATCGCTCGTTACCCATGTACGGCCTTGATGCGCCTCTGTAATGCGTCGAACGACGGAGAGCCCAATCCCGGTACCCGCTGCCCTGTGCTCTGACCCTGGGCTGCGATAGAAACGCTGAAACACCTTGTCTCTTTCCTCAACAGTGATGAAGGAGCCCTCGTTCCGGACACTGATGGACATCTCTGCCGGCTCCTCCTTCACGTCGACCACGATGGAAGAACCCGGGCTGCTGTATTTAACGGCGTTATCAAGAAGCTGAAAGATCGCCATTTGTAACAGCTGTTTATCTGCCCATACCAGGCTGTGCCGCACGCCAGCACGAATATCGATGAGACGTTCGCCCAGCTCATGAGAAGATGCTTCGACACAGCATTCAATCAGTCGTATGAGATCAATCTGTTCCCGTCTCAACCTGAGTTCACCACTATCGAGCCTCGCCGTACGAAGCAGACGCGTACTTAGATCGCTCAATTGCGCGGCATGCCGATCGATCAGGGCTACGAGCCTCTTTTCCGCACCAGACAAGGTATTCATCGCCAGCAAGCCGGAGCTTGAACTCCGAATTGTGGTCAGCGGACTTTTGAAGGCATGGGCGAGGCCATCGAGAACGGCGGCACGAAGTTGTTCGCTTTGCCGTGCTGCCTCCGCGCTGGTTTCCGCAGAGAAGGAACGTGCCCTCTCGATCGCCACCGCGGCAAGGGATGCAGCTGCATTGATCGTAGCCGCATCGAGCGCGTGCCCGCAGACCACAAGCGATCCGATCGGCCGTAGGCCCACGCGCAAGACTCGCATGGAGACGCAGGTTGCAGGGTCGTCTCCACTGCTCTCCGTAAAGTAGATCGAACGCACCTGTTCGTCTGTGACGTCACACGCGCCACTCCTGCACAGTACGGAGGTCATACGCGTTCCATAGGACCACACCTTCCACCCGAAGGGTGGAGTGGAGAAGGCTTGCAAGCTGCGGCTCGAGCGGCTTCTGCCGGTCAAGAAGCAAGATACTCTGACTCAATTCATACAGTTTCTGTAGCTCTGATCGATGCAACTCTGACTCGCGAGCATGCCGGCTGACCTGGTTGGAGAGACTGCTAACGATCAGAGCCACGCTTTCGAAGGCGCCCAAAGCGACCCAGTCGTGTGGGTCCGCCATGTAAAACCTGAACAGAGGTTCGGTGAAGAAGTAATCCAGGCAGGCAACGGAGAACAATGAGACGATGCCCGCTTCAAGAAAGCCCCAGCGAAACGCAATCGCGGTGACCAGAAAGAGTTGAACTGAGGTCGCCGACGAGAGATTGAAATGAAAGCGGTAGGCGACGCAGGTAATCAGCAACGACCCGGCGGCTCCAGCCGCGATCCTGGCGGCAACAGCGCGGATAGGCTTCCTAGTCATCGTCGCTTGACCTTGAGCAACTTAACTATATCGCCCGGCACATAAGGAAACCGTTAAGAAGTAGCTTATGCATTACCAATGGCTTTCGCGATTCACTAACTATGCCGGTCGTTTTCCGGCGTAAGAGGTGATGCAATGAAATTTCTTAGAGGCTTTCGTCATTCTGATTCAAGAAACATCCATCCTGCCTGTACCTGTGGCCAAGAACGCACCACGCCTAGGCTGCGCGCAGAACGCTCCCAAGGCGTGTCCTCGGACAAGAAAGGAGCCGTCTCCTCGCCTGGACGTTCTATCACCGATTCTTTCCCGCTTGTCGTCTGCTGCTTGCTCTTGACCGGCCCCTCGCTTGCGTTTGGACAATCCACGTTCGGCAGCGTGAGAGGCGTCGTCCAGGATGCTAGCGGCGCGGTCGTCTCCGACACCGCGATCGTACTGCACAGCACGGATGAAAACACGGAACGCACAGTCAACGCGGATGCATCCGGTGACTTCGTCCTGGAAAATGTGAAGGCCGGTAAATACAGCCTGCATGCTCATCACAACGGCTTTGCTGACACGGTCATCTCAGGAATTTCCGTCGAAGCGCGTCAGGATCTCAGGCTTACGGTCGCGCTCAACATAGCCGAGCAATCGACCACGGTGCAAGTGACTTCGGACGCCGATCAGATCAACACGGAAAACGCCACGCTCGACGACTCCAAGAGCAACCTGGAGATGACCCAGCTCCCGTTGAATAATCGCGCGACCACCACCAGCCCTCTGGGTGCGCTCGGTCTGTCTCCCAACGTACAGACCGACAGTTCAGGCAACATAGCGCTGGGCGGAGCCAGCTCCTCGATGGTGAACTTTTCCGTCGACGGAATCTCGACCGCAAACGTCAGGCAGAATGGGGCGTTGCAGGATGCCTATCCCTCGCAGGAGGGAATCGCCGCGGTCAAGGTGACTTCATTCAACAACAGCGCGGAGTTTTCGCAGATCGGTGACGTCACTTTCACCACCAAGAATGGAACCAATCAATTTCACGGGAGCTTGTTCGAGTATCTGCAAAATCAGGCGCTCGACGCCGACCCTTATGGCTTCAGCGGAAAGGCTCCAAAGAAGTTCAATACCTTTGGCTTTTCACTCGGCGGACCGGTCATCATCCCACATTTCTACAATGGGCATGACAAAACCTTTTTCTTCGCAGACTACGAAGGCAACCGCCGCACCACCGCCGTGGCGCAGCAGTTGGAAGTGCCGACGGCCGCGGAGCGGAACGGCGACCTCAGCGGATTCAATACCCCCGGTCAAGCGCCTCTGGCTCCTATCCCAGCCGCCAACATCAGCCCCACAGCCAAAGTTTTGCTGAGCTATATCCCACTGCCCAATGTGACCGGCCAGTCGGGCTATAACTACGAGAACTTCCAATCCACCCCGGCGCGCACGGATGGCGCCGATCTGCGCCTCGACCAGACCATCAACTCCAAGCAGTCCGCCTATGCCCGCTTCAGCCGGAAGAACATCACCGAGGACTATGCCAATCCCTTTCTTCCTAACGACAGCGATTCCGTGCATAACCGGAGCCTGCTCATCTCGCACACCTACACCATCACTCCCACGCTCTTGAACGAGTTTCGCTATGGCTTTACCAACGTCACCACCAGCGTCGACTTTCCCATTCAGGGATCAGACGCGTTGGCGCAGCTTGACCTTACTGGCGTGAACATCAGCCAACATCCGACAACCCATGCCTTTCCGAGCTTCAACTTCAGCGCCGGCACCGGCCTGACGCCCATCGGCCGGGACAAAGCGGGGATCACGCAGTCGAAGACCACCCAGTTCAGCGACAATCTCACCTACACTCGCGGCAAGCATACGATGAAGGGCGGTCTCGATGTCCGCCGCGTGCGCTACTTCGATCTGGAAAGCTTCGCCCCGGAGTTTGCTTCGGACGATTTCGGCGACTTCATCTTTCAGCCCAACTTCACGGGCAATGCCTTTGGTGACTTTCTCGAAGGAGCGCCCACTACGCTGAACTTCGCCGTCTCCAGTCCGGACGTGGGCGGAACGGCGACCCAGTTCAGCCTCTTCGCCCAGGATGAGTACCAGCTAAACAGCCGGCTGACGCTCAGCTACGGCTTACGCTGGCAGATTCTTCCCGGGTTTCCAGGAGGATGGCGGCAACCTTGCAAACTTCGATCAGCGAAACAACTCCATCGTGGTTCCGAATGCACTGGCAGGATATCTCACGCAGCAAAACATCACCGCGTCGAATGTTGCTTTCCAGCAGTCGTTCAACGCCTGCAATTTGGGCTACACCGCGCTTCCCTGCACGAACTATGTCACCGCCAGCCAGGATCACTTGCCGCAGAGCCTGCGCAATACCTATAAAGGCAACTTCCAGCCGCGAGTTGCGTTCGCGTATCGTCCGTTCAACGACACCAAGACGGTGATCCGCGGAGGGTTCGGCGTCTACACCATGACCAACCTGGGACCGCTCTCCTTCAACAACAGCGGCAACCCAACGTCGAGCCTGCACAGCTACGCCAACACCAACACGGCAGGACCCAATACGCCACTGATACAGTTCCCTAACACCGCTCCTGCAAGCAGTACCGTGCAGATCGGAGGAGGAAGCCTGGACCAGGGAGTTGATCCGAACTTCCGCGATCCGCAGTCCAACCAGTGGAACCTAACGGTGGAGCGCGAACTCACGAACAGCACCACGTTGCGCGTGAGCTATGTGGGCATGCATTCTTACCGGCTGAACGTCACCGAGGATCTCAACCAGATTCCCGCAAGCACAACTCCTTTCACCACGACGGCCGCAAGCCCGTTCGTCGATCCTCGTTCTCCCCACACCAACTGGACCGAGCTTTACAGCACCTTCAACGCCGGCGAGGGCAACTATCACGCATTTGTCGTCAACGCCACCCATCGCATGGAGCATGGGCTTTACTTCGACGCTAACTACACGCTGGCCTACAACAAGGCGGACAACCAGGGAGATGCACCAACGGCCTTCGCCGGGGAAGTCAACTACGGCCTTCCCATCGCAGACCGTTTCCACATCGAACGAAATCTAGGCAACGTCGAAGGCACACGCCGCGATCGGATGCTGTTGACAGGTGTGTATCAGCTCCCCTTCGGCCTGGGACGGAACTTCATGAACGGCGGCGGCATCAAGGATGCATTCCTCGGCGGTTGGGACCTGACGACCGTCACCTTGCTGGAAACAGGGCCGTGGCTTACCCCGACCATCAGCGGTTCGGCAGACCAGTCAAACACCAACTTGGTCAATCGCGGTGCTATTGCGCGTCCGGACGTGGTGTCGAACAACTTCTACACCGGCCAATCTCGGCAGCAGTACTTCAACCTGTCCGCATTTGCCCCCACCCCTGCGGGCGCGGGTCGCTTTGGAAACGCCGGAGTCGGCATTCTGGAGGGTCCTGGAACCGCCGCGGTCTCGCTTGGGGTAGCCAAGCAATTTCGCATCACGGAGAAACTTCATGCGCGCTTCGAAACCACCTTTACCAATGTCCTCAACCACACCAACTTTGCCCCGCCCGTCACCGCTATCGACAGCTCGACCTTCGGCGCCTTAACCGGTCCGCAAACCGCAGAGAACGCCGGGAACCGCACCGGCCAGGCAGCCCTCAGACTGGACTTTTAAGGTGTGGCACCCCAGCGATAAGGATGGCCCGGTGAGCGCTTCACGTACGGTCCAGGTGACTCAGGACAGCAGCCTGGGTCACCTGGACCCCACACCAAACCAATCTCCGGGCGCCCCACAGCCCGGATTTCCTGCGATTTCATTGACCCCGCGGCTCGGCACCCCGGCCTAAAAATTAAACAGCGCCTGAAAATTGAAGTCCCGCACCGCCGAACCGTGGGAGAAGAACCCCGTCGCCAGCTGGCTTGCCTTGCCGAAAAACGGAGAATCCGTAGTGCCGTCCGGCGGACCGCCGAGCGTGCCGTTGGGCGGCGCGAGATTGACCACGTTGAATAGGTTGTGCGCAAACGCGCTAAACGTGATGCTGTAGCGCCGGTCCACACGGTTGTTCTGGCCACCACCCGGATTGGGCCCGTTGCCGCCCAGCCCCATTCCCGGCATGCCACGGCCGCCGCCGCCCGGACCGCCACCACCACCAACCCTTGCTCCCTTGCCTTCTTCTACCCGCGGGCCAACGCCAAAGGTCTTGGCCACGCGCATATTCATGGCGAATTGAACCGAGGCATTGCCGTAATTGATAGGGATGATCCTCGCCCCAGTCGGGAGGAGTGGCGCTGATATCGAAGTTCCCATACTTGGTTGTATCCACATTGGCAGGATTGGAATCCGAAGAAGCGAAGACCGGCCGGTCGTTGAAGAACGAATCCCCATTGTTGTCCTGGCTGAGCTGGATGTTGAACGGCGCACCCGAAGAAGCGCTAAGGAACGGGCTGATCCTGAAGCCCTAGGGAGCCGAATAATTGGCGAAGGCAAAGACACGATTGCGGACGTCGAAGAACTGACGGCCGTAGTCCTGCATAATGTCGTACTGATTCGATGGGTGGTAGCCGGTGCCGCCGGTATCGCTGTAGGCCTTGCTGTAAATGTAAAAGCCGGTAAACGTAAGTTTTCGCCCGTAAGCCACATTCAAGTTCAGGAAGATCTGGTTCTCCTTGAAAGTGGCCAGCGAATCGTACTCATAGATGTTGCATGGCGTACCGGGAGCCACACCGATCGGGTTGGCAGGGCATAAATCCAACGCCGGCCGGCTCCCGTCAGTCATCGGGGCATCGATATTGCGCGAGAGCAATTGATGTATGCCGCGGGAGTAGAGATACGTCGCCGAGACACTTACGTTTTTATTCAACTGGTGCTCGATGCCGGTTCCGGTTTCTATGCTGGCAGGGCGCATTCAGGCCAGGTTGCGTGCGATAGTAGGTCGGCAACGCAACAGACTCCTGCGTGGTGCTGTCCGGAGGAGTTCCATTAGGGTTGGGTTGAATGCTCTGCATCTGGCCCTGCTGGTTAAGGTTGTAGCGGTCTACATTGAGCAGCAAATCGTAGGTGTATCGATTGAAGAAAATTCCGTAGCCGGCGCGCAAGACTGTTTTGGGCGGCTTTCCTCCGCCTCCAAGGCCGTAGGAAAGCGCGACACGCGGCGCAAAATTAGCTTTGTTCGGAATGTGGTTTTGGGTCTCGAAGCGCAGCCCGTAGCTGAGGGTGAAATTGGGGCGCACCTTCCAGTCGTCCTCTGCGTAAAGACCCAGATCGACTACGCCCACACTCTGGCTCGGAGTTCCCGTGGTGACGGAAAACTGGCTGGGCTTGTTCGCCTGGTAATCATTGAGACTGGAATAGGTATACGTGCCCTCAAAGTTCGCGTTCGAGTAATTCGAGTCATGAATATCGCGCAGCCGGCCGCCGAAGCGAACGTAGTGTTTGGTAAGCGCAAGCGACGCGTAATTCTGAAATTCGTAGCGAGTCAGGGTATCGCGGCTCGTGCCCAGGGGGCTGCCGCCCCCTTCAAAACTCTGCAGAACATTGATGGCCGGAGCGACCAACTGCGGGGTCTGGTTGGTTTGATCGCGAACATATTGGAAACGAGTGTTGTTGACGAACTTCGCGCCGTACACCTGGCTGTCGCTGATCTGAATCCGGTTTTCTATTTCGTTGGAGTTGTAACCCTGGCTAGGCAGCACGAAGCTTCCTACTCCGCTGTTCGTTCGCGTGTCCTGGTAATAGCTATAGCGAACCGTCAGGGTCTGCGTTAGGCGTCAATTGATAGTCGATGCGCGGACTGATGTTGGTGCGCGTCTGCGGATAAGGGACGGCCAGGCTGCACGGGGTGCCGGCGGTGACTTACTACGACGCTACTTTCCGGACCGCAGGTAGCAGGGTCGGGTACGTAAGGCACAACGGAATTGACGATGCTGTTGTCCTGAATATTTCTCCGGTCGAAGTTGAAGAAGAAAGAAGCCTTCTTGCCCAACGGGCCGCTTACGTTGCCGTCGTATTGCAGCGTATGGTAAGGCGGCTGATTCTGCGCGAAGGGATTGGCGGTGTTGAAAGCCGACGCACTGGCATTCATGAACAGTTGGCCGTGTAGTTTGTCGGTGCCTGGTTTGGTCAAAATCTCAACCCGGCCATAACCAGGAGTGTCATATTGGGCGGAGAAGGGATTCTGGTTGATGATGATCGCCCGAATCGCCGACTTGGGTGGCAGTTGGCCGCCGGTGAAGCCATCGATGTAGATCTGGCCCCCGCTCGGACCTGCAGCGGGGCCCGCCAACGCAGTGAGTTCGTTCGACAACTCGTCAGGGTCGTCGGAAAGCGCGTCGAGATCCTTACCCGTCAACACCACGGCGCTCACGTTGCTGTCGGGATCCACGCTCACGCCTGGGGTATCGGCCGTAACCTGTACCTGTTGCTGCTCCATTTGAATCGTCAGCGAAACATTCAGGTGCTGGGTCTGCCCAGCCGCAATCCGCACTGGAGGAGAGGTGAACGGGGAGAATCCGGTAGCTTGCACGGTAACGGTGTATTGGCCCGGAGGCAGGCCAGAGATTGCATACTGACCAGTCGCATCCGAGGTGCCCGTGCGGCTCACCCCGATAGCAGAAGTCACCGTGAGCGAAGCCTGAGGTATGACGGCTCCGCTAGGGTCCGCCACCTGGCCGCGTAGTATCCCGGTGACTGCGCCTGTTGCTGTTTGCGCTAAGGCTCGTTGTGAAGGAGTTATCCCGCTAAACAACAACAGGGATGGTCAGGCAGAAAGCGAGCAATCGGTTCAAAAGTTCTCCCCGCGGATGCAAAATTAAGATAAATTCAGAGTCGCTGAGACCCTTCCAGGGCTTGGAGCGCGCCCTGGGGACGCATTCTTTCTGCGGCACTTACATCGAGTGCTCTACTGGGGTGCTTCCCCGCCGCCGCCCTCGCCGCCACCACCGCCGCCTACATTCCAGGCGGAAGAGAGCATGGCTTGGCTGCCACTGGTGGAAGCCTGCAGCATGGGCTCAACGCCGGCGACCACCGTAATGGCGGTTGCCGCGTCAGGAGTCTGGCCTTCGGTGGCCACTACGATGACCATGTTGCCTTTGGAGAGATCCTTCAACGCGACCGACGGCGAGCGCGCCAGAATCTGTTGAACATCAAAGCCGCGGCCCCCACCGCCTGCTTGTCCGCCTCCCGGCCACCGCTCCGGGGGCGGCTGCAGGCGGTCCAGCCGGACCGGCGCTTGTGCGGAAGACCTGCTGCGGGATGCCTGAGACCCGTCCGGCCGTCTGCCGGCCCCACCTGCTCCCCCGCCATTCATGCGCGCGGCCAACCGCTGCGCCACGGCAGGGTCCAGCTTTTTCACTTCGCTATCAGGTGTGATGGAGAGGACCACCGGCTTCTTGGTGACCGTATCATTCACCGTAATCGTAGACCCAGCCGCGTTTACCGCCAGGATTGGGCCGGCGAGATTGCGGAAGCTCCCGCTGACAATTTCCTCCGCCTCCAGCGTGGCTCCGTCGTCACTCTTGGAACCGCGGGCACGGAGCTGGTCGCCAGGTTTAATTTGGTCGAGAGTACCTTTGACCGCCTGGTCAAACCGGACCGAGCCCGGAGCATAGCGGCGAATGACGGTGGTGGGCGTGGTGTGGATAATCAATGTCCGGGCGCCGCCGGCACCAGCGGAGATGGTCACCGTTCCGGCTGCCGGATCGACTGCCTTAACCAAGCCTCCCGTTCCACGCTTCTGCCAATCTGCCTGCTCCTGTTGCTGCTTCTGCGCGATGTCCGCGCCCTTGATGGCAACCAGCATGTTGGCAGCCAGTGAAGTGCCATCCGCGCCGGCAGAGCCGCGAGCCATGACTCGATCCCCCGCCTGTAGATCTGTCAGGCTGAAAGGACTGGCCCCGGCAAGGCTCTTCTGTCCCGGTTCAATACGCAGCAGGCGAGCACCCTCCTCCACCGTGACCTTCATAGTGGCCCCGGCATCGCTCTTGACACTAAGCGTGTTACCGCTCAGCGTCTGCACAGTGCCCAGGAAAGTCACCGGCTTTGCCGCCGGCGCAGCCGCATCCTGTGCTGTCGGCTAGGCCTGCAACGGCGAACATCACTGCGCCAAGAAGCACCCTTTGAATCCGGATGTTTAGCCTTCTCGTCTTTATTCCTGGCATCGTTCGCCTCGCCTGACACTCTTTTATTTTATGCGCTGTCAAAGCCGGGCCCATAGTCATCGCTCTTTACTGGGGCGCCTTCACCCCGCCGACTGGAACCCGCGATGGGTACTCCAGGCTGGTGTTTGGGCTGGCTGGTTTTTACCCGGATCGACTGCAGCCCGGGTTTCGCTGTAGAGACGAAGCTCAACTCATATTGGTTCTGCAGCTTGCGCTGTATGTCGGAGAGAAAAGGCGCGAACGATACCGGGTTGCCAAAGCCCTCCAGGTAGACCTTGCCGCCGGTCGAGCCTGAAAGCTGGGTAAGGTAGTTCTGCCCTCCATCCGTCACCATCCGGTTCTGATCGAAGCGTCCCGCGCCCCGATAGTAGATGGAATAGACAATCACGCCGGCTTTCTGCGCGTCGCTGGTAGCCGCCTGCACGTAGGGGTCCTCGGGGTCGAAACGCCCACCGGAGTAACGATCGACGCCATCGGTGACCATGATCACCTCGCGGCGAACGTTGCTATCCCCGCCCGGCCAATGCTTGACGAGAGCCGAGATGCAAAAATAAGGGCTTCCATTAATCCCCGCTATTCCTGAAGGCAGGCGGAGAGCCTTCACTGCTTGCGCGTGGTCGCTGGTAAAGTTTTGCACCAGGTTCGGTGTCCCATTGCGCATATAGCCAATCGCAACTTGGGCGTTGGGAGGCAGCCCGGTTATGAAACTCCGGATGTCGTTCAATTGCAGACCCAGGTTGCCGCGGGAAGAATCATCCAACAGCACCACCAGTTGCAAGCCCGAGCGTTCTCCGCGCAAGGGAACCCAACCGGCCACGTCCTGAAGCTTGCGATTCTCGTAAACGCTCACGGTCTGTTTGGGAACTGTCGTCCCATCTTCTGCCGATTTTGAAATCACCGTGACAATGGCACTCGCGGTATTAGTCTCCTGCGCCGATAGTGGCGCCAGGACGCCCAGCAAAGAGCACCGACCCGCCACCATCACCGCGACCTTGCAAGTACCTGTCTTCATGATCCCTTAACCCTGGTTTCTGCTCACTCTTTGAGGCTTGCCGAGCACGCACCTATATGACGGCAGCCGGGTCCGAAAGGTTCGACCAGGGCTCGAGAAAACTTCCGCAATTGGACTTCATCACGTGAGATCGTTTTGCCCTGCGCGCTGCTATTCTTCAGCAGGAACTGTAATGGTTACCCGGGTTATGCCGCGCTGACGTAACCTATTGATACATTGGGATCAGCAACGGGAGAAATGCTCGTGATGACCGACCCTAAGCGTAATGGAGCCTTCGGTCGCAGTGCATGCGGAGCGGCCGCTCTGTGTCGACCTGGACGGGACGCTGGTCAAGTCCGACACTTTCGTCGACTCGCTGATGGTTCTCGCTCCGCCGCCATCCCCTGGCTTTTTTGCGCACGCCAGTGTGGGCCATCGAGGGAAAGGCACATCTCAAGTCGCAGGTGGCTTCCCTGGTCGCGCTTGATGTTGCCCACCTGCCCTACAACCGTCCCTTGCTGGACTATCTGAAAGACGAGCGTGCGGCTGGCCGCAAGCTCTACCTGGTAACCGGGGCCGACCGCCTGCTGGCGCAGAGTGTCGCCGCTCACCTGGGCATCTTTGACGAGGTGATGGCCAGCGATGGCGCCGTGAACCTCACCGGGAACAACAAGCTGCAACATCTGCAGCAACGGTTTGCGTCCGACGGCTTCGACTACATCGGCAATGCCCTTCCTGATTTGCCGCTGCTCACGAGCGCCCAGCAGGCGATGGTGGCCAATCCCGACCTCAGGTTAAAGAGTGCTCTGAAGAGCCGGAATATCAAGGTGAGCGAGAAGTTCCTCGACCGCTTCGCGCCCCCGTAGCCCTGGCGAAGGCCCTCCGGGTGCATCAATGGGCCAAGAATCTGCTCGTTTTCCTGCCTCTGCTGCTGGCCCATACCATCCGCCCGGGGCTTGTCTTGACCACCGTCGTCGCCTTCTTCTGCTTCAGCTTTCTCGCTTCGGCAACCTACATTCTCAATGACTTGCTTGACCTGGAGGCGGACCGGGTGCACCTGAACAAACGCCAGGCGAGCCTTTGCCGCAGGCGATCTTTCCGTAGCCACGGGTCTTGCCATCTCATTTCTGCTCGCCGCGGTCGCGTTCACCATGGCCGCTTACTTGCCACGAAAGTTCCTGGTCTTCCTGCTGTTCTACCTTGTAACCACGATGGCTTATTCGCTGGTGCTTAAGCGCATTGTTCTGGTGGATGTCGTCATCCTTGCCGGCCTGTACACCGTGCGCATGGTGGCCGGCGCCGCGGCCACGCACACCATCATCTCTCCCTGGCTTGCGGCTTTCTCTATTTTCTTTTTTCTCAGCCTGGCGATGGTCAAGCGGTTCAGTGAATTGCAGAACCTGCAAACGCACCACATGAACCCCGCCTCCGGAAGGGGCTATCTCTTAAGCGACATTGAGCAGTTGCGCAGCTTTGGCACCTCCAGCGCTTATGCCTCGATCGTAATCTTCACGCTTTATATAAACGGGCGTGACGTCACCGCGCTATATCACCACCCTAACCGCATGTGGTTAATTACACCGCTGATGATCCTGTGGATCAGCCGCGTTTGGCTGCTGGCCTCGCGCGGCTTGCTGGATGAAGATCCGGTGATCTTTGCTCTTAAAGACCGCATGAGTCTTCTACTCGGTTTAGGGGTAGCGCTCGTTGCCTACTCCGCACTGTAGATCCAGGCTTATCAGGATGTATACCGGAGAGAGCCTGGCTTTTCGTGAAACCGTTCGGGAAAGATAATTGACCATGTCCCCTCGCCAGGACCGGCCACAATTTGAATCCTGGGGGCGCTATCCAAGGCTTCCCGCTGAAGTCCGTCCGCTTTTTTGGAAAGAGGATTTTCCTCCCCTGCAAGTCCCCGGCACGAAAATGCTGGCGGTGGGCATGGGGCGCAGTTACGGCGACGTTTGCCTGCTCCAGAATGGAACCCTGCTGCGCACGCCGAACCTCGATCGCTTGATCTCGTTCGATGCCCAGACCGGACTGTTGCGCTGCGAAGCTGGGGTGACGCTGGCCGAGATTCTTGACTTCGCTGTTCCCCGCGGATGGTTCTTGCCGGTGAGCCCGGGGACGAAATACGTAACTGTCGGTGGCGCCATTGCCAACGACATTCACGGCAAGAATCATCACGTGGCAGGTACCTTCGGCCTGCATACGCCTTGCTTCGAGCTGATACGGTCGGAGGGGACACAGTTGTTGTGCAGTCCAACGGAGAATCCTGATGTGTACGCCGCTACCATCGGTGGCATGGGGTTGACGGGCTTTATCAGTTGGGCCGAGGTGCAGATGCGCCCCATCGTTTCCCGCCGCATCCGCTATCAATCTACCCAGTTCGTGGGGCTGGAGGAGTTCGTCGCGCTTTCCCAAGCGAGCTACGCGGGAATATTCCGTGGCATGGATCGACTGCGTGGCCCAGGGCCGTAACTTTGGCCGTGGCATTTTCATCCAGGGTGAACACGACGAAAATCCTGGGCCACTGACGCCTTTGGCCAAGCCAAAGCTTACCTTGCCCTTCGACCTGCCGGCCTTCGCCCTCAACCGCTCTTCTGTAGGGGCCTTCAATACCCTCTACTACCACAAGCAAATCAGTAAACAACGATCCGGTTTCACAGACTACGAGCCATTCTTTTACCCCCTGGACCGCATCCTGCAATGGAATCGGCTGTATGGCGAGCAGGGCCTGCTTCAGTTCCAATGTGTTTTGCCATGGGCCAGCGATACCATGGGGATGGTCCAACTATTGAAGGCGATTACCGCGTCCGGGCTGGCTTCTTTTCTCGCCGTCATCAAGGTCTTCGGAGATATTGCTTCGCCCGGGATGATGTCGTTTCCCGTGCCCGGTATCACGCTGGCCCTGGACTTTCCGATTCGGCGGGAGGTGAGCTTCGAACTGCTGGATAGGCTGGCCGCCATCACCGCGGATTTCGGGGGCCGGATGTATCCAGCGAAGGATGCGTGCATGAGCGCGGCCCACTTCAAGAAGTTCTACCCCCAGTGGGAGCAATGGGCAACCTATGTCGATCCCTCGTTCAGCTCGAGCTTCTGGCAGCGGGTAGCCGGCCTTGGCTAAACGCGATCCCGGCTTTCCTTCCACGGTGCTGGTGTTAGGCGCGACCTCAAGCATCGCCATCGCGACGATGCGTCGGCTCGCGGTGCAGAATAAGCGGTTCATGCTGGTGGCCAGAAACAGCGACCGGCTGACAGCGGTAGCACAGGACCTGCTGACCCGCGGCGCAGCCAGCGTAGATGCCTGGGCCATGGATCTGGATGACACCGCTGCCCACGGCGAGATGCTGGCCATCGCGGCCGAGCGGCTGGGCAAGATCGATCTGGCCTTGATCGCACATGGCGTGTTGGGAGACCAACAGGCCGCCGAAGCGGATTTCGAGATCGCCGCGGCTGTTCTGCATACCAACTTCATCTCCACCGTTTCCCTGCTGACCTGGCTGGGAAATTACTTTCAGGCACAGCACGGGGGCACTTTGGCGGTCGTGTCTTCGGTGGCCGGCGACCGCGGCCGCAAGAGCAATTATGTCTATGGCGCTTCCAAAGGCGCGCTCAACATCTTTCTCGAAGGCTTGCGCAACCGCATCGACCGTGATGGCGTGCAGGTACTGACCATCAAACCCGGCTTCGTGGCCACGCCCATGACCGCGCACGTGGCGCACAACGCGCTTTTTGCTACGCCGGACCAGGTTGCCACCGGCATACTGAAAGCCGTCGACCGGCGGCGCGACGTTGCCTATGTGCCCTGGTTCTGGGCCTGGATCATGCTCCTTGTACGCGCCATTCCAGGCTCTCGGTTCAAGAAGATGAACATGTAGTCTTGCGGTTCGTCTTCCTTTTGCACCCTGCTAACGAATCCGCGAATTGCAAAAACCGACCGTGATGCGGGTCGTGCTCCCGCTCGTTCTCTAACGAGGGACGGTGGCCCACGAAGGTAGACCGCTAAGTACATCGGATGAATCGGCAGTTAGAGGGAAAGAGCATCGGAATCCCACATCTCGCGAAAAACGAGCGAGATGTGGGCCACCCGTCCTTCGTTAGAGAACGTGAGGGAGCCACCGAGAGACTGAGTTTGTAAATAGAGTTCTCACGCCGCATGTAAATCCTGGGCGTCTTCAATCCGCGGATCCAGCAAACCCAAGACGGCCGTGGTTGTCTGTTTCAACCAGCCTGCGACGTTACTGGGATGCCTTTGAACGCGAGGGACGCCGAGTTGATGCAGTAGCGCAAGCCCGTCGGCGGCGGCCCGTCATTAAAGACATGACCCAGGTGCCCATCACACCGTTTGCAGGCTACCGCCGTGCGTTCGCCCCAGCTTGTGTCTTCTGTCTCCACAATGTTCTCTTTGGCGATCGGTTGCCAGAAGCTCGGCCAGCCGGTACCGGAATCGAACTTCGTCTCCGACGAAAACAGGGCCGTGTCACAACAGATGCAGCGAAAGATCCCTCGCTGGTGCAGGTTCCAGTAAGAACCGGTGTAGGCCATCTCGGTATCGGCCCTGCGCGTGATGTCAAAGGCGTTAGCCGAAAGTTGTCTTCTCCACTCAGCCTCGCTCTTGACGATCTTCGGAAGCCGGACCGTGCCAGTGGCCAAGCCAGAGGAAGAAAACTCGGCAATGGAAACCTCGGGCGCAGGACCGCCTTGCGATGAGACTACCGGTGGCGAGGGCGCGGGACGCAGAGACCACACAGCAATGGCAGCGGCGGCCATGCCCCCACTCAGCAGGAACGCGCGACGCGTCACTTTTTGCCGTCCGGAATCGTAGTTGAGGTCGGAGTCGAACATTGGTTACCTCAACGTTCGACTCACAACTACACGGGAAGTTACAGCTCTAGGCGTCGAGTTGCTTGGTGACCAACTCATTCAGCAGCGCCGGGTTGGCCTGCCCTTTCGACAAGCGCATCACCTGGCCCACAAAGAACGCAGCAACCGTCTTCTTGCCGCCGCGGTACTGCTCCAATTGCTTGGGATTGGCCGCCATCACTTCCTGAATCAGCTTTTCCAGTACCGCGGGATCGCTGATCTGCTGCGGCTTTTCGCGCTCGTAGACGGTGCCAAAGTCCTCTCCACGCTCAAACGCCGTGTCGAGGAGTCCCTTCAGCTGCTTGCTGGAAAGCTCCCCAGCCTCGGTCAGATCCGCGGCCTGCACCAGTCCTTGCATGGTGATCGGAGACTGTTCCAGTTCCAGGCCCTTGGCCTTGAGACGGCCCATTAATTCACTCTGGATCAGGTTGGCGACACGCCTCGGGCTTCGCGCCTGCCTAGCCGCGGTCTCGAACTGGTCGGCAAACGAGCGTGTGGCGGTCAGTGTCTGCGCATCCTGCATGGTGATCTCGTACTCCGCGATCATGCGCTTACGGCGCGCCTCCGGCAGCTCGGGCATGCGGCTGACCAGGATTCCCTTCCACTCCCCGGAAACCAGCAACGGTGGTAAATCCGGCTCGGGGAAATAGCGGTAGTCGTGCGCCTGCTCCTTTGAACGCATGGAGTAGGTGCGCCCCTCGCTCGCGTTCCACAGCCGGGTCTCTTGAGTTACCCGGCCGCCACCCTCGATCACTTCCACCTGGCGCTCGATCTCATACTCCAGTGCTGAGCGAATAAAACGGAAGCTGTTCACATTCTTGACCTCGGCCTTGGTTCCGAATTGCTTCTGCCCGCGCGGTCTTACACTCACATTGGCGTCGCAACGCAACGAACCCTCTTCCATGTTGCAGTCGCTGACGCCAGTGTAGAGCAGGATCTCTTTAAGGCGGGTTAAATACTCGTAAGCTTCATCGGGCGTTCGCAGATCGGGTTCACTCACAATTTCAATCAGCGGTGTTCCGCAGCGGTTCAAGTCCACGTAGGTCTTCGTCGCAGAATCAGCAAAGCCGTCGTGCATGCTTTTGCCGGCATCCTCTTCCATATGCAGCCGCGTAATGCCAATGCGTTTGGTGATGCTGTGGCCGGTGCCATCGAGCGCCGGAACATCGATCCATCCGTGTTCTGCCAGCGGCTTGTCAAACTGAGAAATCTGGTAGCCCTTGGGCAAGTCAGGATAGAAGTAGTTCTTGCGCGCGAAGACCGACTGCTCACGCACTTCACAGTTGATCGCAGTCGCGGCCAGCACAGCGAACTCCACTGCGCGTTGGTTCAAGACCGGCAGTGCGCCCGGCAAGCCAAGGCAGGTTGGGCAAATGTGTGTATTCGGTTCACCGCCGAATTTATTTGCGCAGCCGCAAAAGGCCTTGGTATTGGTTAGCAGCTGTACGTGAACTTCGAGTCCGATAACCGGCTCGTACCGTTCCAGCACCTCAGGCGCGACACTCTTCGCAGTGACCGTCATTACTTTCGATTCTAGCAACGCCCGCGCCGCAAATGGCACGGTTTTGCTCATCCAAATTTTTGTCTCGAGCCGCCAATTCCAGGGTTTCCTAGCGCATGGTGAGAGTGAAGGGTAGTAAGATTTTCCAGGCAGCTCGCATGCCTGGAGAATCCCGCCGGTGATCGACATTCGTCAGGAAGTAACCGCGGTCATTGAGGCCACCGTCCTGGTCGTGGCCGCCCTATTCCCCATCGTCAATCCTTTAGGCAGCGCGGCCATTTTCGTCAATCTAGTAGGGCCCATCGCGCCCTCCACGCAGCGGTTGCTGGCGCAAAAAATCGGCATCTACAGTTTCTTTCTGTTGCTCTGCTCCCTGCTGTGGGGCGTGCATGTGCTGGCATTTTTCGGAATTCAGATCTACGCCGTACAGATTGGCGGAGGCCTGGTGGTCGCCGCGACCGGATGGACTCTCCTGGGCCAGGACACCGGACGAGCAAAAACGGCGCCCCCCGCGGAAGATGAAATCCTGGAAAATGCGTTCTATCCTTTTACCCTCCCGATCACAGTCGGTCCGGGCTCAATCTCTGTTGCCATTACCCTCGGTGCACATCTCCCGCCGGAGCTGCACGAAACTTCTTTGTTCTCGCTCCGGGTTCTGGTCGCCGCCATCGCGGGCATTACCTTGATCTGCCTGATTATCTACTTGTGCTATGTCTATGCGCGGAAAGCGGAGCAGCTTCTCGGCAGGTCCGGAACCTCGATGGTGATGCGCTTGTCTTCATTTATCCTACTCTGCATCGGGGTACAGATTATCTCCACCGGCATCAAGGCATACCTTCAAACAATAGGTAAATTCTAAGCAGTCTTGTGTAGAAATTACGGGGCTGTTCAGGAGGGCTTTTGCAGCAGCGCCAGCTTCCTGGTCTGCGAAACATATCGATCGCCGCCGAGATATTTCTTGTAGGCGGTGATCCAGTCGGAAGCGATGGCCTTTTGTGCGGTGGGAAGATCAAGGCCACCACTGCACACCAACTGGTGCAGCCGCTCCTCTAGGGCATCTTTGACCTCAGCATTCCACGCAGACGACGACTTGGGCTCCGGCCATAAATTGTGAATGTCTTCTGCGCCGCCCAATCCCGGAGCGATCAGGTAGTCGATCTCATAATCCTCAGGGCGGGGATTCACGATTCCATATTCCCTGAAGACCTGCTGGCGTAGGGAGCTGGGCACGTCCCGAACTACTTCCTCATGGGCCATGGAGCATACGTCCCCGATAGTCACGGGGCGAGTTGCGCCTGGGGTTAAGCTGTGGTTTGGAATCGTCAGACTCGCCAGGGAAAGGTCCAAAGGCATGGAACCCTGCCGCTGAGAATGCCGCAAGAGAATCGCACTTCCGAACACAGTGATGACCGCCACGCAGATGTAGGCTGCGGCACGATGGGAAAGCAGTTGATGCAAGCTCGGCCATCGATGGACAGACGGCGCTGCGGCTGCTTCTGCAAGACGTGCTTTGAGCATGGCGCGTGAGCCGGTCGAAGAAGGCAGCACTGGATCCAGCGTGCTTCGATGAAGAGCTACGAACTCTGCGATCGTGCCTTCCAGTTCGCCCAACCGGGCGTGGCAGAATGAGCATGCATCCAGGTGAGCACGGGCCTGTCTGGCACGTCTTCCGGACACCTCTCCATCGACAACCAGCAAGATATCCTGATCCGACAAGTGGAACGGTTCTCTTAACATGGCATCATCCTTCGTCTGCGCGTCCCAAACGCGCGAGAGAACGCGTGAGCGCAATCGATACCGCGCCCAGCGAAATCCCGAGGGTGGAGGCTATTTCGCGGTAACGGAGTCCCTCCGCGCGCAGGTAGAGACAGCAGCGGTCCTGCTCCGGCAACACGCGTAGAACAGCTTGCATGCGTGCCTGCCGTTGGCTGCTTGCGGCCTCTTCCTCCGGATTGAGCGTCGCAGCCGGCTGGCGCTGCGCCAAGGCTTCATCTGAATCGAAGGTCGCCAGGGCCCTCTTGTTGGCGGTGTGCTGTTTCAGCGCAAGGTTGTGCGCCACGCGGAAAACCCAACCGCGAAGGTTTCGCCGCGATTTTCCCAGCTGCAGGTGGCGGAACAGGGCAAGAAAAACCTCCTGGATGATCTCTTCCCCATCGTGCAGAGAGAGACCCCGGGAAACCACGTAGCGAAGGAGGGGATTGCGAAACTCGTCAAAGAGACGGATGACCTCGCATTCGCTGTCTGAGGGTTTCGCAGAAGCTCCAGTACTGGCGCTCGCTGGGAAAGCCAGCTCGCGAATCGAATCTGCCCGCGGTATCAGCATGGATCCTCGAATATATCTTCCCCTCTGCCTACCTTCTATTCAAGGTTTTTTAGAACGTTATAGGCCACCCGGCCAAAATCAAAAAAAAGACTGAACAAAATAACCCCAACGGGAATGCTTCAAGCGAAGGAAGATCGAGAAGCTCCGCTGAAGCCGCGCCCCACGGAGTTGCCACCCGTCTCTGCTCGCGGATCCGCCAACGGCGCTATCATGATTGAGTGGTGCGAAAACTGAACTTACTCACAGTTCATCACGTTGTATTTGCCGGGTTGCTGGTTCTTTGCGTTGGATGTAGAACGTCTGGTAACGACCGGCCGATTGGCGCGGTCGTCGACATCAAAACCCCGTTGGGGCTGCCTCCGGTTCCTATCCCGCCAGATAACCCGCCTACCGCGGAGACGATCGCATTGGGCCACAAGCTCTTCTACGACATGAGGCTGTCCAAGGACAACACCGTGTCCTGCGCCTCCTGCCACAATCCGAACCTCGCTTTCACCGATGGCCGCCCGCTGGCCAGAGGCGTGGGAGGAATGATCGGCATCCGCAATGCTCCCACTTTACTGGATGCGGCCTACTCGCCGCTGCAATTCTGGGATGGCCGGGCGAAGAGTCTGGAGGAGCAGTCCGCCGCTCCGATTGAGAATCCGGTGGAAATGGATCAGAAGCACGAGGTTTCGGTCTCGAAAATCGGTAAGGATCCCGCCTACCAGGCCGAGTTTGCTCAGGCCTTCGGACCGGGAAAGGTTACGCTCCAAAAGATTCAGAAGTCGCTGGCGAGTTTCGAGCGGACGCTGCTCAGCGGTAATTCTCCATTCGATCAATATCAATATGGGGGCAATAAACAGGCGCTATCGCCCGCTGCAATCCGTGGTCTGGCCATCTTTCAGGACCCGCAACGAGGTAATTGCGTTGTCTGCCATACCATCGATAAGAATTACGCACTCTTCACCGATGGCAAATTTCACAACACCGGGGCAGGCGTGAATGGAGCGGGCGACTTCACTGACCTTGGGCGATTCAACTCAACCAAAGTAGTCACCGCCAAGGGCGAGTTCAAAACGCCGACACTACGCGATGTTGCGCTCAGCGCGCCGTACATGCATGACGGCAGCCTTAAGACGCTCCATGACGTAGTAGATTTTTACGCCGGAGGCGGCAACTCCAACCCATATCTCGATAAGGACATCAAACCACTTCACCTTTCGGCTCAGGACCGCGAGGATCTGGTACAGTTCCTCAACGCTCTGACCGGCGATATGCCCAAGAACGCTGGGCCGCCAAGGAAAGAACAGGTAACTAGCCAGAGATGAGACCCATTCACTTTTTCCATCTTTGTTTTGCAACCGCGCTGCTTGCCGGTTGCTCAGGCAAGGTCAATACCGAACAGCCCAGCACTCCGAAAAGCGAGCCGGCGCCGGTGTACTTTACCGTGGATCCCGCAACCGCCGGGTCTGTCACTGGAACCATCCGCTATAAGGGACCAAGGCCGGCGCCCAAGGCCATCGACATGAGCGAAGAACCGGCCTGCGTGGAAGCCCATAAGGGTAAGGCTTATGACGAATCCCTGGTCGTAAGCAAAAGCGGGGCACTGGCCAACGCGTTCATCTACGTCAAGAGTGGCCTGGAAGGAAAGACCTTCGCCATTCCTCCGACCCCGGTCACCATCGATCAGAGTGGCTGCTGGTTTCGCCCGCGGGTGATGGGCATTCAGACCGGGCAGACACTGCAGGTCATCAACTCAGATCCGGTAACGCACAATATTCACCCCATGGCTGAAATCAACCGGGAGTGGAACCACAGTCAAGGCGCGGGAGACGCGCCCATCGCGCGCAGATTCATCAAGCCGGAAATCATGATCCGGGTGAAATGTAACATCCATAGTTGGATGCACGCCTTCATCGGCGTCCTGACTCATCCTTATTTCGCGGTTTCGAAGGACGACGGATCTTTCGAAATCAAGAATCTGCCGCCGGGTTCCTACACCATTGCGGTCTGGCAGGAAAAGCTAGGAACCCAAGAACAGCAGATCACCGTTCCTCCCCACGGCACTGCTGTGGCCAACTTCACTTTTAAGGAAAAATAATATGCGCAACATTGGATATGTATTTTTTGCAGTTGGTCTCGTCGTGTTGTCCACCAGTTGCAACTCCGCCAAAGCCCCCGAGCAGCCACAGCCTGCACAAACCGCCGCCCCGGCAGAAACCTCAGAGCCGCGGATTTACGTGACCAACGAAGTCGGCGGAGATATGACCATCATCGACTCCGGCAACTACAACGTGCTGGCTACCGTCCCGTTGGGCAAGCGTCCCCGCGGCATCCATTCCAGCCCGGACCATAAGACGATTTACGTAGCGCTGAGTGGCTCGCCGATTGCCGGACCGGACGTCGACGAGAGCACGCTTCCACCTCCCGATAAGACCGCAGATGGAATTGGGGTCTTCGATGTCGCACAGGGCAAAGTTGTCCGCACCATTCATGGCGGCTCCGACCCGGAGAACTTCGACGTCAGCCACGATGGCACGCAACTCTACATATCCAACGAAGACGTCTCCGCCGTCAGCATCGTCGACATTGCCTCCGGCTCCGTGGTTAAGTCTCTTCCCATGGGGGCGCAGCCTGAAGGCGTCAAGGTAACTCCGGACGGCAAACAAGTCTGGGTCACTTCCGAAGAGACCGGAACCATCTCCGTGCTTGACCCTGTTGCGGGCAAGATCATCAAGACATTCAAGGTTGGGCATCGTCCCCGCAACGTCGCATTCCTGCCCGACGGCTCACGCGCCTATATCAACGCCGAGAATGACGGAACAGTAGTGTTGGTGGATGCGAAGAAGTACAAGATGATCCAAACCATTTCGCTTGGCAAGCCGGGGCTGATCAAACCAATGAATGTCGTGCTCTCTCCGGATACGACCAAGCTCTACGTCAGCACGGGCAGAGGACACCAGGTATTTACCATCGACACGGCTACAAATAAGGTGCTGAGTTCGGTAGAAGTCGGAGCACGCCCCTGGGGTATCGCGCTCTCGCTCGACGCCAAGACCCTATATTCAGCTAATGGGCCGTCGAATGACGTCTCGGTTGTGGACCTGGCCACCAATACCGTGACCAAGAAAGTCAAAGCCGGCAAAGGACCCTGGGGCGTCCTCGTCTTGCCGCGATAGTAGGAACATGATTGCCTTTCCCGGCCCCAAAACGAAGGACAGGTCCCACATCTCGCTCGTATTTCGCGAGATGTGGGATACCATTGCTCTTTCCCTCTGACTCTCGATTCATCCGATTGGCTTAGGAGCCGACACCGGTGGCATCCCATATCTCGCGAAATACGAGCGAGATATGGGCCACCCTTAGTTAGAGAATGAGAGCTAGCCCCTGCAGGCTTTCGATATGTCAGCTTGAGGCCAGTTGTCGCAACACATACTGCAAGATGCCGCCGTTCTCGTAATAGAGAATTTCCTGCGGCGTGTCGATGCGCACCGTTGCCTTAAAGTTCCGTACAACCCCCGCCGGATCCGTCGCCTTGACTGTCAACGTGCGGCCCTGGGCAAATTTCTGTTCCAGCATGCGGCGAATCCCTTCCAGATCAAAGACCTCTTCGCCGGTGAGTCCCAGCGACTCCGCACTTTCGCCATTCTCAAACTGCAACGGCAAAATACCCATGCCTACCAGGTTGGAGCGGTGGATCCGCTCGTAACTCTGCGCGATCACCGCCCGAACACCCAGGAGACGAGGTCCCTTGGCTGCCCAGTCGCGCGAGGAGCCGGAGCCGTATTCCTTACCCGCAAGAATCACCAGCGGAGTACCGCGCTCAGCGTACTTCACTGAGGCGTCGAAGATGCTCATCCCTTCACCTTCGGGCAGCAAGCGAGTGACGCCGCCTTCGGTCCCCGGAGCCAGCTTGTTGCGCAGCCGCACATTGGCAAACGTGCCGCGCACCATCACTTCGTGATTGCCGCGCCGTGATCCATACGAATTAAAATCAACCGGTTTCACTCCATGCTCAACCAGGTATTTACCCGCAGGTCCATCCCGCTTGATGGAGCCCGCGGGCGAAATGTGGTCGGTAGTGACGCTGTCTCCCAGAACTGCCAGCACCCGGGCGCCTCGAATCTCCTCTACTGCCGCAGGCTTGGCAGGCATGCCATCAAAGTAAGGAGCCTTTCGTATGTAGGTGGAGTCAGGCTCCCACTGATAAGTGTCGCCGGTGGGGAACTTGAGGTTCTGCCAGTTCTTATCACCATCCGTAACAGTTGCATATTCTTTGGTGAAGATCTCAGAGTCGATCGCTGAGGCAATGGTGCTGTTGACCTCGTCCTGGGTAGGCCAGATGTCCTTGAGGTACACCGGCGCGCCCTTCGTATCCTTTCCGATCGGATCAGTGTCGAAGTTGTGCTCGATGTTGCCCACCAGGGCGTAGGCAACCACTAGCGGCGGCGACATCAGGTAGTTGGCCCGCACTTCGGAGTTGATGCGCCCCTCAAAGTTTCGATTGCCGCTCAGCACGGAGACCGCGACCAAGCCATGGTCATCGATCGCCTTGGAAACATCCGTCGGCAATGGCCCTGAGTTGCCGATGCAGGTGGTGCAGCCATAACCGACGACCTGAAAGCGCAGCTTATTTAGGTACTCGAGCAGTCCTGACCGCTCGTAGTAGTCCGTTACGACGCGCGAACCCGGCGCCAGGGAAGTCTTGACCCACGGCGGCACGCTCAATCCCTTTTGCACTGCCTTCTTCGCCAGCAGCCCGGCAGCAACCATGACCGACGGATTCGAGGTGTTGGTGCAACTGGTAATGGCCGCAATCACAATGGAGCCATTGTCCAGGTAGCAATCGACATCGATTCCGAAGCGCTCCTTGACCGAGGTCGCTGGGCCCTTCTCGGGAGTGGCTTTATCACTGCCATTCGACCAGGTATGACCGCCTTCCCCCTCCCATCGAATCGTCTGCCGCTCCTTGCGCCCTGCTGCGCTCGGCCCCAACAAGCCCGGCAATTGTTGCTCGAAGTTGGCCCCGGCCTGGGAGAGCAATACGCGGTCCTGGGGACGCCGCGGTCCCGCCACACTGGGTTCGACCGTAGAGAGATCGAGCTCCGTCGTCTGCGTGTATTCGGCCTCAGGCGAATCAGGAGTGTGGAACCATCCCTGCTCTTTGGAATACGCCTCCACCAGGTTGATCTGCTCCGCGCTGCGCCCCGTCAGTCGCAAATAGCGAAGCGTTTCCGCGTCGATGGGAAAAATCCCGCAGGTAGCGCCATACTCCGGCGCCATGTTGCCGATCGTAGCCCGATCCGCAAGGCTCAATTCGCTCACGCCGGAGCCGTAAAACTCAACAAACTTGCCCACCACGCCCAGCTTGCGCAGGATCTCGGTGACGGTCAGCACCAGGTCAGTGGCCGTAGCACCTTCGCGCAGCTTGCCAGTCAGCTTGAACCCCACCACTTGCGGCACCAGCATGGAGACCGGCTGGCCCAGCATGGCCGCCTCGGCTTCGATCCCGCCCACACCCCAGCCCAGCACGCCAAGCCCGTTGATCATCGTGGTATGCGAGTCGGTGCCCACCAGCGTGTCGGGATACGCCCGGACCACTCCACCATTGGCCGCCGTGGTGAAGACCACGCGCGCCAAATATTCCAGATTCACCTGGTGACAGATCCCCATGCCCGGAGGCACGGCGGAGAAGTTGCGAAACGCGGTCTGCCCCCACTTGAGGAAGGCATAGCGTTCGCGGTTGCGCTGGAACTCGAGCGCGGCGTTGATGGAGTATGCATTCGCAGTGCCGAATTCGTCGACCTGCACCGAGTGGTCGATCACCAACTCCGCGGGTTGCAGGGGATTGATCTTCTCCGGGTTGCCCCCGAGCTTCTTCATCGCATCGCGCATGGCTGCCAGATCGACGATGGCGGGGACTCCCGTAAAGTCCTGCATCAGCACGCGCGCCGGCATGAACGCGATCTCCCGCGCCGGCTCCGCACTCGCCTGCCACTTGGCCAGGAATTCAATGTCGTTCGCCGTTACGCTCTTGCCGTCTTCATGGCGTAGCAGG
>CAWCAZ010000019.1:0-168825 GCA_963793525.1 uncultured Acidobacteriaceae bacterium
CTTTTCCGATCCTTCCAATACCTTAGAACTCTAAACCTGCTTCACGCGCCGCATCGGCCAAAGCCTTTATGCGCCCGTGGTAGAGATAGCCGCCGCGATCGAAGACCACCTTCTTGATTCCCTTTTCCAGTGCGCGCTCGGCTACCAGCTTGCCCACTTCCTTGGCCGCGGCCACGTTGCCGCCAGTCTTCATCTTGGCGGAAAGGGTGGAGGCGGAGAGGATGGTTTCGCCCTTGGCGTCGTCGATGACCTGGGCGTAGATGTGGTTCAGCGAGCGGTAACGTTCAGCCGCGGACGTACTGCGGTGCCTTCCATTTTCTGGCGGATGCGAAAGTGCACGCGCTGGCGAATTACATTTCTCTGTCTTATCGGTAGCATCTGGTTCTTCCTTCCTAAAAGCGGAGCTGCCCTGCAGCCCCGTTCGGTATCCTCAACTGTTTACTTCGCGCCGGTCTTGCCGACCTTCTTCTTCAAGCGCTCGCCCACATAGCGGACGCCTTTGTTCTTGTATGGATCGGGCTTACGCAGCGAGCGCATGTCGGCAGCCACCTGGCCTACCTTTTGACGATCGATGCCGCTGATGGTCAGCCGCGTCTGCTTGGGATCGATAGCCACTTCGATTCCGGTGGGCAGAGGAAACTCGATGGGGTGCGAGAAGCCCAGGGTGAAGACCACGATGCCTTTGCCCTTGAGCTCGGCACGATAGCCGATGCCGACGATATCCAGCTCCTTGGTCCAGCCCTTGGTCACGCCTTCGACGGCGTTCGAGACCAGTGCGCGGGTCAGGCCGTGCAACGCTGCGAGCTCTTCCTTCTCGCGCACTGCGAACAGGTTCCCGTCCTTGGTTTCGAGCGTGATGCCGGCGGGCACCATGGCGGTCAACTTGCCCTTGGGTCCTTCGACCAGCACGGTGTTGCCCTGCATCTTGTATTTCACCGTTGTGGGCAACGGAATCGGTTTCTTGCCTATACGCGACATATGCTTCTAAACCCTTCACGGCTTGCGAGTCGCGGCGGCTGTTTCAGCCACCGTTCCACTGCAGCCACTCAATGCGTTTACCAGACTTCGCAGAGAATCTCGCCGCCGACGCCTTCGCGCCGCGCCTGCCGGCCGGTCATCACGCCGCGAGGCGTGGTCATGATGCTGATGCCGAGGCCGCTCTGCACGCGCTTGATCTCATCCCGGCCGACATAGACGCGGCAGCCAGGGCGCGAAACGCGCGACAAGTCGCGAATAGCGGCTTCGTTGTTGGCGCCGTACTTGAGGTAGACACGCAATACTGCGCGGCCATTCTCTTCCGCCGCCTTGTAATTGGCGATGTAGCCTTCTTCCTTGAGGATGCGGGCAATCTCGGTCTTCAGCTTCGAGGCCGGAACATCCAGCTTCTGGTGGCGCGCACGGATGGAGTTGCGGATGCGCGTCACAAAGTCGGCTACTGGATCGGTTAAACTCATTCTCTCTCCTCCACTCCCCGTTCGCTACGGCATGTTAAGAGCCGCAGAACCAGCGGGAATGTTGTTATGACACCGGGTCGATTACTTACCAACTTGACTTGACGACACCGGGGATTTCGCCCCGAAGCGCCAGCTGGCGGAAGCACAAGCGGCATAGACCGAACTTGCGCAGGTAAGCGCGCGGACGGCCGCAGATCTTGCAGCGATTGTGCTGACGGCTGGAAAACTTCGGCTTGCGTGCGTCTTTTACTCGTTTTGCTGTAGTGGACATTCGTCTCTCTTCCTTACGCCGTCTGGCGGAAAGGTATGCCGAACTGCCGAAGCAGGGCTCGCGCTTGGTTATCGTCCTTGGCTGTCGTCACGATGGTGACGTTCATGCCCTTCAACTTATCCACCCGGGCATAGTCAACTTCAGGGAAAATCAGCTGGTCGCGCATACCCAGCGTGTAGTTGCCTCGCCCGTCAAAGCTCTTGGTCGACACACCGCGAAAGTCGCGCACGCGGGGCAGGGCAACTGAAATCAGGCGGTCGAGAAATTCGTACATGATGTCGCCGCGCAGCGTGACCATAGCGCCGATTGGCATACCTTCGCGCACCTTGAAGGCTGCGATGGACTTCTTGGCCCGCGTGGTCACGGGCTTTTGCCCGGCCACGGATGCCAGATCAGCCACCAGCGGATCCATGATCTTCACGTTCTGCGTGGCTTCGCCCAAGCCCATATTCAAAACGATCTTCTCCAGGCGGGGTACAGCCATCAGGTTCTCGAGGCCCAGTTCCTTGGCCAACGCCGGCCTGATTTCCGTCTGATACTTCTCTTTGAGTCGCGCGTTTACTTTTGTTGCCATCTCGTGTCTCTTTCTTTCACGGTCCCGGAGTGGGTGATACCCGTTTACCGTTGCGTGATCAAATTCGGCTTACTTCTTTTTCGACGCCAATGTCTGGCCGCACTTCTTGCACACCCGAACCTTGGTATCGCCTTCAAACTTGTGACCTACGCGTGTCGGTCCACAGGTACCGCATACCAGCATCACGTTGGAGATCTGGATGGCCGCTTCCTGCTCCGCGATGCCGCCCTTGATGTTGCGCTGCGGGTTGGGGTGCACGTGCTTCTTGACCATGCGCACGTGCTCTACCAGCACCCGGTCCTTGTCGCCGAGCACGCGCAGCACGCGGCCGCGCTTGCCTTTATCGGTGCCGGTAATTACTTCCACCGTGTCGTTTCGTTGTAGCTTCAATGCCATAGATTCCTCGCTTCCGATGACCCGGTCTTAGATGACTTCCGGAGCCAGCGACACAATCTTCAGAAACTTCTTTTCCCGCAGCTCGCGGGCAACCGGACCGAAGACGCGCGTCCCCACCGGCTCTCCTGCTTCGTTGATCAGCACCGCGGCGTTCTGATCAAAGCGGATGTAGGTGCCATCACGGCGGCGATATTCTTTGCGCGTCCGGACCACGACCGCCTTCACCACTACGCCCTTCTTGACCTGGCCATCAGGAGATGCTTCCTTGACGGAGGCAGTAATCACATCGCCCAGGCCGGCCTTTTTTCCGCTCGAGCCACCCAAGGGCAGAATCATCTGCAGCTTGCGCGCGCCGGAATTGTCGGCTACGTCCAGCATGGTTCTCATCTGTACTGCCATACGCGTATCTCCTTACGGTGTTGCCCTTGATACCAAAGCTTTGCCCAAAGGGGCTAAAGCCCAATTCTTTTTCAGCCCTTTACGGCACGACTAAAGTCGTGCCCTGACACAAAACCCAATTCGCCGGTTTTCGCGCAGGCGGTAAAGCCAAAGTCTACGAACCCGTTTCGTCGCTAAACGACGGGCGCTGCTACCTCTTCTACTTGCGGCAGGGAAGAGCGGCGCACCACTTCTTCCAGCGTCCAGCGCTTCAGCTTGCTCAGAGGTCGACTCTCGCGAATCCTCACCACATCGCCGACGCGCGCCGAATTCTGCTCGTCGTGGGCGTAGAACTTCTTGTTGATCTTGATCACCCGCTTGTACTTGGGGTGAGTCTTGCGCATCTCCACCTGGACCACGATGGTCTTCTGCATCTTGGTGGAAACAACACTGCCAATCTTTTCTGTGCGCCGTGATTCCGGCTTAGCTGCTGTGGCATCCGACATGGCTTAACGAGCCTCTTTTCCGGCCGGCTTGGCCTTCTTGGTTTTAGCAGCCTTGGCTGGCTTGGCGGTTGCTTCGCCGGCCGGCTGCAGAGCAGCGCCGTGCAGACCGAGTGCCCGCTCGCGAGCAATGGTCTTAATGCGGGCTACGTCTTTGCGCAGGTCGCGCAGCTTCTTCACGCCTTCGTTCTGCCCCAGCTTCATCTGGAAGCGCAGGCGAAAGAGCTGCTCGGCGGACTGCTTTTCCTGCCGCGCCAGCTCTTCATCATTTAAATTGCGTAACTTTTCCGTTTCCATGGCTCTTCTCTTTCGCGTCCGCTACTTGACGACCGCGGTTACCTTGACATCGTGGCGCATGACGAAGCGCGTCTTGAGGGGCAGCTTATTCGAAGCGAGCCGCATGGCCTCGGCGGCTATCTCGGGGTTGACCCCTTCCATCTCAAACAGCACCTTACCGGGGCGGACCACGGCTACCCAGTGATCGGGAGCTCCCTTGCCTTTGCCCATACGGGTTTCGGCCGGCTTCTTGGTGACCGGCTTGTCAGGGAAAAGCCGCAGCCAGATCTTGCCGCCACGCTTGATGAAACGCGTCATGGCCACACGGCTGGCTTCAATCTGCCGGTCCGTGATGTAGCCGCACTCCATCACCTTGAGCCCATAGTCCCCGAAGGAGAGCTCCGAGCCGCGCCACGCCTTACCCTTCATACGCCCGCGCTGCTGCTTGCGGTACTTAACCTTCTTTGGCATCAACATAAGATTCCGCCTCTAAACCAATTTCCTGCTTTGACCGATCCAGCCAAGATGGCCGGAACGGCTAAAATACTCCGCTGGCGCCTGCCTGCTGCGGCTGGCGGCGCTTCTGCTCGTAAATGTCACCGCGATAGATCCAGGTCTTGACCCCGATCACGCCGTAGGTGGTACGCGCTTCAGCAAAGCCGTAATCGATATCCGCGCGCAGGGTGTGCAGCGGAAGCCGCCCCTGCAGATACCACTCGGAGCGCGCGATCTCATTGCCATTCAAACGGCCGGAGACGCGCACCTTGATGCCCTTGCAACCAAAGCGCAATGCCGAGTCAACTGCTTTACGCATGGCGCGGCGGAAGCCCACGCGCTTCTCCAATTGGAGAGCGATGTTCTCGGCCACCAACTGCGCGTCCAGCTCGGGCTTGTTGACCTCGAGGATGTCGATGAAGACGTCGCGATTGGTGCGCTTCTGCAGATCCGCCTTGAGCTTCTCGATCTCGGCGCCCTTGCGGCCGATCACGATGCCCGGACGCGCGGTGCGAATGATCAGCCGCAACTTGTTGCCCGGACGCTCGATCTCGACCGAGCTCACGCCGGCCGCCTTGAGCTTTTCCTTTAACTCCTCGCGCAGGTGCACATCTTCAATCAGCAACTTGTCGTAGTCGCGCTCGACGAACCAGCGTGACCGCCATGGCTTGTTGACGCCTAGTCGAAAGCCGTAAGGATGAACTTTTTGTCCCATAATTTCCTCGAACCTACTTTGCGGCCTTCTTCCAGTTTTTTGCAGCGCTCTTCTTCGCCACGGTTTTCTTGGCCGCAGCCTTCTTCGCCGCGCCCTTTAGCATGCGCTTCTTGGGAGCTGCTGCTTCCCCGTCAGCCGTTTCCACCAAGCCGCCGCGCTTGCGCTCCGCCACCGCGATGACGATGTGCGCCAACCGGCGCTGATAGCGGAAGGCCCGTCCCATCGGCGCCGGACGGATACGCTTCATGCGCGGTCCTTCGTTGGCCAGCGCAGTCTTGACATAGAGGTTGTCTACATCCAGATCGAGCTCGCGCTCCTGGCTGAGATAGTTGGCGTTCTGAATGGCTGCGCGCAGCACTTTCTCGACCAGCGGCGCGACACCCTTCTTGGTGAAGGCCACCGTCTCCAGTGCTTCGCCCACGCGGCGCCCCTTGATCAGCTCCAGCACCAGGCGAGCTTTCTGCGGCGATACCCGCTGGAACTTCGCTTCGGCCCGGAATTCCTGTGTTTCGAGTTGCATTGGCTTCTTCCCTTATCTCTAGCGAGGCTTGGCCGAGGACTCCGCGGCTTTCGCCGAGTGCCCCTTGAAGGTCCGGGTGGCGGAAAACTCGCCCAGCTTGTGCCCTACCATGTTTTCCGTCACGTAGACCGGAATGAACTTTCTGCCGTTGTGCACCGCGAGGGTGTGTCCCACCATATCCGGATGAATGGTCGAGCGGCGCGACCAGGTACGAAGGACCTTCTTGTCATTCGTCGCATTCATCGCTTCGATCTTCACCATCAGGTGGGTGTCGATAAACGGACCTTTTTTTGTCGAACGTGCCATAGCTCTCGATGCTCCTGAACTTCTATTTCTTGGCGCGGCTGACGATAAACGTGTCGGTCCGCTTGTTGTTGCGTGTCTTGTAGCCGCGGGTCGGCTGTCCCCAAGGGGTAACTGGATGACGGCCCCCGGAAGTCTTGCCTTCGCCGCCGCCGTGCGGGTGATCGACCGGGTTCATGGATACGCCACGGTTGCTGGGACGAATACCTTTCCAGCGATTGCGTCCAGCCTTGCCGATGGAGACATTCTCGTGATCGGTATTGCCTACCTGGCCCACTGTCGCCATGCATGCCACCAACACCCGGCGAGTTTCACCGGAGGGCAGCTTCAGCAGCGCGTAGTCGCCTTCCTTGGCCACCAGCTGGGCCGAGGCTCCTGCGGAGCGCACCATCTGCGCGCCCTTGCCGGGACGGAGTTCGACGTTATGCACCGTCGTGCCGGAAGGGATGTTCTTGAGCGGCAATGCGTTGCCGACCAGGATGTCGGCCTCAGGCCCGCTCATGATCGTCTGCCCTACCTTCAGCCCGACCGGCTGAATAATGTAGCGCTTCTCACCGTCGAGGTAATTCACCAGCGCGATGCGCGAGGAGCGGTTGGGATCGTATTCGATCGAGGCTACCTTGCCGGGCACGCCAAACTTGTCCCGCTTGAAGTCGATCAGGCGTAGCTTCTGCTTATGGCCACCGCCATGGTGACGTATCGTCAGGTCGCCGGAATTGCGGCGGCCTCCCGTACGCTGCTTGACTGCCAGCAGCGGCTTGTGCGGGCGATTGGTCGTAATGTCGTCGTTTACCAGACTGGTCTGGAAACGCAGCGTTGGGGTGATCGGTCTGTATGTCTTGATCGGCATCGTTTCGCTCGTACTTCCAAGTAAGACTTCTAGAAACAGTTACGGGGTACTACGCATTACATCGCGTTGACGTAGTCGGGCATCTTCTCGCCCTTCTGCAGGCGAACGTAAGCCTTCTTCCAGTCGGGGCGGAATCCGGAGAACTTGCCCCGGCGGCGCTCCTTGCCCAGGAAGTTGGCGGTACGCACGCTCCGTACCTTGACCTTGAACAGCGTCTCGACCGCCTGCTTCACCTCAGTCTTAGTCGCATCCGGAGCCACATCAAATACCAGCGTGCTCTCCACTTCCTTGACGCCCAAGCCCTTTTCCGTAATGAGAGGGCGCTTGATCACGTTATAAAGAGTCGGCATCACGCCACCTCCGAACCGGCGGCAAGCTTGCGCCGGGAAACAGTCTTCTTCAACGACTCCTGCAATTGCTCGATCGCGGCGCGGGAAAAAATCGCGCGCTCGTAGCGCAGCAGATCGTAAGGATGAACTTCCTTGGACTCCATCAACTCCACCCGGTGGAGATTGCGCGAACCGAGCACCAAGGATCTTCCGGCTTCCTTGTCTACCAGCAAGGTCGTCCGCTTGGCATCGAGCTTGTCGAGCGCCGCGCGATAGGCCTTGGTCTTGGCATTCGCCAGCTCGAGGCTCTCGACGACCGTCAGCTTACCGTCGGCCAACTTCGAGGCCAGAGCGGCACGCAAAGCACCCAGCAGCTTCTTGCGGGGGAAGGCGTAATCATAGCTGCGCGGCTGAGGTCCGTGAACCGTACCGCCGTGCCGCCAGATGGGAGAGCGCACCGACCCTACACGAGCCCGTCCTGTTCCCTTCTGCTTCCACAGCTTCTTGCCTGCGCCGGAGACCAGCTTCTTGTTCTTGGTGGCGGCCGTGCCTTGCCGCATGGCAGCACGGTAGTGCTTCACCGCTTCCCATAGCAGCGCCTCGTTGATCTGGTCAGCCGCAAAAATCTCGTCTGCCAGCTCGAGCGAGCCTACCTTCTGTCCACCGAGATCCACTACATCAATCTGTGCCATATGCAATTCCTTTAGAGGACGAGGTACAGCCGTCCTATTTCTTGCCCTTGCCGCCCGACGGCTTGCCACCGGAAGCCTTCTTCGAGGCCTTCAACGGATCGACTGTTCCGCCGCCACCAAAGCCACGACGCTCGCGCGGCGGCGCTTTGGATTTGGAAATCATCACGTAGCCATCACGCGGTCCCGGGATCGCACCCTCGACCATCAACAGGTTCTCGTCCAGGTCGATGCCGCGAATGCGCAGATTGCGCACCGTAACCCGATCCGCCCCGAAGTGACCCGGCATGCGCTGCCCGGGAAACACGCGCGAAGGAAACGAGGATGCACCGATCGAGCCTTGCACCTGGAACATGTGACCGTGGGCCTTCGGACCACCGCCAAAATGGTGGCGGCGTACGACGCCGGCAAAACCGCGGCCCTTGCTGGTTCCGACTACATCGACGTACTTGGCGTCTTCGAAAATATCGACCAGCACTTTATCGCCCGCCTTCAGCTCGGGAGCGGCGTCTTCACCCGTAGAGCTCTTGATCTGCTCCAGGGGGACTTCGCGCATCAACTTCACCGGCGGAACATTGTTCTTGGCGAAGTGGCCGGCCATCGGCTTGTTCACCTTGCCACCCTTGACGAACTCAATCAGCCCGATCTGTGCTGCGCTGTAACCGTCGCCGGCCAGCGTCTTCAGCTGGGTCACTACACAGGGACCCGCCTGCAGGACGGTGACCGGGTGAACCTCACCCTTGTCATCGAACAACTGCGTCATCCCGATTTTCTTGCCCAGAATCCCTGTCACCGACATGGTGCTCTCCTTACTTCTCGAATGCCTTGATCTCGACATCAACGCCGGCTGGAAGATCGAGCTTCATCAGCGCATCGATGGTCTGCTGCGTGGGCTCGAGAATATCGATCAGCCGTTTGTGCGTGCGGATCTCGAAAGCCTCACGGGATTTCTTGTCGACGTGCGGGGAACGCAGCACGCAGTATTTGTTCTTCACAGTCGGCAACGGAATGGGACCCGCGACCTGTGCGCCAGTGCGCTTCGCGGTCTCGACGATTTCACCGGTCGAGGTATCGAGCACGCGATAGTCGTAAGCCTTAAGCCGAATGCGAATTCTTTGTCCTACCATCTCAATTCCCTCTTGCCACTCAACCTGCTGGTTTCCGCCCTGCCGGCTTGCAAGCCAGCAGGGCGGAAAAGCTACTTGATGATTTCGCTGATAGTTCCGGCGCCTACCGTACGGCCACCCTCGCGGATAGCAAAACGCAGGCCCTTTTCCATGGCCACCGGAGTATGCAGCTCAATTTCCAGCTGCACGTTGTCGCCCGGCATTACCATTTCCGTGCCTTCCGGCAGCTTCGCCGTTCCAGTCACGTCCGTGGTGCGGAAGTAGAACTGCGGACGGTAGCCATTGAAGAACGGCGTGTGACGGCCGCCTTCTTCCTTGCTCAGAACGTAGATCTCGCCCTTGAACTTGGTGTGCGGCGTAATCGACCCGGGCTTGGCCAGGACCATGCCGCGCTCCACGTCTTCCTTGGCAATACCGCGTAGCAGCAGACCCGCGTTGTCGCCCGCAAGTCCTTCATCCAGCTGCTTTTTGAACATTTCGACGCCGGTCACTACCGTCTTGCGCGTTTCCCGGAAACCGACGATCTCTGACTCTTCGCCAACCTTTACCTTGCCCCGCTCGATCCTGCCCGTCACGACTGTGCCGCGGCCGGAAATGGAGAAGATGTCTTCGATCGGCATCAGGAAGGGCTGGTCAATGGCACGCGCCGGCAAGGGTACGTTCTTGTCCACCGCATCCATTAACTCGTCGATCTTGGCTTCCCATTGCGCTTCGCCGTTCAACCCACCGAGGGCCGAGCCGCGAATGACCGGCACGTCGTCTCCGGGGAAGTTGTACTTCGACAGCAGTTCCCGGACTTCCATTTCCACCAGGTCGGTCAGCTCTTCGTCTTCTACCGCGTCGCACTTGTTCAGGAAGACCACGATGTAGGGGACACCTACCTGGCGGGCCAACAGCACGTGCTCCTTGGTTTGCGGCATCGGACCGTCAGTCGCTGCTACGACCAGGATCGCTCCGTCCATCTGCGCCGCGCCGGTGATCATGTTCTTGATGTAGTCGGCGTGGCCCGGGCAATCGACGTGCGCGTAGTGACGGTTGGCCGTCTCGTACTCCACGTGCGCGGTGGCAATCGTAATACCGCGCTCCCGCTCCTCGGGTGCATTGTCAATCGAATCAAACGAACGAAACTGTATTTTCGGATTGTGCTTCGACAATACCTTGGTGATCGCCGCTGTCAGCGTCGTCTTGCCGTGATCGATGTGTCCAATCGTCCCTACGTTCACGTGCGGCTTGGACCGGTCAAACTTCTCCTTCGCCATCTCGTCCCTCTCTCCTGCTTAAATCAAAATCTTGAACAAACCCCCCGAACGGATCCAAGGATCGTCCCCTCAGGGGTTTGAGGTACGGGCTAAAGCCCGTACCCTTCATGCCTACTTGCCCTGGTTGCGGCCAATGATCTCTTCCGACACCGACCGCGGCGCTTCTTCGTAGCGGTTGAAGTGCATCGAGTAATTTGCCCGGCCCTGCGTCGAAGAGCGCATGTGGGTGGCATACCCGAACATCTCGCTCAACGGCACATTGGCCTTGATGACTTGCGATCCGGCACGATGCTCCATGCCTTCGATCCGGCCGCGGCGGGAGTTCAGGTCGCCAATGATGGTTCCCATGTACTCCTCCGGCACTACCACTTCGACCGACATCACAGGCTCCAGCAATACCGGAGTCGCCTTCCGAGCCGCTTCCTTGAACGCCATCGATCCGGCAATCTTGAAGGCCATTTCGTTGGAGTCGACATCGTGATAGCTGCCGTCATAGAGCGTCGCCTTGACGTCAACGATCTCGTAACCGGCCAGCACGCCGCCCTGCAGCGCCTCACGAATGCCCTGCTCGGTCGGCTTGATGTATTCCTTGGGCACCACGCCGCCCTTGATGTCGTTGACGAACTCGAAGCCCTTGCCGGGCTCATTGGGTTCGACACGAATCTTCACGTGGCCATAGTTACCCGATCCACCGGTCTGGCGGATGTACTTGCCTTCCGCCTCCGCCTTCTTGCGAATGGTTTCGCGATAGGCGACCTGGGGCTTACCGACGTTGGCCTCGACCTTGTACTCACGCATCATGCGGTCGACGATGATTTCCAGGTGCAACTCGCCCATACCGCTGATGATGGTCTGGCCGGAGTCAGGATCGGTATGCACCTTGAAGGTAGGATCTTCCTGCGCCAGCTTGGCCAGGGCCATGCCCATCTTCTCCTGGTCAGCCTTGGTCTTCGGTTCCACGGCAACGTGGATAACCGGAGCCGGGAAATCGATCGATTCGAGCACGATCGGCGACTTGTCGGTGCAGATGGTATCGCCCGTGACCAGGTTCTTGAGCCCCACGCAGGCGCAGATGTCGCCGGCATAGATCTCGACAATCTCTTCCCGCTTGTTGGCATGCATCTTGAGCAGGCGCCCGATGCGCTCGCTCTTGCCGGTACGCGGATTGAGCACCGTGTCGCCCGTCTTCAGGTGGCCGGAATAGAGCCGGACAAAGATCAGCTGGCCGACAAACGGGTCGGTCATGATCTTGAAACCCAGCGCAGTCAACGGCTCGTTATCGTCGGCATGGCGGAGGATGACCTCCTCCATGTTGTCCGGATTGTGGCCCTCGATCGGAGGCACATCGAGCGGGCTGGGCAGGTACTCAACCACCGCGTCGAGCAGCGTCTGCACACCCTTGTTCTTGAACGAACTGCCGCACAGCACAGGGAAGAGCTTCATCCCGATGACCGCTCCGCGCAGCGCCTTGCGCAGCTCGGCGGCCGTCGGCGTCTCGCCTTCGAGAAACTTGTGCAACATGTCGTCATCGTTCTCGGCTACCGATTCGACCAACTGCATGCGGAAGGCTTCCGCCTTCTTCAGCAGGTTCGCCGGAATCTCTTCGACGTCGTACTTGGCGCCCATGGTCTCGTCGTGCCACAGAATGGCGCGCATCTCGATCAGGTCGATTACGCCCTTGAAGGCAGCTTCCTGGCCGATGGGGATCTGGATGGCTACCGGGCGGGCATTGAGCCGCTTGCGGATGGTGTCGATGGCATGCTCGAAGTCAGCGCCCATCTTGTCCATCTTGTTGATGAAGCAAATGCGGGGCACGCCGTACTTGTCTGCCTGCCGCCATACTGTCTCCGATTGCGGCTCTACGCCGTGCACGGCGTCAAAGACGGCAACTGCGCCGTCGAGCACGCGCAGGCTGCGCTCCACCTCGGCGGTAAAGTCCACGTGGCCAGGGGTATCGATAATGTTGATGCGGATATCGCGCCAGGTGCAGGTGGTGGCAGCCGATGTAATGGTGATGCCGCGCTCCTGCTCCTGCTCCATCCAGTCCATCGTCGCTGTGCCTTCGTGCACTTCGCCGATGCGATGGGTGATGCCGGTATAAAACAAAATCCGCTCCGTCGTTGTGGTCTTGCCGGCGTCGATGTGCGCCATGATTCCAATATTCCGGCAACGATCGAGTGGTACTAGACGAGGCACGGTATTCTCTCACTCTCGCGCGAGACGTAAGACTCGCGATTCTTCTTGCTGCTTTTGTTGCGCCTGCTCCTTACTGGCTGCAGGCCCTGGGTTCTTATCGTTCAACTACCAGCGGTAGTGGGCAAATGCCTTGTTGGCTTCCGCCATGCGATGAACGTCTTCCTTCTTCTTCATCGCTGCGCCGCGGCCATTGGCCGCATCCAGCAGTTCGCTGGTCAACTTGTCGATCATGCCCTTCTCGCCCCGCGCCCGGCCGTAAGTCACCAGCCAGCGAATGGCGAGCGAGGTACGCCGCTCGGGATTGACTTCGATCGGCACCTGGTAGTTGGCGCCGCCCACGCGACGGGTCTTCACTTCCAGCAGCGGCTTGCAGTTCTCCACTGCCTTCTTGAACAGCTTCAACGCCTCGTCGCCGCCCTTTTGCTCCAGGTTGGTCATCGCCTGGTAGAAGATGCCCTGGGCAGTCGACTTCTTGCCGTCCCACATCATGGAGTTGACGAACTTCGTCACCAGCGACGAGTTGTACACCGGATCGGCGGCCACTTCCCGTTTCGCGATATGTCCTTTTCTCGGCATAGAACCTTGTATTCCCTTCCGCTATTCGTTTCGCGCCCGAGGTACCCCTCGCGCTCAGTCCTTTAACTACTTTGCGCCGTTACTTTGCGCCACTCTTGGGGCGCTTGGCGCCATACTTCGAACGGCTCTGCTTGCGGTTGGCCACGCCCACCGAATCCAGCGTGCCGCGCACCACGTGATAGCGCACGCCGGGCAGATCCTTCACACGGCCGCCGCGGATCAGCACAATCGAGTGCTCCTGCAGGTTGTGGCCGATGCCGGGGATATAGGTCGTGACTTCGACGCCGTTGGTCAGGCGGACGCGCGCAACCTTGCGCAGCGCCGAGTTCGGCTTCTTGGGCGTTTGCGTGTAAACGCGGGTGCAGACACCGCGCCGCTGCGGCGATCCCTGGAGCGCCGGCGATGCGGTCTTGTAGCGCGCCGCGGTGCGGCCTTTTCTCACGAGCTGACTGAATGTAGGCAAACCTTACTCCTTAAAACTTCCGCATTGCGTGGGCGAAATACGCCCAGACGCGAAGAGACCACCTTCGCCAAAAAACTACTGCGCCGCACATCACCGACGTCGCGCCTGAAACCCGGCGCTCATCGGTGCACGAAGCCGGCTTGCTTCGCGCCTGCTTGCTGCATACCAGACGAGAACTTCGACGGTGGCCGCGCGTTTCTTCTCGCATCCAGCTTTGACCGGGCACATGCGCTCACGCGCTATTGCGCCCCGTGCGGATCAGGCACCGGAAAACCGGGCACCAGAAAAGAAGCCAGTTCCGTTTCGAAGTTCCGGCCCGCATAGCCTCCCCAGGTGGGAGGTGTCGCAAAGGCCGATGCGATTGTTTCCCTGCATCACGCGAACGTTTTGAAGGGACCCTGATGAATGGGCCGCAAAATACTACTGCCTGTCTTAAGCGCGCCTTGCCGGTTAAGGCTGATATTGCTTAGCCTTTACTGCGGCACATCCTTCCAGCACGCACTTTACAGGCTTATGCGGAACCTTCTTAAGATATCAAGCGCGCCGTCGGCGTCAATGGCGCGGGTACCGTGGCTCGGCCTCTGGTTCGCTAATGCACCGCCTCTCGTTACGGAATGAGAGGTCAGCTCGTCGGATTTCCTTTATTGTCCCGACACACGTGTAGGAATATGGGGCCCCGTCAGGCATCGCTGGTGGGCGTGCTTGCACGAATGTGCAGAGCTCCAGCGAACGAGAACGGGTATGCTAGCATCCGTCCTAAATGTCTGCGCCTTGTCTCCCTACGCATGGCCCTCTGCTCTGCGCTTTGGGTTGGCTGCGGTGGCTCTTGCCGCTTGCGCCACCGCTTATTAGGCCAGAGTCGGCTCTTCCAAAACTCTCGATCCCCGCATCGCCAATGTCATCTCCGAACTGGAGAGGACGCGCGACATTCATCAGGCCGCACTTTCCCCGGACGGCCAGCAAATCGCCTGGGTCGTCGACGGAGACGGGGGCACCGAGATTCAGATCGCGCCCACGGCCGATCCGGCCCGCGCCCACCGGCTCACCGCGGGAACCGGGCGCCCTTGCCTGGAGGAATATCTGGCCTGGTCCCCGGACAGCAAACAGCTCGCCTTCACCTCCGACTGCAACGGCAATGCCGGCGGCGCCAGGGACCAGGCGGACGTCTATCTCGCCACCCCGGGCCGCCCACCCCTTCGCCCCGGCGGCTCACCCATCTGCACGGCGGAGTCACCAGCCTGGCTTTTTCCCCGGACGGCCTGCATATTGCCTGCCTATATATTGAAGGCGCCACCCGGCCGGCCGGGGCGCTGGCCCCCATGAAGCCGCCCGCCGGCGTAATCGGCGTCGAGGGGCTGGAGATCCAGCGGGTGGCCACCATCGAAACAGCTTCCGGCGAATTTCGCCAGGTCACCCCCGCTGCCCTGCACGTCTACGAATATGACTGGGCGCCCGACTCCGGCCAGCTGGCCTACGTCGCCGCAGCCCCCGCCCGGGGAAAACAACTGGTGGGTGGCCCAGCTCTACACCCAACGGCTGGCGGGCGGCCAACCGCGACTCGGTGCTCGACCCGGAACACACTCCGGGCCCGCTGCACGGACTGCAGATCGCGGTTCCCCGCTGGTCGCCGGATGGGCAAGCAGATCGCCTTCATCGGTGGCCTGATGAGCGACCAGGGAGCCACCGGCGGCGATATCTATTTGATCTCCGCCGCCGGGGGAGCAGCCAAGAACCTCACCCCAGAACTCGGACCAGACCGCGGCCTGGATTCACTGGCTCAAGCCGACCCAGCTACTGGTCTCCTGGGTCAAGTCCGGCCAGGTGGAGATCAGGGAGATTGGACTCCGTCAGCGGAAAGATCGCGGGCAGCGACCTAACGATTCCCGCCTCGGTCGGCGACGGACGCCTGGAGAACAGCCTCTCCATCGCCAATGGCAAGGTGGCGTATATCAAGAGCTCCTTCTCCGAAGCACCCGAGGTCTACCTGGGGCAGCTGGGCGAGCCGGCACATCCCATCACGCACTACAACGACGCCCTCAAAGCTCTCTGGGGCAAGTCCGAATCGGTCCAGTGGACCAGCGACACCTTCCCCGTCCAGGGTTGGCTGCTGTACCCGGCCCATTACGATCCGGCAAAGAAATACCCACTCATTGTCAGCGTGCATGGCGGTCCCTCAAGCGCGGTGCTGCCGAAATGGCCGGACCTGGGTTACAACCCGATCGCCTTCTCCGCGCTGGACTACTTCGTGCTCATGCCGAATCCGCGCGGCAGCTACGGCGAGGGGGAGGCCTTTACCCAGGCGAACCGCAAGGATTTCGGCTACGGCGACCTGCGCGACATCCTGGCCGGCGTCGACGCGGTGAGCGCGAAGTTGGGCATCGATCAGCAGCGCATCGGCCTCACCGGTTGGAGTTACGGCGGCTTCATGACCATGTTCGCCGTAACCCAGACACAGCGCTTTCACGCTGCGGTCGCCGGCGCCGGCATCTCCGACTGGAAGAGCTATTACGGCGAGAACTCCATCGACCAATGGATGACTCCCTTCTTCGGCGCCTCGGTGTACGACGACCCCGCGGTGTACGCCAAGAGTTCGGCCATCGACTTCATCCACAACGTCAAGACGCCGACCCTGGTGGTGGTCGGCGACCGCGACGGGGAGTGTCCTGCTCCGCAGTCGTTCGAGTTCTGGCACGCGTTGCGCGCCGAGCACGTGCCCACCCAACTGGTGGTCTACCCGGACGAGGGCCACCACTTCAACTCGCCGCAGCATCGCCGCGATGTGCTGGCGCGGGCGCTGTCGTGGTTCGAGCAATACATGCCGCCAAGCTAGATGGTGAGGCGGCGTGTACCCCGGCTGCAATCCAGCCCTGTTGCCTCAGGGCTCAGTCCCTTCTACACTTAGGACGTTGACCACACAACTCTGCACGCGGATCGAGGCGGCGGCTACGGTGCCAGCGATCATACGAGGTACAGCCACGCTCCAGAAGACACTGGAGAGATAGAGTGGCGCGGAGTTGGATTCTGGAACAAGTGCTTAGGCAGGACAGCGATCTCCGATTGCAGTTGCACCACCAGAACGCGCGAGGTGTGGCTTTTCTTGACGGAAAAGCCACGTGGAAGGCAGCGGCTCCGGCGTGCACCTATCGGGGATTCGTTGTGGTAGTTCATCAACCGCCGGGGGCGGCGACACCCGGCGGGGAGGTTTCATGCAGCGGTTTTTGACTTTCGTGGTTTTGGTTCTCCTTACCGTTCCTGTGGGTCTTTCCATCCAGGGCTGTGCCAACAAGAATTCGAATTACTGCAACGGATCCGGCTACGGCTACCTGAAGACCCAGCCAGTCTCCATCTCGCTTCAGCCCCAGACCACCGGCTTGTCGGTTGCGTTCTCGCAGACCTCGCAGCTGCAAGCTCCCTCCGCTTAGAACTGCGCTGGCACCGCTGCCTCGATCAGCACTTACACCTACGGCACTACGGACCGCACCATCGCCGACGTTTCGCCCACCGGCGCCGTCTGCGGGGGAACCTGGAATCTCCATACCCCGGCGGTCGCTGCTTACACCACCTGCATTCCCACCAACAAGACCGGCATCGCGTATATGACCGCCAGCGCCGCGGGATTTACCAGCAACCAGGTCGCGGTCTATTCCCATCCGCCCATCACCAGCCTCTCGGTCTCGGGCCCGACGAACAGTACCACCGGCAAGCCGGAGTGTCTCTCGCAGGGCCTAACGTCGCAGCTGGACGCCACTGCCTACTACACGAATAGCGCCGGCCAGCAGGTTCTTCTTTGCAGCCCCGATATCCTGCCGGGCGGGGGTTATGGCCCTAACGACTGCAATAATGTCATCGGCCACTTGACCTACTCGGCGGCCAGCGCGGGCGTGGTCACCATCGACCAGAATGGCGTCGCCACCGCCCAGGCTCCGGGCTCGACCCTGATCACCGGCACCATTGCCCAGACCAGCAGCAACGCCGGCTATTTCTATACCTGCCCGCCGGCCAAGATCGCTCTGAGCGTTGCCTCGACCGGCGCAACCAGCGCCAGCGTCACGCTCAATACGCCCCTGGCGCTCACGGCGACGGTGACGGACGTCAACAACAACGTGATCAACGGGCTGGCGCTGAGCTATGTCTCCACCAACCCGGGAAGCATCGCGGTCAGCTCCACCGGCGCGGTGACCGCCGCATTTCCCTCCAACTCGGCGATCACCGCCATCTGCCAGCCGACAACGTGCAATCCTGCCCCCATCAATCAGCAGGGAACCCTGGGCACAGGCGTGCCGGCGATCAGCAATTTCGTGCAGATCGCGTCGCCGGGCAAGAACAGCAACTACATCTGGGTCTCCAGCCCGGGGTCGCCGTACTTCGTGCCCATCGATTTGTCGACCGGGACCATCGGCACCCAGATCAAGCTTCCCTACTCGCCGAACTCCATGGTGCTTGATCCTACGGGCACCACTCTTTACTTCGGCAGCTACCACGAGCTGATGACGTATAGCGCGGTCAACCAATAGCCTGGCGTCGGAGGTGACGAGCATACCCGGCGTCGTCCTGGCGGTCTCGCCCACCAACTCCGCCGTGGTGGTGAACGACCAGTTGCGCGGCGTTATCTATCTCTACACGCCCACCACGACGAGCGGAGCGGGGAGTACGGCGACTACCTCAGGGGGAAGCTATACCTCCATCGCCGGGATCGCCCAGAAGGCTGCCTTCACCGCCGATGGCCAGACCGTCTACATCGCGGGCGACGGGGTGCTCTACATACACAACTCCTTTACCGGCTGGTCGACCGAACCCCTGCCTGCGGGCCAAGCCACCCCCGGCACGGGCGTTTGCCCGGCGACCAACACGACCAGTCCTATTCCCACCGACCCCACGACCTATCCGCCCAACACCACGGCAAACCCCAACAACACCTACAACATGTTCTGCTCACCTGATCTGGCCGTGACTATTCCCGCCGCCGCGGTGTTTGTCTCCGGCTCGCCTACCTCTGCCTATGGGCAGTGCCCGGAAACCACGGTCAAGCCGGTGGTGAATTATCCCGAAGCCACGACGGTCGCGGTGGCCTCCGACCACGTGGCCTCCACCACCGATGGCAAACACATCATCGGCGCCACAGCGAATCCGCCGACACTCACGGATCTCTCGATCACGGTACCGATCGACGCCTGCCCGACGGACGCGAACAGCCAAACTACGGGCATCGTCTTCAACCCGCCCCCGGTGGCGAATCAGGCATCGCTGGCAGCCTACGGCATTACCAACATCAACCAGGTGATCGCCGCCACCAACTCGCTGGAGGCTTTCGTCACCTATAGCAGCGCCGCCACGACGCCGCCCGCAGGGGGCGCGCTGTTGCCGGTCTACAAGCCTTCAGCGACAGCCGGCGCGCTGGGAACGCTCAGCAGTGTCAAGCTCACCGGCAATGCATTGGCTCCTGTGGCGGGTATCTTCTCCCCGGATAACACCATCTTCTTCGCCGGCACCACGGGCGATGACCTGCTGCACCTGATCGACACCACCACCCTGATCGACACACAGCAGATCAACCCCAAACTTACGGATATCAATGGCAAGCCGCTGCCGCCCGTCTTCCTGGCGGTCAAACCGCGGCCGACTACCTAGCCGAGTGGGCTAATCGTGACTGGGAAGTAACGGGCGAGCGGGTTGGCGAAAACATCTCCGGTGGCGATTCTGTCCCACCCGCGTCCCCTCAAGTCAAGGTAACTCGCACGAGCGAAGACCGGCGGCCTGTGGGCCGTGTCCGCGTCGTCTTTTGGAGAACTGCATGTTTTCGGCAGCCTGTGAACCCGTGCCCTTCGTACGGCTCCTTTCAGCAGTTCTCACATAGACTCTTTAGCCCCTGAGGCACGTCGAATGATTTGCGAGGAATATTTTTCGACTACGGTGCTTTAGCGTGTTGAGGGACCTCGTCCCGCACGCCGCAAAAGCGGTACCCAAGGGGCTAAAGCCCTCACAAGTCGCGATGGGGTACAGCCCGGCTAAAGCCGGGCCTTGACACAACGCATGAGCCAAGAGGGAAGCTTTGCGGTTTTATCAGTCGCCGGCGAGAGGAATGGGGGAGGGTCCTGCTAGATGCGCCTTCCCGCTCCCAGCCGAGGACTTCTGAGATCTGGTCGGCCAGCGTCAAAGGGTCGAAGGGCTTGGAAAGGATCGCGGCCGCACCCAATTCATCGAGCTTGCGCCGGTCCTGCCCCTGCACTTTCGCGGTCAGCAGAAGCACAGGAATGTGAGCGGTGTTTCCGTTCTGCTTAAGGATTTGATAGGTCGTCGGACCATCGATGTCGGGCATCATGACATCGAGCAGAATGGCATCCGGCTGTTCCAGCGAAGCGCGCCGTATACCTTGCGCTCCCGAGGGGGCCAGGATGACCTGCCATCCAGCAATCGTTTCCAGGCTGAGCGCAGTCACCTCACGGATATCGGCTTCATCATCGATGATTAATATGCGAGGGATCATGCCGGTGCCTGCCTTCGGTGTTGTTATCACTCTAGGTTCGGTGCCCCGTGGCGTACATAACACTTGCTGTGCATTACCTTGATAACAAGCTACTTAGAAGTTTTTTCATACTTTTCGGAAGATTTTTCGTTGCCCAGCGCGCGCACGGCTTCAAGACCAATGCCGGGGGCGGCCAAGGACTAGCCTGTCTGCGGCAACAGGCACAGAGCGAGAAGAGCAGGCCGTACCTTCCCACGATCGACAGAAGATCGGGTATGCTAGACCCCGGTGTAAAGACGCGAGGAACAGAATGACCAGATTGCTCAGAGTGTGCATAGGTACGATGGCGCTGCCGGCTTTGCTGGCGCTTTCGGCTTCGGCGGCGAGGAATAAGGGCCTTGAAGTGAGCTTCAAGACCAGCCAGGGCCAGGACGCGGGTACAGCGACGCTCACGCCCGCGGGCAATGGGGTCAAGGTCAAGCTGAACCTGATGAACCTTCCCGAAGGCGAGCATGCCCTGCACGTCCATCAGAACGCGAAATGCGATGGGCCGGATTTCAAGACCGCAGGCGGCCATTTCAATCCCGACAATAAAGAGCATGGGACCAAGAATCCGAAGGGGCCTCACGCCGGCGACATGCCCATGAATCTGCAGGTAATGGCGGACGGCACGGATCACGTCTCCTTCGTGACCAACAGCATTTCTCTCAAGAAGGACGCGAAAAACTCGGTCTTCGCCAACGGGGGCACGGCGTTCGTCATTCACGAGAAGGCGGACGACATGATGACCGATCCCACGGGCAATGCGGGCGCCAGGATCGCCTGCGCGGTGATCGCCGCACCATAGCCAGGAACGTGATCCGCATTTTATTTCAAACACTGTGACATTTGCGGATCACGCCGCCGGCCGTTTTTCACGTCGGCAACAACCACTGCATCAAAATAGCTCCGCCGCGACAGCAGCAGCGCCGCCGGCATAGCGATGGCTCCCACCTGAAGAAAGCGTGCGAAGCTTACATCCAGCTTTTCCTTACGCAAGGCAAGTAGCCAGAGAATCGTCGCCAGCGAACCAGTCACCGACAGGTTCGGCCCCAGGCCCACACCAATGAGAACCGCGTGGGCGATCAGACGCCGGGCGCGCGCGGCCCGCAAGGTGCTGCCGGCAATCAGGCCCAGGGGAAGCCCCCACGCGACCGGGATTCCACCCAGCGCCGGCCAGATAAGCGGCGAGAAATGGGCCCACGCCGGTTTGCACGTCGGCTAGAAACAAATTCGTTGCTTCCAGCGCGCGGATACTTTGCTTTTTCTCTATGGCGACGGCGGGCGCAGCGATCATCCTTCTGGATTCCTCTTGTTGGGCCGTCTTAGCAAGTGGGCCGTTGGGCACGAGGACAAAGCCGCCGGCCGCGCAGGCGGCTTGCGGTTGGATGCGTCCCGGTGGTCGGTTGGGAGTCTGGAGGGATCAGATCAACGGATCAGGAAAGGATCAACGACGCGAGTGTCGAGCGACCGGAGGCGCGGCCGAGGCGAGGTATTTGGCAATACCCGCAGGCGGCAGGGTGGGCGCCAGGAGTTGACCTTGCACAAAATCGCAACCCATGGTGCGCAGGCACTCCAACTGATCGGTGCGCTCCACTCCTTCGCCTACGACCTTCAAGCCAAGACCGTGGGCCAAGGCAACGATGCCCTGCACGATGGTATAGGTCCCGTTGGGTTCCGAGATGCGCTCGACAAAGGAGCAGTCGATCTTGAGCGTGCTGACGGGAAGCTGATGAAGGTGGCTCAGACAGGAGTAACTGGTGCCGAAGTCGGCCACGGAAAAGTGAACGCCCAACGCGGCCAGACTGCGCATCTGAGATGCGACCTCGGGGCGGTTGCGCATGACCGTGCTCTCGGTGACGATCAGCTCGAGCAGGCGTGGGTCGAGACCGAACCTGGTCACACTGCTGAGCACCCGGGCGGAAAAATCCGAGTGCAGAAACTGCAGCGGAGAGACACAGAAAGACACGCGCTGCGGGGTGAGCTTCTTGTTTTGCCACTCGATGCTCTGGCGGCAAACCTCGTCCAGAACCCATTCGCCCAAGGGAACGATCAGGCCACGCTCCTCGGCAACGGGCAGGAAACGGTCGGCTGCGATCGAGCCAAATTGGGGATGGTTCATCCGCAAAAGTGCTTCGAGGCCGCATAGATTGCCTACCATGGAGTACTGCGGCTGGTAATAGAGCTCCAGCCCCTCTCCTCTCAGCGCGCTGCGCATGAATCGTTCCAGCTCACTGACCTCGCTGGCGGAGGAACTGATCTGCGAAGAGACGAGAAGATATTGGCCCCCGCCGGACTGCTTGGCGCGGTACATCGCGGCATCGGCCGAGCGCCGGAGTTGCAAAGAGTCGGTTCCATCATCGGGATAAATGGCAATGCCGATCGATGCCGAGATGTCGAAGGAGGCGCCCTCGACTTCGATCGGCTGATTGATGCTTTCGAGCACGTTGCGCGCGACCATCAGGGCGCTGCTCTTGTTGGCCAGCTCGCCCAGAATGATGACGAACTCGTCCCCGCCGGTGCGGGCAAAGGTGTCCACGGCACGCAGGCGGGCGGAGATCCGCGCCACTACCTGTTGCAGGCATAAGTCGCCGGCGCCATGACCAAAGGAATCGTTGATCTGCTTGAAACGATCCAGATCCAGGCAGAGGAATGCGGCTTGCTGTCCATAGCGGGCGGCTTGGGCCAGACTCTGCTGGATTCGATCCTCCAGCAGAAGTCGATTGGGCAGCCCGGTGAGCGTGTCGTGATGCGCCTGGTGAAGCAGCTGCTCATGCAGTTGCTGGCGGTCGGTGACGTCCTGAATCAGGACAAAACTGCACTTCCGCCCCATGTAGTCGATGCGATGGGACGCCATATCCACCTGAATATAGGAGCCGTCTTTACGGCGGTGGCGCCAGGGGCCAGCGAGCTGGGTGGGGTTGGTACCGGAATTGTCCCTGAGCATCGCCGCATCTTCGGTAGGCCGCAGATCGCGCACCGTCATGCTCTGAAATTCCTCGCGTGTGTAGCCGTAGTGGGCCACCGCGGCGTCGTTGACCTCGAGAATGCGGAGAGTCCCCGATTCCTGCACCCACATGGGATGCGGGTGGGCAGCAAAGAGCAGACGATAATGCTCCATGGCGCGGCCCGCTGCCAGGAACTCGTCCTCCAGCAAAGTCAGGATCATGCCGAAAGCCACGAAATACTTGGGCACGTTCCACAGCTCGGGAGGAATCTGCGCGGCCGGGATCAGATAGCCGCAAAGCAACCCAACGGGAAAGACCGAAGACCACGCTACCAGGCCCAGGACAGAAGTCAGGACGCCGGTCGAGGTACGCCGGAAGTCGAACCAGAACAGCGCGGCAAAAGTAAGGAAAATTTCAAAAAGAAGAGCCGATATGCCTTGATCCGGGGCATGATGCGCGAGCGCGACGACGGTCCAGATTTCGCCCAGCGAAAAGGCCAGGGTGACGACCGCCCAAACCCGGCTACGGCCACGGCAGAGCTTCCACGCCAGGACAACGCCGCTTGCAGTAGCCACCGTAGCAGCGGCATACAGCGGCCACTGAAGTACGCCACCGGCGACCACGTAGTTGATATAGAAGAGCGCCGGAAGACCGACGCCAAGGGCGGCCAGAGCTCTGCTGACCGCGGTCTCGGAGATAGCTGGGACGGAAAAAAGGAAGCACAGCCCGGAAAGAAACAGCGCACTGAGGCTCACGCTGTCGACCAACACCTGGGTCCCGTCGGATACAGCGGGAATCAGGAGGGCGGCAAAATGAAGCAGGACGAGGATCCACCCGGCGACCCAGCAGCGTAATCGCGCAGTCGCACGTTTGCGGTAGATCGAGGCGAACAACACCACGAGCAGGCCGAGGATTAGGATGTCGAGCACTTCGTTTTTCATAGATGCGGCAGAGAAAAAGAAAAACAAGAACTACAGTGGGAAGCGCAAACAATCAGCTTTTCCCTGGTGTCCAGTATCGCTCAACTTGGGAAAGACTCAAGGTCACGGAAGTGTGACCGGATGGGGAGGGGTCGTAGGCCCATCTGCATCCTTTCGTGGAGATGTGTCCCCTGCTTGACCGTGCTTTACTACTTCTTTAAAGGGCGTAAAGAGACCGGCTGGAGCAAACCCGGCTCATCTATGACTTGAAGCTGGCCCTGAAATAAAGGAGAGCCTCTAGGGGCCGCTGCGCAAAAGACGAGAGGGGCTAAAGCCGTAAAGGCCATAGGCAGAGTCAGTGCGGAAGCCCAGAACTACGTCCTGCATATTCTCAGCCGTCCTGACGGGACTGCGTTCTCTCCCACGTTAAGGTCTCATCATGCCCCGCTCGAAGCGACGGTGCCTGGGGATCATTGTTTGATGATCGCTTTCGACCTTTACTCGGCCTCACCCTGCGGGAATGTCAAGGGACGGGCGTTAGCCCCTGGGCTATTGTTTTTCCTGCCCGGTGCGGACTTTTCCGCCACTTCTAAAGCCGTTGCCTTCCCAGGTGGGTTTGAAACGCAACACGGGCTTCTTGCGCAATCACGGCCCTGCGCACTGCGGCAAGATCTTATGTTGCTGAGAATTTCCTGCAGATTGTTTCAGTTCGTTCGGAAGTTGAGATTGGCGATACGGGAAGACCTGGAGCGACAGGACCAGGAGTTGGCCTTCCCTAGCCTCTACGATGCATTTTTCAGTTCATTTTCAGCGCGCAACCAGTCCTGCTCGGGCGAACCTTCCGGCCAGCCACGCTCAGCCCAGTACTTCTCCGCCAGGCGAGCGATCTCCTCGCGCGAGGGTGCGGGGGTTGGCGTCTGCTTCTTTGCTGCCGGTTTCCGTTTTTTGGGAGCCCCGTTCGCCGCTTCTCCGCTTTTGGTAGTCATTCCTATCTCCTTAGTCAATCCACATTGAATCGCCCATTCATCCGTCCAGGGACATCTCAATGATACGAAGGAGAGGCGGCAGTTGTCAGCCAATTCGATAGTAACTTGCAGGTTACCTTGGGCTGCATGCTGTTTCGCCGGACGAACTGCACGTCTCACGAGGCAGGCTGGGCCGTCGCTACGGTCGGCGTAAGGAGCGGCTTGGGCGTCAAGCCCCGGAGGCTGGGGTCTCGAAGCGCTCCTGGCGGCGGGAGATGGCGTTGGATAAGCTGATAGGCGGCTCGGCTTGCAGAAGCTGGATACTCCACTCCTTCATCGCCGGCTTAGCCTGCTGCAGTTCCGCCAAATCCGCCCTCCAGTTTCGGAGATGAACCTTGTTGTCGAGCATGCGGATCCAGAAGGCGCGGTATTCGGCCAGGTTGAGTTGCTCGACGTTGGCGAACAGCTCCTCGTCCGCGAGCAACCACTGCCACAGAAACCGGTCCTGGGAGGTTGGCTGGCGGGCAGCGAGCGCCTCATCGGCCAGTTCCTCGTCGGTTGGAAAGCCGTTCAGGGCATAACCGAAATCGGAGAAATCGCTCTTCTCTCCCGTCTGCTCGGCGATCCGTTTGAGGGTGCGCACCAGGTTGCGACGCGCCGGCCCACGATACGCCCTCTCCTCAATCAATCCCTTATACAGAGCGACTGCCCGGCGAAGTCCACGGACAAAGAGATCACTCCGCGAGCCATTGTCGGAGGGCTCGTCGGCGAGGTAAAAGCGGCTGCAAAGCAAGGCTTCGACAAAAGTCGCATGCCGCCACTCCGGGTCCACGGACGTGGCGTGGGCGATATCCGCAAAAGCCTGCTTGGATAAGGACTCGAGCTGTGGTCGGCCCGCCTTCCGCAGCCAGGACGGTTCCCTATCTTGGGCTTCCAGGACCTGGTAGGCGGCCAACGCACGATAGGAATAGCCTTGAGCGATACGGCGCCGATCCACCGCCTCCGGAAAGCGTGACAACTGCAGGAAAAACTGGTCCAGCCGTGCAAAAGCCGTCCATGGATCGGAGCGGGTCAAGTGGGCAACCGCCGAGAGCAACAGGCCATTCAGGTAAACCGCCGCATCAGTTTCCGTGGGAAGGTCGCGAAAGGCAAGACGGCCCTGTCCGACGTAGGCCAGATGGTCGATGTCATCGATAACCGCCAGCGCCCGCGGGGCAAAGGCAGTTCCCTCTTCCTGAAAACCCAACGGCTGCTCGCCCACCTCCTGCAGCAATCCGGGCAAAGCGCTTCTGGCTTCACCCTGCGCATCCCGTAGGACCTCCAGCTGGGCCGCGACCGCTTCGACTTCGGCGACGGCTTGGGACTGATCGTTATCCCAGGCGCGCGCCTGCAAGTAGACCTGGATCACAATCAGTGCGGCGATGACCACAAAGACAGCCAGGAACAGGGCAGACGCGATGCGGGTCCGGTGCTGCGCCGCCGCTGCCTCGCGCATAATTTCCTGGGACTGGCGCAGTTGGTCGTGAACGGTCGTCAGCTCGGCCTGGAGTTCATCAATAATGATGTCGGAATGCGAAGGGGTGACGGACGCCTGCGCCGGGGGCGCAGGACTGGGCGCGGCGGCCACGGTGACGGGCAGCTCCCGCCGCCGGTACACCGGGGCGGCAGGGGCTGGCGCGGAAAGGGTAGGTTCGGTGGTAGAACCGCCAACCGTCTGAGCTTGGGCAGGAACGCCGATCAGTACATACAAGCAGGCCAGAAAGCCGGCACCGAGAAGGCCCAGCGCCAGCACTGTCATCCAACCGTTGGTGTGCGTGCGTCGCGCCCTGCTCACGGGTTCGCTATCCATTCTGCCTCCGGCAGTACCAGCTGAAGCGTTCTCAGAGTTGGCCGAATCGAGCGACTGTTTCCCTGATGGACATTCTCTTAAAGAACGGCCATCAGAGCGGCAATGGCGCCATCGACGCAACTCTGATAATGCTTTTGAGTATCTGCAACTTCGAGCGGCTTAGCAATCCCACTTCCGCAACAGCGGGAAGAACGAGAGAGGTTGTCGCGGATCCCGTTGCCTCGCCGATGGGTGCGGGGTCCAACTGGCCCACCGATCTGGCTTTAAAATCCGGGACGCCCCCTCCTCACTCCTGAGGTGAATGACTCTCCATCACCACCGTGATGGGCTGGGTAAGGTTGAAGGTAACGACGCTTTCCGCAGGCACGGTAATGTCTTTGTTGCCGGTAAACGCGGCCCCCGCAGTGCCGGCGCCGGCACCGAGCAAGCCACCGATCAACGCGCCCTTGCCGCCGCCGGCGAGGCCACCGAGCAACGCGCCTCCACCAGCGCCGCCACCAACAAAGCCGGCAGTACGCTTGCCTTTGCCTTTGCTCGTCGCTTCATAAGAACTCGTCGTGACCGTGTAGGTGCCCACGCGGGTAACCGCAATGGCCAGGTCTCCGGATCCCTTAAACCTCCCCTGCCCCTTGGCGGCAACCACGGTCCCGGTCACTGGAGCACCTGCGCGGATGACCTTAACTCCGTGAACCACCACGGACTGCGCCAGTGTTCCGGAGAACGTGTCACCGACATTGCTGGCCTTGGCACTAATCGTCTGCTGTATGCGGACGACCACTGGGGTGCCACTGGCCACGACATATTTCTGTGGAGGCGGCGGTGGAGGGGGGACCGCAGGAGCCGGCGCCGGAGCTGCGGCAGGAGGGGGGGCAGCTGTCATCGCGGCAGCAGGCGGAGCGGCTGTCATCGCGGCCGGTGGTGGAGCAGGAGCCGGGGTAGCATCCGGGGCAGCGGCAGGAGGAGGGGCGGCCTGTGCCGTCGTTGCGGGCTCCGCGGCTGGGGCGGCGGGAGCCGGCGTTTTATTGCATCCACCGAGTAGCAGCAACCCAGTCAATCCAATCGAAAACATGCCCGCAAGAGAGTACGCCGTCTGCCTCTGCGCGCGGCCGCCGGTGGAATAGCCTGAGCCCAAGAACGCGTGCTTCTTCATGTTTCTCTCCCTGAACAAGAAATTTTCTGCACTGCCATGCTAGAGCATTTTTGCTACCACCCGGTCGACGAGGGCAGCGATGTGCGGTTTCTTTCGTCAAGAATCCGCCCGCTCAGAAGTAAAGATGCATTAGCCCGGGCGCAGGAGCCGAAGGTTCTACTCCGATACGGTTTTTGCAGCTGTTCTATCGGTTTATCGAAAACCCTGAGTCGCTCTCCCGCTCGATCGTGGGATCGATGGATGGACCCCGCAAGATCCCGCAAGCCTGGCTTGAGGATCCTCCCCGATTCGCCGATGAGTGGACGGAGCGTTGAGAACGACTCCAGCTTACACCAACTCGAGGTGTTCGTCGTCCACCCCCGCTCCGATGAGAAGTCCAAGCCGGGCTGAACTCAGGTTTGGGATTCAGACTTGGGCTGCTCCAGACGCCGGCGCAGGCTGCCGGCGAGTTCCGCCACCAGCTCTAATTTGCCGGCGAGGCTCGGAGGCAGTTCCGGTTCGGCGAGCGCGAGCTGGGACTGGAGCAGGAGCCCGGTCAAGGTAGATTTCAAATCGTTTTCCAGGAGCGAGGCAGCAGTGCGCAAGGCCATGACCTGCTGCTGCTCCCGGCGCCCCATCGCCGCTTGCACCTCGCGCGCCAGTCGCGCGCCCCCGGAAAAGGCGAAGTTGATCTGCACCGGCACAGCCATGCCGAAGCTCTGCCACAACAGCTCAACGGCTGCGGGATTGGCTTCCGCCAGGCAATCGTCCACTACCACCACGGAGTAGTCACGGTGGCGTAGAGCGATCAAGCCGGCGCGATGGGTGGGGGCAATGTTCACGGAACAGCCCAGGGTGGTGGCCAGGGAATCGGCGACCCGGGAAGCATCGGCCATGGGGCTAATGATCAGGACACTGTGCTGCGCAGCTGATTGCACAACTACCTCCTCATTTTCACAACTATTGGGTTGCTGGGTTGCAAGGTTTGGTTGTGGGGTTGCAAGGTTTGGTTGTGGGGTTGCAAGGTTAGGGAATGGCCGTTGCGCTCGGGAAACCGCAGGCAGCGACCGGACAGCGGAGTTGTGAATTGGTTGCTTTGTTGCTTAGTTGGCGTGGTCTCCGGCGTCGTTTCCCTCGGCGTGGGGAGTGATGCCGTACTCCTTCAGTTTGCGATAGAGCGTCGTCTTGCCGATGCCCAGCAGACGTGCGGCCAGGAGCTTGTCGCCATTCAGTTTGCGCAGGGTTTCGAGAATGGCCTCTTTCTCTAACTGGGCCAGCGGCAGGACCGGCCCGCGCGCGGCAGGGCCGGTACTGGGAAGCTCCGCCGCCACCACCAGAGCACGACGATGCTGCAGATGAAAGTTCTGCAACTGGGTGGGCAAATCGCCCAGGTGGAGTACGGGACCGGAGGAGAGGGTACAGGCGCGATCGATCGAATGCTCCAGTTCACGCACGTTACCCGGCCATTCGTATTCCACCAGGGTTCGCAAAGCGTCGTCGCTGAGGGTGTGGGAGACACCGGTCTCGCGTGCCATCCGCTCAAGAAAATGCGTGGCCAGCAGGGGAATGTCCTGTTTGCGCTCGCGCAGTGGAGGGATACGCAAGTTGACCACACTCAGGCGGTAATAGAGATCTTTGCGGAAGCGTCCCTGCTCCACCATTGCCGGCAGATCGCGGTTGGTGGCGGCCAGGATACGAACGTTAATGTGAATGCGATGGGTGGCGCCCACCGGGCGGACTTCTTTTTCCTGCAGGGCGCGCAGCAACTTGGCCTGCAAATCGAGTGGCAGCTCGCCAATCTCATCGAGAAAGACAGTGCCGCCCTCGGCCGAAGCCAGCAGGCCCTCCTTGGCACGATTGGCGCCGGTGAATGCGCCTTTCACATAGCCGAAGAGCTCACTCTCCATAAGCGTGGGCACCAGGGAACCGCAATCGACAGGGACAAACGGACGATCGGCGTGGGGGCCGTTGCTATGAATGGAACGCGCTACCAGCTCCTTGCCCACGCCGCTCTCGCCCAGGATCAACACCGGGTGCGAGCTTTGCGCCACCTTGGCCAGAATGCGATAGAGCTTGTCCATCTCCGGGCTGCGGCCGATGAGGTTGCCTAGGCCCAGGTTGGAGCGCAGGGATTCGCGCAACAGGCGGCTGGCGCCCTCGACCGTGCGCCGTTCCATGGTCCGTTCCAGCGCCCGCTCCAGCACCACCGCCAGTTCATCCATGGCGAAAGGCTTGGTTAGATAATCGGCGGCGCCGGTGCGCATTGCTTCCACGGCCGCGGGCACAGAAGCGTAGGCCGTCATGACCACTACCACCAGGCCAGGATTGAGGGCCTTGATCTCGTGGAGTAGCCCCAGGCCTTCGCCTAGTGGGGCGCGTAGATCGAGCAACAGGACATCCACGCCCTGATCGCGTAAAAGGCTACGGGCCGCTGCAATGGTAGAAACGGTCTGCGGTACAAAGCCCAGGTCAGTCGCTATTTCGCAGCAAGCCGAACGGATCGCAGCGTCCTCATCAACCACGAGGAGGTGAAGCTTACCGGTGCGCTCCGCGGGACGCGACATAGTTGCCACAGAAGCTGTTACTGGAATTGTTATCGCCATTGTACGCAGATTCCTTCCTGGCCGGATAGGAGAACTTCCCTGCCTGATGTATCGACATTTAGGGCAACTTTCGTCACCTCACCGGGAAACGCTGCGGCGAACAATTGATCAGCGCAGAGGACCTTTTTATTCTTCCGCGCACCCCACTGATTGCTCGCCAAAGAAAGTGTTCGCACCGCAAAGACAAAACTCATGCGCAAGACCTCCTGACTCAAGACCGCTGCTTCAAGCCGGCAAATGCGGTTGTTGATGTACGGGTTAAAGCATGTGGCGTGCCAATCGGGTGGAGGTTGGGGGCGGGAACGGTAAGTTACCGAATAACCAGCACTTGCAGTGAAGAAAGAGGGGAGAGCTAAATCGTGTCACTTGCCTTCCCTGGAAGCGGGCGTTCTTAAATGGAACTGCGACCACCCGTCGCGGCAACCGTAACCCACGCGCATTGTGAGTGTTAGGGTCATGTGTTTTAAATCGGGAAGGGTACCAAAATGGGAACGCTCGCCGCCGGGTGTCCTGGTACGGAACGCCAACCAGGGCCGCAACGCGTCCGCTCCCGGCCGCCAGGCGGGTCGCAGAAAATTGGCAGCGCAATGGCCCGCTAGGAAGTCCGCCGGGCCGCAGCCGTCTCCGCTCTCATACAATCATGGGATGAACCCAGCGCAAAAATCCGCGGCGACCATATCCCGCTCTCCATTCTTCCGCCCTCATGACCGGGCTGCGGGCGCGATGCGTCCAGTACGACTCACGCCGCATTACACCTCGATGGCCGAGGGTTCGCTGCTGATCGAGGTGGGCCACACCCGGGTGCTATGTAATGCCACCGTCGAAACCGGCGTGCCCGGCTGGTTGAAGAACAGCGGCCGGGGATGGGTGACCGCGGAGTATGGCATGCTTCCCCGAGCCACGCTTACACGCACGCCGCGCGAATCGGAGCGCGGCAAAGTAGGCGGGCGCACGCATGAGATCCAGCGTCTCATCGGGCGTTCTCTTCGTTCCGTGGTCGACATGCATGCCCTGGGCGAACGCACGGTCATCCTGGATTGCGATGTACTACAGGCCGATGGGGGCACCCGCACGGCCGCGATCACCGGCGCCTGCGTGGCCATGGCCATTGCCTTCCGCCGGCTGGTGGAGGCGGGAACACTGAAGAAGCTGCCGCTCACCCAGATGGTCGCCGCTACCAGCGTGGGGATCGTAGAGGGAGTGACGCTGCTTGACCTGGCGTATGAAGAGGACTCGCAGGCGGAAGTCGACATGAACGTGGTGATGACCGAGGGGGGCGGATTGGTAGAAGTGCAGGCGACCGCGGAGCGCAACGCGTTCCCGCGGGAAAAATTGTTGGAGATGATGGATCATGCCGAGCGCGGGATCATCGAACTGGTGGAGGCGCAGCGGGCGGCTCTGGCGCAGCTGTAGGCGGTCACACGTCAACAACCGGGAATGCATTAGAATGAGCCGCGGGAACAACGGCAAAAATTGAGAGGGAATGAGCAATGACAACTACGAAGCTGACAGCTGGAAAACTGGCGGGACTCAAGGCCGTCTCGGACGCACGCGGGGTGATCGCCGCAGCCGCTATGGATCAGCGCGGATCTCTGAAGAAATCGCTGGCCAAAGAGAAGGGCGTTTCCGACTTGCCGGACTCCGCCCTGGTCGAGTTCAAGGAACTGGTCACCGACGTTCTCACCAAATATGCATCGGCCATCCTGCTCGATCCCGAGTTTGGCTTGCCGGCGTCGAAACTGCGCCACGGCAAGGGTCTGCTGCTGGCCTATGAAAAGACCGGCTATGATGCCGACACGCCGGGGCGGCTGCCGGATCTGCTCGACCACTGGTCGGTGCGCAGGTTGAAGGAGGCGGGTGCGGACTGCGTCAAGGTGCTGCTCTATTACACCCCGTTTGAGAAGAGCGATATCAACGATCGAAAGCACGCCTTCATCGAGCGCATCGGCGACGAATGCCGGGCCCACGACATTGCCTTCTTCCTGGAGTTTGTCGGTTATGACGTCCACGGCAACAGCGAGAAGTCGTTAGAGTACGCGTTGAAAAAGCCGGAGATTGTTTCCGGCTCAATGTCAGAATTCGGCAAGGCGAAATATCTGATCGACGTGTTGAAGGTAGAGGTTCCGGTGCAGATGGAGTTCGTGCAGGGCACCAGGGCCTTCAAGGGTGAATCCGCCTATACGCGCAGCGAAGCTTTGCAGCATTTCAAAGACGCGGCGACGACCACCCACAAGCCTTTCATCTACCTCTCCGCCGGGGTGAGCAATGCGGTCTTCACCGAGACCCTGGAGTTGGCTGCGGAAAGCGGCACCACGTTCAACGGCGTTCTCTGCGGCCGCGCCACGTGGAAGGACGGTATCGCCATCTATGCCAAGGGCGGCGCCAAGGCGTTTGCAGATTGGCTCAACGATCAGGGAGTGAAGAACATTCAAAACGTCAACAAGAGCCTGGAAGCGGCTCATTCCTGGTTCCCCAAGGTTGGGGTGACTGCAGCGGATGTGTTAGCGCTAGCATAGGAAGTTCCATCGACGAAAGAAAGGCATCCAGGTCTCGAGTGCGAGGCTTGGGTGCTTTTTCTATTCCCACTCAATGGTGCCCGGCGGCTTGGACGTGATGTCGTAAACCACACGGTTGATGCCGCGGATCTCGTTAACAATGCGGCTCGATATTTTCTTCAGCAGATCGTAGGGCAGGGGCACCCAGTCGGCGGTCATACCGTCTTCTGAATGCACGGCGCGGATGGCGCACGTGTAGGCATAGGTGCGTTGATCCCCCATCACACCGACGCTCTTCACCGGTAGCAGTACGGCGAAGGACTGCCAGATCTGCTGGTAGAGCCCTGCAGCTTTGATCTCGCTGACCACGATGTCATCCGCATCCTGCAGCAGTGCCACCCGATCGGGCGTCACCTCGCCCAGGATGCGCACAGCGAGCCCGGGGCCGGGAAAGGGCTGACGCTCCAGGATCTCGGCCGGCATTTCCAAGTCGCGGCCGATGCGCCGGACTTCATCCTTGAACAAATCGCGCAACGGTTCAATGAGCTTCAGCTTCATGTTGGCCGGCAGGCCGCCGACGTTGTGATGGCTCTTGATGGTCTGTGAGGGACCTTTGACGGAGGACGATTCGATCACATCGGGATAGAGGGTGCCCTGCACCAGCCACGCGACGGTGGCGCTGGACTGCTGTTGATCGAGTATGCGGACTGCTTCGTCATCAAACACGGAGATGAATTCATTGCCGATGATCTTGCGTTTCTGCTCCGGGTCGATGATGCCGGCCAGGCGGGACAGAAAACGATCGCTTGCATCCACGGCGACCAAGCGCAAGCCGAGCCGCTCACGCATGTTGCGCTGTACCTGGAGAAACTCGTTCTTGCGCAGCACGCCGTTGTTGACGAAGACGCAGGTGAGCCGGTCGCCAATGGCGCGTTCTACCAACACGGCGGCGACGGAAGAATCCACGCCGCCGGAGAGGGCGCAGATGGCGCGGCCATCTCCCACTTGCTCGCGAATCGCCGCGACGGTCGACTGGATGAACTGGGCCGGCGTCCAGTTGGGCTCGGCATGGCAGATGCGAAAGAGGAAGTTGCGCAGCAACTCGGTTCCCTTGGGTGTGTGCCGGACCTCAGGGTGGAATTGCACCGCCCAGATGTTGCGCGCGGGATCGGCGATGCCAGCCACGGCATTGGAGGTGCGCGCGGTGAGGGAAAAGCCAGGGGGCAGTTCCAGGGCTTCATCCCCGTGCGACATCCAGACGTCGAGCGATGGGGGCAGGCCGGCAAATAACGGGACCTCCTGGTTAGGCACAATCGACACCTGGGCAGGCCCGTACTCGCGCTTGTCCGCGGGGCGCACCTTGCCGCCCAAGTGATGGGTCAGGAATTGCAGGCCATAGCAGATGCCGAGGATCGGCAGTCCCAGGGTCAGCATCTCCGGGTCGGCGGGCGGCGCATCCGCGTCATAGACGGAGCAGGGACCTCCAGAGAGAATCAACCCGATGGGATGATGCGATCGAATTTCGGCGACGGAAGCGCTGCAGGGTAGAACCACCGAGAAGACATTCTGCTCTCGGATGCGGCGGGCTATGAGTTGAGTGTATTGGCTGCCAAAATCCAGGATGACGATCGAGGAGGTATCCACGTTCTATTTTTTCAGCCTTTCCGTGTGTAGGCAAGACCCGTTTTTCCTGTACTCAGCACTGGATACGACCGCGTGTGCGGCTTCCTATTTATTAAGGAGAGCCGCGTGAAGTTCGCCAACGCCACCAAACTCGACAGGAAATCCGGGGGAGCGGTGTACGGGGAATCCCGCTGGGTAACCAGCTCTGCGGGTCTTGTCATAGGGCTGGGTTGCCGGGATGATACAGCCGCCAGAATTGAACGAAGGCCGCGAGCCTTGCCACCTGGAAAAAATCGCACGCGACCAAATAAAGTAGGGTCACCAACGCCCACCACGCGTAGAGCGCAGTGCCGGTCATATTTTCCTCGAACGGTAGCGGGATGGCCGAGAACACCATGGCCAGCACGATCAGCGCCAGCCGGACAATGCCCAGTACCAAGTTCACTTCGACCAGCTTGGAGGTGAGAGGGCCCAGCCGAAGACTGCGAGCCAAGCTGTGCAAGACGCCTGTGCCTTCCAGCATGGCGAGCAAAGGAGCGATGGAGAAAACCCAGCTGAGCAGCGCCCAGAGAACGAAAATGCCCAACGTGAGGCAGATGACCCAAGCACTCCAAGCCACCAGGTTGGGAGCAGTACTACTCAAGGTCACTTCGGCAGCCCAGCCGATGGCGCGATACCATCCTACGCAGACCGCGACCAGGGCCGAGATGCGCAATAGCTGCAGAAGAATCAGTGTCAAAGGAGCGGGGCGCAGTGTGGAGTCCAGACGCCGCAGCACCGCATTGCGACCAAGCCCGGATACGATCGCCCAGACGACCATTAACAATGGCCCTAGCCAGAGGGCGGTCCGCTGCATCAGTGGTGCAAGAGCCGCCGCTGCCGCCGTCAACTGCTGACCGGTTCCCATAGGGTCGCTAAGGGAAAAGTTTGAGAGACTTTGCGGGCTGAGGGCGACTGCTGCCGCGATGATCCTGCTTTGGTGATAAAGGAGGGCGGCCACCGGAATGCCGAAACCCCAGCGCCAGAGCAGTTCCCATCCCAGCAGGTTGGGGCGTTTCCAACAGTCGGCGCAGATGTGCACCAAGGACTGTGTTCCGCGGATGGTCAGCTTACTTCACCTCTGTTGGCGGGAGAGAAGATCGCTCTCACTTTGAGCCTACTTGACAACGATGTTGATCAGCTTGCCGGGCACCACCACCACTTTGACTATCTGCTTACCGGCGATAGCTGCCTGTACCTTGGCTTCCGCCATTGCGGCCTGTTGCATGTCTTCGCTTCCGGCGTCCGGCAACAGTCTGACGACAGCGCGCAACTTGCCATTGACCTGAACCGGCACTTCCAGCTCCTCTTCGCGGGCCAGATCGGGATCGAAGGGCGGCCAGGGCTGACGAAGCAGTGAACCAGTCCCGCCGATTTCACTCCAAAGCTCAGCCGCGAGATAGGGGGCAAAGGGCGCCAACAACAAGATGAGCGCGGGCAAAAGAGTGGCCATCAGCTCGGCAGACGCCTCCGCCGGCATATCAGCCAAGCCTGGCTCGGCAGCGGTGATTTCGTTGACCAACTCCATGACCGCGGCAATACAGGTGTTGAAGTGCCAGCGCCCGGCAAAGTCCTGGCTGATTTTGCGTATGGTCTGGTGCAGCTTACGTAACAGCGTTTGAGCTAAAGCAGAGGTGGGCGCAGCCGTTGCGCGATTCTGGTGGCCGCGCACAGCTTCCCGGTAGCGCATGCCCACCCGGTAAACCCGGCCGAGGAAGCGGCTGATGCCCGCAACCCCATCCTCCTGCCATTCCAGGTCTCGATCGGGCGGCGCGGCGAAAAGAGCGTACATGCGGGTGGCGTCGGCGCCGTAGCGGGCGATCATGTCGTCGGGCGAAACCACGTTGCCCTTGGACTTGGACATCTTGGCGCCATTGCGGATGACCATTCCCTGGGTGAAGAGGCGGGTGGCCGGCTCGTCATTGCCGATCAATCCCATGTCGCGCATCACCTTGGTCCAGAAGCGGGAGTAGATCAGGTGCAGGATCGCGTGTTCCACGCCGCCAATGTACTGATCGATGGGAAACCAATAGTCGATCTTCTGCCGGCTGAAGGGAGCGGTAGCGTTGTGCGCGTCAGGATACCGGTAGAAGTACCAGGACGAGTCGACGAAGGTGTCCATGGTGTCGGTCTCACGCCGGGCCGGGCCGCCGCACTTGGGACAAGTCGCATTGACGAAGCTGGGCACCCGGCTCAGCGGAGAACCATCCTGCTGCGTGATCTCAATCTGATCCGGAAGCAGCACGGGAAGCTGGTCATCGGGCACGGGCACGATGCCGTCTTTGGGGCAATAGAGCACGGGGATTGGCGCACCCCAGTAGCGCTGGCGGCTGATGCCCCAATCCTTAAGCCGGAAGGTGACGGTGGGCTGGCCAAAGCCATGTTCCTGTGCGAAGGCCGCCATCTTTACCTGCGCCTCCTGGCACCCCAAGCCGTTGTAGTCGCCGGAGTTCATGAGCAGGCTGTCTTCTTCCACGTAAGGCAATACCGGCTCGTCGGGCTGACCGGCGGCGGGTGGCTCACCTGTCCGGCGGGGCAACACGACAATGCGCACTTCGAGGCCATACTTGCGGGCAAACTCGTAGTCGCGCTCATCATGCGCCGGCACCGACATAACCGCGCCTGCCCCGTACTCGACCAGGATGTAGTTGGCCACCCAGATAGGCAGACGCTCGCCATTAAATGGGTTGATGGCATAGCGGCCGGTGAAGACGCCGTGCTTGTCAATGGCCGCAGGATCCCCGGCCTCACGTGCCTTCTTCTGCTCTTCGACCAGGATGGCGACCTCGGCTGCGAGGTGTGCGTCGGCCTGGGCAAAGTCGTTGACTAATGAATGTTGCGGTGCAAGCTGCAAGCTGGTGGCGCCGAAGATGGTGTCCAGACGGGTGGTGTAGACCGGGATCCTGGTCGCATCTGGACCGACTGCAGTCCCGGCAACAAACCCCTCCGCGGCAGGAAGGGTCTCTTTGCCATTGCGGTTTTCCCGCTCGGCCGGGGATGGATCGAGAACGAACTCGACGGTCGCTCCTTCGCTGCGCCCAATCCAGTTGCGCTGCATGGTGCGCACTTTTTCCGGCCAGCCGGGCAGGTGGTCCAAGCCGTCGAGCAGTTCCTGGGCATAGTTGGTGGTGCGCAGAAACCATTGCTCCAGGTCGCGCTGTTCCACCACCGTATCTTCATGACGCCAGCAGCATCCGTTGATGACCTGCTCGTTGGCCAGCACGGTAGCGCACAAGGGGCACCAGTTCACCTTGCTCTGCTTGCGAAACGCCAACCCCTTTTCCAGCATGCGCAGGAAAAACCACTGCGTCCAGCGGTAGTAGTCGGGGAGGCAGGTGGTGATTTCGGTCTGCCAGTCATAGCTCAACCCCAGCCGGCGCATCTGGCGGCGCATGTGAGCGATGTTCTTGAGCGTCCACTCGCGGGGCGGGGTGTCGTTCTTGAGCGCCGCGTTTTCCGCCGGGAGACCAAAGGCATCCCAGCCCATGGGGTGGAGCACGTTATAGCCCTGCATCCACATGTAGCGAGCCAGGGCATCGCCGATGGCGTAGTTGCGCACGTGGCCCATGTGCAGCTGGCCCGAGGGATAGGGCAGCATCTCAAGCACGTAATACTTGGGCCGGCCGCTGCTTTCGGGCTCGGCGCGATAAAGATCCGGTTGCTCATCCCAGAGCTGCTGCCAGCGCACTTCGATCTCCGCCGGATCGTAACGCACCTCAAGCGCGGCGGCGGCCGGAGGAGAGATGGCGGCCGTCTCGGAGCGGGCGCCGGGGTTATTCTTTGCGTCGGTCGGGGGCATCTTCTTTAACGATTGTAACTGGCCACGGCAGGGGAGCGCGCGATCAACGAACGCAGCACGCTGACGTTACGCAGGTCATCGTCTGGCTGATCGACCGGCGTCTCCGCGATGAAGGCGGCGTGAGCAAAGCGCGGGTCGTTGAGCAGCCGGCGGAAGGGTGCGATGCCGAGGGTGCCTTCTCCGATATGTTCATGGCGGTCGAGACGCGAACCCCGCGCGGCCTTGGCGTCGTTGGTGTGCCATACGCGCACCGTCTCGAAGCCCAGTAGCTGCCCGATCTGTTGCATCGTCGCTTCATAGCCCCTGGCGGTGACGAGATCGTAGCCGGCCACGTGGGTGTGGCAGGTGTCGAGACAAGCTGCGACCCGAACCGCGGGGCTTAGGTAGGCAATGAGTTCGCCTACCTGTTCAAGGGACGCGCCCAAAGAAAATTCGGCGCCTGCGGTGTTCTCGATCAGAAGGGTGAAGGGCGTCTGGGCCCAGGGAAGCCCATCGAACGCACGGGCAACGGACTCGGTCGCAAGGCGGAGACCCTCCTCCCGGGTAAGGCCTTTCCACGAGCCGGGATGAAGAACCAGGTAATTGGCGCCGAGTGCCAGGGCGCGCTCAATCTCCCCGCGCAAGCCCTTGATGGAGTTGACCCGCACCGGCTCGAGTTGGCTGCAGAGGTTGACCAGGTAGCTGGCGTGGATGACCAGGGGCTAGCAGTCGTAGAGCGAGCGCAGTTCCTTCATGCGGCCACAGTCTTCGGCTGGGATTACGCTGCCGCGCCACATGCGCGGGACTGGAGGAGAAGATCTGAAAGGTGTTGGCGCCGATGACGTGGGCACGCTCCGGCGCTCGGCAAACTCCACCCGCGGTGGGCAGGTGAATCCCTACCCTACGCAGTGCTGGTGGTGTGCTCGCCATCCTATTTCAGTGTAGAGCCTCGGTGCGCGCCGGCTGGATGGGGGCGCCCGACGTACTTACAGTTTGCGAAAAACTTTGGGAGGCAAGAAGTGAGTCCCCTCAGCCGCTAAAGCCGTGCCCTGATACAAGCCTTGTTCTCAACCGACATTCGGGGCCTGCCCTTTGTCATCACGCCGGACGGCAAAGCCGGGGCGCAGCGGTCGATCCGCCCCTTGGGGCGTGGCCAGGGGCTGCGGCCCTGGGTTGCGGTTTGGTTTCAGGAATGCAATGTTCCCGTCTTTTTTCCGTCGAGGTGGCGGCTAAGTCCTTTGTTTGACGAAGGTGCTCAAATTTATTTTTTCCCGCCCCCATAAGCTGTTTAGGAGAGCGGTATTTGCGGGCTGCTGGTTTCCCTAATTCGGTCAGGCCCCGAGATGATATCCGCGGCACATTCGATGAGCAGAATCATTGGAGTCTTGATTGGACGGTATTACAGCTCGGGTTTCCCGTCCAGAGTTCTGGAAAATAAAGATGTGGAAGAAGGGTAGGGGAACTACGACGAGGAAGGGCACTGCTCAAGAGTTGGGCAGCCCGTCATATTCTCAATCGTTTACGGCCCGACCAAACAACGTGCGGAAAAGTGCCGCTTCGAAAGGAAATCATACCTCAGCGGCTTCTAAAGCCGAACCTATTTGCAACCATTTACGTCCGGGCTAAAGCTCGTACCCCTCAAAGGCCAGAGTTTTTCCGCAAGCTGTAAAGTCATGCCCTGATACAAAACAGGAGTTTTTCCGCAGCCTGTCAAGCCGTGCCCTTTGATACAAAACATGACTTTTTCCGCAGCCTGCTTAGTCGCATCGGAGGGCCATCCATGGGATCGACCCGCGTGGCTCGGTGGGCGGGCAGCCAGGAGGCGAACAGGGTCATGGTGCTGACGATGGCAATCGAGGTTGCGAAGGTAGCTGTGTCCAGGGAGCCAAGGCCGAAGAGCTGCTGCTTGATGAATCTGGTTGCGGCAAGCGTTAGTGGCAGTCCGATCGCGACGCCGATGGAGAGCAGCAGTAGCGACTCACGGAGGATCATCCAAAGGACGCTTGGCTGGGGCGCGCCGAGGGCAAAGCGGATGCCAATTTCGTTGGTGCGGCGCACCACGTTGTAGCTCACGACGCCGTAAAGGCCGATGGCGGCAAGTAGCAGCGCAAGCAGGGAAAAAATCCCAGTGAGCGTGGAGATGAGCTCGTCGTGAGTCAGCAGGCCGGAAACCTGTTCGTGGATGGTGGTGATATCGAGAAGGGGCAGGTTGGGGTCGATAGCCGCGACCGTCGCGCGCAGGCCGGCAATCGTCGTGGCCGGATCGTTCGCGGTGCGCAGCAGGATGGTGCTGGCGAAACGGTTCTCATTCTCGACCGGAGGTCCTGGAGCCGCGCTCCCCGGGGATGATTTCTCGGCTGGCATGAAAGGCTCGATCTGGGCCAGCGGGAGGAAAGTCATCCACACGGGATCCTTGTCGCGGGGATCGCTGGCCTTGGTGTCCTTGGCGATGCCGACGATTTGCCAGGGGCCTTTCACGCTGTCGATGCCGAGGGTGAGCGTTCGTCCCAGCGCATCGCCTTTAGGGAAAAAGTGTCGAGCGAGACTTTGGCTGACGACAACAACCTTGGCAGTGGTGGCCGTATCCGCTGGGGTGATGGAACGGCCTGCAAGGATGGGAATGCCAACGGTCTCGAAATATCGACCCGAAACGCGATTGAGCACCGACATCATGTTTTCTTTGGGGGCTGGTGTGTAGCCGGAAATATCGAAGTTGGAGGCCCAGTTGCTCGTTTGAATCGGCCGGGAAACGGAGAGAGCTACGGAGCGCACCCCGGGAAGCGCGGAGAGCCGATCGATGAGCTGCTGGTGAAGAGCGGGCGTCTGGCTTGGCCGGTATACCAGCAAGCGGGGCGTCGAATCCAGCGAGCAGCAGATGGTTGCGCTCGAAACCGTAGTCCTGATTCTGCAGGTTGCGCAGGGAACGAAGAAAAAGACCAGCGCCCACCAGTAGAAGCAGCGAGAGTGTGATCTGGGCGGACACCAGGATTTTGGGCCAGAGGCGGGAGGCTCTGCCGCCGCTGGCCTGAGTGGTGCGGCTGCTGGAACTGAGGGTGCTCGTCGCTCCGGTGCGGGCGGAAGCAAAAGCCGGCGCCAAGCCAAAGAGGAGTCCGGTGACCAGGGAGACAGCCAGAGTGAAGAACAGAACCGTGAGATCTGGAGCGGAGCTCAGGGTGGTGTAGCTGTTGCCTTGACGGAGGAAGGCGATGAGAGCGCGAGTGGCGGCAAAGGCGATTGCCAAACCCAGAGCGCCGCCGGTCAGGGATAGCAACAGTGTTTCCGTCAGACTCTGGCGGATAATCCGCCCGCGGCTGGAGCCAAGAGCGAGACGGGTCGCGGTCTCGTGGCGGCGAGTGGCGGCGCGGGCAAGCAGGAAGTTGGCCAGGTTGGCACAAGCGATCAGCAGCACCAGAGCGACAACGGCCATGAGGATCTGCAAGGAATCCCCATACTCGCTGCGCAATTGCGAGCTACCGCGCGCGGCGGAGATGAGAGGGACGGTGACGTGGTTGATCTCCTGCTGGCGAGCTTGGGATATGGAAGTGCCTTCCGTGGCGCGAATGGCCGCGCGAACCTGCTGATCGAGCCATTGCTGACTCTGTGCAAAGGCGGCGCTGCTGGCTGTTGCCTGGGGAGTGAGGCGGCCGAAAAGATGCAGGAAGTAGGGCCCGGACTGGGTAAGGAAGGAGGGTTGCTGGAGAATCACGGGCTGCATGCTGATCGGCACCCACAGGCCGGCTGGTTCCAGTTCCAGCTTGATGCCGTGGAATGGTTCCGGCATGACGCCGATGACAGCGAATGGAGTGCCATTGATGGTGAGTGTTTTTCCCAGGATGGCGGGATCGGCGGAAAGGGACTGCCGCCAGAAGTGATAGCTAAGGACCACGACGGCTCCGCTTTCGGGGGTCGCGTTGTCGGACGGAGCCGATGGTGCGGCCGAAAAGGGGTTGGGCACCGAGAAGACTGAAGTAGTTGCCGGAGACCAAGCTCGCGGGGACCAGGATGGCGGGCGTGTTGGCATCCGGAGCACCCGCATAGGAGGGTGGACGCAAGCTAACCTTGGAAGAGAAGCTGCTGTAGGACGCGATGCCCTGGAACGGACCCGGATCGACCTCCAGCTGGTGAGCAAAGTACCACGGGAACAAGCCGTTAAAGCCAAGGTCCACGCCGCCTACGACCCCTCCACCATCGGACTTGGCGAAGGTGACCAACTGCTGCGGATCACGCACAGGAAGATTGCGCAGGAGTACCTGGTGAATCAGGGTAAAGATGGCAGTGTTGCCGCCAATCCCGAGAGCGATAGAGAGAATGGCCACGCCGGTAAAGCCGGGACTTTTGGCCAGGGAGCGCAGGCTAATGCGAATATCCTGCAGCAAACCATGGAGCGTGGACTCCCAGCGCGATCGACCAGACCTGGTGCTTGACTGCGTTGCGGCTGCCGACTTCTGCGAGCGCGGCGCGCCGGGCGGTTTCTTCGGTCATGCCGCTGCGTTGCTTTTGGGCAACGGAGGCTTCCACATAGCTTTCCAACTCCTCGTCAAGCTCTGCTTCCACTCGCTCGGTTTGCAGCAAGGCTTTAAGGCCGTCGATGACATTGGTTAGCCAGCGCATGGCTGTTCTCCTTAGATTTTCCTGACTTGCCTCGAGGATGCGCGCGATGGCGATGCTTTGACGCTGCCACTGTTCGGTTTCCTTGCTCAAGGCTTTGCGGCCCTTGGCGGTGAGCTGGTAGTACTTGGCGCGGCGGTTATTCTCGGTCGCGCGCCACTCCGACTTCACGCCGCCTGCTCGCTCCATGCGGCTGAGGGCAGGGAGCAGCGAACCCGGGTTCACGCGAAAGACCCCCTGGCTCATCTGCTCTATGCGCAGAGCGACGCCGTAGCCATGCATGGGCTCAAGAGCCAGCGTTTTCAGGATGAGCATCTCCAGGGTTCCCTGGACCAGGTCGCGGGAGCCGGGATCGCTCTGGCTTGATGGGTCTGACTGTGTGGGCATGGCTGCGTGTCACCTCTTGACAATCTAGATGAGACATTCTTTCCTCCAGATTGTCAAGAGGAGTGTGGGATGCTTAGCTGGAGACTGCGTTGTATTTGATGACTGCCAGATGCAGTTGCGCGCGCACGGTGAACCCCAGTTTTTCGTATAAACGAAGGGCAGCGACATTTTGCGTTCTCACGTGCAGAATCGGGGTTTCCCCTCGCTTGATGATGCGGGAGATCAAGGCGGACAATAGCGCGTTTCCATAGCCTCGTCCTCGGTATTGCGGATGCGTGCACACCGCGCTGATTTCAGTGAACCCCGTGAGGTGAAGCCGTTCTCCCGCCATGGCCACCAAAGATCCGGCGTCGTGAACCCCGAGGTAGGCGCCCAGTTTTATCGTTCGGGGGAGGAAGGGACCCGGCTCCGTCAGCTTGGTTAACGCCAACATTTCCGGGACGTCAGCCATGGTCAGTTCGCGGAAGATCGGACGCTCGTCCAAGTGGGCGGGCGCCTCACAAATCATCTGGTACATCTCTCCGCTGTGCACCATCTCCCAATTACTGGGGGAGGATTGGCTCGGCATCGAGAGATAAGGCGGTGACTGCTCCCGGAAGTATTTCCTCGAGCGCCTGGTAAGCAGCTGGCGATTGATCGATCAAGCCGCCAAATGGGGAGATATCCGTGGGGAAGCGCTTGGCAAGACTGTTGCCATGGGCCAACGCACGTTGTTCGGTGGATAGGGCATGCCAGATGGGATTGTCGAGCAAGAGAGTATCTGACAGCGATGAATGGGCAGGCTTCATCTATCGGTAGATGAGGAAGCAGCTCTCGGGATTCGAGACTTGTCGGATTGCCAAAGCTTCCTGGAGTGGGAGTTTGCGTGGGAACCGGCCTGCCAGGTATGGGGTCTGCCTCTCGGGCCTCAAGAAGAACAGTGTGTTGGAGAGGAAGTGGCAGATGAGGGGCCACTATCCCACTCAAGCCTAAATACGGCTTGAATGGGTCACCCCAGCATGGTTGCCCGTGTGGCAAAGGCTTTGGAGTGGCTGCGCCCCGTCTTTTTCGGCCCATGTGCGCTGCTGCGAACATGGGGCACCCGTCCAGGGACTAGGACTTGGTTACTCTTCCGGGGCGTCTTCTGCGGGCGGGTTTTTCAGGATCTTGGAGAGCACGTGCAGGTTGCCGTCGACCTTTCGGGGCGTCCAGGCCCAGGATGGTCGCCAGCAGGGGATAGAGATTCACATTCTCGAAGGGCTCTAGCGTCGAGCCGGGACGAATGTCCGGCCCAACGGCGATGAAGAGGGCGCGCATGGACTTCATCGCCCGCGGATCGTAACCATGTACTCCCGCTTCCGGAGGCTTATCTGGCGCGCCGCTCGCAGGACCATGGGCGCGAATCGCATACGGCCCGTTGGCCACGATGACGGGATCGCCCTCGCGGGGATTGTAGTCGTACTCGAATGCCGCCGGGACCCGCTTGCGCCGGTACACGGTGAAGGCGTCCGTCTTGATCTTCAACTCCTGGTAGGCCTTCTCCGCCGCAGCTTCGGAGTTGGGATAGAGCAGCCATCCGACGGTCGGTGAAGTTCGTCAGGTCGGCGTACTTATCCAGATCGATCCAGGGTCCCTGCTCCTTCTCCATGCCATGGTCGGCGACGACAAACAGGTCGACCGGCAGCTGCAGCTGGCTAAGCTGCGCCCATAGATCGCCTACCAACTGGTCGACGTGCTCGACAGCCGCAGCGGTCTGCGGGCTGTCGGGGCCGTATTGATGCCCGGCATGATCGACGTTGGAGTAGTAAAGCGTGATGAAGTGCGGCCGCTGCTCGGCCGGCATGCGCAACCAGGCGACGACTTGTTCGATCCGCTTGGCATCGGGAAAGTGGTCGTCGAATTTGAGGTAGTAGGTCGGCCGGCCGCCATCGATCTCCGCTTCCGAGCCGGGCCAGAAAAAGCACGCGCTGCGCATGCCCTGCTTCTCCGCCAGCACCCAGAGTGGGGTGCCCCCGTACCAGCTGCCGTCGCTGCTGGTCGCCGGATCGCTGTTGGAATAGCGTTGTTTGCGGATGGGATCATAGAAAGTTGTTGGCCACGATGCCGTGGTGCTCCGGATAAAGCCCGGTGACCAGCGTGTAGTGGTTAGGAAAGGTCAGCGAGGGATAAGACGGGGATCATTCCCTGGGCTGGCGATCGCACCCTGTGCGCCCAGCGCCAGCAGATGTTTGGCGCCATACTTTTTGGCGTAGTCGTAGCGGAAACCGTCGAGCGAGACCAGCACTACGTAAGGCTTGGCTTGCTGCGCGGCGGTATTCGGCCCGTGGTCGACGGTGATGACCGGGGCGGGGTTCTGGGCGGCAAGGCAGAACGACAGGAAAAAGGGTAGACAAGCCAGGAGCCGGAGTGGACGCGTGGTCACGAAAATTACCCAGCCGGCCGCGCGCAGCCGCTCGGCAGCCGTTTCCGGAGTGATGTCCCTTTGCGGCATACCTAACATTTCGAAGCCCACCATGAATTTGCGCACAGTTGCGGAACGGAGCAACGGGGGGTAGAAGTGACCATGAAAATGCCATTCCGGATGCGTCTCCCCATCCGTTGGACGTTGATGAAAGCCCATGGTGTACGGGAAACTGGTGGCGAACAAACGGTCGTAGCGCATGGTCAATTGCTTCAAAATATCCGCCAGCCCGTGTTGCTGCGCGGGGCTGAATGCATCCATGCTCCCCAGGTGGGCGCGGCTGAGCAGCAGGGTCTCGAAAGGCCAGACCGCCCAAAACGGCACCAGCACAACGAATTCCTGGTTCTCGCACACGATGCGCTGGCGCTGCTCCAGTTCGATCTTGAGCGTGTCGCAGAGCAAGCAGGAATCGTGCTGCTGGGCATAGGCGCGTTGGTTGGCCAGCTCGGTCAGGGGCTCGTCAGGAATATGCTCGGTGGCCCAGATCTGGCCATGGGGGTGGGGATTGCTCGCGCCCATCATCGCGCCGCGATTTTCGAAGATCTGCACGTGACGGATCTCCGGGCGCGCGCCCAACTCGGTAAACTCCGCCGTCCAGGCTTCCACTACGCGGACGATGTCGGCCACTTCCATTCCAGCCAGGGTCAGGCTGTGGTCGGGATGGAAACACAAGACACGGCAGACGCCACGCTCACTCTCCGCGCGCAGCAACCCATGGCCAATCTCCGTTGCCCACGCAGGCGAGTCGGGCAAGAGCGCAGCGTAGTCATTTACAAAGGCGAAGACACCCGTGTATTGCGGGTTATGCTGGCCGCCGGCACGCAGGTTGCCGGGGCAGAGATAGCATTCCGGGTCGTAATGCAGGGGCGGCTTGGTATCCGTCCGGCTGACCTCGCCCTGCCAGGGGCGCTGGGTACGGTGCGGGGAAACCAGGACCCAGCGGCCACGGAGAGGATCGAAGCGGCGATGGGGAAACTGCATGTTCTGGTCGTTCATGGTTCCTCGAAAAGAGCGTCCGCTACTTGCTGCGCTGTGGGGCATTGTGCGCAGGTCTGCCCGGTCACGCCCTTACCCTCTTCCACGGTGAAAATCTTGTCGACACCGGGCAGGTTCACCTTTTCCTTCAGACCGCTCGGCCAGTGAATCTCCACCGCGGTGACTTTGTCGCTATCGCCCAGGCCAAAGTGTACCCGCGGATCGTTGGAGGAAACAAAGCTGCCCCCGCTGAGCACGTCGCCGCGCTGCCGCAGGCCGCCGGCAGTGAGATAGACCGCCGCGCCCACCGCATCCCTCGGACTCTTTGCTCCTCCAACCAGGCTCAGCTCCACCCAGTGGTGGTGGTCCGGGTCGACATTGCGCAGGAGCGAGGGCGCGCTGTCCATGTTATTGATCACCACGTCGATGCGGCCGTCGTTGAAGAGATCGCCAAAGGCTGCGCCGCGCGCCGGGATAACCAGGGCCAGCCCGGAGCCCTCGACCGCCGGCATCAAGTCAAACTTCTTGCCCAGCTGGTTGTGGAACAACAACGGCCGCTCGGCGTAGGTCGTGCCCCAGTTGTTCTTGTCTACCAGCGGGTAGACGTGGCCATTGGCGATAAACAGGTCTTTCCAGCCGTCGTTGTCGTAATCGATGAACTCGGTGGCCCATCCCAGGAAGGGCACGGTCGGCTCGGCCACCCCGGCGGCATAGCTGTCGTCGGTGAAATTGGCATCGCCATCGTTGCGGTAGAGCACATCGTAGTCGTCGGAAAAGGTGGTGTTGAAAAGACCGAGGCGGCCGTTGTTCTGATAGTCGCCGACAGCAACCCCCATGGATGCGGTTTCCCGGCCATTCTCGTTGAGCGCATATCCGGAGGCATAGCTGTCATCTTCGAAAATGCCGTGGCCCTTGTTGATGTAGAGGTAGTTGGGGGTGGAGTCGTCGGCCACCAGCAGGTCCACTTTGCCGTCGTTGTTCAGGTCCGCGAAGACGGCAGTAAAGCCGTAGTAGCCATTGGGATCGCTCACCCCGGCCTTTTCGCTGACGTCGGTGAAGGTGCCGTCGCCGTTGTTGTGGAAGAGATGGTCGTGCTCTCCCTTGAGCCCGCGCGGACCGCACATCACGTTGACGCCGCGGAACTGGCAGAAGTTCGCGGGCACCGTGTTTCCGTCGAGCGCGGGCGGCTTGTCCTGATCGTAGTGCACATAACCGGAGACGAACAGATCGAGCCTTCCGTCGCCGTCGTAGTCACCAAAGGTCGGCCCGCTCGACCAGTTGCCCAGTTGCACGCCTGCCTTCTCCGCCATGTCGGTGAAGGTGCCATCGTGGTTGTTGTGATAGAGGCGGTTATGGCCGAAGTTGGCCACGAACAGATCCGGCCAGCCATCATTGTCGTAGTCGCCTACAGCCACTCCAAATCCCCAGCGGTCATTGGTCACGCCGGCCTTGGCCGCCACGTCGGTGAAGGTGCCGTCATGATTGTTGTGGAAGAGGGCTGCGTGGGGAGAGACGGCCTTGCCCGATAGTGCTTCGTAGGTCGAGCCGTTGACCATGTAGATGTCGAGCCATCCGTCCTTGTCGTAGTCCAGCAGCGCCACGCCCGACCCTGGCGCTTCCAGAATGAACTGCTTTTGCGGAGTACCCATGGTGTGGTGCCAGACGGTCAGCCCGGCCTTGGCGGCAATATCCTGAAAGATCACGGGACCGGTCTTCACAAAGCCGCCGGCGGTAATGGGGCGCTGCTCTGAGTCGAGCACCGGCGCATAGGTTCCCCCGGTGTTTACGCCCATGGCCTGGGGTTGGCGATTTTGCGGGCCGGGGTAGCGCCCTGGGCCCGCACATGCCATGGGGATATCGACAGCCAGAACAACAGCACCAACGAAACTACGACAGGACAAGCTGGGTCACTCCTTTTGCGGTTCAGGCCAAAGCATAAAGGATTTGCGGCTCTCCTGGTTTTTGCGGCCAATCTCCGTTGCGGCAACTGCTCAGGGCGGCAAAGCCAGGCAGATGGACAAACGATCGGTTGACCGAAGCTTATATTGGCATAGACCCGAAAAAGAGATGCCCGGAGGGCAGCGTGTCGAACACCTATCGAGCGGTCGTGTTGACGCGGCAAGGCGGCCCGGAAGTGCTTGAGATCCAGCAGTTCCCTATTGAGGAACCTGGACCAAAGCAACTCCGCGTGCGCATACGCGCCGCCGGAGTGGGGGCAACCGACCTGGCGATGCTTGCCGGCAAATATCTCTTCGCACCGAAAATGCCCTTTGTTCCCGGCTATGAGATCGCGGGGGCCGTCGATGCTATCGGGAGCAACGTCCATGGTTTCAAGCTTGGCCAGCGGGTCGCTGCCCTCACTGTCTACGGTGGCTTCGGGGAGTTGCTGGTCCGTGACGCTGAGCATTTCCTCCCGGTTCCCGACGCTGTTTCCGATGTCGCCGCGGCGGCGGCGATATTAAACTACGTCACCGCGTGGCAAATGATCCATCGCACGGCGAAGGTGCGATCAGGCCAGACAGCGCTGGTGACGGCGGCCGGCGGCGGTGTAGGCACAGCGCTACTGCAATTGCTGCGTCTCGCAGGAGTGAAAACGTACGGTGCGGCATCCGCGAAAAAGCATGGAACGGTGAGCAAGCTGGGTGCGACGCCCGTCGATTATACCGCCGGCAGGGTTGATCATCTTGTCCGCGCGCTCGAACCGCAGGGCGTCGACTATGTGTTTGACGGCGTTGGAGGCGCCAATATCGGCCTTTGCCTAAGCGCAGCGAGACGTGGCGGAACGGTGGTGGGCTATGGCTTCATGGCGGCTAAGGGAACGCTTGCGGCGCCCGCCATGTTCGCTCATCTGTTCGCCGGATCACGATTGCGCGGGCGGCGTGGCGCTTTCTACGGCATCACCTACCTCTATCGAAAAAATCCAACGCTGTTCCGTGAAGATCTACCAAAGATTTTCACGCTCATCGCCGAACAGAAGATTGCCCCGCTGATCTACACGACGCTGCCGCTCCTGGCCGCGAAGCAAGCACTCGAGCTTTTGGCCGCAGGATCGGTGGAAGGCAAAATCGTGCTTACCAATAGCTAGCCACTCAACTGACCTTGCCGCAGTGAGAATGGAGGCCTGCTTGTGAACCTATCGGCGCGCATGAAGACGCGCGGGCTGCTCAGGGACACCACACACCTCTCCATCGGGCAGGGTTTCAGGCTGGTCATTCAGGCTGCCTATTTCGTTCTCGTCGCGCGATCGCTGGGCCCGGATGCGTACGGTGCGTTTGTGACCGTGGTAGCGATGGCCGCTCTTCTCGGACCCTTCTCCGGGTTGGGCACGCCCAACCTTTTCATCAAGCATGTGCGCTCCGGCAAACGGGTAGCGGCCATCTGCTGGGGCAACGGGATCCTGCTCACGGTGCTTTCAGGCGCATTGCTCACGGCGATGGCGGTTGGACTGAGCTTTCTCCTGCACCTGAAGACCGCGCCGTTTGCCGTCTTCCTGATTTGTGTCGCAGATCTGGTGCTGATGAGAGTGACGGAACTGGCCGCCTTCGGTTTTTCTGCATCCGACCGGATGAAGCAAACCTCGATCCAGAATGTGGTGGTCAGCCTGTTGCGGCTGACCGGCATCACGGGGTTGATGGTGACGGCGCATGCGGTGACCCTCGATCGCTGGGTGCGGGTCTACCTGCTCGCCACCTTGCTGGGCACGATCTACGCTATCGCCAAAGGTTCGCAACTGTGGGGACGCCCAGCCACGGACTTGACGGCGTTACGGGAGGACATCGCGGAAGGCGTCTTCTTCAGTATCGCCGGTTCAGCCAGCACGATCTATAACGACATCGACAAGATCATGCTGAGCAAGCTGGCGGACCTGGCGTCCACAGGCGTGTATGCCGCGGCCTATCGCGTCATCGACGTAAGCATGACCCCGATCCGGTCGCTGGCGTCGGCCGCTTACCCGCGCTTCTTCCGCAAAGGGATGGAGGGCATCGGCGCCACCTATACGTTACGCGCTGGCACTGATGCGGAGAGCTGCGGTTTACGGTTTCGTTGCATCTGCCGGACTATGGCTGTTGGCCCCCGTTTTACCGCATATCCTGGGACCCAAGTACGATGCGGTCGTTCCGGCGGTGCGATGGCTGGCACTGATTCCTTTCCTGCGCTGCCTGCACTCTTTCCTGGCGGATGCGCTTTCGGGTGCGGGACTGCAACGCGCACGGATGGCCATCCAGGTAGTGGCGGCCGTGATCAATATTGGTCTCAACCTGATTATCCTGCCCCGCTATTCCTGGCGCGGAGCCGCATGGACGAGTCTGGGTTGTGACGGATTGCTGGTTGTGATGTTCTGGTTCACTGTTCTTTACTACCGCCGGCGGAGGATCCATTGAGTCCTGTCGATTTCTTATATGTAACCGATGTAGGTGCAATTATTTACGCGATGCGAGCAAAGTATGTGCCTTTTTGGGCCAGCGTCCCAAAAAGGCACAACCACAGTACGCGTTCTGGTTTTCCACGCGCGGATGAGCCGCCCGACGCGGTCTTAATTCAGCGATTACCGTAAGATCATTCCAGCCGCCACCGCCCGCTTCACTTTCCTTCCGTCTCCCCTGAGAGGAGCAGGAATCCGTGGTGGCCGAAGGAAAATGCGGTGCTTAATTCCTGATGACCGCGAATAGCATGGCACAACCGTCTCTTATCCCCGACAGAAACAGCGCGAGCGCAAGCGATGACTATCCTCGGTTAGATCGCAGGACGATAGCGAATGCTTCAACGGCCGTTTCCACCTTCAGCGACTACGCAAGAACTACCCAGCTGGTAATCGGCAACCGGGAACTGCGTTCCCGCCTGGCCGAGGTTCTCGAACTCCGCCGGCGTTGTGGCCAGGAGGATGATCTGACCACCGAGCCGCAATACTTCATGGCTGCGAATACCCTGGCAAACAGAAGATGCGCGGCGGTTTTGATTCGCCGGGAGGGGCAACTCGAAGCGTGTGTTCTGTTTTTTGAGCACACCAGGCTGGGCATGGGTTTGGGGCTATTTCGCGGTGGAGACTACATCGGGGAAGGTCTGGTAGCCGGCCCGGCATCACACCGTGTGCACTATGTGCATCTGGCAGCCCAGGCGCTGCTGAAAGAACGGCGTATTCACGGGGTAAGCCTCAGCATCAAAGCTTCTTCTGAGTCGTGCATAGAGGTGATGGGCCCGGCGAGTACGTTCCGCAGATTCAGCGCAACACTGGTACAGCACAAGCTGCCGCTGGAGAGCACATACGAGGGCATGCTGGCACGGCTGGGGCCGCGCACGCGGCGTAGCCTCGCGGGCAAGCGCCAACAATTGGAGAAAAACGCCAAGGTTCAATTTGAGCCTGCGCTCGATCCGGATCATTCGCTCCAGGGAATGTTGGCGCTGGAAACAAATTCGACGCCTCACCGTATAAGCAAGTTCTTCCACGCCCGGTATCGCCTGCTGCGCGTGAACGCTGACTTTTTTTCCATGGGCCTGAGCTTACCGGATGGGACATGGTTAAGCATCCTGGCGGGCTGGCGCCGCCATGGCGTGACCTATGTGGACATGCAAATGAATAACATGCACTACAAGAAGGAATCCATTTCCGCCGTGATGCGGGCCTTCATGCTGGAGCATGAGATTGGGCGCAAGCAGGAGCTCATCAACTTTGTTGGCGGGTCTTCTTTGTTGCTGAGAAGATATTGCGAGCCGATGGAGCCTTGCACGGATATTTTCTTCTGGAAGCCCTGCCTCCGCGCCCGTTTTTTTGAGATGGCCGCCACGCATGTGCGTTCAGGAAGCGTCTATGAGCGTTTGAAGCCCGGCGCCGGGGCCCAACTTTCGGCTGAGGATCCAGCTTCCCGCTGACGAGGTTAATTTGGACAAGTCTGACTTTCAGCCGTCCGCGCCGGGCAAGAAATCATCCCTCAGCGGCTAAGGCCGGATTCATTGCAAAGCATTTATGTACGGCCTAAAGGCCGTACCCTTCAGAAAGATGAGTTTTTCCGCAAGCTGTAAAGTCGTGCCCTGACACAAAACATGAGTGTTCCGGCAGCCTGTAAAGACGTGCAATACAAAGCCAAGCCCTGACTACCATTCCCCGGGGGTCAGCGCTTGGCCGGAATTAATAGCTCAGTCCCCGACGAAAGCTTGTAGGTGTCGGAGAAGTTCCGTTGATTGATTCCCAGGCTCAGCCGCCCTCGCGAATCGATATAGAACAATGGCGCACCGACCGCGACGTCGCTGAAAGTCTTTACAAAAGGAAAGTGATATTCCTTGCCGCCCAGGGTTACCGGTACGGAATCGCCGCGCGCATAGCCCAGCTTGGCAAAGATTTCGGCGGGTACGTTCAGCACCAGGTTTCCGAACGGTCCGTCGACTCCCAGCACCTTGCCGTGCAAACCGGCGGCGTCGATGGTGGCGGAGTGGATCTCCAACCGCACTAGCTTGGTCACATCGAGGGACGGACCCGCAGTGGTCCAATCGTCGCCCCGCGCCAGGTGTGCCCCGGCAGGGGAGAAGATATCCCGGCCATGGAAGGTCGAGGAGAGTGCGGCGCCTATCATCCATGCGGGATTGGTGATTTCCCGGGCGGCCACGATGCCGTCACGGTCCGCAACCAGGGTGAGCAAGCCATTGTCGGGCAGGACGAAGAACTGGCCCACCCTGGATTGCGCGATGATCGCCTTGCGCTTGCTGCCAACCGTCGGATCGACCACGGCCACAAAAACGGCATCTTTCGCGAAGTAGGGCGCGGAGCCAGCGAGAAAGCGCGCGCCCTCCTCTATATCGAATGGCGTGACCTGTTGCGTGATGTCGATAATTCTGACGCCGGGAGCCACCCCCTCCATGACCGCTTTGCAGATACCCACGGCGTCATCTTTGACATCGAAGTCGGTCATGAAGCCAATCGTGCGTAGGGGAGCCTGAGCGGTCGCGGCCGGTAGGGCCGCGACCATCAGGAGCGCGAAGAGAAGGGCACAGCGGAAGAGTGGAGTCGTACGAGGCAAACGCGAGCGTCCTTACAGAGCGATCAAAAGATACGACCAGTGTAAAGGCAGTTTACCTACTTGGCTGCCTTTTCCAGGTGTCCTCCAAATTCAAAGCGCATGGCGGAGAGCAGTTTGTCGGCGAAGTCAGCTTCACCGCGCGAGCTGAAGCGTTCGTAGAGCGCCGCAGTGAGCACCGGCGCGGGCACGCCCTCGTCAATGGCCGCCTTGATGGTCCAACGGCCCTCGCCGGAATCGGAGACGTGACCCGCAAACTCCGATAAGGCAGGACTCTTAGTCAAAGCTGCCGCGGTGAGGTCGAGCAACCAGGAGGAGATCACGCTGCCCCGCCGCCATACCTCCGCCACATCCGAGAGGTTGAAATCAAATTGATAGTCCTGGGGATCGCGCAGCGGCGTGGTTTCCGCATCAATCTCCCCGACCTTGTGGCCGACATTGGCGTGATGGAGAATGTTCAAGCCTTCGGCATAGGCCGCCATGATGCCGTACTCCATGCCGTTGTGCACCATCTTGACAAAGTGGCCAGCGCCGCTGGGCCCGCAATGCAGGTACCCCTCTTCCGCCGAGCCGCCAATCTTGTCGCGTCCGGGAGTGCGGGGAATATCGCCGACGCCAGGAGCGATGGTTTTGAAAATCGGATCCAAGTGCTCGACCACGGCGGTGGGGCCGCCGATCATCAGGCAGTAGCCTCGTTCCAGGCCCCAGACGCCGCCACTGGTGCCAACGTCAACATATTGAATTCCCTTGGGCGCCAGCTGTCCACTGCGACGGATGTCGTCGATGTAGTAGGAATTGCCGCCATCGATCAAAATGTCGCCTGACTCGAGGTGAGGCGCGACCTCAGCGATGGTTTGGTCGACCACGGCGGCGGGAATCATCAGCCAAATGGCGCGCGGCTTGGAGAGTTTGCTTACCATGTCCGCGAGCGAAGAGGCGCCTACGGCTTTTTGCTTTTCCAGATCCTGAACCGTTTGCGCGGACCGGTCGTACACCACGGCGGTGTGACCGTTGTTTAGCAAGCGCTTGACCATGTTGGAGCCCATTCTGCCTAGACCCACCATTCCTAATTGCATCGAATCGCTCCTCTTTCGGTTAAGTGTTTTTCGTCAATCACGCAGCTTTACTTGAGCTTGCGGTAGCGGCGGATGAGGTTAGTGGTGGAAGCATCATGCTTCAGCCCTGCATCATCCGGAGCCTCAATCTCGGCGATGATGTGCTGAGCCAGCACTTTGCCCAACTCGACGCCCCATTGATCGAAGGAGTCGATTTGCCAGACGGTACCCTGGGTAAAGACCGAGTGCTCATAGAGTGCGACCAGCTTGCCCAGCGTTTCTGGTGTGAGTTTGTCCGCCAATAGGACATTGGACGGGCGGTTGCCCTCAAAGACGCGATGCGGAACGAGCCAATCTGGTGTCCCTTCGGCCTTTACCTGCTCCGCTGTTTTTCCGAAGGCCAAGGCCTCGGCTTGGGCAAAGACGTTGGCCAGCAGCATGTCATGATGGCGCCCGAGCGGGTTGAGGGTCTTCTCAAAACCGATGAAGTCGCAGGGAATTAGCCTGGTTCCCTGGTGAATCAATTGGTAGAACGAGTGCTGCCCGTTGGTTCCCGGCTCGCCCCAGTAGATGGGGCCGGTGTCGTAGTCGACTCGCTCGCCTTCCAGGGTGACGTGCTTCCCGTTGCTTTCCATGGTGAGCTGCTGCAGGTAGGCGGGGAAGCGCTTCAAGTATTGCTCATAGGGCAACACGGCCACGGTCTGGGCGCCGAAGAAGTCGTTGTACCAGACGCTCAGCAGCCCCAGGAGGACGGGCAGATTGCTTTCGAAGGGAGCGGTGCGGAAATGCTCGTCCATCTCGTGGAAGCCGTCGAGCATGGCGCGGAAATTTGCCGGGCCGATGGCCAGCATGGTGGAGAGGCCGATGGCGGAATCCATGGAGTAGCGGCCCCCGACCCAGTCCCAGAAGCCGAACATGTTGGCGGTGTCGATGCCGAATTTCTTTACTTCCGCGCCATTGGTTGAAACCGCGACAAAATGCTTGGCGACGGCAGCCTCGTCCTTCAGACCTTTAAGAGCCCAATCGCGCGCGGTGTGGGCGTTGGTCATGGTCTCAAGGGTGGTGAAGGTCTTGGAGGAGATGATGAAGAGGGTTTCTGCCGGATCGAGGTCGATCACCGCCTCGGCGAAATCGGTACCGTCGACGTTGGAGACGAAGCGAAAGACCATCGATCGGTCGCTGTAGAACTTGAGCGCCTCATAGGCCATCACCGGGCCAAGGTCTGAACCTCCGATGCCGATGTTGATCACGTTGCGAATGCGCTTGCCGGTGTGGCCTTTCCAGTCGCCACTACGTATGCGGTCGGAGAAGGCGGCCATTTTATCGAGCACCGCGTGGACTTCCGGGACTACATCCTGGCCATCGACCAAGATGGCTTCCCCTTTGGGTGCGCGCAACGCGACGTGCAGCACCGCCCGCTTTTCGGTTATGTTGATCTTGTCGCCGCGGAACATGGCGTCGATGCGCTCCCGCAGGCCGGATTCCTGGGCTAGCTGTAGGAGAAGCTTGCGCGTCTCGTCGGTGATGCGGTTCTTGGAGTAGTCGAGAAAAAGACCGGCGGCCTCGAGGGAAAAGCGGTCGGCGCGTCCTGGATCGTCGGAAAACAATGAGCGCAAAGGAATATTGCGAACTTGTTGGTAATGGGTCTCAAGCGCCTTCCAGGCTGCTCGTTGCGTGAGAGATTGCACCTTCACCGCGGTTGCCATTGCTTTACTCCGTTTCTCTGATGTAACTCAGCAGGTTTGATGCCCCAGCAGCAGTTTGGATCTTCTCATCATGAGATTCTCTCAGACTTGGGTTGGGGTTGGAGGATTGCTTCGAGGTGAAGGTGCTGTGGGTGGTTAAAATAGCGAGAATTTCGGGGCATCCGACAGTGGTTGCAACCGAGAAGGAACTGCAGGTCCCTCGGCTCCGCTTGATTGACAAAGGGGAGGGTCGCGCTCCCATGCGACTGTAGCTAGTGCCTGAAAGAGCCGCGGGCAGTCGTTTGGGGGAAGGGCGCCCCGCAGGTCCCTCGGCTCCGCTTGATTGACAAAGGGGAGGGTCGCGCTCCCATGCGACTGTAGCTAGTGACTGAAGAGCCGCTGGCAGTTGTTTGAGGGAAGGGCGCACCGCAGGTCCCTCGGCTCCGCTTGATTGACAAAGGGGAGGGTCGCGCTCCCATGCGACTGTAGCTAGTGGCTGAAGAGCCGCTGGCAGTTGTTTGGGGGAAGGGCGCACCGCAGGTCCCTCGGCTCCGCTCCCACGGCACACCGGGGCAGGCGGGATGACAAATTTAAGGATGGCTGCTTTCCTTAAGATTCGCTATTGGGATGGACGGAGCCGCAGGTTAGCAGCAGTGAAACAGAGATCGACGGGAGACTAGCCCATCAGGGCCGTTAAGGAGTCCTTGATGGTCGGGGTCTCACCGGCTGAGATGGCGTTACGGCGGAGGCTGTGGAATTTTGAAAGGACGCCATTTGCTTTGGCCAGGGCCTCGATCCGGCGGGTGTAGGCGTCGAGTTTGTCTCCTGGAATGGCAAAAACGGCCACGTCGTCGGTGAGTACGTCCAGATAGGCGCGCGCTCCACAGCAGCCCAAACTTAAGGCCGCCCGGCCGGTATTCATAACCTGAGGAATGACTGCGCAGGCAGGCCTGCCCATGGCGGGAGCGTTTTGGTTTTCCACCTGCTGCGTTGCTTCGGACAGGATGAGGGTTTGATTTGCGTTTACGAACAGCAGCACTACATGCGGCGGCAGGGGCGACTCTGCCAAAGGCGCATAGACGACAAAGGCGGGCTGCGATCCCAGAACCGGAATTAGCGCAAGGTCTTCGGGCCTCACGTAGTCGAGATCGCCGAAGACTTTGAGAGCGTCCATCAAGTCCGTCTGCTGCGCCGGAGAAGTTTGAAGATTGTGAGTATAAACACCGATGGCACAGAGATTGTGATCAGAGGCGGAAGTCGCAAAAGCGGTGGCGGCGCCGTCTTCCCAGAACCTGCAACCCGCGGGAGCCCGTCCAACGTGACTCTTCACGCCGGCAGGCAAAGAGCCGGCGAAGGAAATCGCAACCGGTGGCTGCTTAAGATCCAACGATGCGGCAAGAATGGCGGCTAGTTGCGAATATTGTTTTTCCTGGGACATGGGTCAGCCTTTCGGTTCAGGTTGCACGGTGAAGCCGAGATCGGTGATGAATGCGACGATGGCTTGCTCGGTGATCTGGTGGAGATCGAAGCCAACCGTCACTTTCCCTTCCGGGTAGGTCGACTTGCTCGAAGTGATGCCCTTTTGTTGTCCAAGCATGGTATCGAGACCGGTCGCACAGGTGATGCAACTGAATCCCTTGACGCGATAATTGACTGTCTTGCTCGCTCCAGCCGACATGCCTTCGACAGCAGCCAGAGTGCCAACACTCGCCATAGACACTAATTGAAGAAACCGTCTGCGAAACATGTTCGTTATCTCTCCTCAGCGGGCACGCGCGGTGCCGGGTTCATATCTCCAGGGTGTCTGGATACTGGCTTCGTCCGAGAAGCGGGTATCGGTGTAGTCGCTGAACTCGATCTTCTTATTCAAGACCCCGGTTTCTATCATTAAATCGCGCACCATATCGAAGTCTGCTTTGCGCGGGGCCAGGGGGCTATAGGTGACCCGGTCCATGGGCTTGGTCAGGGCCCAGCGCAGCAATGCCGGTTTTTGGTTGTAGTAGAAGCGGCCCACAAAGTCCGCGGCGTCCTCACGGTGCGGCTTACTGGTGTCCAGCCAAAGGCCCGAACGGGCGATGCCGTCCACCAGGGTCTGAACGACCTCTGGACGCTTATCGATCAGGTCCTGACGCACAACCAGGATGCACGACATGTAGTCCGGCCAATATTCGCGGGCCTGAAAGAGGACTCGTCCAAAGCCGCCTATTTCCGCCTGCGACGGAAAGGGCTCGCCCATCACAAAAGCATCGATGGCATGAGCCGCGAGCGCGCCAGAAACATCGGGGGGCGCCATCTCGACCATCTTGATCTCGCCGGGTTTGATGCCATAGACCTTCATGGCGCGGAAGAGCAACAGGCGCTCGTCGGAAAAGCGGCTGGGAATGGCGATGGTGCGGCCGCGCATATCGGCAAAGGTCTTGATGGGACCATCCTTGCGGACGACGACCGCGCTGCCGTAACGGTGCCCAAGATATACGACCTTGATCGGAACTCCCTGAGAGACGAGAGCAATCGCCAAAGGCGCCACGATAAAGGCGGCCTGGACCCGGTTCGATATCAGCGCTTCCTTCATCTCCGGAAAGCCCTGAAACATCTTGGGCAGAAACATTTCACCCGATAGAGAGTACTTGGAGATATAGTCCGTTACCGGGCAAGTGAGCTGGCAGGTGACGGGTAGATAGGCGACGGTGATCTTTCGTTTCTCAATCGGTTGATAGTCATTCAGGAAAGCCGCCCAATTCACGTTCAGCCAGGCATGCAGCCCGGTAATCAACAGCAGCCACGCGAAAACAACCAACGTGATTTTGCCCTTAAGACTCATGGCGGAACCCCCATCGAACGGACCTTACCGTTTCCAGCCTGCGGAAGCAAAAATCGAGCGCCAAGCCGATGAGGCCGATTATCAGCATGGCGGCAACTACCAGGTCGTAGCGCTTGCCTGAGTTACGGGAATCAATGACCAGAAAACCCAGACCGGAGTCGACCGCGATCATCTCTGCAGCTACCACTACCAGCCATGCCACTCCCAAGGCGAGGCGCAAGCCAATCAGAATCTGCGGGAGGGCGGCGGGAAAGACGACTTTAGAGAGAATTTGCGTAGGGGTCAGGCCGAAATTGAGGCCCGCTCGGCGGTAGATTGCCGGCACATTGGAGACGCCGCTGGCGCAGGCGACGAGTATGGGAAAAAAGGCGCTCAGGAAAATCAAGAAGACAGCTGGGCGTTCTCCCACGCCGAAAAAGACGATGGCCACTGGAATCCATGCAATAGGGCTGATGGGGCGAAGGATCTGTATCACGGGATTGACTACCTGGTTCAATGCGGGATACCAGCCAAGTGCCAGGCCCAAGGGAATTCCGATGACGGTTGCCAAGCCAAATCCAATCGCAACGCGGCGCAGCGAGTCGCCAATATCGGCCCAGAGCACATTCTTGTGCAGCAGCTGAGCCAAACCTTTCCACACAATGAGCGGCGAGGGAAAGACTTTGGTGGCCGTCCAAATGACGGAGTAGTGCCACACGGCGAAAAGCAGTCCGGCCGCGAGAAGGGGCCAGAAAAACTTTTCCCATGGACGCGGTTTTGCCAGTGAATTCATACGGTGAACGCCAGGCCGATCTTACTTAAGAGCTCGTCGCGAAGTTCAAGGTAGCGCGGCGAACTGATATTCCTTGGGTGCGGCAGGTCGATCGTGAGCACGTCCTCAATCTTGGCGGGCCGCGAACTCAAGACCACGACCCGGTCGGCAAGCTGCACTGCCTCATCGATATCGTGGGTCACGAAGATGATGGTTCGACGTTCGGTTTGCCAGATACGAAGCAGTTCGCCACGCATGATGAGGCGTGTGACCGAATCCAATGCACCGAAGGGCTCATCAAGGTAGAGGATGTCTGGATTGACCGCTAAAGCTCGAGCTACCTGCAGCCGTTGTTTCATGCCGCCTGACAAGTCCGAAGGATAAGTATGCTCGAAGCCCTGCAAACGCACCATTTGTACGTAGTGTGCGATGCGTTGCTCGCGTTCCGCGCTCGGCAACTCGGAGAGTCCGAATCCTATGTTGCCTTCGACGGTGAGCCATGGAAACACGCCCCGTTCCTGGAAGACAAGGATGCGGCGGGGATCTGGCCCGACGACGGCTTGGCCATCGATGGTGATCGATCCGCTAGTGGGGGAGAGGAAGCCTCCCATTACGTTCAGCATGGTCGACTTGCCGGCTCCTGAGGGTCCAACCAGACAGATGAATTCTCCGTCGGAGACATCGAGGTTGATGTCTTCGAGAACGGGGGTACTCCTGCCGTCGCGTTGGAAGACCATGCCCACGTGATCCATGTGTAACTTGATACGCGGCGGCGTCTTGAGAGTTTCTGTAGCCAAGCTTAATCCCCCGAATAACTCCAACGAAACGATTCCACTTGTTCCAGTGAGCGCATTCCAAAATCCAAGAGCAGACCGATGAGCCCGATCACGACCATGCCGGCGATTACGAGGTCATAGCGATTTCCGGCGTTGCGTGCGTCGACGATCAGGAAGCCCAAGCCCGAGTTGACCGCGATCATCTCGGCGGCTACTACGACCAGCCAAGCTATGCCCATGGTGATCCGCGAGCCGGTGATCAACTGCGGTATTACGGCCGGATACAAGACACGGTAGATGAATTGGGGCGTGCTCAAACCGAAATTGCGGCCGACATCGATGTAGACGGACGGTATATTGTGGACTGCGCTCATAGCGGTCAGAAGCAAAGGAAAGAAACAGCCCACGAAGATAAGAAAGATAGCGGCAAGGTCGCCTACTCCGAACCAGAGGATGGCGAGCGGGATCCACGCTAAGGGCGAGATGGGGCGAAAGATTTGCACCAGCGGGTTAAAAGCCATCTCGCTACGCCGGTACCAGCCAATGGTAAGACCGAGAGGAATGGCGATAATAGCGGCCAGGGCAAAGCCCCACGTAACCCGGAAGAGCGATGCCACGACGTACTTGACCAGCAGCCCGTGCTGAAGCAACTCGCCGATGGCTTTGACTACGGCCCAAGGGCCGGGCAGGAGTTGATCCGGATGGAGGCTGACAGCAACCTGCCAGAGAATAAGCAGCGCGGTGATGAACGCGATGGGGCGGAGCCGGATGGACCAGCTCGACGATGTCGATGTGTTTTCGCGCTCAATCCCGGTCATTCTTAAAGAAATCCTCTGACTCCTCCATGTGGTGGAGTGATGGAGCCATTTATCGACAAAAGGCCGGGGCTACGTTCCGAAGGGTTCGTCTTGCACTGTAAATAATTACTGGACAGGATGTCCTCAACCTTAAGGTGGGCATAGAACCCCACCTTTTGATGGAAACACTTTGAAACGCGACATGCGCTCATTCGCAATTTCGAATCTTGGAAAGCGAATTGAGTTTTTGGGCTCCGCGGTACCTAACGGAAAGGGCTGCTCCAAGCAGGAGAGCAAATGCCTCAGGGGCTAAAGCCCTCCTGCGTTGCGGCACTGTTCGGCACGGCTAAACCCGTGCCCTTCGTACAAAGCTTGAGCTTTTCCGCAGCCGCTAAAGTCGTTCCCTGATAAAAACAGAGTTCCACGGTGTTTTTCCGCTGTCTGTGAAGCGCACCCCTTCATGCGGGGCCTCAAAGACGACGAAGGCAAGACCATGATGGGCTTGCCTTCGTGACTCTGATTGAAGAAGGCTACCGATGCGTAGCGGAATGAACTTCCTTCTGGTTCGCGAGAATTGTCTTTTGGTTCGCCAGAATTGCCTTTTGATTGGCGAGAATTTCATCCAACGCGCTCTGGTTCTTCAGGATCGCGGCCTGATTCTGTAGAAGAGTCTTCTGATTTTCCAGAATGGAAGCCTGATGGCCGAGGATTGTTTTCTGATTCGCTACGACTTCGTTTTCTGACATATTCCCTCATTCTTTTTCGTAGGCTTGCTGTTCGTGGGGGTAGGCCTTCCGGTCGGTGGCCTGCGATCTAGTTGCGTCTGCAGATATCAACGACGCTAACCTTTAGGAGGCCACAGGACTAGTTAGGCCGGGCTAGCTGTTACTAACGGGATCATACTCCAACTAGAAATGCAGCCGCCTCAGCGCAAATAGCCAACCGGGGCTGGCGCGCGACGCGCGTTCCCCAGTATGCTGTCACATGCATCGGGAGAAGTAACTCTGCTGTGATTGCACCTCTGTCGCAAAGAAAGGATCGAAGTCATTCAAGAGATAGTGACGCACGAGCATCAGACTCCTGTAGCAGGGAGTGACGTCACCGTCATCGGCGGTGGCTTGGCAGGCATGGCTGCATGCATTCATTTGGCGAAGGCGGGAATGCGGGTCCTGTGTGTCGATGCCGGCGGAATTGAAAACGACGCGGTGGGCGAGTCGCTGGACTGGTCCGCGCCTGGTTTATTGGCAGACTTTGGCCTGACCATGGACCGGCTGATCGCGGAAAAAATTGCAACTTACAAGCGCCACGTCACCCTGAAGTTGGGGGACGGGTGCGATCAAAGCTATATTCCGGGTGAGTGGTTAGGGCGGCCGCCCTTCAATGTAGAGCTGCGTACCCTGCATGTCGACCGGAATCAACTGAATCGGCAGTTGCGCGAATTGGTTCTCAGCTGCGGCGTCACTCTTCTTGAAGATCGCGTAGTTGCGGTGGAAACAAACGGGAGACGAGTGGAGGCAGTTAGCACCCAGCTTGGCAAGAGAATCTCCTGCCCCTGGTTTATCGATGCTTCCGGCTCGTCCTCAAGCTTATTTGCCCGGGCTTTCCAGCTGCCAACGTACGAGGTGGGCCCGCGAAAAGTAGCCATCTGGGGATATTTCCCAGTCACCACGCCGGTCGAAGGGACAACGCTCTACGCGGATGGAGTGAAGCCACCGTACATGGAATGGGTTTGGGAAATACCTGTCAACCCCAGCACCATCAGCGTGGGATATGTAGCCACCGGGGAAACGATCAAGGCCGGGCGGCAGCAAGGGGAAACCGTGGAAGCTATCTTAAGAGAAAAGCTAAGCCGGTTCCCTCGCTTTGAGAGTCTTTTGCGGGCTGTGCCAGCGATTACCCCATCGGTCACATCGTTCATCTGCCGCATGCATGGCCGGGTCGCCGGGCCGAACTGGCTGATCGCGGGAGAAGCCGCGGCGATGGTGGATCCGATGACCGCAAACGGAGTGACCGCTGCGCTGAGACATGCAGGGGAAGCCTCTCGCCTGCTGATTGAGTCTCGTCACAGGAAGAGGATCCCATGGTTGGGGGCAGCCATGTACGGCCGTCGGATTCTCGATCTAGCGATGTTCTTCAATTACGGCATTGAGAGGGTGATTTACGAGTCGCCGATCAGGAACCGCATCGGCGTCTTGAAAGCGGGCGACGTCTACACGGTGCCGGCGTGGAGCTTCAACGCGATCTATTCGCGGCTCCGGCCGCGCGGGGTTTTGAAGACGCTCCTTTTTTGCTCTCTGCTGAACCTCTCGCGGCTGGGAATGCGACTGTTTTACAGCTTTTGCAAATGGCAGCAACCGACTCGCCAGGCCGCGGTCTAGGTCCTCCCTCAAGCTGCGTCTTATTCCTTCCTTCGCAAAAGGATAGCTTGGGCAGGTTTGCAAATGGCCGCAGTATCTTCAGGGCCGCGGCCCGAACGATCTCCACCGGAAGGTTGAGATAAATACCAACCCCAGGGTGGTTGACCCCTGGCGTTAATTGATTGATGCTTGCGCCACCGATGTTTGTAAATCCGATAGAGACCCTGTCCCAATCCATGAACTGCGCGGATGCGGGCACAGCTTTGCGATCGCCCGTCCGAATTGCGGTTCTGCAAAGAAGAAATGCCGTTGGAGTCCGAGCGTTTTCAAGAAGAAATCTTCTACATAAAAGTTGAGACATCCATTGCCGTAAAAACGGGCAATCATTTTGGAGGTAGGTGTGCGTCGTTCTATAAGCTTCTTGATCCTATTATCGAGCGCGATTTCTTTGCGCGGCCAGACACCGCAAATGGCACCCCCATCAACACCCAGCGGGCATCCCGTGCATTTCTTTGTGTATGAACGGGCCCGCGGTCTTGGCTGGGAGTGGTTCAAGGCCCCTCCAGACAACATCTATGGCTACGGCGAATCACTGTTGCGTTTTGGGCTTTCACAGACCATCGACCGCTGGGACTGGAAGGTCGAGATCACGCAAGGGACGATTATTGATGCTCCCAACACCGCGGTGAGCTCATCGACCGCCCAAGGCCAGCTCGGCCTGGGCGCCAGCTATTACGTCAGTGGCGGAAACAATTCCTATCCCGCGGCGGCGTTTCTTAAGCAGGGATACGTTCGTTATGGTTTCGACAACGATAAGAATATTCGTATCGGACGTTTTGAGTTTTTCGATGGACTGGAGACGAAACCAAAGAATCCGACCCTGGCATGGCTGCAGCCCAACCGGGTGGGGCAGCGGCTGGTGAGCAACTTTGGCTTTACCAACGCGCAGCGTAGTTTCGATGGAGTCGATGCTCACTACGGCCAAGGCTCGTGGGATATCACCGCAATGGCTGCACGTGCGGACCAGGGCGTCTTCAACATGAACGGCAATCCCGAATTGAACGTGGATTTGCAGTATCTTGCCTATACGAAATCCGACTGGCAGAACCGCTTCGTTTGGCGGCTGTTTGCCATTGGCTATCACGACGGCCGGACAGGAATTGCGAAGACAGACAACCGTCCGCTGCCGGTGCGGCAGGCAGACCATCAAAACATTCGTGTCGGCACCTATGGTGGAGACTTTATGACCGCCATTCCCGCCGGTCCGGGACAATTCGACTTCGTCGGCTGGGGTGCGCTGCAAAACGGCCAGTGGGGAGAACTGGACCAGCGCGCGGGCGCCGCCGCTATCGAGGGAGGGTACCAGCTTCTGCACGTGGCCAGCACACCGTGGCTGCGCGGCGGTTGGTGGCGCAGCAGCGGAGACAACAATGCCTCGGATAAAACGCACGGCACTTTCTTTGAGCTTTTGCCCACCCCACGCGTCTATGCGCGGATCCCTTTCTATAATCTGATGAACCTCACAGACGAGTTTGTACAGATCATCGATCGCCCCACGCCCAAATTAGAACTGCGTAGCGACCTGCACTGGCTGCAGCTTACTTCAGGCAAAGACATCTGGTACCAGGGTGGTGGGGCATTCGATAACAAGGTGTTCGGCATGACCGGCCGGCCCAGCGGGGGACATTCCTCTTTCGCTAGCGATGCCGATATCAGTTCAGACTGGCACGCCAAGCCTTATCTGGACGTCAACGGGTATTACGCTCATGTGTGGGGTAAGAGCGTGGTCGGCAGCGACTATCCGCAGGGCCGCAATGCCCAACTTGCCTATGTCGAGCTGATTTTCCACTGGGACACCCCGCTTAAGCACTGAGCTGATCCAAGTTCGGACCGTCGTCGACTGCGCTATCCTTGACCAAGGATAAGGAGTCGAGGGCGCGATGCAACAGCAGTACATTGAGCAGGTGGTTGATCTCACGGAGCCAGAGGCGAACCAGATTTATCGCCTCTCGGTGGAGGAAGCGCGCGAGATAGTATTGAACGGCTCTGCGGAGGAAGTGAGCCGCATCGAAGGTTCGTTTGCACTGGTGGCGCGCGCCGGCAAGACCGTAAAGCTGGCACGTTCGCTGGACCGGCCTCTGCGCTACTTCCTCGCCAAGCGCCAGGCGGGACCGGTACTGGTTGTCGCGGCGCGCATCGATACGATCTACAACTGGATGAAAGCGGAAGGACTGGATGCCCAATTCCAGCCCGGCTATACGAGAATGGTTCCCGCTCACTACGTGGTTGCGCTGCAATTGATCGGCTGCCCCGATCCAGACCCGGTTTACACGCGGTTCTTCATCCCTTCCCAAGGAGGGATGACCACCAACCTCGACCAGATTGGCGCAGCCTACATTGGTGCGCTGGCCGGCGAGATCGAGCAATGGTTGGTCCGCGTTCCTGCGCATGAACCAATCGGGGTGTGCTTTTCGGGCGGCATCGATAGCGGCAGCGTCTTCCTTACCACCTACCACGTCATGCTCAGGTTGGGCATGAAACCGGCCCGCCTCAAAGCCTTTGTGCTCGACCTCGGCGATGGCCCTGACTTGGGCCAGGCTCGCGCATTTCTTGATGCTCTTGGTCTGGGACTATTCCTTGAAGCGATCGAAGTGGATGCGTCGTCGCTCGATGTCGATGAGACCATCCGCGTGATCGAGGATTATAAAGCGCTGGACGTACAATCGGCCACCATGGCGATGGCGTTATGCCGGGGAGTGCGGCAGCGGTATCCCACCTGGCGTTATTTGATCGACGGTGACGGCGGCGACGAGAACCTCAAGGATTATCCTATCGAGGAGAATCCTGAACTCACCATTCGCAGCGTGATTAATAACCCGATGTTGTATCAGGAAGGCTGGGGGGTGGGAAAAATCAAACACTCCTTGACGTACAGCGGCGGACTCAGCCGCTCTTATAGCCGAACCTACGCCCCGGGCCATCATTTTGGGTTTTGTGGCTTTAGTCCCTTCACGCGGCCTTCGGTGATCGCAGTCGCGGAGAGCGTTCCGTTCATTGATTTGACCAACTATGACGTCGAGCGACTCTATCAGCTCAAGGGTGAAATCGTGGCCCGTGGATTGAAGATAGTTACCGCCTTCGATATGCCGGTTTTCCCCAAGCGCCGGTTCCAGCATGGGGCGGTTGCCGAGAGCACACTACATTCCGCACTACCCTTACGCGAGGCAGAGTATCGCCAGAAATTTCTGTCGTTGTATCCATGAACTTGTATCCGGTCAAAGCGGCGGAACGTGATGCCTGGATACTCAGCCAGCGCCCGGCGCGAGAGATACGCGACCCTTATCTTCCCTATCAATATTTCGTCGAGGAGGAATGCGCGATTGCCGGCGCAGTGGAACCGGTTGCCACCATCTTTCTTACTAATCGAGAATGCCCGTTCCGTTGTTTGATGTGCGACCTGTGGCGCAATACGCTCAGCGAAACAGTACCGGTCGGAGCGATTCCGGCACAGATCGATTACGCACTGCTCAAGCTTCCCCCAGCGCGACAACTCAAGCTGTATAACAGCGGCAGCTTTTTCGATCCCCAGGCAATTCCTCCCGCAGACTACGGTGCCATCGCGCAGCGCGGTAATCGCTTCGAGAGGGTAATCGTAGAAAATCATCCCGCGCTCACCGGCGATGCCTGCCTTCGCTTTCGCGACTTGCTTAGCGGCAAACTCGAGATCGCTATGGGGCTGGAGACAACGCATCCGGAAGTTCTTGCGGGATTGAACAAGCGCATGACGCTCGATCAATTCTCGACGGCCGCAAACTTCCTGCGCCGCAACCGGATCGATCTTCGGGTCTTTATCCTGGTGCAACCTCCGCTCATGCCGGTAGGGGAAGCGCTAGAGTGGGCTGAGCGCTCCTTGGCATTCGCCATGGAGCTGGGAGCCACGGCCGCGACCCTCATTCCGACGCGTGCGGGAAACGGGGCCGTGGAGTCGCTGGGCTTTACGCCTCCGGCCTTGGCAACCGTGGAATCCGCAATGGAGTACGGCTTGCGGCTCAAGGGGGGCAGAGTCTTCGCGGATCTGTGGGAACTGCGCGAATCGTGTGTGCACTGCCACGCGCAGCGCGCTGCCCGGCTGCGGCAGATGAACCTGCAGCAGGTGGAGCTGGATCGGATTACCTGCACCTATTGCGGCGGTGCGAGTTGAAACGCGAGTTCGATCTCGCCGTAGTCGGCGCAGGTTTTGGCGGCAGCCTGATGGCGATGATTGCCCATCAGCTTGGGCTTTCAGTCATCCTGCTCGAACAGGGCCGGCATCCCCGCATGACGATTGGAGAATCCACCACGCCGCTCAGCAATCTCCTGCTGGAGCGACTGAGCACCACCTATGATTTGCCGCGGATCGCCCCGCTGGCAAAATGGGGAAGCTGGCAGCGCGCCTATCCACAGATCGCCTGCGGACTGAAGCGGGGCTTCACCTTCTTTGACCAGGAAGGTCAATTGCTGGTGGCGGCGAGCCCGCACGATGATATTGCCGACACTCATTGGTACCGCGCTGACGTGGATCACTTCCTAGTTCGGGAAGCGCAAAGGGTGGGAGTCGCGTACCGCGACAGCGTCCAGATCGAGACTGTAGATTTCGCAGAGGATGGCACAACCATCGTGGGCCACGCCGGCGAAGAGGCTTTTCATTTTAATGCCGGGCTTCTGATCGATGCCACGGGGCCGCGCGGTTTTCTGCACCGGAGTTTGCAGCTGGAGGAGTCTCCGCTGCCTGGACTCCCTGTTACAGAAAGCTTGTACAGCCACTTCACGGGGGTTGCTCGCACCGAACAGGCGGGAGATGAACCTCCTTATCCGGTGGATGACGCCGCGGTGCATCACGTATTTGATGGCGGATGGGCATGGGTACTGCGATTCAACAACGACGTCACGAGTGCTGGGGTCGCGGCGACTCGCCGGGTTGCGGAAGAGTTGGCGCTGAGCGAAGGGGAGCCGGCATGGCAGAGGCTTTTGGATCGACTGCCTGGGTTGAAATCACAATTCAAGCGGGCATCTGTGTGCCAGCCGTTCCGGCACATGCCGGTGATCAGCTTTCGCAGCAGCACCATTGTTGGAAAGCGATGGGCGATGCTGCCCTCAGCAGCGGGTTTCGTTGACCCACTGCTTTCTACCGGGTTTGCGCTCAACCTCACAGGGATTGAACGGCTTGCGCAAATCATCGCTGAACATCGCGATGCAGATGACTTGGGGCGGCAGTTGCAAGGTTATGCCGAGGAAACGGATGGCAACTTGCTGGCTGCCAGCCGGCTGATTGGGGCGCTGTACGCGAACATGGGAGACTTTCCGACTTTTACTGCGCTGTCGCTCTTGTATTTTGCGGCGGTCAGCTTTGCTGAAACCGCGCACCGTTTGGGCAAACCGGAGTTGGCCCCTGGATTCCTGTTGCATCGACATCCATCATTCGGGCCGGCTTCGCGGGATTTGTTGGAGCGTGGGTACAAACCGGACGACAGCTTTCGCGGCAGACGTTCAGAGACTCATTGAGCCGTTTAATGTCGGCGGTTTCGGCGACCCTGCGCGTCATAACAAGTATCCCGTACGCGCGGACGACTTGCTCGATGCTCGACACAAAGTTGGAGCGACCCGCGAAGAAATTATGGACATGCTGGAAAAAGCCAATTTCTTTGCGCAACCCTCGGTCAAGGGTTGAGGGGAACTGCAGGTCCCTCGGCTTCGCTCGGGATGACAAAGGGGAGGGTGGCGCTTCCATCCGACTGTAGCTAGTGGCTGAAAGAGCCGCGGGCAGTTGTTCGGAGGAAGGGCGCAAGCAGGTCCCTCAGCTTCGCTTTTGCCCACGAACGCTATCGAATGGAAAACGATAGGTCTCGTTAGCGAGACACCTTAGCAATCGCAGTCCTTGTAAAGACAATCGGGTGGGCTGCGGTAATTCCCTTCCCTTCCTCCACTGTGACGGCTTGGTTAGGCTGGATGTTTGGTACAACATCCTTATGTCCGCTGGGCCATACGATGGTAAGCCGCATTTTTCTGCTCGGGTCAGGCTTGCCCAATCCGAAAGTCACCGGCAACTCGCTTTGCGACAAATAGGCGGAGCCGGTCTTCACCATACGTAACAGCTGAAGATGGTTATCGACCTGGAGGATAAGCTTGGCTCCGATGCCGTCGCGGTTAGAGCGCGTACCAACCAGCTTTACCCGGAGCATGTCGTTCTGATTGCCGTTGTCGTTACGGAGCAGCCGTGCCGGACCATTAGCCTCGGTAATCACCAGGTCCAGATCGCCGTCATTGTCGAAGTCCCCGTAGGCGGAGCCACGTCCTACCACCGGCCGCTCCAGTGCAGGCCCCAACTGAGTAGACATGTTTTCAAATTGACCCTTTCCCCGATTCCGAAATACCAGGGCTGGTTCCGCATACTTCAGATGGGGTTGGGTTACGCTGATGTCATCTGCGACGTGTCCGTTCACCGCTAGTATGTCGAGCAGACCGTCCAGATCGTAGTCGAAGAAGAAAGTGCTAAAGGTCAGCGATTGCAAGGACCAACGATCGATCCCGGTCGCCTCGGAAGCCGAAGTGTATAGACCTGACCCGTCGCTACGGTACAGCGCCATGCCTTCATTGGTGAAGTTGCCGATGATCACCCCGGGATGACCTGAGTTCTCATAGTCGCCGTTATCGACTCCCATGCCCGCACGGGTAGCACCGGCGTCACTGTAGGCGATACCTGCCTGCACACCGACATCGGTGAAGGTGCCGTTGTGGTTGTTGCGATAAAGCTTGTTTGGCTGGGTGTCGTTGGTGACCAGCAGATCGAGCCAGCCATCGTCGTCATAGTCAACCAGCGCAATGCCAAGAGACTTGCTGGTTGCATCGAAGAGGCCGGCGCGCCTGGTAACATCCTCAAACGTTCCGTCACCGCGATTGTGGTAGAGCCTCGCGCTCTCGCCCTGGTAAACCTGGGGTGTGCAATACGACTTGTTCTTTGTGTCGAGCGAACAAAACTGATCTTTCTCCACCGACCAGGTCACGTAGTGCGCCACAAATAAGTCCAGCCTGCCGTCGTTGTCGTAGTCGAACCATACGGCGCCGCTGGAAAATCCGCTGCCAGCCACTCCGGCACGGGTGGTCACATCCGCAAAGCGGCCGTTGCCGAGATTGTGGAACAGATGACTGGAGCCGACTGCGGTGATATAGATATCGTCCTTACCGTCGTTGTCATAATCGCCGACGGTGCACCCCATTCCATACATCTCGACGGCCAACCCCGCCTGTTTGGTGCGGTCAGTGAAGGTTCCATCGCCATTATTATGGTAGAGGGCGGGATAAGACTTGGACGAGCCGTGACCCGGCCAATCCATGGAGTTCACGAAAAGGATATCCTGGGCGCCGTCGTTGTCGTAGTCCAGGACACACACGCCACTGCCCATCGTCTCGGGAAGGTATTTCTTTCCAAAGGCACCGCTATGGTGACGAAAGGAAATGCCGGACGCGGCGGTGGCGTCGGCAAAACGAATGGGGCCGGAAGGCCGTTGTGCCAGCGCGCTCGAAATCAGGGTCCCGAGGAAACAAAAAATAAGACAGCACCGTACCGTACGTTCAGGCATGCGCAACCACGAGACGGGAACGGCGGGAGTCCATCCACATTTCCAGAAGCATGGCCGCAGGTCCCACCAGGAAGAGGGCGTAGAAGGGAGCGTAAACCGCCTGGTGCAGGCGCAATACCATTTCGACCGCGGCCACAATAAACACCGTCACGCACTGGCCGGTCTTCGAGCGCACGGTCGTTTTAGGATCGGTGATCATGAAAAAAATGAATAGCTGATACATAGGCCCGGTGATGGGAGAAATTTCCGACCACCAGGGATCGCCCGTGATCCAGCTGCGCAGCAACGCAAATACCAGGAACGAGGCCACGTAGGTCGCACTGATATGAAAACGCCGCAGACGCCAGATGATCGCCGATCCAAGCGTCCAGATCACAATCATCGGCCATACAAAGTTACCCCACTGGATGCTCAATCCAGCCACGGTGCCGGAAGCGAGAATGAACATGGCAACGATGCCGAAATTGGAGGGGTTCCAGATATGCCGATCATGGACGCGCAACACGTACTTGGAGGTAATGGAAATCAGCGCGCAAAGGGCATACGGCCAGAAGGCGGGCGAGCGTACCAAAATGCCAACACTGATGCCAGTGATGTAAGCACTCGCCAGGTTCGGCCACTTGCCCATGTAGACGCGCGACAGAATCAGCTCGGCGAGAAGGCTAACGCCAATGGCCAGCAAGGTACGAGTGTAACTCTCAAGAATGCCGTAGGAGAGTTGACCTACTAGCAGGACGCAAGTGATGAGTAGGGGGGAGAGATAGCGATTGGACGCGCTGAAGAATCGCTTCCACGCCGCCTCAATCTTTACCGGTTGCGCAATACCCGCCCCGTGACTCATTCGGCCTCCCTGACATTGTAGAGCTTTCCCGGGACCAAGTTGTCGACCGTTTGCACCTTGCCAGATGGCCAGCGAATGACCGCCTTTTCGATCTGGGGATTCTTCCCTAGCCCGAAATGCAGCCGGCGATCGTTCTGCGCCGCAAAGCCGCTGCCACCGGAGACGTGCTGCACTTGCTGTTGCCCGTTCCAATAAAGAGTTACCTGAGCACCAATCGCACTTCGGTTGCTCTTGGACCCTTCGAGGGAGAATTCAACCCAACCATTGTCCAGGCTCACCGTGTTCTTGTAAATCAGCAAGGGGCCGCGTTGATTGGCTACCACCACGTCGAGTACCCCGCGATTCCACAGATCGGCCATGGCCACCGAGCGCCCATCATAGATATCGGTCGCGCCGACAGCCTGGGCGACGTCGATAAACTTTGCCGACCCATCGTTCATCCAGACTTTCTTCTGCTGATACCCCGACAGGCTGCGGCCATCGAAAGCAGGCCAGTCGGCCGCGTCGCCGATAATTTTGCTGTTGCCACCGGCGACCCTGGAGAAGTCATACCAATAACTCTTGGTCCGACTGAGAGAAATATAGCCGTTGGTGAGATAGAGATCCAGGTATCCATCGTTATTGAGGTCGCCAAACTGCGCGCCGAAACTCCAGCCGCCCAGTTCCACGCCCATATCCCGCGCCAGGTTCTCGTACTTCAGGCTCGAGCCTTCTTGAGGCACCCAAAGATTATTGCCCTGGATCAGCACCCCCTCCTGGGAGATATTGGAAACATAGATGGCGTACTTGCCCTGGTTCAGAATGTCTCCATAAGCCACGTTCATGCCGCTCTTGGGCGCAAATCCTACGCCAGTCGCCTCGCCGGCCTCGTGAAAGTGTCCACCGTCATTCAGGAAGAGCTCGGAGACACCGTAATCATTGGCAATAAAGAGGTCGGGATGGCCGGTGCCGCGCAAATCCGCGGCTGAAGCAGCGAGCGCCCACCGATTGCTTTTGATACCGGCCTTTTCGCTGACCTCCTCAAACTTGCCATTGCCCAGGTTATGAAACAAGAATTTTCGGCCGCCATTTTTGGCGTACTCAAAACTTTCCGGCATCATGCGCGTGGTATCCAAATGCCACAGATCCAGCTTTTCGGAGTAGTAGCCGCCAACGAACAGGTCGAGCAGCCCGTCGCCGTCATAGTCAAACCAGACAGCGCTATTTGCATTGATCCACGGGAGGTAAACCGGCAGCATCGCTTACGCGGGTAAAGCCATGGCCCTGGTCGTTATGGAAAAGCTCCGGCTTGCCCCACTTGATCAGGAATAGGTCTTCGTAACCGTCATTGTCATAATCGCCCCAGACCGCTCCCATCGAGACGCCGGTTCCTGCCTGGTTCACATCGGCAACCCCATCTGCGCGGCAACATCCTTGAAAGTGCCGTCGTGCATGTTGCGATAGAGATGGTTTTGGCTGCCGATGGCACTGTTGGTCGCGTAGAGGTCAGGCCAGCCATCGCGGTCGAAGTCGACGACGGACACCGAGGCGCCCATGGACGCGACTTCCGGCATGATGCCTTCGAGTTTGGCGTCCAAGGTCGGCGCCTGGTGGACAAAATGTACGCCGGACTGTTGCGAGACTTCCTGCAGATGGAAGCCGTATCGCGCTATCGCCTGTGCCTCGTCCAGCTTCGACTGGGCTTCTTCCCGTCGCGCCGAAACTTGCTTGATAGCAAGGGGGGTGGCTAACATCCCCACAAACAGAATGGCCAGAATAACTCTTGCGGTGATGCCTGCCTTCATTGCGCTGCACCGCTCCTGAGTGCCTGGTCAATGGGTTCCGAGGTTACGTAGCGGGTGTGGTAGGTCTGCCAATCCGCTGGATGATGGCGATATACCCACTCATCTTCGAGCTTGCCCGGTGCCTCGTTGTACTCGCTCTTTGCGTGGTAGGGCAGAGGTTGGACGGTTCGCGAGGAAGAAGTGTTATAGTCTCCGTCCTTAATCCATCCGTCTCCGGCGATCACATAATCGCGGACCCATCCAGCAGGGCGGCGGCGGTTGCTCAGCAAAATGCAAAGTAATCTCGTCGCCGGCGTTCATGATCACGTAGCGGTCATCGATACCTGCCAGCAATTCGCGGACATCACCATAGCGAGTGTAGTAGCCCTCTAGATCGCGCCAGATCTGCCGACTAGCCGCAATCCGGTTGTAATCGGGTAGCTCGGGAGAAGAAGGATTGGCCTGATGGACCACGGAGTATCCCCGGTAATGAAGATCTGCCAGCGATGGATCCAGGCGCGTGACCTTAAGACGCGCACTGGGGAGGCCCTGCGCCCACTCGATGGAATCCCAATAGACCTCAAGGTCCGTCCGCAAGCGAAGCTTGTGCGGTGTGCCGGGTAGAAAAATATTCTCCGAGCTCGATCAGGCAAGTCTTCTTGCGGCCGGCCGGGAAGCCCAGGTTCGCGCGGGCGGTACGCCATCCGCCGTGCCCATCCGGCACTTCGAGGCTAAGAGCGCGCGCCTTCTGCCCGCTTCCCTGGCTGATGGCGACGTTTACCGAGGAGTCGGTCGGGTGCAACCATCCCTTGGCAATCAGCCAGAGGGGGCCGCTCGACGGCACATCGTTGCCCAGATCAATCTCCACAAAGTGATCGCGGGTGAGGCCCTGATACTGTCCGCGTCCAAAGGTATCCAGGTAGTTGCCATCGAGCTTGCTGACGATATCGGTCACATCCTGACCGCGATCATCGGTAGCTTTCGCAATGGGGTGGGGAGGCGCGACGGTCGTCAGTGACAACTTGACGGGGGGAACGACAAACCGCTCGTCGGTAAAAACCTCGGTGCCTGCCCGATGGTCAACCACCATCAACTTCAGGTAGTCGTAGTAGTAGGTCTCCCATAACTCGCCGGTAAGGCGCAGGTCGTAGTAGCCGTCGTGGGGCACGAGCTGATCGCGGCCGATTTTGTACCACTCTTCGGTGGCCGCGACTTTAGGGGAGCCAACCGAGTCGATTTGCAGACCGATCGCCGAACCCCAGGGCACGGCATCTTTCACAAAGCCAATCTGTTTACCATTCCAGGCAAAGAGAAAGGGACATGAGCCCTTGAGTCTCTGCTCGGTCAGCACTTCCTGATCTGCCTTAAGCGCAAACTCAGCGTTCTCCATGCCATTGGGCCACTGGATCCTTACCACGTCGGCGCCGCCTTGCTCTCCCAGGCCGAAATGCAATTGCGGAGCAGTGATCGGCTGCTTTTGAAGCATGAGGCCGGAGCGAAGCTCCATCTCTCCGCCAATGCCAAAGGAGTTGATGCGCTGGTCGCCCGTAGCCTGCCGCGCTCGTGGGCGAAGAATCTGCCACTGATACGTTTTTGTTCCCTGGTTGAGCGCCTGCTGCGGCTGCCCGGCCGCAGAGAGTCCCAGCAGATCGAGTCTTCCATCGCCATTGACGTCGGCGACGTCAAGTACCCGCGCGGAACCCACGGGTTGACCGAGCGGGGTGAATTTCTGCGCGCCATTGCCCAGCCACACCAAGACTCCCGGGGGATCCCCGGCATTCGAAGCGACCGGCGCGAGCAGCAGATCGATCGCCCCGTTGTTATCCAGATCGGCGGCGTACAGGCGAAATTCTCCGGGAAGGCGCGGGGCGTTCCCGAGCTGCGCAACCTTCCACCCTTCAGCATTGGTGATTGCGACCAGCGCACCCGTTTCTTCCATAGCGACCAGAGCCAGCGTTCCAGTGCTGCTTACATCGGCAACCGTCACTGCTTTCACATGAGGAAGACTATCTGGCAGAGCAATCTCGCGAAATAGACCTCCTCTCTGGTTATGAAAGAAATGGAGCGCGCCTGCGCCATCGATCATGGCGGCATCGGGATTGCCGTCTCCATCCAGGTCGACCCAGGCGAAGCCGCGGACGCCCGAAATCCCAGCAAACGGCTGTATTGCTGTAAACGACCCATCGCCGTTGTTTCTTAGCACAATTGGCGGTCCTTGATGTGTGCCAAGCAGGATATCCATATCCCCGTCGGCCTCCACATCGATCGCCCATGCCCCGGTGTAGGGAGCATGCAGTAGGGCCGGACGGAGCTTAGTCTGCGCGGTCACATCCGTGAAGGAGTTCGGGTTCTGCTGGCGGAGGAAACGAACACCGCCTGCTCCGGCCAGCACCAGGTCAGTTTTGAAATCGTAGTTGAAATCGACGGGCAGGATGGACTCGGGCTCAAGGGCCTCGTTCGCAGAGCCTCCAGGGAACGGAAAGGACGCACCGGCGGCGAGCCTTACGTGATGGCTATTGGCAACGGCGATTACCGGTGCGCCCTCCCCGGTGAGAGAGATGGCTCCGATCCATGAATAGGCTTCTTGCGCGGGGCCCGGATTGGTAACGGCCACAGGCTGCAAGCGGATCGCGGTGTCTGCTGGCGGTGGAGTAAAGGTGGGCGAGGGCAGCAGCAGGAAATGGGCGAATGGGACGGCCTCATTCCCTGCTGCCGGTTGAATCACGCTTAGGCTCTGACGAAAGTCCGGCATACGCATCAATGAGTTGCGCAGAAAGGCAATGCGCACGGCGGCGGCTCGCGGATCGGGCCCGGCAGCGGCGGCCTGCAAAGCAGTCCATTGCGGTTGGACCTCCGTCGGCCATGTCCCGGCGTGGGCGGCGACCTGGGCGATCACGGAGCGCAACGTCTGTGCGTCGCCACGCTTGGCCGCAACACGCCCGAGCTCGAGCAGAGCCGCTGGATTACCTGGCTGTTGGGCGAGAATCTGCTGCAGCAATTGCTGAACTTCGGTCTCGCTGTTGGGGTCGCCCTGGCGCTCCAGCTCCTGAGCCAGCAGATAGATCGCGCGCAAGCCATGGGGGTTGAGCTGCACCGCCCGGCGCAGCTCGACAATAGCCTGTGCCGGATTACCGCGTTTGCTTTCGAGCACACCCAAGAGATAGTGAACCTGATCGTTCTCCGGCACCAACTTCTGGGCTTGCCCTAAGCGTTGCGCCGCCACTTCAAAGTTTCCCTGGCGCAGCGCGAGCAGGCCCCAGTTTGCCCAGCCTGCCGGTTCTCCTTGGGCGAGTTGCGTGGCCCGCTCGAGGGTGCTGTCAGCACGCACATCGTCACCCACCTGCAGCGCTGCAAGGCCCACGTAGAATGCCTTCACCTCGTCCAGGTACGCCTTGGTCGCCGGCTTGGGCAGCCCGGAGGGGTGGCATCCGCTGAGCACCACTGCGAGGACGGCGGTAAGCGTCGTGCCAGGCAGCCCGCGCCATCCGACAGTGGGGGCGCGCCACCGCTGGTAAGACTTGAACCAGCGTCTATCCCCAATCGTCCGACAACTTTCACTCCACATCCGGCCGTATACCCGCGAGCAGTTCACCCACGCTAGATTACGTTACCGGCGCTCCAGCTTCCTACCGGGTATTTCCTGCAGGGGTCGCTTGGATCAACAAAGCCTCATGCGATCCCGGTCAGAGGGAAACCGCCGCTCAGTCGAAAATCATTGCCTCAGGGGCTAAAGCCCAACATATTCTGAATTATTTACGGCCCGACTAAATTCGTGCCCTGACACAAAACATGAGTTTTTACGCACTGTAAAGTCCTGCCCCGATACCAAAACATGAGTTTTTAAGCAGCTGTAGGGCGGCGCCCTCAGCTGACTTTCATTTCCTTGGTGGGTAAGAGGCTCATCACAAGACAGCAGAAATCGTGATCGCATGGAATTTAAGCAGCAACCTCGCCAGCCCGTTAGCGACAGAGCGATCCTATCTGAGCACCGAGTAAATTGTCGTCGCGCAGAGGGTTGAACTCAGACTCCACCTTTTGGTGGAGCTTGGAGAGACTCAGCAGCTATGACGCCTTGTGAAAATGGATCTACATGCAAGCAACTACGGTTTGCCCGTTTCCTTCAGATAAGAGGCGGAAAGAGTGCGCTTCTCTTTGGCGATGGGCAGCAGGGTCGGATAGAACTGGACAAATGTGGTGTCCACTGCCGCATGTTGGGCGTGACAGCTGTAGCAGTCGGCCGCGGTTGGGATTGCCTTTGCCGTCTTCTCACCACCAAATGCGAAGAACGCCCAGTTCCCCGGAAAACGCGCCTCGTCCTTCACGTGGAGCTCAAGTCCCATTACATCGGCTTGAAAGTTTCCGCTCCGATTGATGGAGCCCTTGTCACGAGCTCCACGCTCCTCAAGGACCAGTATCGTCTTATCCGGCCAGGTGCCGGTATTCACAAAGACCTTGTAGGCTTCGGGATTGACGAAGACGTTGTCGAACATGTGCTGACCGCCCATTTGCATCGAAGGGTTATAGCTCATGTCGAAGCCTGAGGTCAGGTAAACCCATTCCCGATAGCTCGGGGGAAGTTTCAGCTCGCCGTCGCTCGTAAATTCCGGGCCGCTACTCACCGCTCCGAATTCGCGGGGAACGGGCGGCAACAGAAAAGCTAGCGTACTCAGCAGTAGGGCTATCGTTCTACCCATCATTGAGGCAGTATGACTCTTTCGTCTTCAGAAGACCAGACTGACTGAAGCTATCAAGGTTAGAGCGTACGATTCTCGGCAGTGACCAATTACTGGCGGGTAAAATGTTGGGGGCAAACATGAGTTGGGCTAGATGAACGAACGCGCACTCCGCCAGTTGGCGCACGTTCCGCGATTGGCAATTCAAGTCTCCAGCAGCGAGACCGCGCGGGATACAAACCGAACCATCATCCTGGAATTGATTCGCCTGGCCGGCGCGGTCTCGCGCGCCGATCTGGCTCGCCTCTCCGGCCTGCAGAAGAGTACCGTCTCGGCGATCGTAGAAGAACTGCTAGTGACCCGTTGGATTTGTGAGGGAGAGACCGGCTTCAGCAAACACGGCCGAAGGCCACTGATGCTGGCAGTAAACAATGAATTGGGAGTGGTCATTTTAGACCTCCACCCCGGCAACGCCATCGTCGCCATCTCAGACTTCAGTGGGAATTTTCTGGTGCAGGAAAATGTCCCTATTTCCTCCCAGCCTCAACGGTCGATTGTCCAACTATTAGCTGCCATCAAACGCGTCTCCAACGCAGAACCCAAGAAAGCGATCCAAGGCGTAGGCATCAGTGTTCCGGGCCGGGTGGATCCTTTGACCGGAAGACTGGCTTTCGCGCCCAATCTCCGCTGGGGACCGTTCGATATCGCAAAGGCTGTTGCCGAGGGAACCGGGCTTCCGGTGGAAATTGAAAATGCAGCGAATCTCATCATTCTCGCTGAGCGTTGGTTTGGGAGCTTGTCTGGGGTTCAGGATGCGGTGGCCATTAATGTCTCGGAAGGGATTGGAACCGGCATTCTCGCCGGCGGACACCTCATCTCCGGTTGGAACGGGATGGCGGGCGAGTTTGGCCACATGCCAGTTGAAGCCGCGGGGCTTCTTTGCGGGTGTGGCAATCGCGGATGCTGGGAGACGGTTGCTTCCAACCAGGCTGCCCTGCGTCACTACCGCAAGTTGAAGGGAAAGGTTCCCGCTTCCTTCACCTATCGTCACCTGCTGATTGATGCCCAGGATAAAAAGCCCGAGGCAATGGCTGCGCTACGCTATCAATTCGTACAGATCGCGCGCGGCCTGCAAACGATTCTGGTTGGGCTCTCCCCCGAGATTGTGTTGTTCGCCGGCGATATCGTTGCGGTATGGCCCTATTTCTCCGGCATTCTGGCTGAAGAATTACCCAAGACGCTCAACGCGAAGCTGCCGCGTATCATCACGACGGCGGATTGTGGAATGGCCCGTCTACGGGGAGCGTTGGCCCTGGTGTTGCAACAACATTTCAGTCCTGCTTCTTCGCGCTCCGTGCCACGTCGCATGGCAATAAGCTCATAACGAATCTCAGATTTCCCTGAGTAGAGCGCCCGCATCCCCGGGGAGAGAATGCGGGCGAAGTTTCTACGAGTTGTGAGATTAGAACACGAATTTGACGGAGGCCTGCAGAACGCGCGGGCCGCCGACACCGTTGACGTTGCCGACGCCGCTGCCAAGGGTCGAGGTGATCTTACCGAGGTTCGATCCGATCGCCCCATTGGGCAGGCCGAAGGCCGGTGTGTTGGTCATGTTGAAGGCATCGAAGCGGGCTTCCAGGTCCGACTCGCGATAAAGCGGGAAGGTCTTGGACATTGACACGTTGTCAGAGACGTACGCCGGACCGCGGAACTGACCGCGGCCCGTATTGCCGAGCGCGCAAGGAACCGGGTTGGCCGCTGTGTACGCTTTGCAGCTCGCCGGTGCAGCAAAGCTGGCCGGGTTGAACCAGGTTGCGGTGCCCGCACCGTTCACATTGTGCGTGACCTGGAAAGGCGCGACCAAATCGCCCGTCTGCGTGGTGCCAGGGGTCGCACTGGTGCTGGTGACGTTGAAGGGCAAGCCAGAAACCGCCTGAATGACCGCCGAGACACGCCATCCACCCAAGGCATAGAGCAGAGGACCCTGGCTGAAGTACTGGTGGCCGCGACCCGCAGGGAGGTCATAGATGACGGTCTGCGCGTAGTTCAGCTTGCGGTCGAAGTCCACCACGGAGTAGTTGCGGTGCGGCGGCCCCGCGAAAAAGAGCAGATTGCCATCCTGAGGACCGGTGCCGTAGCCTTCCGCCTTACCCCAGGTGAACGCCGAATTGAAGGCGAGACCCTTGCTGAAGCGGTGATCGAGCTGCGCCTGCAAGCGACTGGTAGTTGGTGGAGGTGCCAACGAAAAACTGTGTGACCGCCGCCGTCTTATGAAAGGCCAAGTTGAGGGGATCATAGCTTGCGCTCTGACCATAGATGCGGGGCTGGTTGATGTTCTGCGCGACGTCGATTCGCGTGCCATGGTTGGCCACATACGCGATCTGGAAGGAGCTGTCGAAAGGGAGCGCTTGCTGCACGACGGCGTTCCACGAAGAGACGTAAGCGTTCTTGAAGTTGAGTGGGATATACAGGTTGGCCAAACCGATGGTGCCGTTGGCGGCACTCTCGGTGAGCGTTCCGTTGGAGCCGAAAGCAACGGTCGGCGTTGCCGGGACACCGGTGGTGAAGTTCACCACGCCACCCGCCGGGTTGAGCGCAAAGCCGTAGGTGGGCGTGATGGTGTAGAAGGTGCTGGTCTTGATGGGATAGTTATAGGCGTAAGTATTGTCGACGAATGGAACATAGCTGATACCGAAGCCGCTCCGGACCACGGTGGTCGGCGTAGCGCGGTAGGAGACGCCGAGGCGCGGCGCCACGTTGCGGTAGCTGGTCTGCATGCCGATGTTGGAGGGGTTGCCATCTTCGCCGGCAAGCACCAGCTGGTTGTTGGCCGGGTTGTAGCTTACAAAGCCACCGGCCTTGCGCGGCGTTGCCGGCGGATAGAGCTCGTAGCGCAAGCCGAGATCGACGGTCAGCTTCGACGTGGCTTGCCACTTGTCTGCCACAAAGAAGAAGAGCCACGTCTGACGGAAACAGGGGAAGGTGCTGTTGGTATCCTGACCGACCTGGTAGGGGACGTCGAATAGCACGCTGGCGATATCGTTGGCTTGACCGGTCTTGGCGCCACCCGGGGCAGAGGTCTGGTTTTCGCTGAAGTAGAAGGTACCTGCCGCAGCGTTGTTGTTGCCCTGCAAGAGGTCGTCGCGAACGCGGCGGATATCGGCGCCGAATTTCAGTGCATGGTTGCCTAGCACCTTCGTCCAGTTGTTGGCGAAGTCGATGTTGGACTCAGCACGCAGCCATGGGAGCGACTGCGAGTAGCCGATGAGGGGGTCGCCGGTGCCGTTTTCACCGTTGCCGGCGAAATTGCTGACCTGGAAGGCGACCTGGCCGCTGGTGGTCAAGGTGTTATTGGTACCGTTGGGGCCGTTTCCCGGGATGCCCAGCGCGCGTGCATCGTTTTTGCCGTAGTCGGTCTGCTCTGCCGCGTTGCGTAGATGGGCGACGCCGACGCGCCCTTCGGTGATCAGGGTGGGCGAGAAGAGGTGTTCGTAGTTGAATCCGGTGCTGTAGGCTGTCGCGGTACCGCTGGCCTCAAAGCCACCGCTGCCCGCCGGGCCACCGAGGAAAGAACCGAAGACCGGCGCCTGGTAGGTGTTGATCGACTGATGGCTGAAGCGGCCGCGCAGGTGGTCCTTCTCGGTAATGGTGTAGTCGGACGTGACGTCGTAGTTCCACGCGTCCTTGTGGAAGGGCAGGTTCGCGGAGTAGTTGTTCGTCGTGGTTCCGGCTGTGTATTTGGCGTAGGCAAGGTTGGTCTTGGGGTTGCGGGCGAGCGCATCCAGCTGCTGGAACACGGTGACCGCAATAGGGCTGACGCCGGGGTTCGAGAGCGGAATGATGTTGCCGGCAAAGGGGGTGCGCCCCTGGCCGCAGTTTGCCGGCGTCGGTCCACCCTGGCAATCTGCTACGTCGCCGGTGTTGGGGTCGAAGACCTGGCCGCTATAGCCGGAGAGGTTCAGGTTGTTCCCCTGGACGTTGTAGAACGGGATGTTGGTGTTGAAGGTGGTCTCTTCGTGGTCGGAGACGCGAAGGAAGTCGCCGAAGAAGAAAAGCTTGTCTTTGAGGATCGGGCCGCCGATAGAAGCGCCGGTGTAGTTGTACACGAGGCGTCCGTTGGGGCCGGTGGCGAAGAAGTTCCGCGCGTTGACGCCGTTGTTCTGCATGTTCTGGAAGACCGAACCATGGAAGCTATTGGTTCCGGACTTCAGAGTGAGGTTGACGACCGTACCCACGGCGCGGCCGAATTCGGCCTCGAAGTTGTTGGTGGTGATATCAACGTTCGCGAGGGCAGCGGCCGGTGGCACAAGGATGATGTGAATGCCGGTACGCTGATCGTCGTCGATACCTTCAATTTGATACAGGTTCACGTACGACGACTGGCCGTTTGCGTTCACCGATAGATCATTGTTGGCGTTGAAGAACTGCGAGTTGTTGAAGACGACCGGAGCCATGCCGGGCACCGTGTTGAGCAGAGACTGAAAGCTGTTGCCGCTGGTTAGTGGAAGGTTGGCGATCTGACGCTGCTCCAGGTTGGTCGAGATATCGGCTCGGTCCGTCTGCAGTAGCGGTGGCGCGGCAGTGACGGTGACGGTCTCCGAGGCGCTGCCGGCGGCAAGGGTCACGTCGACTCGGGCTGTGGTGTTGGTAATGACGGCAATGTTTTCGCGCGTCTCCGTCTTGAAGCCAGGCGCCGCGACTGTCACGGTGTAGGTGCCGGAGGCAAGGTCCGGCTCGGTGAAGTTACCGCTCTCATTGGTGACGGTGCTGTAGGTGGTTTGCTGACCTGTGAGCACAATGGTGACTTGTGCGTTGGCCACCGCCGCGCCTCCCGGGTCGGTCACAGTGCCGAGAATAGTGCCACTCACGGCTTGGGCGTGAAGATGACTTCCTACCAGTACGAGGCACCCAAAGGAGAACAGGGATGCTAGTACCGCGCTGAATATCCATGGAACGCCCTTGGGCAGCCCCAGAAGGGAATGTCTTTTGTCGTGCATTACAGCCTCCGAAATGAAAACGCTATCTCTTGAAGTCCCTGGCCCGTAAGCCGGGATTTATTTCTTAATGTACGAGTCACAAACTAATGCAGCCGGATAGTATCAGGGTCGAGTGAGCGTTGACTAGCCATCAAATTACAAATTTGCAAGATTGCCAGACCCAGAAGGGTCAATCCCCGGCAAATTCGGCTGGGTAGGGCTTGCCAGCTAACGATGGCGCTGAATACGGATGCGCTCACGACCTTCGAAAGGCATCGATCGTGGTGCTCCACGGTAATCTGGGATCTCAGTAGACCGCTTTCTAAGCAGGGGGCGGCGCCGATGGCTCCGAAAAAAGGAAATGTGTAATGGAACAGCCGTTGAATCCATCCGAGCAGCAACGCCCGCGAGGAATTTCGCGGCGGAAATTCCTCGGTCAGGCAGCTGGCGCTGCAGCGCTAACGATGGTTTCCAGCCCTAAGATTGCGGCTGCGCTTGGTCAAGGCTCCGGTACAGGGCCATCGCGTGCGGCCTCGCTGCGCGTGGACGCGAGCAAACCGGTGAACAGCTTCGATCCGGACAAGAGTCTGGGTTCTTCGATGGATGAACTCTCGGTCGCGGTGATCGAGAAGGTTTACACGCCAGAGATGGTTCGGCAATGGCTCTCGGCGGGATGGGGACCGATCACGTATCGCAACCACACAGAGCTCGCCGTCGAAGCTTGGCATTGGAATAGCAATGGAAAGTGGAGCGACGCAGCCCATCAGAGAGGCTACTTTGTCGGGGACGCAGAGCCCACAGGGTTGATTCACGATTCATTTGGATACCCGTTGCCGCATCGCGGCACGACGGCGGACGGCGGCGATTCCGAGGGTTACGGGCGGCTTACGGACGGCGATCCGGCCACGTTTTGGAAGAGCAATCCCTACCTTACCAAGGCATTTACGGGCGAAGACGACGCGCTGCATCCACAATGGATCATCGTGGATTTGCTCGCTCCCCAGCAGATGAATGCGTTGCGTATCGATTGGTGCGAGCCGAGCGCGCGCGTGTATGAAGCGCAATACTGGACCGGCGTTGACCCCATGAATTGGGAGGCGCAGTACGCGCCTACCGAAGGCCAGGGCGTCAGCCAGCAGGTCAATGGGCGCTGGAACAGTTTTCCCAATGGCATCGTGCACGATGGTAAGGGCGGGACCGAGACGCTGAAGCTCGCTGAACAGCCAGTCACGACGCGCTGGATTCGTGTGGTGATGACCCAATCCTCGAATCAGCCGGGACCACACGGCAGCGACGATCTGCGGCATCGAGCCGGCTATGCTATCTACCAGGTATACGCCGGCATGCTCCGCGACGACGGCACCTTCGTCGACCTTATAAGACACTCACCGGATGCGACACAGACCCCCACCTACTGCTCCTCGACCGACCCGTATCACTCGTCCACGGATCTGAACAAGAACGGCGATCAGACAGGTCTCGACGTCTTCTTCACCAGCGGCATTACCAACAATTTGCCGGCGATGATTCCGGTCGCTGTCCTCTTCAGCACCCCTGAAGATGCCGCGAGTCAGATCGCTTACTTGAAAAAACGGGGGTATCCCGTCGCCTGGGTGGAGATGGGAGAAGAATGCGATGGCCAGTACATGATGCCTGAAGATTACGCGGCGCTCTATATTCAGTTTGCCGACGCGATCCATAAGGTCGCTCCGGAGACAAAGCTGGGCGGGCCCGTATTCCAAGGCATCAACCAGGATGTCTCGGTCTGGCCGGACGCGGAGAACCGTACCTCCTGGTTCGGGAGGTTCCTGGATTATTTAAAGTCTCACAATCATATTCAGGATCTTGCCTTTGTTTCGTTTGAACATTATCCGTTCGATCCGTGCGCGGTGAACTGGGCCGACCTTTATCGGGAGCCTGACGTGACGCGAAATTGCCTGGACGCGTTTCGCCAGGACGGCTTGCCTGAAGGCGTGCCTCTCATGAACACGGAGAGCGCGCTGACATACAACCTCTCGAACTACATGACGGATATTTTTTCAGCGTTGTGGCTGGCTGACAGCGTTGGCTCATTTTTCCTATACGGTGGCTCGGCTTACTATCATTCGCCGATTCAGGCCGAGCCGCTCCACCCGGGCTGCCACGGTGGGTGGGCGACCTATGGGAATTACGTGGCCGACGGGGATCTGAAGATTCGCCAGTTCACAGCCCAATATCACACCGGCCGCATGATCAACCATGAATGGGTCACGCATCGCACTGGTATGCATCACCTTTTCCGTGTGGACGGTTCCGTCCATGATCCCGCAGGTCACGCGCTTGTCACCTCGTATGCGGTTCGACGGCCCGATGGCGACTGGGCGCTTCTGCTGGTGAATAAAGACAGGGATCACCCACACACGATTGAGATTGCCTTTGAGGGCGCGGGCGGTGGGAGCGGTTATTTTGATGGCGAAGTGAATATGGTGACGTTCGGAGGTGAACAATACGTTTGGCACTCGGCCGGTGCGCGATCCCATGCCGAGCCGGACAACCCTCCGGTCGCTTCGAGAATCGAGGCAGGAAGAGGCGCTGTCGTAACACTGCCGAAATGTTCTGTCACTGTCTTGCGCGGCAAAGTTCAGGGCTTGGCGTAAGACCTTCTAGTCCCAACGCGCGTAGAGCATTCGGACGTCCCTCCCCATTCATCGATACCCACCAAAAAAAAAAGAACCTATGGCTGTCGATTTCGTTCGATGTCATTCGACGTTCCAGTAGAGTCAGAAATTCACTCAAGGAGACAGGAATATGCGATTCATGATGCTGATGATCCCCAAAAACTACGAGAAAGCCGAACCCGGAGCGATGCCTAGCGCCGAAGCGGTGGCGGCAATGATGAAGTACAACGAGTCCCTGCAAAAGGCGGGGGTGCTGCTCGCGCTCGACGGGCTGACACCGCCGTCCATGGGGGCGCGGGTCACGTTTCCCGGCGGCAAAGCGAAGGTTATCGACGGACCCTTCACCGAAGCCAAGGAAGCGCTGGGCGGCTACTGGATAATCCAAGTGAAGTCAAGAGAGGAGGCCATTGAGTGGGCAACACGATCCCCGGCAATGATGACTGCGTTGTCGAGGTGCGCCAAGTGCAGGAGCTTTTCGATTTCCCCGCTGACGTGAGAGAGGCTGCGGCTGGGTTTGAAGATTTGCGGGGCCAGGTTGGGCAGCGCCAACACAGCGTGAGCCGCTCGGGGCCTGCGCTTGCACCACCGGATTGAAGATGGTGTGATGGTTAGCTGTGACCATGGCCGGCGACACGCATCAGGCAATTGACGCGGTCTGGAGAATCGAGTCGCCTAGACTCATCGCCGGGCTAACCCGTATCGTGCGCGATGTCGGCGTTGCCGAGGACCTCGCGCACGATGCGCTCGTAGCAGCGCTGGAGCAATGGCCAAAGTCGGGCGTTCCGGACAATCCGGGCGCCTGGCTCATGGCCACTGCCAAGCATCGTGCGATCGACCGCTTCCGGCGAAGCGCACTACAGGAACGCAAACTCGATGAGTTCGGCCGCGACCTCGCCTACAAGGAGATGGCGGTGCCGGACATGACGAGCGCGCTGGACGACGATGTCGGCGATGACCTTTTGCGCCTGGTGTTCATCTCCTGCCATCCAGTGCTCTCCACCGAGGCGCAAGTCGCGCTCACACTGCGCCTGCTGGGCGGGCTGTCGACGGCAGAGATCGCGCGTGCGTTCCTGGTCCCGGAGAGTACGATCGCGCAACGTATTGTGCGCGCCAAGCGCACCCTCACAGAGGCGCATGTGCCTTTCGAAGTCCCTCGCGGCGCGGAACTCGCCGCCCGTCTTTCCTCTGTTTTGGAAGTCATTTACCTGATCTTCAATGAAGGGTACTCCGCGACCTCGGGCGATGACTGGTTGAGGCCTGAGCTCTGCGAGGACGCGCTGCGCCTGGGGCGAATCCTGGCTGAGTGCCTTCCTCGGGAGCCCGAGGTTCACGGCCTGGTAGCGCTTATGGAGATTCAATCGTCGCGCTCCAGGGCGCGGGTAGGACCCACAGGAGAGCCCATCCTGCTGCTCGATCAAAACCGGGCGCACTGGGATCAACTTCTCATCCGGCGTGGTCTCGCTGCACTGCAGCGGGCCGAGCAACTTGGAGGCGGCCTTGGGCCGTACGGGATACAGGCTTCTATCGCGGCCTGTCACGCGCAAGCCGTCACCGCGGAAGATACGGAGTGGACCCGGATAGTCGCGCTCTACGATGCACTGGCGCAGCTCACACCTTCCCCTATCGTCGAACTGAACCGTGCGGTCGCGGTGGCCATGGCGTTCGGCCCGCAAGCCGGTCTTGAGCTGGTCGACGCACTCCGTGATGAACCGGCGCTCAAGAATTACCATTTATTGCCGAGTGTGCGGGGCAACCTGCTCAGCAAGCTCGGCCGCTTCGGCGAAGCGCGCGCGGAATTCGAGATGGCGGCGACGCTTACTCGCAATGCGCGCGAGCGCAATTTACTCCTGGAGCGTGCCCGGGCATGCGATGCGCTGCCCAAATCCGGTTAATGGAGGCAGCCACTCCAGCCTCCTATGCTCAACGCAGAATCAATGGCTTCGCGTACTCATAGAGAGGCATGCCAAAGAAATCGCTGATCCCACCCGTGGGAACGAAGCCACTCCTGCGATAGAAGCGCATCGCTCGTTCCAGCGGAGCGGTTGTATCGAGGGTAACCCGCTTGCATCCGGCGGCAAGTAAATCAATTTCCGCCGTACTAAGCAGCTGTTCAGCAATACCGAGCCCTTGCCACGGAGGGCAAATAGCCATGCCTCGCAGGTGACCCTCTTCTCCATGCGTGCCGGATGCAATCGTCCCCACGATCTCTCCCGCGCTGGTGATTGCAACATAAACCTTCATATGAACCATGCGTTCTCGAATCGCTTCCGGGCTCGGCACCGTGTCGTTGAAGGCCTTAGGCGTGTACTGAGAACGATAGGGATCAAATGCCGAATTCAGGCACGCGAAGATCGCCTCCGCTTCTTCTCTCTGTGCTTCTCGGATCACGACCATTGCGGTGCGGCCGGCAGGGATTAGTCCACCATCAACATAATCTCAGTGGACTTGATGACTGCCGTGACCTCGTCTCCTACTTTGATGCCCAGGTCCTCCACGCTTTGCCGAGTGATGACACTCTCGATAAGGTTTTCACCCACGCGAACCGCCACTTTTGCTGTGACGACGCCCAGAACCACGGCTTCTACTTTGCCTCGCAATTGATTACGCGCCGATATCTTCATGATCGGGATTGTATTGAGGGCATCGCATCGAGTCCAATGTAGGCTGATAGGAGAGCGTATGACAGTGAAGACGGCCGAATACGAGATCGCTCCCGCGCGCTGGCCAGAGGATATAGAGCAGGCGCGCGCTCTCTTAAAAAACTACGGGGAGTACCTGGCCTCCTCACCCTCTGGCTCAGCCAGCGTGTGCATTCCTGGTTATGAAGCAGAGCTTCGCGCCTTACCGGGCAAGTATGTGGGGAAAGATGCAGACCTTCTAGTTGCGCGGGTCAAGGGTGAAGGGGCGGGCTGTGTCGCGATTACGCGGAGAGTACTGAAGGATGGAATGGATGCCGCCGAGATGAAGCGGTTGTGGGTAGAGCCACGTTTTCGTGGGTACGGCCTGGGGCGCAAGTTGGTCGGTGGCGCGATCGATTGGGCACGAGCGCATGAATGCGGCGCCGTGGTGCTTGACACGGTGAATGACGCGATGCCGGAGGCGGCCCAGCTCTATCGTTCCTTCGGATTTGAGGAGATCGTGAGGTTCAACGAAAATCCCGTTCCCGGAATTCGGTTCTATAAGTTGATGCTACGGTGACCTAAGCGATCTCGACGCAACGGAGTCAAGGCGAAGCCCTTCCGAGTCTCTGAGGGCCGTCGCTGCAAGACGTTGGAGGGCTTCGCCCGTCTTTGCCGGCCCAGGTACGCTTGGGCGAACCTGGGGCACCCGTCCAGCTGCTATGGGGCCTTTCTTGCGTACAGGACTCTGCCGGGGGCGCTTCTGTACAGCAGTTCTCGCGCAGTCGCGAGTTATCCACGAGTTTCATGACCTTCGCCACTCCGTTTAGACAAGCACGCCTTCGTTAGGCAAGCAGAAATCTGATTAGCGGCGTTGAAAGTCGGGTGAGCCGAATAGTAATCCAGCGGTAAGCGCTGCTTCTCGATCCGCAAACTGATGTTCCTGTGCGGGTGTGAGCGGCTGGCTGGAGGTCGGTGGCTTCGGGGGCGCGCCTCCGGAGATCGCAATCGGTTGCGCGTTTCCCGGCTGCTGGGGCGATGGAGGAGCAACACTCGCGAGTTGCTGCAAGATCAAGCCGCGAGTCTTATCCGAAACCCGACCGTGCAAGACTAAGTTCTCTATTTGGCGCTCCTGCTCCTCGGGCTGTTGCAGTGAGGTCGCGCCAAGCTGGCTCAACCAATCCACGGTGACACCCTTGCTCAGCCGATTGCCCGCTAAGGCCAGGGAGAAGTTCATTCGCTCCAGCAACGCTGCGCTGTTTACCCATGGAGTGGACAGCATCGAGTAGCCATCGGGGGTCTGCCGGCCATAGAGCGGCTGCCCCAGATCGCTAATGGCCTTCACCACCACGTTGGGATCTTGCACATCGATTGCTCCCGCACGTACGGCCGAGAGCACAAAATCTTCTGGAGTCTTGATCTTGGCGCGATACGAAGCCACGGACCAAAACTCCGGCGATTGCACCAGGAAGCGCATGACTTCGCCGATGTTCCCGTTCGAAGCAAGAAAGACGGAGCTCAATCGATCGACCAGGCTCTGTGGCGGATTGTCACTGACAAAACGCACTGCCAGCTTGCGGCAGACAAAATGTGCCGTCGCCGGGCTGGTGGCCAACATGTGCAGCACTTCGAGACCTTCTTTAGGGCCGTTCTCTTCAATCTCCACGCCGAGCACATACTTCTTGCCCGGCTCGTGACAGCTTTCATCGAAGACAAAGCGCGGTCCCCCCTTGGGCGGTTGCTCAATCGTCCACCCGGTGAAGACCTTCGCCACTTCGGTTACATCGCGCTGGGTGTAGCCGCCGTTGACTCCCAACGTGTGCAGTTCCATCAGCTCGCGCGCATAGTTCTCGTTCAAGCCCTTTGGCCCACCACCCTTCGGGGGAGCGAAAGGACGGCTTGGTCCTCCGAAAGCAGCGAACGAGTGTGGGCCGGTGCTGCTGGCATTGTCCAGGTAGGTCATCATGGCAGTGCTGGTCGCCGTGGCTACGAGCAACGCTTCGAAACTACCCAAAGCGTTGGGACGGATCACATCGCGCTCGTAGGGCACAACGCTGTAGATCTCTTCACCCGTCTTGCCTTGAAAGATGTTGAAGTGGTTCAGCCAGAAGTCGGTCATCACTTCCTGCAACTGACGCTGGCTGTAGACGGCGCGCAAAACCCGGCTTTGCAGCAACTCGTTCTGCACCACCTGGCGCGGGTTGTCGAGCGCAATCAAGGTTTCGCGTTGATCGGGAGACATCCCTTCTTCCAGTGATGTGCGTTGCGCCGGCGAGAGCTGGTGGCGAAGTGGCCCATATTCACCCGCAGGCAGCGAAAGCAGCTTTGCCATGCGAGGGCCGGGAGCCAGGCCGAGCAGAGCCGTCACCTCGGCGTCCGAGAGAACGGGAGGCACGGCTGGCGGCATATTTTGATTGTTGGCGGGAGTGGCGGGTGGATTTTTCGCCTTAGCCTTGTCCTGCTCTTGTTTCTTCCGGTCCGTGACTACCTGGTTCTCATAGATGGCGCGCTCGGTCGCGTTAAACAGGGGCACGGAGATCTTCCCGTTCTCCACCTGGCGGATGATGCTGCCGGGTGGAAATCTTCGCGTAAGCTCCTCCTCGCTCAAGCGCATGGCGGGAAATTGTTGCAGCCGCTCCTCCAATGCAAAGTCGTCGATGGTCGCAGGATGGAGCTGCTGTGCGATCCAGGCATCCAGTCCGATCGTCTTCACCTCTTCCAATTCACCCGGGCGCGGACCGAAGGTCAACCGATCAAGCGCGTGCAGGATGCGCTGGTCGCCTTGAATTTGTTTCAGCTTAGGAGGGGCGGGCAGCTTGACCATGACGGTCTGGGAGGCTGGCGGCTTATTCTTGGCCGCAAATGATGGGATGGGATCGCAAAGTTGAGTCAACGCCAGAGTACAGATCAACGCTCGGCTCGTCGCCGTTACGGCGCTTCCCCGGACATTCGATCGAGATAAGAAACCGTTCGTCGTAAACACGACACACCCCGACGTTGGTAAGAACCCCCGCGGGAAAGACAAGTTGCTGGCGCAGATGAGTATAAGATTCGCCGGAGGGAAACCTCTTCCATGATCTCGAGCTCCAAGCGCGTTATCCAAAAGGCCTGGGTAGTGGCCGCTATCCTCCTCATTCCACAAGGACTATTGGGACAGCTGATTACCTGCTGACAAGGCTTGGGTGGGCGACACGCCGGCGACGCCGCCCCCGTTGGCAACCGATCTGTCGCGCGAACTGACGCGGAAAAACGTCAGCCACGCCATAGAGAAAGTCGCCGATTGGGAACTGGGTCGCGGGCTCAGAGGTCTATCGGCTCGCTAACTAAATTTGTTGGTCTAATTTGTTGAGCGGGGGCTACGGCTGGCTTATCATCATGCCGTTCCCCAGGAGAATTTAGACGTGTTTCGATCAGCCGCCAGCGCTGTCCTTGTTGCCTTGTCGCTTTGTGCTTTGCCGTTGAGCGCGCAAAAGCCGGACTCGTTGTCGAGTTATTTCACCGGCAAGGAAGTGGTGCTGAAGATCGACATGCCAGGCACCCAGCAGGGCGTCGACCTGCGCTACAACAAAGACAACCCGATGAACTGGAAGGAATACGCCAATCGCCTGAAGAGCAGTGGCGCCGCGATCCACAAAGGCGACACGGCGCGGGTGACAGCGGTGGTGGTAAAGGATGACCGGATCGAGTTTCAACTGGACGGCGGCGGGTTCGGCACTTTTTTAGACGACAGCAGCACCACCGTCACCCCTAAGAGCATCGACAAAAGCGCTTATGAGAAGCAGCTGGAAAGAGATATCGCCAGCACCACCGATGACGACCAGCGGCGAAAACTGCAGCGTGACCTTGACCGCGAACGTTCGCGGCGGGAGCGTCAAGAGGCCGACAACCGGGCCGCTGCGCAGGTCGCCAGCCAGATCAAGGCACAAAAGGTAGCAGACGATCGCCTGCGCGGCGGCTCGCGCTTCAACCTGCGCTGGTCGGGCTCGATACCGCCAGACCAAAAGAACCCCGAAGCGATCAAGAAGCTGCTTGCCGACTACGTAAGTTTCGACGGCCTGCAGACAGCTGCTTCGGTTGCTCCTGCGGCGCAGAACACAGCCGGCGATGCCGCTGTTCCCGCTACGGCTCATCTCAAGCGGGGCATGAAGATGGAAGAAGTCACGAGCCTGTTCGGCCCGGGAAAGCAGATGTCGGAATCCGTCTCGAACGATGGTTTGAAAACGCAAACCATGCAATACGTGACGGGCGATCGACGCGTGGAAGTCACTTACGTCGAGGGACTTGTGGTTCGTTACTCGATCAGCTCCAACTAGCCAGACTTGCTCCTGTTGGCTGACTATGCTACCGTCCATTTTGTGTATGCTGCCCAGCAGACTCGCCTGCTCATGAACAGGTTCTCCACCTGTTGTTGTCGATAGTTCCTTCCTCTTCGCAATTCCCTAAGCCAGCTGCAATCGCCACATCAGCCAGAGGAGCATCCGCATATGCCCAATCAGTCCCCGGTAAACCGCCTTTCTCTAGACACTTGGGCCGTTCTGCTGGCATTTGCCGCGGCTCTGCTCGTCCGTCTTGGATTGCTCAAGACAGTTCCCTGGTAACTGCACGAAGAGAGAAATACCATGGCAAGCTCCACGATTCGAAGCGCTGTCCCTCCATCAACGCCAACTCCCCTTGCGCCACCAACCCGCGGTGCTGCCGGGCTCATTCCAGGGATTCTCCTGCTCGCCATGGTTGGCTATGCAGGCAAATTTATTGAACAATTCATCGCCCATTACGGCAAGGCACACCACCTGGTGCTGCCGAACATCGAGTATGTTCTCTGGGCTATCCTCATTGGCCTGGTCATTTCGAATACTGTCGGCATCCCGGCTATTTTTCGTTCCGGGGTGGCGACTTATGAATTCTGGCTCAAGGCTGGGATCGTTTTGCTTGGGGCGCGCTTTCTGTTGGGAGACGTTCGCCGGCTTGGCGGTCTTTCTTTGGTGCTCATCGCGATTGAGCTCGTCCTCGCCCTGACCTTCATGACCTACCTGGGGCGGGCATTCAAACTGAAGCCCAAGCTGGTCAGCCTGCTCGCCGTTGGATCCTCGATTTGCGGAGTCTCCGCCATCATTGCCGCCCAGGGGGCGATCGATGCCGATGAGGAGGATTCTTCTTACGCCATCGCCGCCATTCTTCTGCTGGGAGCCATCTCGCTCTTTCTGTTTCCGCTGGTTGGACACTTTCTGCACTTGAGTGACCATGCGTACGGCCTTTGGACAGGGCTCGCCGTGGATAACACTGCGGAGGCCACGGCCGCCGGCGCACTCTACTCAGACGCAGCGGGCAAAATCGCGGTACTCGCCAAGACCTGCCGCAACGCCACCATCGGCTTCATCGTTCTGGGGTATGCCATTTACTGGGCTTCCAAGGGCCAGGCCGCAGACGTGCAGAATAAAGGCGCATTTCTGTGGCGCAAGTTCCCCAAGTTCGTTTTGGGATTTCTGCTGATTTCGCTGCTTGCTACGGTTGGGTTTTTCACCAAGCCGCAACTCGCCGCCGTGGGCAACCTGTCGCGCTGGGCCTTTCTGCTGACCTTCGCCGGGGTGGGCCTGCGAACGAACCTGCGCGAGCTGAGTAAACAGGGCGCCCGACCCCTCATCGTCGGCGCCGTGGGAGAAATCGTCATTGCCCTCATCACTCTCGGGCTTGTATTTGGAGCCGATCGCTGGTATCACCTGTAATCGGACGTCTGCTGGACGAGAGAGAGCTGAAATTGAAACCAAGTCTATGGGTATGCGGGGCCTTGTTGTGCCTGGGATACGCGTGGGTGCAGCAGGCCCAGGGAATGCAGGCACAACTTGACGATTGGCCAAACCTGGCGCGCTACCACGCAGACAATGAGGCGCTCCCAGCGCTAAAAAGTGGCGAGAAACGAGTGGTTTTTTTCGGGGATTCGATCACCGATGGCTGGGGACGTACGCCGACAACGGGAGTCTTTTTCCCGGGTAAGCCGTACGTGAACCGGGGGATCAGCGGACAAACGACACCGCAAATGCTGGTGCGCTTCCAGCAGGATGTCGTGCACCTCCATCCCGCCGCCGTGGTCATCCTGGCGGGCACCAATGACATCGCCGGCAACACCGGGCCCACGACCCAGCAAATGATCGAGGATAACTTTACCTCGATGGCAGAGATCGCCAAGCAGAGCGGCATCAAGGTGGTGCTTGCGTCGATTACGCCGGCGTATGCGTATCCGTGGAAACCGGAAATTCAACCGGTGGAGCGAATTCGCGAGCTGAACCGGTGGCTAAAGAATTTCTGCGCTAAAAATGGATACGTCTATCTGGACTATTACAGCTCCATGGCGGATACGAAGGGCGCCATGCTTCCGGGCCTGTCGTCGGATGGCGTTCACCCGACGGCGCAAGGGTACTGCCATCATGGCGCCCCTCGCCGAACGGGCGATTGCACAAGCACTAGGGCAGTAAGCCGATTAAGCCGGGGGCGCGGGCTTGGGAAGCACGAGCTTTTTCAGGCTGTCTTCGTCGCTGGGCAGATCCGTCTTGCCGGCTGGAAATTTGTTGAAGCTGAGAATATAAGCGAGAAGATCCGCGGCTTCTGGACGGCTGAGCGTACCTGGACTAGTAGCCGGCATCAACTTTTGAATCATGTCATAAACGTTGACTGTGGGCTGCCCCTCGTACTTAGAGAGGAAGTCGTTCCCGCTGAGGGGCGGATACGGACCGGTGCCATCCAGGGCAGCCCCGTGGCACGACACACACTGCTTCTGATACAGCGCTTCGCCGCGGTGGGCTTGATCGGCGCTGTAGATGCCATCCGCGGCTGGAGCGGATTGGCCACGGAGAAGGTTGTAGGAAAATCCCACCAGGAAAAGGCTGCAGCTTAGTATGACGGTCTTTTTTTGAGGCACCCGCGTCTACTCCTCGAAGAGATTACACTACCCTGATCGTACTGCAGATCGGATCAACACGATTGTAAACGGTGGCCGGACCCGAATTTCCTGTACGCTGCATTGGATACAACCAGGTATGCCGCTTTCGGCGAGGAAAGCCGATAAAGTTATCCAACGCCAGCAAGATCGACAGCAAATCCCCGGGAGAAAGCGATGACTTTCAAGAACTCAATCATTGGAGTGTTTGCGGCAGCGATATGTTGTATGACCAGCGTGGCGGCACATGCGGGAACGCCGCTGGCTTGCGATCCAAACGCGGGGTTGACGCTGCCGGAAGGCTTCTGTGCGCTGGTGGCGGCGGACGGATTGGGCACGGCACGGCACGCGGTCGTGGCGCCCAATGGTGATTTGTATGTTGCCCTGCAGAGCGGCAAAGGCAAGACCGGCGGCGTGGTGGCACTCCGTGACGAAAACGGCGACGGGCGCTTCGAGACCAAGGAGTATTTTGGCGACGGAAGCAGCACCGGGATTGCTTTGCGCAACGGTTATCTGTATGTCGCAAAAGTGGAGTCGGTAGAACGCTGGAAGATGACTCCGGGGCAACTGAAGCCCACCGGGCCGCCTGAGGTCATCGTTGAGGATCTGCCGACAGAGCATGAGCATCACGACAAGGGCATAGCGTTCGACGGCAAGGGCTCGCTGTACATCAACATCGGCTCGCCCTCCAATGCCTGCCAATCGTTGGATCGGCAAAAGGGCATCGCGGGGCAGGATCCATGTCCGCTGCTGGAGACTCATGGCGGCATCTGGAAGTTCGACGAAAACAAGCTGCACCAGAAGGAAGCGGATGGCGAGAAATTTGTGACCGGACTGCGCCAGGAGCCAGCAATCACCTGGCACGACGGCGCTGTGTACATCGTGATGAACAGCCGTGACCAGCTGGATGTTTTGTGGGCGGGGAAATTTACCGCGCAGGAAAATGCGGAGCGTCCTGCTGAGCCGATGTACCGCGCCACCCAGGGTCTGAATTTCGGTTGGCCTTATTGCTTCTTCGATTACGGCCAGCAGAAGCTGCTGCTCAATCCCGAGTATGGCGGCGATGGCAAAACAGTGGGCCGCTGCAGCGCATTCGCTCTCCCGGTCGCAAGCTATCCGGCACATTGGGCGCCGGTGGATGTGATGTTCTACTCCGGGAGCCAGTTCCCTGCTCGATATAGGGGTGGGGCGTTCATCGCCTTTCATGGTTCCTGGAATCGCGCTCCTCTTCCCCAGGCGCCTTCGAATGTAACCTTTCAGCCATTTGCCGGGGGCAAACCCTCGGGGAAGTTTGAGATTTTTGCCAGCGGCTTTGCCGGGAAGGATCCCTTGATGAATCCTACCGAGGCGGCCGCGCGCGCGGATGGTGTGGCGCAAGCTCCGGATGGCTCGATATACATTACCGACAGCCAGGACGGGAAAATCTGGCACGTGTTCTATCGCAGCAGGAAGTAAGGATTGGAGCGACGATGAGAAAGTTGATGATGATTGCGGCTCTGATGTCCACCATGGGAGCGGTCGCGCAAACCCCGGCGGCTGCGCCTCCACCGATGACTAAACCAGGATTCACGCTAACGACGACGGCGTTTGACGATGGCGGGATTATCCCAAACAAGTACACCCAGGCGGCAGAGAACGGCGCTCCTGTCTCTCCCCACCTCACTTGGACCAATGTGCCCGATGGGGTGGTTAGCTTCGCGCTGATTCTGCATGATCCGGATACGACGTTGAACAAGACCACCACCGAGGTGTTGCACTGGATGATCTTTAATATTCCAGGCACGGCGCGCGAGCTCCCGGAAGGCGTACCGGCGCAAGCGCAGTTGCCCGACGGATCGATCCAGGCGCTGAACCGCGGCCAAAAGGTCGGGTACATGGGCATGGGCGCGCGTGCACCCGGCCCTTATCATCACTACACCTATGAGCTGTTTGCGCTGGATACCAAGCTAAGCCTGGGCCCCGACGCAACCCAGGCGGATGTGATGAAGGCGATGGATGGACACATCCTGGCCAAGGCCGTTCTGGAGGGCCGTTTCCACCGTCCTTAACTGAATTCGCTCCCTCTCCGCACTAGCCAGAACCCAATAGGAACTGGACGGGTGCCCCAGGTTCGCCAAAGCGTACCTGGGCCGAAAATGATATTTTTCAATTGCTTTTTCCTAGACCCGCCTTGGATTTGCTGGTCAATAGAGTGAAAACTGTCGTGGGCTTCGCCCTTCTTTTCGGCCCAGGTACGCTTTGGCGAACCTGGGGCACCCGTCCAGTTCCTACTGGGTTCTGCTGGGCACAGACGGCTAAGTGTATAGTTCACGCGGACTCTTTAGGCCGTCTTGCAAAATGCGGCTAGAGCCGCTGAGGGGATTGCGCTTGGACCTATTCGAACCTTCGCAGGTGCGCAAGACAGGCATCACCATCGCCTCCATACTTTTCCTGGCGGCGGGTTCGCTGATTGCCCAGTCAACGACCAGCTGGACACTGGGTCCTTTTGTTCGCCCCGTCGATGCGCCTGTCATCGAGCCAAACCCGCAAGCTGTCTTCACCGATCCGATCACGAAGAAACCTGTGCACTGGGAGGCGCTGCATACCTTCAACCCTGGAGCGATCGTGCGCAACGGAAAGGTTTACGTGCTCTATCGCGCTGAAGACGACTCCGGGACCATGGTCATCGGCATGCACACTTCGCGGCTGGGCATGGCCTCGAGCGAAGACGGGATCCATTTCACCAAAGAGCCGACCCGGTTTTCTATCCCGATGTTGACTCACAGCAGGATCGGGAATGGCCTGGCGGAGTCGAGGATCCTCGCGTAGTCGAGAGCGAAGATGGTACTTACGTTCTTGCCTACACGCAATGGAACCGCAAAAATACTGATATCGGAATTGCCACATCCACTGATCTGATTCACTGGACCAAGCATGGTCCCGCGCTCCAGGGCGAAAAATATCAACATCTCGACTACAAATCCGCCAGCATCGTCACCCAGCTCACCAACGGCCGCCTCATCGCCGCCAAGATTCAAGGAAAGTACTGGATGTACTGGGGAGAAGTGCAGGTGCGGTTGGCGACCTCGCCCGATCTGATCCATTGGACACCGGTCGAGGATTCGTCCGGCAAAGCCATCGTGCTGCTGCACAATCGGCCGGGACACTTCGACAGCGCCTTTCCCGAAGTGGGGCCGCCTTCGCTGCTCACGGATCGCGGGATTGTCCTCATCTACAACGGCAAGAATGCCGAGGTCCACGGCGCACCGGGAATCGCCGCCGGCGCCTACTCTGACGGACAAGCGCTCTTTGCGGCCAATGATCCGCAAAAGCTTATCGCGCGTACCCCCAAACCGTTTTTCAAGCCCGAGCAGGCCTGGGAACAGAGCGGGCAGTACGTCGCGGGAACCACGTTTGCCGAAGGGCTGGTGTTTTTCCACGACAAGTGGTTTCTGTATTACGGCGGCGCAGACTCCCGCGTCGGCGTCGCCGTTTACGATCCGAAACAAGACCCTGAGCGCCTGTTTCAGGCGCTCAGTTCCTCCGCTTCATCCATATCCGCTTCCTCGACAAACAACCCCAGCGCCTGCCGCTCGAACAGACGCTTGTAGGTGCCTTCGGTTCTGCGGACCAGCGCCTCGTGCGTGCCCTCTTCGACCACACGCCCTTGCTCGAAGACGAGGATGCGGTCAAGCATCCGCACCGTCGACAGGCGGTGTGCGATCACGATGGCCGTGCGGCCGACGATCAAGCGCTGCATCGCCTCCTGGATGAGCGCCTCCGATTCAGAGTCGAGACTGGATGTGGCCTCGTCCAGAATCAGAATCGGCGCATCTGCCAGAAAGGCACGAGCCAGCGCCACCCGCTGGCGTTCCCCGCCAGAGAGCTTGACTCCTCGCTCACCAACCAGCGTGGCATAGCCCTTCGGCTGGCGAATGATGAAGTCGTGCGCATTGGCCAGTTGCGCTGCACGCTCGATCTCCGCTGCCGATGCTTCCGGACGCGCGTAGGCGATGTTTTCCGCCAGCGAGCGATGGAAGAGCAACGGCTCCTGCGGCACCAGCGCGAGCTGCGAGCGCAAGGAGACCTGCGCCGCCCGGCCAATCTCCTGCCCGTCGATCAGGATGCGGCCCTCATTCAAATCGTAGAGCCGCTGCAACAGCTTGACGAAGGTGGTCTTGCCGGAGCCCGAGTGGCCTACCAGGCCCACGCGTTCACCCGCCTGGATGCGCAAGGTGAAGTCGTGGAAGAGCGGCTCAGTATGCGCACCGTAGCGGAACGTGATGCGGTCGAAGACCACCTCACCCTTACCAATGCGGATCGGCTCTGCATCCGGCCGGTCTGCTACGCCCAGCGGCAGCACGTGCATCTCGACCAGATCTTCCATCTCGTTCACGCTGCGCTGCAAGTTGGCCACGTGCTGGCCCACGTCGCGCAAATATCCGTGCACGATGAAGTAGCTGGTGAGCACGAAGGTGACTCCGCCCGGCGTGGCGCGGCCTTGCCACCACAACCAGATCGCATACAGCGTCACCGAACCCCGGAGACAGAGCAGCACGATCATCTGCGTCGTTCCGCTCCAGGTGCCATTGGTCCAGTGACGATAGGTGCGACGGCTCCACTTGTTGAGCACGCGGCCAAGGCGCGCATCTTCACGCGCCTCGGCTCCGAAGGACTTGACCACCGCATTGCAGGTCACAGCATCCGCCAGGGAGCCGCCCACCAGCGTGTCTTGCGCGTTCGACAGCCGGGCCGCGGGCGAGACGAAGTTCAGCGACAGTGCGATGGAAAGGCCGACATAGAGCGTCGCACCAGTGGCCACGATCAGGCCCATCGAGAGCCAATGCGAACCCAGCACGAGCGCGCTGCCGACCAGCACCAGCGACGCCGGCAGTAAGGCCAGCAGCAGTGTGTCGTCCATCAGGTCCACCGCCCACATGCCGCGCGTGACACGACGGACAATCGAGCCGGCGAAGTTGTTGGCGTGCCAGTCCGTCGAGAATCGCTGCACACGATAGAACGCATCGCTGGCCAGGCGCGCCATCAACCGTATGGTGAGCCGGCTGATGCCCATCAGCGATAGGTGGCGTCCGGCGACCAGGATACCTCCCAGCAACAGCATGGTGCCAACGCGGACAATGCGGCATGCAACGACTGACTGCGGGTAGTGGTGTGCATGGCAATGGCATCCACCATGCGGCCGGCGAAGACTGGCATGAACAGGTCGGCAATCGTTGCTACCACCATGGAGCAAGCGACGCCGGTAACCAGCCATGCCTCGCGTCGCCAGTGGCGAAGAAGGAAGGCCAGCACGTCGCGCATCACGTTTTGGTTATTTCGAGAAACACGCATAAATCACTCACCAGGACAACTGGTAGATCGCGAGGCATCTGCGCCTCAGCGATGAGTTGGAGCCGGATGGCTCAACAAAGGGAGTTGCCTCAGGTTCTGTTCCCGAAATGAGAAAGGCCCTGAGGCTGCGCCTCAGGGCCTTCGTAAATCCGTTAACGAAGGGCGCTAGGGGCGCTCTACATCCTTCAAGCCGGCAAAGTCCGATACGCCGGAAGGCTGGACGGGTTGGGCGAGGTATTGCGTCTGTCGGTTGATTAACATAGCGCCTGTCCTTCGTTCTGGTGTAGTTTACCGCAGCCTTTATGGTTTCGCTATTACTTTTCTTATGCGCGGTGTTTTTTACTCTAAGCTGACGGGCTCAGCAGCAACCGCAAGCGTGACCCTGCCAGGCCAACCGCCCTTCATGCAGGAGGATTGGTACAGCAATCAGGGCAGCGAGCGAATCTACCCACGGAATATGAAAGACCGCGTTCGCCGTCAGACCGGTCAGGGTGACAAGGGCCAGATAGGCGCAAGTAGCTGACTGAACAGCATCGGCCGCCAGCGCAACATTATTGGTACGGCGTGCTTCTCTGCGTTTCAGTGTCGCTAGAATGGGCATCGCGATGAGTGCGGCGATAGTAACCAGCATGCCCAGGTGACTCGTTTCAGGTCGCGTGTGAAACAGCAAAGAAAGCAGAGCCGTAAATACGACGACAAAGGCGAGAACGAAAAGCAACGCTCCGGCGATTCGCCCTGCATTCCTTTCGGAAACCATTTTCGGTGAGGAGAATTGCACCAGCACAAGCGTGGCGGATAGCAATTCAACCAGGCTATCCGAGCCAAAAGCGAGCATCGCCGGGCTGTGAGCGGCTGCTGCCGCATAGAGAGATGCTCCGCATTCAATGAGCATCCATGCCAGCGTAACGACCTGGAGCCACAGAACCGCATGCGAGCGCTGCGGAGAGCACACCGTGTTGAAGGGTGGCGAAGACCGGGATCCGATCTGTACTAGTTCGGGCATATTGCTTAAGCAGCTTTACAAATCAATTTTAACCCGCGACTCTGCGGACGTTGACAAGCTCTTTCTGAAACAAAAAGAATGATCGTCGACTGGTTGCTAATGTAAGAAGAGGCGGGCAAACGATGGGAATTCTCGACAAGTTTCGTCTCGATGGAAAGCTCGCCCTGGTCACGGGGTCTGCAACCGGGCTTGGCGCCGCCATCGCGATCGCGCTGGCTGAGGCGGGAGCGTCGGTCGCATGCCATGGCAATCGCCGCCCTGCGCAGGAAACGAGCGAACAGATTCGTTCCCTGGGACGCGCATCGCAAAGTTTCGCCGCCGACCTTAGCCAACCGGACGGCGCGGACTCGCTGTATCAAGCGGTGTTGGCAGCCATGGGCGCACCGGATGTAGTGGTGAACAATGCCGGCACCATCTATCGAGAGCCAGCCGAAAACCATGACTTGCAGGCGTGGATGACTGTGGTCCAGGTGAATTTGAACAGCGTCTTCCGGTTAAGCCAACTCGCCGGCCGCAGCATGCTGGAACGGCGCCAGGGAAAAATCATCAATATCGCCTCCCTGCTGTCGTTTCAAGGCGGAATTCGCGTGCCGGCTTATGCGGCGTCGAAAGGCGGCGTGGCGCAATTGACCAAGGCGATGGCCAATGAATGGGCAGGACGCAACGTTCAGGTGAACGCAATCGCGCCCGGATACTTCCGCACAGGAAATACTACTGCGCTGCGCGAGGACGAAGTGCGAAACAGCCAAATCCTGGCCCGCATTCCGGCTGCGCGCTGGGGAGAGCCGGAAGATATTGCGGGAGCGGCCGTGTTTCTCGCGTCGCCCGCGAGCGACTACGTCACGGGTGAAGTGCTGGTGGTCGACGGCGGCTGGATGGCGCGGTAGAACTTTCTAAAAGGGAGAATGCATGGCATTGAGCGCAATCGAGGTAATGCACACAGAGGACGAATCGATGTCGAACCCGGAGCCGGGACTTCGGCGGCAGGTCATGTCCTATAGCCCGGGTATGATGCTCGTCCGGCATAGGATGAAGAAGGGTTGGGTCGGCGCCAGGCACAGCCATCCGCACGAACAGTTGGTGTATATCGTCAGCGGCCATCTCACGTTCCAGCATCCCGGCGGGGTCCTCGAGGCGACCGCGGGAGACAGCTTCCTGGTCCCAGGCAATGTCGAACATCAGGCTTCCGCAAAGGAAGACTCCGAGGTTCTGGACGTCTTCACTCCATACCGTGAAGACTACGCCTGAGCTGGAAAGTGCCTCAAACTGTGGAAATTGTCAGCTTCAATTGGCCTGATGGTCTTGCCGGGCGTCTTCAATTGAATACGAAAGATCTGGTTCCCCCAATTGCGCTTCAGCTCTGCGTTCTCCAGAGGAATCGTCTCGATGCTCGCAGTCAGGAGATTTGGGTCGAAGGAAATCAAGGTCGGCGGCGCGCCTTGCGTGGAGGTCAATTTGAGTTGGCCTTTTCCGGTTTGCGCTACGCTACACGCGGTCATCAGGTTCAAGGCGATATCTGGTACCGGCATAGTCAACAAGTAACTATCGTTGATTTCGATCATATTGCTGGTTCGATCAAGCTTAACTGAGCGGCGCCAGCTCTTCAATCGCGATTCCGGGGGATAAGCCGTAGCCAGCTCCATAGCAAGCTGCGCCGCACGGTCATTGGACTCGTAGGCAAGGTCGGTAGCTCGAAACGTGGGCCCCACCCCCTGCTGCACGCCGCCAATGGTCGGCAGGTTGTGATAGGCGGATTGCATCGAAGGTATTTCGTAGCGGTGGGCATCGAAGCTCTTCTTTTGATACGTCTCCTGGCCCATGTCGATGAGCACGGGCCATCCCTGGGAATAAACCCAGAAGCTTCCAGTGTCGTTGTGACTGTGACTCTTACCGTTGTCGGCTGCGATGCAGGCCAGGTAGAGGCCGTCGACTGACTCGGCCTTAATCCTGGCAGCCATGATGTGGGTGTCCGGCAGCCAGGTGTCACGCAACAGCCTTGCTTTAGCTGGCGGCTGTGCGCGCAGCTCCGCCTCGTTAAAGATCGCAGGGAGAGTGTCGGGACGATAGGCGGCCGGCATGCTGGCCACGGCAAGTGATATCAAATCCTGATTTTTCAGCCTTCTTCCGAAGCGATACATCTTGTCCACATCCAGGTGAATGATGGGACTGGCGTCTCCTTGATTGAGGTAATATTCCCCTGCGATGTGGACGCGATTCATATAGAGAGCCATTTGGGTTATGAGCGGATGGCCGAAGATATCAACCGCCCCCGAGGTAGCAGAATAGAAAAGCTCGAGCGCGTCGAACATCGCACCCGCAGCCACATTCCAATATCCGGGACCCTCTTCGCAACCGCCGTCGTCGGGGTAACTGTCGATGAACCTATCCAGGCAAAGCGTGATCTTCTCAACACTCTTGTAGCGGCGGTCTTCATCTCTATCGACGAAAAGAGCTGTTGTCAGCCAATTCCAACATATCCATGAATCCCAGTTGTTCACCGGCTGTACCTTACCCTCTGTCACTGCAATCCAGGGAAGATCGTGTCGCGGCTTGCCGCCCGCCAAGCCCATCCACATGAAGTTCTTTGCCAGAAGCGGATCGAGGATGCGACGCTCGGTCTCGAAATAAACGCGTTCGCGGATGAGAGGTGAGATGGCTGTCCAGAGTCGAATCGAGCAAGTAGACCGATGTGGCCAGCAGCGCGGACGTCTGAGCGGCGAAGAGGTCGACGATGGGATCATTTGGATCCGGCAGCCCCAGGTCGGCTTTCTGAATGTAGAGGTGGGCAGGTACACCCCAGAAACTCTCTTCACATGTTGCCCACACTCCGTTGGTAATGTCATCAAGAAAGCGGCCTTTATTTTCGACGCACTCGGCAAATACCAAAGCCTGCAAGGCAGAGATGCGCGCGTTGCGAATGTTTTCGTAATCGGTACGGTTGCCGTTCCTTGCGTATTCGAGGAAGATGGTGGCCGGCATCTCGGGCCATTGGTAGCGCAGGTATTTTTCCCCACCTGCAAGCAGGGCGGTCCGCGTCTCCGCGCGCAGTCCATCCCAGGCACCGCGATCGTGAATGGTAGGAAATGGCCGGTATTTGTCTCGCGGTATGAGTGATTGTCTAAGCTTCTCGGGGCTGCACGCGTTGCTAAGGAGATTGCGCTGCTTCCCTCGCGGAGCCGCAGGGTCGGTCGTGGCTGGATTGGTGTCGAGTGCAGAGACAGATGCTGTACCTACGAGTGCGGCTGATCCCAAGAGGAAGTGACGGCGAGATAACAGAGAAAAACCGTTCGGTCGCTGCACGCGATTCTTTTGCCTCGATCTAATCGCGCCCTGCGCGGAAGTCAATGTGAGCCGGCCTTTGCCGTTTTGCCCTACGCTGCACGCGGTCACCAGGTTCAACGTGATGTCTGATACCGGGATGGTCAATACGTAACTGTCGCTAATCTCGATCATATTTGCGCTGCTTCCCTCGCGGAGCGGCGGTGTCGATGGTCGCCTAGTTGGCGTCGAGTGCGGATAGGCTCGCTGTACCTGCCAAGGCGGCTGAACCTAGGAGAAAGTGGCGGCGGGATAGTAAAGAAAAACTGTTCTGTCGCTGCACACGATCCCTTTGGCTCGATGTAATTAAGAATCCTATCCCCGTGGCACAGTGGAAGCCAGGAGGTTACAGCAGTAAGCACCCACGTCCCCCGGTAACCATGGATAGTCCTTGCGAAGGTTTTTGATTTCGCGGAAGGGAAAACCTGCATCTAATCTGGCTGACTATGGCTTGGACAATCACAACGCGGAGTATGGCTGGATTTCCCCTGTGCATCGGCCTTATGCTCGCAGGCTGCACCAGCCAGGCCGCCCAGCAACCGGCCCCACCGGCTCAACCTCAGCCGGAAATGAAACCGGCCCCGGCGACGCCCATTGCCGAGAAGAAGGACGAGTTAGGGCAACAGTCCTGGGATCCGCAGTGGGATCTCGTTGTCGAGCAGGCGTTGTCACCAGAAATGCTGTCACCCAAGGTGGCTCGCGAGGTAAGAAGCTACTGTCCCCGGTTCGCCACGCTGAGCGATGGCGATAAGCGCGCATTTTGGGCCTATACGTTTCAAGCGCTTGCCGGTGCAGAGGCGGGCCTGAAACCAACCACCAATGTGCGCCATACCGAACCCGAAGTGGCGGTTGTGGATACGGTCAGCAAACGGATGGTCCGGAGTGAGGGATTGCTGCAGCTTACCTATATGGACGCGACGCGGTACGGCTGCGATTTCGATTGGGAACAGGACAAAACGCTGGCAGAAAAAGATCCAGCGAAGACCATCCTGCAGCCAAGGAATAATTTGTTGTGCGGAGTGAAGATTCTGGAGAATCAGATCGTCACGCAGAGAAAGTCCCTGCTCTCACCGTCGAGTTATTGGGTTACACTGCGTCCTGGAACCGAAAGCTACCTGGTGTTTGCAAAGCAGATGAAGAATGTGCCAACGGTGTGCCGCGAAGGCATGCCCCCAGTAGAAACAGCAAAGCGCAGGCACCCCGGCAATGTACCGGCAGGGGTGTTCGCGGTTCATGCCCCCGGCCCAACTGCGGCTAACTAACTCCATGGATCTGACGCGGGACGATCACCTATTCGTTCTCACCGGTGCGGGAATTTCCGCGGAGAGCGGGCTTGCAACTTTCCGCGGATCGGGAGGATTGTGGAATGGGCACCGGGTGGAGGACGTGGCAACACCTGAGGCTTGGCACGCCAATCCCGAGCTTGTATGGCGCTTCTATTCCATGCGTCGCCGCGATGCCATGGCAGTAGAGCCGAACGCCGCACACCTGGCTTTAGCTAATATCGAACGAAAACTGGGCAATCGTTTCTATCTCTGCACGCAAAATGTCGACGATCTTCATGAGCGCGCTGGTACGCAGCGCCTTCACCACATGCACGGAACCCTGTTCCAATCGCGCTGCGTGAAATGCAACGTGCCTTTTCCAGATCGATCCTTCTACGAGACTGCCTGCCGATCGGCCTAAGTGTGCAGAGTGCGGTAATCCGGTTCGTCCACACATCGTGTGGTTCGGTGAAATTCCCCTGGACATGGAAGGGATCTATGCCGAACTCGAGCGCGCAACCCGGATACTGGTTGTAGGCACTTCAGGGTCTGTCTATCCGGCTGCGGGGCTGGTACACATCGCCAACCAGCGTGGTATAGCTACCACCTATGTGGGCCCGGAGGAACCACTCAACGTCGACGCCTTCGACGAGATTGTCCTGGGATCGGCGACAGAAGTGCTTCCGCGGATTCTGTAGAACACGTAACGCTTATGCTGCGGCTCCCGCATGCTCCTTTTCCTCAGTCCAGATCTTGTATTCGCGGCTGGCCTGGCCGAGGCGATAGGCGGTATTTCTTGTTTCCGCAATATTGGTCTTCTCATCGAACCGCACGATCGGAGAGGTGAAGATGAATGTTCCCTCCCCCATCCTTGGATGGCCGAACACCTTGCCGACCAACAGGCTTCCTGCCCGCAACGCTTGATAGGTGGCGATGTTTGCGCTTTCCACAACCGCCCAATTCTCCAATCGGGCACAAGGCTTTTGGTTTGGCATGCTATCGTCCTCTCGTTTGTTGGATGCAGCCAAGCTAAATGACGCCAAACAAAAAACTTAGGCAATATTTACCAGCCGGAGGGAAATAACTGCGCATTGGGGTAAGAGAAAAATGCACGCGGACGCCATGGCGGAGGCTTTTCAATAAATGTCAGGTTCCCGGGTCGTCATACTTCTGACCGTATTCATTGTCATGGGGAGCGGGACCATGCGGAATCTGGGGCAGATGGATGACTCCCAAATCCGTGTGATCGGCAGAGATCCGTACTCTGCGCGCAGAGACATTCGGTGTCCCTGGGCCCTCGCCCTCCACCCATACGTGCAGCATGTAATCATCCGCGGGAACGTTTGGAATGTGAAAACGTCCTCCCTGCTCCCTCCACGCTATAAAAGGGGGTGGATAACGCAGATCACGACCGCGCTCATCTCGGGATGGATGTTGCAGAATATGTAAGAAACACCTTCGCGGCCGAAAGTAACCTCTTTCGACGAGCCTGCTTCATAGAGGCCCAGGTCGAAGCGGCGTCCCTCAAACTCAGAGAAGACATTGTGAAAGAAGGGATCGGCATTGGGAAAGCGCACGACACTGCCGACGGGCACGATCAGCAAGTGAGGCAAGAACTGCTTGTTTTTTTGCAGGAGGGTATAGGTCTTGCCCGTTGCAGGAGCTGAGATGCTTGTCGTGTGGAGCGGCGTAAGCCAGATGGCAGCCGGCGGTTGCGTCCGCATATGTCCAGCTTGCGCAGTCACATCCAGTAGTTGTTGGGAATGCATCTTCAGGGCAGCACCAAGCAGCCACGCAAAAACTATGTGCTTCACACAGTGGCTACGGTTGGTGTGACTGGTCGGCATCGCTTAAAACCTGTAGCCCCCAGCAACACCATACACGTCCGCGACCCAGTGCGGGCCGATCGCATAAGAACTATCGATTCTGCGATACTCGAAGGAGAAGAGCGTATAAGCAGTCGGACTGTAGATGACGTTCGTGAACCAGGTCGAGTTGCGCGCGAGGCCCTGATAGGCGCTGGTTGCATTGAGGGCATAGGGTCGTATCTGGTGGGCGAAGGCATTATCGAGTCCATAGGCGACGTTGAACTCCAAGCGCTCACTCGCGCGCGCTTTCAACTGCGTCCATCCCCCAACATCGTCGAGCGGACGATAGTAATATTCGGTGCCCTGTTCGGCATAGAGATAGTCTTTGAAGGTGCCGCCACCCAATCCTCCGAGCGCCAGGCCGCGATAGAAACTCCCGCTTGACTCCAGGTGCGCGAAGAGCGGGATGCGATAGTCGACCGTTGCCGCCCAGGCGTCGAAATTAAAATCTTGGCTGAAGGTGTGAGGGCTGAAGTACCCTCCTATCCCCACCCGCAGACCGGTGAGGTCAGTACCGCGGGCATATCCCAACCTGGCTTCGGTGCCCGGCCAGCGGCTCTGCTCCCCCAGGCTGGCAACTGGAGCAGGGGTGGTGATGTTCTGTTGTTGTAACGGGGGATCAGGGACATCCGCAATGGCAGCTTGCATACTTATGCGGGAAGAGTTGTTGAAACGGATGGTCTGTTCCCCACCGACCTGCGGCATCCAGTTCCATAGATTCCCTGACCACGAGAGAGCCGGTTGGGCAATTGCCGTAATGGAAGTCGGCGTATTGGGGCTCACAATGGGACGGTCCATCTCGGCGAAGACCCGCGTCCGTTCCCAGGCCAATTCAGCATGGGCGGTGCGCAACCGTGCGACGCCACCATTTTGCGAGTAGCCGCCCCCTTGGCCGGCGCCTCCGAAGAAATCCATCCGCACGTCCGCATCGGAACTTGCTCCGAAGAGATGGGGCCCGCGTGCGTCGAGTCCAAGCACGGTCTGGCGTAGGGAAATGCCAGTCGTCCCGCCTGCACCAGTTGCCCATGTGGGCGACTGAGGGATGTCCACCGCGTTGGTGTTGGCAAAGGTGTTCATAAGGATCAGGCCGGTGAGCTTTACCGGGAATTTCGATGCGCTCTCGACCTTGTCCTGCTGGTGGGTAGCGATCTCGCTTTGTTGCACCTGCTGCTGTTCGCGGATATTCTCCACGTCGGCGTTGAGCCGGGCCACTGCCTCATCCTGTGTTGGTTGCGGTGTCTGTCGAGTCCCAACGAGTTGTCCTTGCAAATCCGCAACCTGGCGGCGGAGTTCCTCGATCTGCCGTTGCGAGGATTCGAGTGCCGCTTGCTCCCGGTTCACCATTTCCGCGAGCCGATCCACTTGCGACTGTACCGACTCGGTTGCAGAAGCGGGGTTATCTCGCGTTTGCTGCGCATCCACTAATCCTGTCGCGAGCAACAGCATAGGTATCAACAAACGGTATCCTGGGAGATTCACTGTACTAGCCCTCCTGCTGTAGGGGACGGGGTCTCCGGCTGTTCCGGTGTTGTATTTGTAACTACCTTGGTAAAGTCGGTACACAAGGAAAGTCGAAAGATGGTCTCGCCTGGCTGCGTGCTCAACAAAGTGACGGCACCGCCATGCTCCTTGGCTACCGAACTGGCGAGCGTCAGGCCCAGACCTGTCCCGCTGTGCTTGCCGTCACTCACGAAGGGATCAAAGAGAGAATCGCGAATGTGCTCTGCCACGCCGGGCCCCGAATCCGTAATAGTCAAGGTAATCATCTTCTCCGACCGGGCGATCAAGACGTTTACCTCGCGGGAGCCTTCTGTCTTGCGGGTTGACTGACACGCGTTGAGCAGAAGGTTGTAAATAGCTCTCTCCATCTGTTTCGCGTCGACCATGGCATATCCCCCGGATGAATCTGTGCACTCCATCCGGATGGTAACCCCCTCGGCCTCTGGATGAGCCCTGAGCAGGGAAATGCATTTCTCCACTATCTTCACCAGGGAATTGCGCTCGCGATGATAGACGGTACCAGTCTTGCTGAAGATCAGCAGTGACTCGAGAAGTTCCGTAGCACCGTGCACGGCGATATGTATGTCGGCAAAGAACTCGTGACGCTCTTTTTCAGAGAGACGGGGCGAGGAGAGAAATTCGGCGTTGGCGTAGACCGCGGCCAGATAGTGCCTCAGATCGTGCGATACAGAGCTTGCCATGCGCCCGATGGTCACCAGTTTTTCTGATTCCAGCAGGGCGCGGTTGGTATTGATAATCTCGTTGCGCATGCGGGCAAATGCGGCACTTAATTCGCGCACCTCCCTGGTGCCATCGCTAGGCAGTGCGCGGGAGTGGTCTCCAAAGCCAAATGCACGAACCCCTTGGGCCAGCATTTCCAGCGGCTGCGTAACGAAGCCCGAGAGCACCAGCATCAGGAGAGAGCCAAGCACGATAGCCGCAACGCCCAGCAATAAGACGAGCCGGTTGGTATCGTGAACGACTCGATTTGCCTGCGCGAATGACTTGAGCACCACCAGCCGCAATGGGTGCGCTGCTTCGGCTGAAAGGTCTGCCTGCGTCCCCAGGAATTGTTCTCCGCCGAGCAATATCTCTTTCGGGCGACCACCCGCGACCGGTGCAAGCGTCTGATATTTGCTCAACAATTCCTGTTGCAGCTGGGGTGGCAGAGTACTTGCCATGATCTCCCCGCCAGCGAGGAAAGTGACTTCATTCCCGGATGCGCGGCCAATCAGATTGAGAACGTTGCGATCGATGACATAGCCGGTCACCACGTAGCCCAGAAGGGTTCCCTGGCCTTTTCGACCGAAGTAAAGAGGCTGCACAGAAAAATCGAATAGCCTGCCATCCGCGATCAGATAATGCTCCCCCGATCGGGCCATCGTCTGCTCGAGCGCCTGTTCAAGAACAGGGGAAGAAGGCTTGCCTTTCGTGTACACGGTGAGTACTCGGCCGAACGGGTCGGCCAAAGCAAAAAGATCGCTGCCACTATCCCTCCAGAATAAGGTTGCCCCATCCTGGATGGTGAGTTGGTCGATGCGTGGTCATCAGTGCTTTGAGATCCGACAAGTCGGCAAGCAACGCATTTTCATGGACCAGTGCATCCCGGCGCTGTTGTTGCAGACTCTGCAGTGTGGCCAACGAATGGGTGAGATCGTCGGATAGTTCCTGGCTGACATGTTGGTGGATGCGGTTGCCGATGATAAGCAGGCTACCGCCGGTGACCGTCGTAGTAACCGCGATCAGCGCCGCGATCAGCAATACGCGGGTTCGGATACCACGGAATGACGGCATCAGGTGGCTGGCTCTTCAGGGAGTAAATTTATAACCGGCGCCATAGATTGTTTGCAGATGCCGAGGGCTCGCCGGGTCCGATTCAAGCTTTTGCCGGAGCTTGAGTATCTGATTGTCGACGGTTCGCGTCGTCGGGTAGGAGTTATAGCCCCACACATCACTGAGCAACTCGTCGCGGCTGAGCACGCGCTCTGGATTTTTGGTGAAAAACCGAAGCAGCTTGAACTCATGAGCGGTGAGGGATATGACTTTGCCGCCTTTCCTGGCAATCATCTTGAGGAAATCGATCTCGCAGTCTCCGAACCTGTAGGTGGAGACTGGTTCGGATTTGCGGCGGCGGCGAATGGAAGCCTGTACCCGCGCCAGCAGTTCGCGGGGACTGAAGGGCTTGGTAACGTAGTCCTCTGCACCCAGCTCCAGCAACAGCACTTTGTCTACCACTTCGCTCACCGCGCTCAAAATGATCACGGGGGTATCGGGCGAAGCGCTCTTGATGCGTTTACACACCTCGCGGCCAGACAATTGCGGCAGAATCAGGTCCAGGACAACTGCACAAGGCTGATGGGCGGTAAAAGCATCCACGCCCGCTCGACCATCGGATGCGACCTCGACCTTGTAACCCTCGTCATGGAAAATGCGGTGCAACACCTTCTGCATGCGAGGATCGTCCTCAACGATGAGAATCGTGCTCTGTTCTTCACTCATGGCGAACGATCTCCACTCTGCTTTCGATCACTTACTCCATTCTCTATCGTGCTCCAAACATTGGACTTTTCGAGCGTCGTGGCGACAAATGACATTCTAATGACATTTTTGGCACTTGATTCGTTTGCCCTAAAACAGAGCTTTTCCAGGCTGCCGGGCGCTTCCCAGCGAGCGCTGGTGTAGCATGGGTGGACTCGAGGATATTCATGCCTAAGTTCATTATAGAGCGCAACATACCGGGCGCCGGCAAACTGGACCATCAGCAACTTGCTGCCATTACGCAGTCATCCTGCAACGTGATCAAGAGCATCGGCCCGCAGATCCAGTGGCTTGAGTCCTACGTCACGGACGACAAGCTGTACTGCGTCTATATTGCACCCGATGAGGCGACGATCCGTGAGCACGCCCGGCTGGGGCAGTTCCCGGCAGATTCGGTGCAGGTTGTGCGTTCGGTGATTGACCCTTCATTTGTCTGAACGGGCAATCATCCGCTGACCAGACCTTCCGTTTGGCCGCTTCGATGCTCACTCCCTCCGAGGTCTGCGTCCTGCTCCCTGGCGAAGGACGGGTGGCCCATATCTTTTCGTGTTTGCGCTGAATCAATTCTTAGCGCAAAGCAAGAAATATATGACTGGTGTCTAAGTCACCATAAGGTCGAATCCTCGAGGTGGGCAATGTTCGAAGATGCTCTTATGGAGTCCAGTCATAGGATCAAAACCAGGAGCAAGTATTGGTCCTTCTTAGCGGTCTTAATCAATTGCAGCGTGCTGATCGCACTCATTATCTGGCCATTACTGCATCCCGACGCCCTGCCCGTGCAGATTATGGCTGCGCTGCTGGTGGCGCCATCGCCGCCACCATCGGCCCCGCTACCGCAGGCTACTCAACAAAGACTACAAGTCCGATCCGAGTTACTCGATAATCAGATTCAAGCACCGAGTAAGATCCCTAAAGTGATCAAGATCGATCATGAAGCAGCTTCATCTCAACCTTCAATGGTCGGTGTTATTGGTTCGGATGAGACGGCCGACGGTGCACGCGGCGGTTCATTGAACGACTTGTTCAGAGACATCGGAACAGGCTCCGCCGTGGTCAAGCCATCGACTCCCCCTAAGCTGAGTATTTCGTCCGGGGTAATGGCTGGGAACCTGCTCGAAAAGACGGTGCCGCAATATCCGGCGATTGCAAAAGCAGCGCGCATCCAGGGAACTGTTGTGCTGCAGGCAACGATCGCTAAAGACGGCGCCATTCAGAACCTCCGGGTGATCAACGGTCCCCCGATGCTGCAGCAAGCTGCCATCGATGCAGTCCGTTCTTGGCGCTATAAACCTTACCTACTCAACGGGGAACCGGTTGAGGTTGAAACGACCATAAACGTCGTGTTTAACCTGGGCAATTAGAGTCGGCTGAAAGACTTATTACTTTCGCTCGTAGGGCATATAAACAGGTTCCCAGAAGTTCGCCTGGAGTTCGCCCTTTAGGTCATCTTCGCTTGCAACTTGTGCTTGGCCATCGCAAATCGCCTGTCTTCCCACGGCCATCCCAATCAGGCGACCGAGTTCACGCGCTTGCGAAAGTGGCGGGAGGAGACCCTCATGCTTGTCCTTCTGCGTAGGCAGGTTGCGAACCAGTTCCTCCGCGGCGGCCTTGACCATGGTATCCGTAACACGCCTGGCTTTACTGGCAACGATACCAAGCGCGAGCCCCGGGAATATGTACGAGTTATTGGTCTGAGTAATGCGAACCTTCTTTCCACCAACATTCACCGGCGCGAACGGACTGCCGGTGCCGATCAGCGCCCGTCCTTCCGTCCAATCCATCAGGTCCAGAGCAGTTGCTTCACTGCGCGATGTAGGGTTCGACAGCGGGAAGATGACAGGTCGGTCAGAATACTTTGCCATTTCACGCACCGCCTCTTCGGTAAAGGCGCCCGGTTGACCAGATACTCCGATGAGGACCGACGGCTTCGCATGGCGGACCACGTCCAATAATGTGATTTCTCCATTCGGTTGCTTCCAGTTCTGCACTTCCTGTTCTTTGCGCGCATAGGGTAGCTGCTCGGGCCGCACACCTTTGCCGTTCTCCGTAATCAGGCCGTAGAGATCGATAGCAAAGAAGCGATTGCGGGCTTCCTGCTCCGTGAGGCCTTTGTCCTGCATGAACTGCGCCAGCAGATTGGTGATACCTATCCCCGCGCTCCCGAAGCCAAGCATCACGATCGTCTGTTGCTCGAGTGGAATGCCGCTTACATTGATGGCAGAGATCAAGGTCGCGGCGGCGACAGCAGCAGTGCCCTGAATGTCATCGTTGAACGTGCATAGCTGGTCCCGGTAGCGGGCCAGAAATCGTGCGGCGTTCGACCCCGCGAAGTCCTCCCATTGCAAAAGAACGTGTGGCCAGCGCTTCTTCACGCTATTCACAAATACATCTACGAAAGCGTCGTACTCTTCGCCGCGAACCCGGTGATGCCTCCACCCGATGTAGATCGGATCGTTGAGCCTGTCCTCATTATCGGTTCCCACATCGAGCAAAATGGGAAGACAATGTTCCGGATGAATGCCTCCAAGCGCGGTGTAAAGGGCCATCTTCCCGATTGGGATCCCCATACCTCCCGCGCCTTGATCGCCGAGTCCGAGGATTCTTTCTCCATCGCTGACGACGATGCATTTCACATCGTCGTAGCGGGAATGCCTCAGAATCTGATCGATGCGATCTTTATTCGGATAGCTGAGAAACAAGCCTCGCGGCTTTCTCCATATCTCGCTGAAGCGCTGGCAGCCCTCGCCCACGGTGGGCGTGTATACCAGAGGGAGCATCTCTTCTACATTGCGGACCAGGAGCGCATAGAAAAGCGTTTCATTTGTATCCTGCAGATCGCGGAGCAGGCTGTATTTAGTGAAGGGAGTCGATTCGTCCGCAAGGGCCTCCGTGCGGCGCTCAATCTGTTCATCAAGAGTTCCTATGTGCGGCGGCAATAAGCCGTGCAGGTCAAATACGTCGCGCTCATGGGCGGAGAAGGCGGTTCCCTTATTGAGGCGCGGAGAGTTGATCAAGTCAAATCCCGAAAGAGAAACCCGGCAGGTCGCTCCAGTCGAGGTTTGCTCTAATTGCTGTTTCTGTTCCATACCTTTTCAGAAATCGGCTAAGCTCATCCGCGCAGAAAGGATTCGCTGGTGATGGAATGTTAACGCAATTCTCAAGAGTTGGGCGATTGACCTCGGTTCGGCTGTGCTACGGCTTATCCAGGGGCGCTTTGACGGGTGGGACGCCGGGTCGGGCTTTCCTGGCAAGCCTCATCTTTTTTTCAAACTGTAACTGCTGGAGCTGGCTCAACGTGATGCCGAGTTTGTCAGCCTGAGCACGAAGGTCGGCCCAGTCGGTCGCGACCTCCGCGGGTTTTTCTTCTTCCGGTTCTCGAACGTCGTCATCTGGCATGAAGCTTCATCTTACGCTCCCGGCCCCAAATCCCGCGAAAGCGCCACTCGTGCAGAATCCGACGGCATAGCGAATCAAGCTACCTGCGCCGCGCGAAACCTGCTGCTGGGGCATGAACCTTAGTACCCCTCCAGTAGTTACCGTCGACCGAGCCCAGTTAATGTTTTGCAAAGAGTCCGCCCCTGGTGCCGTTTTTTGGGCAAATTTCCTTCGCTGGAGTTCGAAATAGTATCCGCGAACGGGCCACTTTTGGATTTCGCGATTCGAAAAAGAGGTCTATGCTGTTGGCCTCCCCCAAAAGCAGATGGGTTCGCTGACTGAAATCGGCGCAAAGGAGCGCCACGATCGTGGTTGCGCAGCTCTGCCGGCCTACAAGGACCCTGCGCACCAGCATGTTTCCTCGAAACCCAGAATCAGCGTTGATTTCCAGAGTGCGCGACTGCGCAAGAAGTGAGGTGAGCGCCATTGACAACACAATTAAGCCGAAAGTCAATGTCCAGGAGTCTATTGAGAACGCGAAAGTCTACTGCAAGCAGAACCCTGCGAGCTTTGTCAGTCTGCGGGATTATAGTGGTGATGTTTACAACCAGACCTGCGCAGACTTTGCAGCAGAGCAACACGCCACCGACCCCGCATACAAAGTCGGCTCAGATTAACCCGCGCAGCATAGGCCTCGTATTGCTGGCGGCAGGAACTCCTGCGGGGCATTCTTAATTGCGGGAAAGGCGGCGGCGAGCATTGGCCGCCGCCGTCCCCGTTCTGCTCTCGCCCATTGGTGGGGAAGCCACTGCGCACGCAGCGGAGCTTTGCGCGCATCACCAGCAAACAATTAATGGCTGGCGCCGGTGCTTGTCTGAGGATAATCAGTGACTTTGCGGTCGACGCGCGGGTGAATCGACGTCGGCCCGCCAGTGTCGTTGATCACGTTGCTGATTGCTCCGTTGTTGCCTAAGCAGACCGTGATGATGTCATGGAACCTCACGTCAGGGCTTCTTGGAGTTTCAACGGCTCGGCTGAGCAACACGCCGGGGTGCTGAAAGACACTGTAGACCCCAAGGCCCCACGCTTCATGAGTGGTCACAGAATTCGCTAGCTTGTATGACGCCCAGCCGTTTACGCCGGGTGCACTCGAATAGCTCGCCTGATCGGGAGGATCATAAGGAATCTCGGATTGGTAGAAGTAGGTTCGTCCGCCGTTGCCGTTCCAGAGGACCTGGAACTGCTGATGATGTTCGACGAATAGACCGTAGATCGTCACGTCATTGCCGTTCACTACCAATCCGTTGGCGCTGGTATTGAGGTCCCACCCTACTCCAGATCCATGATCCGCACGCCAAATCCAGGTGTGGTCGACGATGGTGTCGTTGCTGTTGAGCTTCAGGTTGATCCGTGTGCGGCCAACCGCGGCGCCGCCTACGCGGAAAAAGACATCGTGGAGGGAGATCGGGTTCTTGCTGTGGCTGGCCCTGCTTCCATCCGGTCCAACTTCGAGCAGCACTGGCGATTCAATCGGTCCCGCATCGAACAGCAGCCCGGCAATGATGATGCCGTCTGCATCCGCGGTTGTCATGGCAGGAGTGCCATGGGTAGGGCGCAGGGTTGCAAAGCCTAATCCCAGCACCACGGTGTTGGGCCGGGTGACGCGGATGGCAGAGGCAAGGTCGTAAATACCCGGTGTCAAGAGCAGGTTCTTGCCCCTGGCGAGCTGAGCATTGATGGTGGCGGCGGTGTCGACGTTGGGCCGCGCAATGTAGAACTCGCTCATGGGGATGGATCTGCCAGGTGTTTCGCCACCCTGCCAGGTGATGCCTACACTGTTGGCGCGGAGCGATGGAATGCGAACACTGAAATCTCCGGCTTTATCGACTTGCAGAAACGGCTTCTCGCGAACGATGGGAGTTGCCGCGACCTTGGTGTAGGGCGGTGACGGCCACATACCCGCCGGCGGATGAATCACGCCCACGAAGACCATGTTCCAGTTTGAGCCTGTCCAGGCACGCCACTCGCAGTTCCTCGAGATCCATTGCTGCTGGCTTCCGGAATCGACGTTGCCGTCCACCAGGTCGTCTGACATCCACCCGCCGCTCGCCCAGCCGCGATTTTGATGGAGCACCAGGTTTCCTGCAATGTGCATGCGGCGCAGAGCGATAGCCTGCGAGACCGCCCACTGCATCGTGCCGCCCGCAGGGGTAACCGAAAAACCTTCCGCAGCTCTCCAGAAGGTGGTGGTCGCGTTGTTGTTCGGCAAGTTGGCATCGGCATGCACGTTTCCAACGATGTGCGTCTCATCGGGCAGTGCGCCCAGCCCTACGACCTCGGTGTAGAACCCAACCGGAACGTCCACATGGTAGTCGCCCGGCAGAAACAAAAGAGCGTTGCGTTGAGCTCCGAATTCATTGTGCTGCTGCACGGCGTAGACCTGATCGATCGCCTTCTGAATCGAATCCATTGGCATGGATGGGCGAAAGATCAAAACATTCGGACCGAAATCCGGGCCGGCCGCGCCAACGGCCATAGCCGGGAACAAAGCAAAGGCCAGCAGGCCGAATACGATGGTCAACTTCGTCAAACTATGCTGGCTCTGCATGGATCCGATCCTTTTCCCCTGATGGGGCGATGAAACGGGCTCCAAAGGCCTTCCATCTCCGTGCCGTTCGTTCACCAAACATAGGTTCCTGCCGATTCCTCTGGCAGCGTCGTCGTAAATACTTTGCCATGGTACCGGACATTCACGGTCGTGGGGAAATTGCGAGTATTCGATAAAACCAGGACGATCTTCCCATCGGGAGTGCGAAAGGCAACATCTCCCAATTGTTCCAGCTCATTTGACCCGATCCGCACAGAACCAGGAGGAACAAATTTCGAAAGGTGTGCGACGGTGTAATAAGCAACATTACGAGTTACTTTGTTGCCGTCGAGAGTGATCGCACCCCGGCAGCCCGTGCAGCCGCCGTTGTTGGTATGCGGGCCGTTGTTCGGATCGGCCGCAAGATTCCAGAGCAGGACGTTTTTGCTCCAGTTCCGGGTCGCGCCAATCATGACCCAATTGATAGCCGCCGCAATACCGAGCGGATCGCCGGGCCCTTCAGTCACCGACTGCTCGGTAAGATAAAGGTTTTTGTTCGGGTATTCATCGTGCACTCTCGTTAACGTGGAGACGTCGCCGCCATATAAGTGAAAGGCAATGCCATCGACAAACTTGCTGGCTTCGTGGTCTGCCAAGATCGATAGGGGATACGAGGGAGCGTCCGCGTTATGGTCGTAGAGCAGTATCTTTGTATCGATTCCCGCCTTGTGGAAGGCAGGCCCCAGATACTTCGCGATAAATGTATCCTCCTGTGCGGCGAATACCACCATGCTCGGAGTGTTCTTCGGGTTCAAAGGTTCGTTCTGAACCGTGACTGCGTCGATGGGGATACCTTCGGCTTTCATCGCCTGGATGTACTTCACAAAATACTCTGCATACGCTCCATAGAACTCCGGCTTCAGGTTGCCTCCCTTCGAATTCTGGTTCGTTTTCATCCAGGCTGGAGCAGACCATGGTGAGCCGAGTATCCGAATATGGGGATTGATGGCCAGAATTTCTTTAAGAATGGGAATAACGTCCGTCCGATCAGGGCCCAGGTTGAACTTCGTCACTTCTGGATCTGTTTGACCTTCGGGCAAATCATCGTAGGAATATACCTGGGCATTCATATCGGATGACCCGATGCTAACTCTCAGGTAGCTGACGGCAATATCCTCTTCCGAGGTGGCGAAGAGTTCTTTTAGCAGTGCAGCTCTTTGAGCCGGCTCCATGCGCATGAGGAGCTGCGCACTCCCGCCGGTCAAGGCGAAACCGAAACCATCCATGGATTGGTACTGCTGGTCGTCGTTCACCTCGATCGTGGGAAGAGTACTGGCGGATGCGGAAAAGTGTAAGGGCTCCTTCTGCAGGGTCAGCAATTGGGATCGATCCGGAGTCGTCAACCACAGCCGAGCCTCCCCCGGGTCCTGCGCTTTCGCCGATATTGCCGGGCAAAGCAGGACCGCACACAACGTAAAGGCGAGCCGCGAATTCATGAAGCCTCCTATGCCAGATACCCGTAAATCGATTAGACAAACGATTGTTTAGTGCAGACACGATGAAAACAGCGCCCACCTTGTTTGTCAAGCATTGTCTATGGAAGCGGCCTGAACGAACGCTGCCACGATGTCTGCGCTGATTCCGGTTCCGGCCACGACCCTCATCAGCGAGATCAGATAACCGCTTCGCCGCCCACAATAAAAGAAGGACGGCGGATACCGCCGTCCTTCTTCTGAAATACCCTTCCAGATTCTGCTCCTAGAAGAAGAATCTGCCATAGGCTTGCATGGTGCGACCGGTTTGCGTGGTCGACGTGATCTGGCCCACGCTTGGATTCGCGACGCCTGAGGCAAGAGACGCCGCGCTGAGTTGGTTATTGGGGAGATTAAAGCTCGGGTGGTTGATGAAATTTGTGGCATCCATGCGAATCTCGAAGTGCGCCGATTCCCACTTCGGGATGTTGAAGGTCTTACCGATCGATAAATCAATGTCGCTAAGATCCGGTCCGTAGAGCGAGTTGCGCCGGACGTTACCAAATGTATTATTTGCCGGCGTCGCATAGGCGAGCTGATTGAACCAATTATTAATCGATTGATTCGTGGCTTTCGGATTGCCCACGCGATTGGGGAACCAGAACCCATCCAGCGCACCCGCATTGGTGGCAGAGGACATGATCGGAGTGAACGGGGTTCCTGCGTTCCAAAGGAATATGGAGGAAACCTTCCACCCGCCGAGCACCGCATCTCCTATACCGTGGTTCATGAGCTGATGCCCACTTCCAATGGGAAGCATATACACCAGGTAGCCTTTGAACATCCTGGGCGAATTGAAATTCGAGGCCCCGTAGTTCGCTCCCGGGTTGTAGGCATCCTGATAATAGGCATCGCCGTAGTGGCTGCCCCAACCCGACGTATCCTGATCGTCGAGCATCTTGCTCCAGGTGAAATTAACATCGGCAAGCAGTCCGAAACCCATCTGCTTCCGAAGTGACAGCTGCATGGCGTTGTAGTTCGAAATATTGCTGTACAAGCCGGTCAACGCGCCCGGGACGGAGGGCCCGATGCCTAGGTACTGTGGAAATGGCCGCGCAACCTGACCACCCCCAAGCTTATCTGCCGGTACCTGGTTAATATCCGCCTGAAATTGTAGCCCTGATCCATGGCTGCCGACATAAGCGGCCTCGGCAGTCATATTCGCAGGCAAGCGGCGCTCGACGGCCAGCGACCATTGCCAAATTTTGCTGACCGGTGTGTGGTAGGGCATATACGGTATGTTTCCACCACCCTGACCGTTATAGGCACCGGCATCCCTGCTGGGTGGGAGATAGGGCAGGTTCGTACCAGAACCGGAGAGTAATACCACCGGCGCCTGGCCCGGATTGGCGGAGATGCTCCCCGTGCTGGCGCTCCCGAAGCCAATCGGGGAACCGTCCACGTCCATGCTCCACAAGGTTGCATACTCGCCCACGCCACCCCGTACAGCCCAGTCGGGCGACGGCGCCCAAGCAAAACCGAGGCGAGGCAGAACGTTGTCATAAACAGTCGCGATCGCCTTGGTTCGTCCTTCGGCGCCGGCAAACCAAATGGCCCCCGGAGTATTGGTGACGGGGTTGGTGAGGGTGGGATCGAAGCTGCCTGCCTTGTTATTCTGCTCGCTAAACCCGCCGTGGATCTCCCACCGCAGACCGAGGTTTATCGTGAGATTGGAGAGCAGCTTGATATCGTCTTGAACAAATACTGCCGGAAGTTTGGACCGCATTCCCTCTGATCCCTGATCAAGGGCGGACCACTGTTGGACATCCCCCAGCAAAAAGTCCGAATAGCCGACATTGGAGTTGGGAGAGGTGTATTGGCCAGTAAATGTCAGGCTCGCCCCATTGAGATTCCCCCAAGGAGTGGAGTTATCCTGTTCCATCAGAAGGTCCGCACCGAAGTGCAGTATGTGTTTGCCATGGATCATCGTTACTACGTCTGACAAATCAAAAGCATTCTGAATATAGATCGCGTTCGTCTGCGGGTTGAGTGTGTTGTTATTGCCGCCGATTCCGTCAATGGTGATGTTGGGAAACATATCCACTTTCGAAAACTGCAAGCCCAGTTGGGCGGGATAACCCTTGTTCAAGCTGCCGGGGAGAAACCAATTGCCCCCCCTGGCAAATGAATAATGTGCCTCGTTTACTATTTTTGGGCTAAAGGTATAAACGTCCGTGACCTGTGCTGAAATTCCTTCGCCCGAACTCACCTGAGTATTGATAGGAGCAACTGAATTCAGGGTCAGGTTCGCCGGATTCGCCTGCACCAGGATCGTGAAATTTATTCGGTTCTTGTCGCTCAGGTTGTAGTCCAGGCGTCCGAACGTGATTCGCTGAGGGCTGCTGCCCGTCTGCAGGTAGCGGTAATTGTTGGCTACTAGTCCCGCGATGTTTGGCGCCGGAAAGTACTTCTGAATGGCGACAGCCACCGGATCAAAGCGGTCGGCTGGAACCTGGTTTCCCGGAAACGGCAGCCCGGTGGTCGGATCGTCGATCACCCCGAAGACGGCAGGATCGAAATACCCCTGTTGCATGGCGGCAGTAGGTACGGTGGCGATCTGCGTCGATTGGTTTGGCTTTGTGATTTGGTCGTAATCGAAGTAGAAGAACATCTTGTCCTTCAACTTCGGCATCGGCCCGCTGAATGATCCGCCAAAGTTGTTGAACCGCAGGCTTGCCTTGGCCCCCGAATTGAAGTAGTCTCTCGCGTTCAGAGCGTCATTCTGGAGATACTCATAAGCTACGCCGTGCCATTGGTTCGAACCTGTTTTGCTAATCAGGTTGAAAACATTTCCTCCGCTGCCATATTGGGCTGAGAAGGACGTCGCAACGATACTGACTTCCGCGATGGATTCTGTAATCTGGCTGTTGATATTAGCACTATGCGGCATCCTGATTGTTCCCCCATCAACCAAGTAACTGGAGTAGTAGGGTAGGGTTCCATTGATGGCCATCGCCACCCCCGGATTCGACGATCCCGCATTGGACTTAGGAGTGCCCGAGGCACCGGGTAGCATCTTCACGAAGTTCTGCCAATTAGGCGTAACGTTGGGCAAAGATTCCAGGGCGGTCGCGTTGAAGGTGTTTGCCACCTCAGGATTCTCGGTATGCATCGCCTGCACATCGGACGAGACGGTAACCTGCTGCGTAGTCGAGCCCACGTTCAACGTGGCGTCGACCGTGGCCTCGCCAACCTGCAGTGGGACTGGGCCATGCACGAGCTTCTCAAAACCTTGCTTGGTAAAGGTGATCGTGTAGTTTCCCGGCAAAGTCGAAACGGTGTCGTAAATCCCTTCGCCGTTAGTTACGAAGTCCTTGCTCGCTCCCGTGTCGTCGTTGGTGACTGTGACGGTCACGTCAGGCAAGAGAGCTTTGGATGCATCCGTTACGGTGCCGCGGATGTCAACCGAGTTAGTATTTTGCGCGCGACCTATACCAGCGACACACAGCAGAAGACAAAATGCGAGAACAACTTGAACTGACTTTCTCATGACCGTCTCCGCAGCACTAAACGAGCTTTTGAAGCACCCAGGACGACACCTATTCGGACGGCAGCACTCTGCACTTGCCGTTGACCTTCACCAGTGACTATTGGCCTTCTTTAAACTTCTGCCACGTGCCTCCTGTCGCAGAAGAATCGCCAATACAATCCAACTTTGAAGCAGAGGGGGTTGGCAGGCGAAACGGTAGTCCGCGTCTCCAGGCATTGTCAAGCGGAAAGTTTGGGAGTCCCAACTAGACAAACGGTTGTTCTTCAATACATAACTTTAATGCATAACTTCACGCCTTCTGCTCGAGCATGCTATACCCATTCAAGGGCGCAACTGCGATCTTCAGGATGACCACTCCGCGGAAGTCAGTAACATTGGGAAAGGACCTACATCATGGGTAAGTCAACAGGATCATGCCGCTCGTTCCTTCTGCTGGGTGTTCTTTGCCTGCCTTCGGCCATCTTCGGACAGACTAGCCAATACCATGGCAAGCCGTTCCACAACAGCAAATATCAGGGCGGACCCCAACGTATTCCGGGGAAGGTATTCTGCGCTTACTACGATGTCGGGGGAGAAGGGATCGCTTACCACGACACCGATGCGAAGAATAACGGCAGCGGTGGTTTGAACCCGGCCGATGGGACTTATTTAAACGAGTTCCGCATGAACGAAGGAGTGGACACCTCTTACACCAAGTTCCACGATCAGATTGACAACAATCCTTACAACCTGGTGCAACCGTCCGAGGGGCAACTTTATGTAGGCTGGACCGAGCCGGGCGAATGGTTCAACCTGACGATAGAAGTCGTGCGCGCAGGCGTCTATACCGTCGATCTTCTCTATACTTCAAACCGCGGTGGAGAGATATCATTTGACCTCAACGGACAACGGCTCACCGGGCCGCTGAACGTATCTTCGACCAACAACGCTGCCGACCCCATCGCCTGGCGCCAGTGGCACCACTGGAACATTATGAAGAATTTGGTCGAGGTGAAACTACCCAAGGGGGTCAATGTACTGACCATGCACGTGGTATCGGGAGGTAATATGAATTTCGCATATCTCGATTTTGAACCTGAGAAATAGTAGTTGGTCCTGTCCTCCATCGAACTGCGACTGTGCCCTGGGATGAGGTCGAAGCATGATGCATGTTCTGCTGGTTCTAGGCCTGCTGGGCCTCACTACCTCGACCATCTATACCCTGTTGGTGGTGTGGGGAGCGCTGCATTTTGCCTGGCGCCGGCGGACCGCCGAATCCCGCGAATTCACACCTCCTGTTAGCCTTCTTAAGCCGTTGCATGGATCGGAGCAAGAGCTTGAGTTCCGCCTCGAAACCTTTTTCCACCAGGAATACCCGCGGTTTGAAATTCTCTTCTGCGCGCGCAGCGATCGTGACCCGGCCCTAGCGGTCGCCATGAGCGTCGCGGCGCGCCATCCGCATGTTCCAACAAAATTCCTCACTTGCGGTGAGCCCCCATATGCAAATGCCAAGGTTTGGTCACTCGAACATATGCAGCGAGCCGCCGAGCACAAGATTCTGGTGATCAGCGACAGCGACGTGTCGGTGACCCCTGACTATCTACGCGCCGTGGTCGCGCCGTTTGCCGATAACCGAATAGGCCTGGTGACCTGCCTCTACCGGGGAGTGGCCTTGCCGTCTGCAGAGAAGCGCAGTTTCTGGTCCTGCCTCGAAGCGGTGGGCATGTCGGTGGAGATGTCCTCTGGTGTGCTGGTGGCGGAGATGCTCGAAGGGATGAACTTTGCTCTTGGGCCAACTATGGCTGTCCGCCGGGACTGCCTTGATCGCGCAGGCGGTTTCAGCGCGATCGGCGAACACCACGGTGACGATTTCATCCTCGGGAACCTCGTGGCAGCACATGGACACAAGGTGGTTTTATCGACGCACTCCATCGAGCACCATATCTTGAATACGTCCTTTGTCTCGTCAGCACGCCATCAGATTCGCTGGATGAGAGGCACCCGATTTTATCGCCCCAAGGGACATGTTGGCACCGTGCTCACGTTCAGCGCGCCCTACGGACTGCTGGCAGCCGTGGCTGCCCTGAGCGTTCACCGCCCGCTGCTATCTGCTCTATTTGTCGCTTGGAGCTGGGCGACCCGCGTAGCCCTGGCAGTCCTGGTGGGCGGCTTGGTGGTTCGCGAGCCTGATCTCTGGCGTAACGCCCTACTGTATCCTCTCCGGGACCTGTTAGGTTTCTTCTTTTGGGGTGCAAGTTATCTTGGCAACCGGGTGGTATGGAGGGGCGAAGGATACGACCTCCTGCGCGGGGGGCTGATGCGCAAGAGATCACCCGCCTCAATTTCACCGCTTCCCCCGGTTGGCTCATTAGGCCTGAACCGCACAAACTCTTCCCAAACTTACGGACTCCCTCCCTAAGCCTCCGTCGCTGGGTTGTATAGTGGACCGGTGCACGTGGCAACCTCCAGACGATGAAGTAGGACGACTGGTCGTGAGGTGAGATGGCAAACCAGGTCTTCGATGTTTGCATTGTTGGCTCGGGCGCAGGTGGAGGCACGCTTGCCGGCCATCTGGCTCAACGAGGGGTAAACGTTGCGTTGGTCGAGGGCGGTCCGCCCAGGAATACTCGCACCGACTTCAACACGCATGCTCTTCCATTTGATTATCCGAACCGGCACATCCCCACCGTGAAGACAGGTAAGCCCGATTTTGGCTCGGAGCGCGCTCGCGGCGTGGGCGGTAAGACGATGCTCTGGAACGCAGTGGCCCTGCGCTTAAGCCATCGCGATTTCAAGGGCTACACCATCGACGGTGCAGGAGCCGATTGGCCGATCGACTACGCCGATATGGCTCCGTACTATGACCGGATCGAGCGGGAAGTCGGTATCTGCGGAAAGCGTGACGGCCTGGAAGATCTTCCCGACGGGATCTACATGGAACCGCCACCCCTGAAAGTGGGAGATCTTCTGCTGCAGCGCGGGGCTAAGGAACTAGGCATACCAATCATTCATACGCGGAAGGCAACGCTCACCAAGGCGAGCCAAACCCGACCTGCGTGCCATTATTGTGGAAACTGCATGGGGGGCTGCGATGTCGCGGCAAAGTACAACTCTGCTGACGTCCACCTGGCCCCAGCCATGAAGACCGGTCGCCTCACCGTTTTTCCAAACTCGGTTGTGCGTGAGGTTATGGTTTCCAACGAAAACCGCGCTACCGGAGTGCGCTATCTTCATTGGGTTACGGGCCAGGAGGGCGTGGTCCACGCGCGCGCAGTCGCCGTCGCCTGCGCCTGCATACAGAGCATAGGACTGCTGCTGATGTCTGAGTCGCGACTCTATCCCAAAGGGCTGGGAAACTCCAGCGGCCAGCTCGGCCGCAACTTCATTCCTCACTTCAACTCAGGGGTTGAAGGCTTCTTGACGGAGATGATCGGACGGCCGGTGGTAAATGACGAAGGTTTTATTGACCACGCTTACCTGCCCTCCTACATGCACAGCCAAAAAAGAGACTACGCACGCAGCTATGGAGTGCAGATCTACACCGGTATTCGACGCACAACTGGATGGGCCAAAGAAGTCCCAGGCTTCGGCGCCACGTACAAGAAGTCGGTAAAGCAACGTTTTCCGGCTTACGTCAGCTTTCAGTGCTTCGGCGAGATGATTCCCAATGACCAGAGCTATGTTGAATTGGATAAGTCGGTTAAGGATGAGTACGGCCTGTACCCGGTGAAAGCAGTCGCGGTGCAACAGGAAAATGAAAGAAAGATATACGAAGCCATGACCAAGGCATCGGTAGACATCCTCGAGCGAGCGGGCGGAGAAGTTCTCTCTGTTTCCAATTTTGAAGAGCCCACTTTTAATCACCAGTTAGGGGGCTGCCGCATGGGAAGTGATCCGCGCACCTCGGTTGTTGATGCATTTTGCAGAAGTCATGACGTTTCCAATCTTTATGTGGTGGACGGCAGCGTCTTCCCTTCCTCTTCAGAAAAGAATCCGACTTTGACCATCATGGCCTTGGCAGCGCGCTCCGCCGATCACATCAGCGATCGTTTTAAGAAGGGAGAGATTTGATGAAAAGCCGGCGCGATGCCCTCAAAATTATTGGAGCCGTCGGTGTTACTTGCGCGTTCCCGTTTTCCGCCAACGAACTCTACGGTCAGCACGTCCATCCCTCCGGAGAAGCGGCGTTCCAGGAAGGTAAGCCGGACGCTGCCCCGCGGTTCTTCACCCCAGCGGAGCTGTTGGTGATCTCCCGCTTGGCGGACCTCATCATTCCACCGAGCGAAACTCCTGGCGCTGCAGCCGCCGGCGTTCCACAATACATCGACCTGGTGGTAAACGAGGATCCGAAGCTGCAGGGCATCTTTCGCCAAGGACTGCCACGCTTAGACACAATGAGTGCATCCAGGTTCCCCAGCAGCGCCTTTCTGCAGTTGACCGAAGCGCAACAGGTTGAGATCCTTACCTCGCTCAGTGAAGCCGCCGAACAGAGAGCGCCTCCCAAGCAAGACGTTGATGGAAGCGATGCTGCTTTCTTCAAGGCAATCAAAAGCCTGACCGCAGACGGGTACTACACTTCACGGATAGGGCTACTCCAGGAACTCGGATATAACGGTGACACTTATCTGGCAGCTTTTCCGGAGTCCAAAATTCCGGAACACTGAAAAGCGCTAGCAAGAAGAGTACGCTCCATAAACTGGTGCTAGCGGAAGGATCGAGTCTGTATGTTTCGTAATTGGTATCCGACAGTTGCTTCGTGCGCTCTGCTTTTTCTCTGTGCAACAGGCCGCTCTGCCAGCCGGCCCGACGAGATCCCTTTTGAAAAACACACCATCGACCTCGGATCTTCAGAAACCGCGGTTTTCGCCGACATCAATCGTGACGGGAAGCTCGATCTGGTGTCGGGCGAGTACTGGTATGAGGCGCCCGGCTGGACCAAGCACCATTTCCGGGAGCTCCTATACACCAACAACTACATCGACGATCTCTCGACGTTGCCTCTTGATGTGGACGGGGACGGATACGTGGACCTCGTCACCTCAGGATGGTATAGCAAGGAACTAGCGTGGTGGCGAAACCCCGGACGCACAGGGGAGATGTGGAAAAAGCATTCCATCACGACTGGGTCACCGATCGAGTTTTCCTTCCTGGTTGACCTTGATAACGATGGTAAGGCCGATGAGATTCTGCCCCAGTTCGGAGACAAGCGTTCCGTTGCCTGGTACGAACGGGATAAACACGGCGGAATCGTGGAGCACGTTGTCAGCGACCACAGCTACGGGCACGGGATTGGAGTCGGCGATGTAAACGGCGACGGCCGCAACGACATCCTCACTCCGCAGGGCTGGTTGGAGGCTCCCGCCGATCCGCGGCAGGGCAACTGGACCTTTCATCCGGATTGGAATTTCGAGGACGCTCTCGGCTTTATGTACGTACGCGACGTGAACGAGGATGGCCGGCCGGATATTGTGTCGTCGATGGCGCATGGGTACGGCGTTTTCTGGCTGGAGCACACGAGTGACGGCAAGTGGGTGAAGCATGTGATCGACGACAGCTGGTCGCAGCCGCACGCCATGACGATTGTGGATTTTCGAAAATCCGGGAATATAGGCTTATTGACCGGAAAACGCTACATGGCGCATAACGGGCACGATCCCGGAGCACGCGAGCCGCTAGGCGTCTATTGGTACGAGCGGCTACTCGATCCTGCTACCCACTCCGTCGATTGGGCCAAGCATGTGATCGATTACGGTGGGCGCACCGGTGGGGGCATTGAGATCGGAGTCGCAGATATCGACGGCGACGGGGATCTCGATTTCGCGGTGGGCGGCAAGAGCGGACTCTTCTTATTTGAGAATAAGACGACGACCAAGTAGCGAGCGCGCCTTCGCCTTTATCTCCCGGCATCCATTTGCCGGCGGACCCTCGCGTTTGAACGCTAGATAGTTTTCCAGAGTCGTGGCTACAGCCACGATCAGGGCCGCGAAACAAGACGCGACGCGCTGGAAACTGGTATCAAAGATGCATGGGATTCTCTCTTTCCATCGGCAATCATGGCTTTAGCGAGCCGCAGCTTCAAAAAAAACTGCTGAAACATTTCGGTGCTTCCGCTCGCGACATCGCGACAGCCGGACGCCAGTTCCCGATTGCGGCCCGGATCGATATTCAGTCTGGGTTGGAAGGCTTACTGAAACAGGTTCCCGGAACCAAACTGGTCGGCCTCAACTCGGCGAACTCGCATGAGGGCCTCACATTTGCTCAGATGCTTGGCGGTCCTCACTTCCACGTCGAGGTTGGTCCAATGCAATACGACGAAATCGACATCGGCGATGCTTCTCCGGCACGTTGCCTGAAGAACGGTTTGTGGATGGGACGGGATAAGCGACTACCTTTCGCGGTCATGCTCGCGCCAGGAGGAAGATTCGGTTTGCAGGCTGGGGTTGCCGTCGAGATTGCTGTTCCGGCGGGTGAACGAGGCGCCCGGTTCTCGCAGGATTTCTTCCGGCAACTCGAGCAAGTGATCAGCCAAGGCCGAGCCTATCGGGGTCGCGTCATTTCTCTCGAGGCGCACCACCACCCGATGGGTGGCGGCAGTTCGGTGAAGGTGCATCGGCTGGCCAAAGTGAAGCGGGAGGATGTGATCCTTCCACACAAAACGTTGGCAACACTCGATCGCAACGTGGCCGGCTTCATGGCTGCACGCGACGCGCTGAAAGCGATGCAGTTTCAGGCGCGAAAAGGGTTGTTGCTTTACGGTCCGCCAGGAACAGGCAAAACGCACACGATCCACTATCTGGCTTCGCAATTGCCGAATCATACAACGCTGCTCGTGACCGCCGAGCAGGTCGGACTCATCGGAGAGTACTTCCGCCTGGCACGGTTCCTGCAGCCCTCCATGATGGTGATTGAGGATGTGGATCTGATCGCTCGCGAAAGAACACAGATGCGAACTGGAGCTGAGGAGGTCTTGCTAAACAAACTACTGAACGAAATGGATGGGCTGCGCGAAGATTCAGAAGTGTTGTTTATCCTAACCACCAATCGACCGGATCAGATCGAGCCGGCTCTTGTGTCGCGCCCAGGTCGTATCGATCAGGCGATCGAGTTTCCCTTGCCCGACGAGGAAGGCCGGACAAAGTTAACCAAGCTATACGCGCGCAATTTGCAAATTTCAGATGACCTGCTGGAACTGATCGTTCGGCGGACGAAAGGTGTCAGCGGCGCCTTCATCAAAGAGCTGATGCGCCGGTGTGCGCAGTTTCAGATCGAAACCTCGGGAGGCAAACCCCTGGCGCAGGCGGCCGTGGACGCGGCGCTCGAGGAAATGCTGTTCGCAGGCGGTGCTTTGAACCGGCGATTACTCGGCGGTGAAGGGGCTGAAGTTTTGACGAATGGCGGTGCAGCAGGCGCCTGAACCGGTCCTTAGAGCACATGTCCGAGCGCGACTGCGGAAAGGGATCCACACTCATCGCGGACCGCTAGCCCCCGGCGAAACAATAATACCGGCGAAAGCAGTTCGCACAACGTACCGGATGGAATGCCAACAATGCAAGCAGTCGATCGAGAGGTTGATGCTCTGCCTCAGTGAACAGAATCGATGTGCACAGAGGGCACTTTTGATCATGCCAAAGGAGCCCCGAAAACTTGCTAACCCAGCGTGCACGCGACGAGGTCTCCGGCTGCTTCGATTTCAACATCTTGCCTTCTCTCAGACGGAAGGAGCCGCTTTCAGTCGCGATGAGAGGTTCCATCCCTTGATTACGGTTCATGAGGTATCGTCTCACTTGTGACGCATTAGCGGGAAACGATCCCGTCCCAATCAATGCTCGAAGGACCTGCTTCGCTTGGCACAGCACTAGGCTATACCGACAGGCAACCTAGGTCTGGTCAGAATTGCTCTCAATGGCACGGCGCGACACTGGCTTCTCTTTCTATTCGCCACGCACTGTTCCAGTTTTTGCCACATGTGGACTAGCGCGCATCCTCCGGAGCTGAAACGCTATCAGCACGTCAGTAGCGCAACGGGCACTGACGAAAGGGCGCTTCTGTACATGCCGTGAAAGACATGACAATCTAGTGACGTTGCCATGACAAAGTGGCACCGGGCTCTCATCTATCTTGTTATTTCAGCGCTGGTTATCCCCAGGCGGAGGACAGGATTTTTATGGGCCCGCTTGGATTTACCCGAATTCGCAACCCCAAACCTATCGCCCAGCCTTCCTTAGTCATCCTTCGAGTATCACTCGCTCCTGCCCTCGTTCTGCTGGCAATCTACTGCTTTCATCTCAGGTTTTGTCAAAGTTACTTTCCATATGGAGACGACCCGGCACTTTTCAATGCGAGCGAGGGGAGTCCCACGAAATGGTGATGATCCTCTTTCCGGAGGAAGCAAAAGCGTATGTGATTCTTTATTACGATTGGTCAAACGGAAAATTCATGTGTGCGGGACTGTACTGTAACCATCCTAAAGAACCGAGTGACGATGATGAACAAGGCCTGCTCCACCGTCCAGGACGAGCAACCGAAGATCGCCGGCAAGATCTCCACCATCGCCCTATTTGGGGAATTCGGACCGCCCATCCTCACCGCGGCAAGATCATTTCGCGACGCTGGTATTGAGGTTGTCGTCTTGGGAATTGGAGATGGTAAGCCATCTCCGTGGTCGAATGCCGTAAGCCGGGCCGTGTTGCTGCGATCGGATGACATGGGAACGCCTGCGGGCATTTCAGTGGTGAGCGGCTTTATCCAAGAGACAAATGCTCAGGCTCTGCTAGCGTTTTGGGAGCCTCATATGCGATGGCTTGCCGCTAACCGGGACTCGCTTCCCGAGGAGTGCAAGCTACTTATGTCCAGCAAAGAGACTCTGCTGGATATTCAATCGAAACACGATCAGTTGCCGGTCGCGCGACGGAGCGGCTTCAGCATTTTGCCAACCTGGGAGCTATTCCAGAAGAGTGACGTCAGCCTCATCGATCCTGCCGCGTACCCGGTTTGCTTAAGGCCGTCGGTGCCGCAGGAGGTCGCACCGCAGTTCAAAATTGAACTGCTGCAGTCGCCATCGAAACTGAAGGCCTTTTTGGAGGGCAGGGCCTGGGGACCGGGACCTTTACTCGTTCAACCTTTCCTGCCCCTGCCTACGGTTGTGGTTCACGGAGTCCGAAGTGAATTGGGCGAACTACTGGCGCTGGAGAGCTTCATCGCTACGATGAGGTTTGAAGCCATCTCGCTGGAGTTGAGGCCGTTGCCCATGGACCGAAGACTTGCGGAGTGTTGCCGGAAGTTTGCGAACGAAGTGGAGATTACCGGACCGTTCCACTTCGACTTGCTTTATGCCAGGGAGACGAGCACCTTCCATTACCTTGAAATCAACCCGCGGCTCGGGGGCACGACGGATAAGATTTTCAGGTTGGGATTTGACGAGCCCCTCTGGACGCTGGCGGCTTACGGTTTCGACGTTCAGACCCGCCAATATCGCGCCCAAAGAGGCCGATCCGCGATCAATCGCAGAGCCGTGCTCAAGCACATTCTCTGGATTATGCGGGGACGATTATCGCTTCTGGACTACCCGCTGGTAGGTCCTATCCGCCATCTACTTATGTCGCTTGTCCGTCTTCTCTGGGCCAAGGACTCGATTGCTTCTGCACGAGATTTACGGGGGACGTGGCGGCTCTACTCCGGTGGACGGTGAACAGCGGTGCTGGGCAAAGCGTGGTGGACGCGGGTGGAATCGAACCACCAACCTGTCGATTAAGAGTCGAATGCTCTGCCAGTTGAGCTACGCGTCCGAAGGGTGGTAAAGGCCGAATGTTGAGCAACATTCAGAAAGGCCGAGAAGGCGCGTCTGGGGCACGCCTAAGAAAAAATATAGCATAAGTCCGAAACCCAGTCCTGCGCCACGATCTTGCTGATTCCTGGTCGAGACTTAAAACGAGAAGGAAAGTCCGCCCTGGATCGAGCGCGCGTCCTGAGCAAAATAGAGCGTGCTGCCATCACGCGTAAGGAAGGGCCGATAACCTTGCGCCAACAAATTGCGGACATCCACTAACGCCTCGGTTCCGTTGGGCAGTAGACGACCACAGTGGATCGGTTGCCGTATCAGAAGATTGAGGTAGGCGCTCTGCCCGAAGTTGTCGTACACCGCAACCGGGGTTACCGTATTCACCGGCTGCCAACGGTAGGAAGCACGCCAGCCAGTTCCCGTGCGCTGCAGCTTACCGTCGAGAGATGCTGTAAGGGCTTGCGTCCTGCGCTGTGTAAGACCTTGCACAGCCTCGTTCAATGTGACCGCGGAATCGGGACTTTCGAAGGCCAGGGCTTTGCCGTTGGCAAAAGAGAGCGTTGCCCAAGTGGATGAACTCACCTTCTGTGCAATCACTGCCCTGAAGCCGCCGCTGGTGTAACCGGGACCCGTAACACGAAATGCCTGCGAGACTGGATCGAACAGCATGTTTCCTGAGGCCAGATCCTGCTGCTCGACAGAACCGCCTCCGCCGATCACGGGGCTCGTCACCTGATCCTCATAGAAAGCCACCATCGCTCGACGCGATGCAGTATTGTCCTCAAACCGGAGTTCCTGATGGAGACCGTGCTGAATCCTTACTTTGCCGTTTTCTTCAGAGAACATCGGCGCCAGCGTGCGGCTGTCGGCGAGTTGCCCGGCGTCCTGCATCTCTGGAGAGGTAGCAAGCCGGTACGACACCACGGCTCCGTCAGAGTGCCAGGAAGCATTGACAAAGGGCAGGCTGGAGGTCACCTCATCCGGCCCATGCACGGATTGCACTTCGTTGCCAACTTCCATCGACGCATTCGGACCCAGATTCACGGCCTCGGCGCTGCGCAGCCGGAAAGCATATAGACCCTGGCTTCCTCCGGCGCCTTCTAAAACGTTCATCTGTTGTGCGGTGGCTACATTGCGAATCTGGCGTTCCGGACCGAGCGCCAATTCATATCCAGCCAGATACTCCGAGCTGTCTGCCGGTTGCGGGCTCAGATTGGCTCGCAAAATCAGATGGCCGCCGGTAGCACTGGAACGCTCCAGCGCAAAGGCGTGATGAGGACCACCTTCTCCAAAGTCGCGCGAGGAGCTGGCGACACTCACTCGGGCCGCTAATTGCGGGGCTGATCCATGGTCATCAGGGGCAAGAACCACCAGCGGACCGTCTTCCAGATAACGTAACAGCGGACGGTTGGCCGAGGAGCGCAGCGTCCATTTCCAGTCATCGGTTGGCTCGTCCGGCGCCCGAGGTTGGGCAGGAAGCCATTGGACCGCCTCAAAAAGCGTGCTCAGGGTGAGGTTTACGACGAGTCTGCTGCGGTATCCCAGGTGCAGATCTTCACGCAAAGTGGGAAGGAACGAGTCTCCGGTCGCCTTTACCTGGTAGATTCCAGGCAAAACCTGATCGAAGGCGTAGCCTCCACGCATGTTGGTGTAGACCCTGGCAACCACTGTGGCGTCGGCGGCCAACAGCTCGACCATAGCGCCCATCTGCGGAGTGCCCCGCGCATCGCTGACAACCCCGCTCACGGCTGCAGGCAAAGGAGCACCCGAGGCAGGCAAAAGACCTGCTACGGTCACCACCACGAGAGCTGCGATTTGGCAATACTTTCTACGCACTCAGTTACGCTACTCACTCAAACGCAGTGCAGGAACCCAGTTCCTCGATCGCCGACCTTATATGCTCTACTCCGGCCACTAAAGTCACTCTTTGCAGCTTACCAGAGCGCTAGTCAACCGTAAACGGGGCCGACTGCGCCACCTGCTGCTTGGACACGTGGTCGTTGACTGTAATGGTCACCTGGTACTTGCCCGGCTGCAGACTGGCCAGGGACACCGACCTCCGAACGGTTAACTGGTCGGAGTTGGCACTGTCTCCCGCCGCCGCACTAGTCTCAGACGTATCCAAGATGGATTTGTTACTAGCCATATCCGTGATCTGATACTGGATCGTGGCCGCATTCTGCTTGCTCTTGTCGTCGATCGCCAGGTTATAAACCTGCATCCAGAAATTAAGCTTCTGGCTGCGGTGGAAAGATACGGGAACCCCAGGCCCTGAGCTGACCCGCGGCCGAACGTAGGTGCCAGCGATAATGAACTGCCCGGTGCCAATCTGCTTGGTCGGCACCTGCTCCATTTTGTCGGCCAATATCAATGACGACGCGGAAAGCTTTTCGTCATCATACTTGGGCACCATAATTCCCTCTGCCCAAGTGCCGATGTGGTCGGGGTTGTTCACGTCCTTGATTGCAATATCCACCCGGTACCGCCCCGGTTTCAGAGGCAAAGCCCACCAGTGGACTGATTGCTGGTCGAGCGCCTTGCCCAGCAATTCGCTCGGCTCTTCCACTTCCAGCGTTTGCTCGAAGGTTTGCACCACGTGGTCGGTGATCGTCGCGACCCGCCCCAGAACGTTGACTTCGCCCTTGGAGACCCCATCTTTGGTATTGAAGGTGATATCCCGGTTCCTGATCTGCAGAGTCAGGGGAACGAGGACCGTATCCTCTGTGACCTTCACGTAATCAGTGCGGACTTCGAAGGGGAAGAAGGGCCCGCTCAGCACCTTGTGATTTACCAGAAACGACTCCAGATCCTTGAACTTGACGACCGGCGGGGCTTGCAGCTTGGAGAACTGCTCCAGGCGATCAAACTCCTTGGCCTGATTCGACTGCGCCATGGGGCCGCCGCCGAGGTTCTCTAGGCCACCGTTGAAGCGGTCGGTCCGCTTGGAGGTGCCCATCTGCTCGCCCAGGGTCGCGCCCGCACCCGGGACGTGCAGCAAAGCATCCTTCTCCGAGCGGTCGAGGGTCATGTGGTAGTCGCCGCACATGCAGGTATCGACAAACTCGATGTCGATGTTTTCGCCGATGCCTTCGATGTAGCGGTAGTGCCAGGTTTCAAAGGGGAAGGTCGATGTCTCGCCGCCACCCTCTTCCATGGGGCGTTCATAGGAACCGCCGCTGGGATGAGACTCAATGCTGTCCGGCTTGCCGTAGGCGATGTACATGTGCCCGCGGTCGGTCTTCCAACCCGGCTTGCCGGCGGCAAAGTGTTCGTTGGCGTATGCAATGCGCCGGTAATTCTCTTCGCGGTATTCGTTTTCAGGGGAGTCGGGATCGGGGTTGCGCCGCTGCCAGAATTGCTCGATGAAGTTGTCCCGCTCTTCATCGTTCGACAAACTCTTGAAGGCCTTCAACTCCTGGTCGGTGATGATCCAGCGCACATCCTCATCAACCCACTTCTTGTAGGGCCCTTTTAACTCGTTTCTGAGTTCTTTCTGCTGCTTGAATTTATCTTTGTCACTCAGAGGCCGCTTTAGCGGGTCCTGCGTGTTCTGGGTATCCGACGCATTCGGCGTGTTGGCCTGCGACGGCTGACTGGTCGCAGATTGCCCGATGAGCGTGGGTGGCAGACCCAACGACAAGAACAGAAAAAGGGTGGGATACCCCCCCCGAATAGCCCTCAGCATAGATTGCGCGATACTCCCCGTACGGCAGAACAAGTTTAAGGTTCGGTAACACCGAATTCAAGCGGCGAATGTCATTTCTCCCTTTATCTTCCGGACGATGGGGAGCGCGGGTAACCGGTATTTTGTGATACCAGAACGGATTTCCATCGGCCGCCGCCCTAGGCGAGATCTGACCTGGGGTTCGCCTGCCGCCCTGCGGCCCCAAACGGCGAGCAAGAGCCGAGGGGAAGCCTTCTCCGCACAGCCTGCCAGGCCTGAAAACCAGCAGCAGGATCGTTAAACCCGGAACCTCAACAGCCCGTTCCACGTATGATGTAGGCGAGGGCGGGGGATACCGTCTACCCATGAAACTGAAGAAGATATTGATCATCTCCGGAGTGGTGCTCGTGGCGGCCGGCGTCACCACTTTTACCATCGTTCGGGCCCAGTCTGGTTACACCAAAGTACTCACGGCCAAGGTGGCGCGGGAAAACCTGGTCTCCATCGTCAGCGGCACGGGTCATATCCAGCCAAAGACCTACGTCAACATCGGAGCCACCTCTTTCGGTAGGATTACCCACCTATACGTGAAAGAAGGCGACCGGGTTAAGAAGGGGCAGGTCGTGGCCACGGTAGAGAGCGTGCAGGCGGAAGCCGGCGTGGTTGCCCAACAGGCCAGCATTGAATCCGCCAACACGGACATATCCTCCTACCTGGCGGCAGAGAAGACTGCCGAAGCGACGGTAGACCACTCGGCCGCGGATCTGAACCAAAAGCTGCTGGATTGGCAGCGGGCACAGGCGCTGTACAAGGCCGAGCTGATTGCCAAATCGGAATACGACTCCAAGAAGGCGGCCTACGACACCGACGTCGCCACGCTGGCGCAGAGCAAGGCGGCCCTGGTGCAGGCGCGGGCGCAAACAGCGTCAGCCCGGGGTAAGCTAGGCACCGCCGTGGCCACGCTCACCAGCGACAAGGATCTCTTGAACAAGACGATCAGTACGGCGCCCTTCGATGGCATTGTGACCAATATGCCGGTGCGCGAGGGCGAAACCGTCGTGGTCGGCATTCAGAATGCCCAGGGCAGCACGCTGATGACATTGGCGGACCTTTCTGTCATTACGGCGGAGGTCAAGGTCGACGAAACCGATATCGTGAATGTGGCCATGGGGCAGCCGGTGGAAGTCTCAGTGGATGCCTTGCCCGGCAAGGTTTTCCCGGGAACAGTCACCGAGGTCGGCGACCAGGCCATTCTGCGCACAACCGGCATCGCCACCAGCCAAAGCACGACAGGCACGGAAGAGGCGAAGGATTTCAAGGTAGTGGTCACGCTGACCAACCCGCCCCCGGAGCTGCGCCCCGGGCTTTCGGCCACCGCGAAAATTACCACCGCGCGGCGGCAGAATGTCTTGGCGATTCCCATCCAGGCTTTGGCCATGCGCACGGCGGCATCCCTGAAGAACACCGCCTCGATGCAGACGGTAAACGCAGCGTCTACGGGAGATGGGGCGGCCCCGGCCGTCCAGGATCCAGGCACCCAGGGGGTCTTCGTAATGCGGTCTCACGGCAGCAAGCTGGAATCGCAGTTCGTCCCGGTCACCACCGGTATCACTGGGACAACAGACATCGAAGTGACCAGTGGGCTTAAAGCCGGGGATGAAATCGTGATCGGACCCTACAAAGTGCTGCGCACGCTCAAGAACGACGTCAAACTGAAGCGTGATAATGCTGCCGCCACTCAGGAGACGGAATCCTCCTAGCGATCTAGCTTGATAAGCTGGAGTAACACACGAACGCGACTTCTCACCAGGAACAAAACAGGGAGCGAACGATGGCAGTCGAAACCACCAGGGCAACGCCAGCCGGCACGGCCCAAGATGGCGGCCAGGGAGAGGTCATCGTCGTCGAGGATCTGTGGAAGACATACACCATGGGCCTGGATCAGCAGGTAAACGCTCTGTGCGGCGTCACGCTGCGCATCCGGCACAACGAGTACGTCGCCATCATGGGTCCCTCGGGCTCGGGCAAATCGACGCTGATGAATCTGATTGGCTGCCTGGACACGCCGACCAAGGGAAAGTATTGGCTGAACGGCCACCTGGTGAGTGAACTGAATGATGACGAACTGGCTCGCATTCGCAATCGCGAGATCGGCTTTGTTTTCCAGACCTTCAATCTGCTGGCACGCGCAACTGCTTTGCACAATGTGGAGCTGCCGCTGATTTACAACGGAACTCCTTCCGATGAGAGAATCGAGCGGGCCAAGGCGGCTTTGCGCTCGGTCAACCTCGAAGAGCGCATGAATCATAAGCCCAACGAGTTGTCCGGCGGCCAACGCCAGCGCGTCGCGATTGCGCGCGCACTGGTGAACCGGCCTTCCATCATCCTGGCCGATGAGCCCACGGGCAACCTGGACTCGAAGACCGGCGATGAGATTATGGCGCTCTTCGATGAGTTACACGCACGGGGCAACACCATCATCCTGGTCACCCATGAACCGGATATCGCCGAGTACGCCCATCGCGTAGTCCACATTCGCGACGGAATGATCGCTTCCGACTCTGTCTCCCCCCGCGGGCGCGCGGTCAAGGCGTAAACCGGACTTCGGCTGATGGCTGGTCGAGCCTCTGATCCCTCCTCTTCGCACCCCGGATTCCCTCTCGAAGTTGGCGGCGAGCTTCATGCGGCATTCTCAAACGAAAGGCCGCACAGCTGGAGCTGGGTGAGAGCCGCGTAACAGAAAATTCGGTCGCTCCGGTTCCATTCCTGGTCACTCCAGATCTCTTCTGGAACTCAACTCTTTTTCTGCACCGCCGATAAAGCCTACGAGCCATCAGGCAGCATCGCCGTGAATCCCTTGCTTGGGCGAAGGATGATGGGGCGATGGCAGGGAAGGGTGTGGACCGATGAATCAGACAATGCAAACGGGAATGCAACCGGGCCGGGAACCAAATCGTTGGGCGCCTCCACGCCGGCCGGTAGCCGGACCACTACCCGAGCTGGTGTCACGATCGCTGGCCATGCGCCGCGTGTGTGAACAACTGCAGCAGGTCGGCCCGCGCGTCCGGCTGGCCCTGATTGAGGGCGAAGCCGGCACCGGAAAACACCTACTCGCCAGGCACATCCAGGCACGCCATGCGGCCCCGGGCATGATGGTTGCGGAGGAGGCGGCCGCTCTGTTTTGCGTCGAGGCCACCCCGCATAGCGAACTCCGCCCCGAACCCCTCCGCGCCGCCCTGCGCAGAGCAGCCGACGGCATACTACTACTGCGGAGCATCGACGAATTGGCAGCCGAGCCCCAGGGACAGCTCTTGCGCTATATCCGCTCCTTCGAAACAACGCTCTCTGGGGAAAAGGCAGGTGTACTTCCCTCCCCCTCGCAGGTGATCTGCACTTCCCGCAAGCCGCTGCGAACCCAGGTGCTGGCGGGAGCATTTCTGCCAGAGATCTACTATCGATTAAACGCGGTTTCCTTCTCGCTACCTCCCCTGCGCGATCGCAAGGAAGACATTCCATCGCTGGCCCAGATGTTTATCGATGCCGTCTCACGAGAGCAGCAGAGGCCCTTGCAAGGCCTCGGTCCGGGCTCACTGCAGATCTTGCTGCGCCACTTGTGGCCGGGGAACGTACGTGAGTTGGAAAGCGTGATCCGGGCTGCGTGCTTGTCGGGCGAGGGCCAGTGGCTGCGGCCGATCGATCTGGTCATCCTGCCGCTCGAACCAGCCGCCGCCAAGAATGGCGAGCCGGCCATTCCCGAGAACTACACCCTCGATGGGGTGATCCGGCGGCATATCCTGCAGGTACTGAAAGCTTGCGATGGCAATAAAGCACGCGCGGCCTCGAAACTCGGGATCAGCCGGTCCACGCTCTACCGCATGCTCGAAACCGACATCGCCATGCCTATGCAAACCCCCGACGTGAAGCACGACGAGCTCATGGCGTAGCCCCGCTTGCCTTGTTGGAAAGCCGCACATGCGGTCTTCTATGGGGCCGCTGACAGGAAATTCGGGTCCCCCCGGATTTCCTGTCGAGCTTGGTGGCGTTAGCGAATTTCATGCGACTTTCCTTGTTGAAAGCCGCACACTCGGCCTTAGACGGAGCCGCTCGGAGGAAATTCGAGGCACCCCGGATTTCCTGTCGAACTTAGTGGCGTTAGCAAATTTCATGCGGCTTTCCTTGCTGAAAGCCGCACACTCAGCCTTAGACGGAGCCGCTCGGAGGAAATCCGAGGCCGGTCCACCGGCTCTGTTCGCCCGCACGAAATGTCGATACACTGCGCTTAGACGTAACCAGCCATCTTGCACCCTCAGGAATCCGTTTGTTGCGAGTACCCAATCCTTTCGCCCTTCGTTTTCTCTTGATCGCTCTCGCCCCCGGCATCCTCTTTGCCGCCCAAAACACGCCCAGCGCAACGCAACCTCTCAGCAGCCGCGTGAAAACGCTGAACACCATCTTCTCCGACGCCTGGGAGGATCGCCTCAAGCACGAACCCGAGTTCGCTTCCTCTATCGGCGATAACCGCTACAACGATCAGCTCTCGGATTTCTCGGTGCAGGCCTATAACGAATCCCTCGCGCGCGGACGCGCCTTTCTGACTCGCCTGGCCGAGGTGGATACGACTGGAATGTCAGAACAGGAGCAGTTGAGCAAAGAGTTGATGGTGCGCGGGCTTATCGAAGATCAGCAAGAAGCCAGATTCAAGCCCTGGGAATTACCGGTCAACCAGTTCGATGGCTTTCAGGTAGATTTGCCTCAGCTCGTGCCGCAGCTCAGCTTCAATACCGTAAAAGACTACGACGATTACATTGCCCGTCTTAAGAAGGTCCCGCTCGCGTTTCAACAGATCACCGACAACATGTCTATCGGCATGGACGACCATCGCGAGCCGCCCGCCTACCTGATGGAAAAGGCGCTGGGAGAAGTCAACGACATCACCAATCAAAAACTGCAGGACAGCCCATTCGCCCTTCCGATACAGAAATTTCCACCTTCGGTCTCCGCGACCGAGCAGGCGCGAATTAAGGAAGAAGTACTCGCAGCAATCAGCGGGCAGGTGATACCGGCTTATGTCCGCTTCGGCAAGTTTCTGAAGTCTCAATACATCCCCGGCGGCCGCAACGATCCCGGTATATGGGCTCTACCCGATGGCGAGGCCTATTACCGCTTTCTGGTAAAGCAGAGCACGACGACGGACATGACAGCGGATCAGATTCACCAGGTCGGCGTCGACCAGGTGAAAGAAGACGAAGAGCAATTGCTGGCTATTGCGAAGAAGCTGGGGTTTGCCGACATCAAGGCGCTGCAGAACGCGGCCGAGAACAACCCGAAGCTCTATCCAACCAGCAAAGAGCAGCTCCTGGATGCTTATCGTGGACACCTTGACCAGATGCGGCCGAAACTTCCGCAGCTCTTTGGGCGTTTGCCGAAGGCGTCGCTAGTAGTCATGCCGGTACCGGACTATGCAGAAAAGGACCAGGCGGCGGCCTACTACATCCACGGCACGCCGGATGGCTCCCGGCCGGGCACAGTCTTCGTCAACACTTATAAATTCGCCACGCGGCCTCTCTATTCAACGGAGTCCATCGCGTATCACGAGGGGCTGCCGGGGCATCATCTGCAGATCTCGATCGCGCAGGAGCTGACCGGTCTTCCCGAGTTTCGCAAATACACTTATTACACCGCGTACACCGAGGGATGGGGACTTTACGCCGAGCGACTGGGAAAAGAAGTCGGCTTCTACCAGGATCCCTACAACGACTATGGCCGTCTGGAAGCGGATATCTGGCGCGCAGTGCGCCTGGTCGTCGATACCGGTGTCCACTCGAAGCACTGGACGCGCGACCAGATGGTCGACTACTTCCATCAGCACTCGGCAGTGCCCGAGACCGATGTACAAGCGGAAGTGGATCGCTACATCGCCCTGCCGGCGCAGGCTCTGGGCTACAAAGTCGGCCAACTCAAGTTCCTCGAGCTAAAGGCCAAGGCGCAGCAGGCGCTAGGGGATCGGTTTGACATCCGCGCCTTTCACGATCAGCTGCTTAATTCCGGCGCGCTGCCTCTGGATCTACTGGAGCAGCGCATCGATACCTGGATCGCAGCACAGCAAAAAACGCAAAAATAAACAGGAGATTCGATGGGCACACATACAGTCAGCCAACCGCTTGCCGGCCTCCGCGTCGCCATTCTGGGAGCGGGAAAAATGGGGGGGATTTTGCTCCAGGCCTTCCTCAAGTCCAAGGTGCTGGAGCCGGATCAGATTGTGGCCACGGTAGAGCACGCGGAGCGTGCTAGCGTACTCTCCGCGCAGTGGGGAGTCGATGTATCCACCGACAACGTGGCCGCCGCAAAGACAGCGGACTTGATCCTGATCGGGCTTAAGCCGGTCACGGTTCCTGAAGTTGTCAGGCAGATTCGTCCCGCGCTCACGCCGGAAAAGTTACTGATCTCGATTGCTGCCTCGGTGCGAACAACGGCGATCGAGCATGCCGCGGACATGGAAATCGGCGTGGTACGAGCCATGCCAAATACTCCATCGATGTTGGGAGCGGGCATCGCTGCCCTCAGTCGTGGACGTCATGCCACCGAGAAGCAATTGGACCTCGCCTCCTTGCTCTTCGCCACCGTCGGCCGCACCGTAATGGTGGAAGAGAAACACCTGGACGCAGTTACAGGCCTTTCCGGCTGTGGGCCGGCATTTATCTACATCATCCTGGAATCGCTGGCGGAGGCCGGCGTCAAGGTCGGCCTGCCGCGTGACATCGCCACTCTACTGGCGGCTCAAACCACCTTCGGGGCAGCCAAGATGGTGCTTGAAACCGGCTACCATCCGGCCCTGCTGAAGGATGCGGTCACCACGCCGGCGGGCTGCACCATCGACGGCATCCTGGAGTTGGAAGAGGGCGGCCTTCGCGTGACCCTGATCAAAGCTGTGATGCGCGCCACCCAGCGCGCCAAGGAACTGGCCGGGTAAGATAAAGCAAGAGGTTCCCATGAGCTCCGCTCACGCGTTTCCGGCTGCGGCCGCGACCGCAAAGAGATCCCGTACCTCCACTCTGCTGCCGCGTTTTGCCTGGGCCGTACTGGTCTACAACGTGGTAGTGATTTTGTGGGGTGCCGTCGTCCGTGCTACCAGTTCGGGCGCCGGCTGCGGCGATCACTGGCCGCTATGCAACGGTGTGGTTCTGCAAAGCAATCCGCGACTGGCAACTCTGATCGAGCTTGCTCATCGAGTCAGCAGCGGTCTGACACTGCCGTTGGTTTTGCTGCTCCTGCTGTGGACGTTTCGCTCTACCGTGTCGGGCCACCTTGCACGCGTCGCCACCATTGCCGCGGTGGTATTCACTTTCAACGAGGCCCTGCTGGGCGCGCTGCTGGTGGTGTTACGACTTACCGCCGACAACCGTTCTCCGGCGCGCGCGGTTTATCTTTCTCTGCACCTGGCCAATACGCTGCTGCTACTGGGCGCGCTCACCCTAGCGGCACACTTCCTATCGCGCGGTGAAGCGTTCACCCGGCACACGATACGCTTTGCTCAATTGCCGCTCGCGGGCATCGGGATTACCGCAGTCCTCCTGGTGGGAGTGAGTGGAACCCTGGCCGCACTCAGCGATACACTCTTCCCCGCGACCTCGCTCAGCTCTGCCTTTACGCAAGACTTCTCCGCCAGCGGTGGCTGGCTGCTGCGCTTGCGCATTCTTCATCCGGTCACCGCAGTGATTGCCGGTCTCTTCATCTGCTGGCTCCTGCTGCGCAGCATCGCCCGCCCCTCGGAGCACAAGCCGGCCCTGCTGGTGCTCGGGCTGTTAATCCTGCAGTTTGGACTTGGCATCGCAGACGTAACGCTGCTGGCGCCGGTGTGGATGCAGATTCTCCATTTGCTGGGAGCCGACCTTCTATGGATCGCCTTGGTGGTGCTCACCGCCAGGGTTTGCGTTCTGCCAAAGACTCAGGCCATCAACTGAAAAGCCTGCACTTGGTCAAAGCAAAACCTCAGGGGCTAAAGCCCTCCTCAGGGCCGGTTGGGGACGGCCCGACTACAGTCGTGCCCTGACACAAAGCCCAAGGGGCCGGGCTACCAGAAGATTTGAGGCGAACAATCCAACTCCGGCCACTCGACTGACCCTACCTGCGCACGGAGTCGCCGTGCTGCAATAAGAAGTCTGACCCTTCCGCAGACGGTGGACCGTCAAGCGCGTCGATGGACAGAGTCAGAGGGAAAGAGTCCGTGGTATCACACATCTCGCGAAAAACGAGCGAGGCGTGGGGCACCCGTCGGTCTGCGGGTAGATGAGGCTTTTCAGGAACTGTAATTGTTTCCTATGGAGTTGGCCGTCCGCTAATTTGGTCTAGCCGGTTTTGCGGCTGCGCGAGGGCTTGCTTTCTGCAACTGCGGCTGATTTCGACCCTTTCTTCTTGGCGGGTTCGACCAGAGTGGGAGCAGCAGACGCGGCGGGGGCGCCACGCTCGGCGATGCTCTTCTTGAGAGCCTCCATCAGGTCGATGACGGGAGCCAGTTTTGGCTTTTGCGGCTGACCGGCCACCACTTGCCCGGCTCGCTTGGTTTCGACCAGCGCCAGCACCCGGTCCTGATATTCGTCTTTGTACTGCTCAGGGCGCGAAGCCGGCGGTCAGCTGCGTAATGAACTGCTCAGCGAGTTCTATCTCGGGCTTCTGCAGGGTCATGTTTTCGGTCTTGCCGTATTCGGCGACTTCCCGAACCTCAGACGCGAAATAGAGCGTGTGGAGCACGATGCCCTTGTGGTAAGGGCGCATCAGGACGATCTGCTCCCGCTGGTTCAGCGTGACCTTGGCGATCGCGGCGACATTGAGCTTTTCCATCGCCTGCAGCAACAATCCATAAGCACGCCGGCCCGGGTCCTCGGGGGCTGAGTAGTACGACGACTCGAAATAGATCGGGTCAACCTCGCTGAGGCTGACAAACTGCGTAATGTCCATGGACTCCGAGGACTCGGCCTGCAGGGTCTTGAGCTCTTCGTTGTTGACCAGCACATAGGCGTCGCGGTCAACCTGGTATCCCTTGACCAGCTCGCTGCGCTCCACCACGCGGTCGCACGCGGGGCAAAAGATCTGCTGCTTGATGCGCGAGCCGCAAGGTTCGTGGATCTGATTGAAACTGACATGCTCTTCGCGCGCGGCGGCGTAGAGCCGCACCGGCACCGAGACCAGGCCAAACGAGATGTAGCCCTTCCAGACTGTCGATGCCATGGCTCCTCCGAGGGGATAAGATACCTGTTCCGGCGGCAGCCGGAGCAACGAAAAAAGTGCAATCGTGACTTCAAAGACAATACTGCTTAGCGCACCATTTCCTGTGCAGTGCTCTTGCCCGCCGCCTTATGAATCCGGCGCAGGATCGTGGATGCCACATAGGCCGCACCGAATCCGTTATCGATATTGACCACGGTCACGTTGGGCGAGCAGGAATTCAGCATGCCCAACAGGGCCGCGATGCCGCCGAAGGACGCGCCGTAACCCACGCTGGTGGGCACGGCAATGACGGGCGCCCCCACCATCCCCCCCACCACGCTGGGTAGCGCGCCTTCCATCCCGGCGCAGACAATCACCACCTCGGCCTCGCGCAGCTCCTCGCGGTGCGCCAAGCAGGCGATGCAGGCCGGCGACTCCCACATCGTAGATCCGCCGGACCGGGCGCCATCGGGGCGCCCATCACCTCGGCGGTCACAGCCGCTTCCTCAGCCACCGGAAGATCGCTGGTTCCGGCGCAGAGTACGGCCAGCGAACCGGTCGCGCTGCTTTCGCCGGGCGGTGTCTGCCGGAGGGCAACAATGCGGGCCACGGAGTGATACTGCGCTTCCGGGACCAGAGCTTTCACGGCGGCAAACGCAGCCTCGTCGGCGCGGGTCGCCAGCACATCTCCGCCCATCGCAGCCATGCGAAAGAAGATTTCTCCCACCTGCGCGGGCGTCTTGCCGGCTGCGTAAATGACCTCCGGCAGGCCGGTACGCAAGCGGCGGTGATGGTCGATCTTGGCAAAGCCTGCTTCCTCATAGGGCAGGTTGGCGAGGCGCTCCATGGCCTCCTCGGGGCGTAGTTCTCCGTCGCGCACGCACTGCAGCATCGCCAGGATGGTGTCTCCGGTCATGATCGCGCTCCCTCCGGTTGCCGCGTACGCCACGCCGCCATCGCCGCCTGCATGACGGTCTTCAGCGGCACATCGAAGGCTGCCGCGGCACGGCGGCAATCCTCAAACTCCGGCGCAGCGTTCCATTCTTCTCCCTGCCAGGAGCCGGTCTTGATGTGAATCACGCCAAAATCCGTCTCCACCGGCGTGATTTCCCGAGCCAGAATGACGCGGTTCTCCTCCCGTACCCGAATGCCCAGCGTGGTTGTTTCGCGGAAGATCAGCTGCTGCAGGCCGGCCGCATCGCCGGGCTTGCAAAGTACGGTGAGCAGCGTTCCCAACCGTCCCTTCTTCATGGTCACCGGACCACTCATCACATCCAGCGCGCCACGTTCCAGCGCCAATTGCGTGGTGTGGGCCAGGACCTGGGGACTTAAATCGTCCACGGCACACTCCAGCACGGTCACCTTGTCCTCGCTGAAGGGCTGAGCGGCGGCCGCAATCTCACCGATGCTCACCCGCAGGACGTTGGGAAAGCGCTCCGGGTTCCGCGTGCCTGCTCCGTAGCCGATCGCCTGGGTCCGCATCACCGGGGTGGCATCGAATCGGCAATCCAGGGCGCGCAGCAAAGCAGCGCCGGTCGGCGTGACCAGTTCCGCCTGCACGTGCGCTGAGTAGGTTGGCAGGTTCTTCAGCAACTCCGCGGTGGCTGGGGCGGGTACGGGAAAGCGTCCGTGGGCACAGTTGACAAAGCCACTCCCGACATTCACCGGGGAGCAATACCACGCATCCAGATCCAGGGCATCCGCCGCTGCGGCACTGCAGGCAATGTCGACGATGGCGTCGATCCCGCCCACCTCGTGAAAGTGAACCTCTTCCGCCGGAATGCCGTGGATGCGACCCTCTGCCTCGGCCAGCAAAGCAAAGGCGGTGAGGCTGAGGTCAAGGGCTCGCTGGGTCAGGTCCGCGCGCATCAGCAGGCTGCGAATCTCGGGCAGGCTGCGCCCGTGCTCGTGTTTGTGGCTCTCGTGGTTGTGGGTGTGGTCATGGTCGTGATGATGATGGTGGTCATGATGGTGCCCGTGACTGTGGCGTCGCCTCGTGCCCCTGCTTTGACTCCGCTTGAACCGGTCCACTGGGGGCCGGCAGCTCATGCAACTGGCCGTTGACCATGACGTCGATCTTGGTCGATTGAATGCCGCTCCGGTTCACCTTGGTAACGCGTAGTTCCGCGCCCAAAGCCAGTGAAGCCGTGGTTCGCTGCAACAATTCGATGGGTGCGCCCGCATCCACCAGCGCGCCCATCAGCATGTCGCCGCTGATGCCGGCAAAGCATTCCAGGTATCCAATGCGCATAAGTCCTATTTTGCAAACCCGGTCAGCACCTCGATAGGCAGGACCTCATTCATCGACCCGGAGCGGTATCCTTCGCAATCGAGCGAGACGTAACGGAATCCGGCAGCGCGAACCACGGCGGCCATCGCCTTCATTTTCCCCACCTGGAGGACGGCGGCCATTTCCTCCTCCGCGATCTCGATGCGCGCAATCGAGCCGTGATGGCGCACGCGAAAGCGCTTGAGCCCCAGAGCGCGCAGCGAATCTTCAGCCTGTTCGATCATGCGCAATGACTCCGGGGTCACCCGCCGGCCGTACTCCATGCGCGAGGACAGGCAGGCCGAAGCGGGCTTGTCCCAAACCCGCAATTGCGCCCGCTGCGCCAGCTCACGGACATCGGCTTTGCTCAGACCTGCCTCCGCCAACGGGGCGGCCACGCGGTGCTGCGCTGCTGCTTTATGGCCGGGGCGGAAATCCTGCTTGTCATCCAGGTTCAACCCGTAGGCCAAAGCTTCGAAGCCAGTGCGCTCCAGCTCCTGCTCCAGCACGCTGAAGAGTTCGTCCTTGCAGTGGAAGCAGCGATCGGGCCCATTCACCGCATATTCTTCCCGCTCCAACTCGTGGGTTTCGATCGAACGCAAGGGGATTCCGTGCTCCCGGGCAAAATTCTGGGCGTCGCTGAACTGTGAGCGTGCGAGGCTGGCAGAGTCAGCGATCACCGCCAGCATTTGCTGCCCCAGGGCGGCATGCGCCGCGTAGGCCAGGTAAGCAGAATCGACCCCACCGGAATAGGCAACAATGACGCTGCCCAGCGAACGCAATCGCGCCTGCAGAGCTCGCTCTTTGTCCTCGAGGGCGATGCTGATGCCCTGCCCGAGGTTGTCTCCGGTGCCGGTTTGCTGGGTCATTCCTGAACACACTCCCGATGACTAACGCAGAAGTCCACGGAGTAAGATGGTCAATAGCGGGTTCGTCGATTACGAAGCCTGGACATTATTTCCAAGTAGACTGGATGATGATGTCGTTCTTCGCTCTCAAGTCTCCACTGACTGCCAGCGACCGTATTGAACGGCGCCGTCTGATCTTCGCAGATACTCTGTCTCTGGTCACTCTGTTCGCGATCACGGCGTTGCTGGCCGTAATGACCAATTATCTCTACCAATCTTACGCCTCCCATCAGGTTGAGCTGGCTAATCGCTGGCTGGCAACGGGGCGAACAGGCCATGCGTGATGGCAAGCCCCAGGCAGCCATTGACGCCCTTAGCTCGGCGCTGGCCTTTGCCCCCAGTGACCGCAACACAGCAATTCAGCTCGCCGAAGCACTGGCCTCCGCCGGCCGCATCCAGGAGGCGACCGTTTACTTCAATGCGCTGCTCGAAAGCCAGCAGGGTAGCGGCCTGATCAATCTTCAACTTGCCCGGCTGGCAGCTCGCCAGGATAACGTCAACCAGGCCATCGAGGACTATCAAAAGGCAATTTACGGAAATTGGGAAGGCGATGGCTACGTGCGCCGCCGCGACGTGCGCTTTGAGCTCATCAACTATCTCATCGACCATCAGCTTCTGGACCGGGCCCGCAGCGAGCTGTTGGTCGCCTCGGGGAACGCCCCGAAGGACGACATCAGCGTCCAGTTGGACATCGCCCGAATGATGGAGCGGGCGCAGGCCCCGAGCGACGCCTTGCACCTTTACAAGACGATTCTCCACCGTCACCCATCCTTGCGGGAGGCCCTTGAGGGTGCGGGCCGCACGGCCTTTCAAATAGGCCACTACCTGGAGGCAAAGCAATACCTTGCGCGTGCGCTGGAGGGACCCGGCGTCGACCAGGAACCGAAGGCCGTTCTCGATCAAAGTCGTGATCGTCTGAACGAAGCGACCCGCTTGCTGCTCCTCTATCCGTCTTCGCGGTTAAGCCCGCATGAGCGTAACACCCGCATTCTCACCGACCGGAAACTTGCCATGGCGCGGCTGGCGCAGTGTACGCAAGACAGGCCCCCGACGCCGGCAAAGGACTCCGCCGCGACTGCGCTCCGCCACCCGCCGGCGCAACCAAGGGCTCCAATCCCCTGCAAAGCCTGACATCTCGTTTCACGAGCCATCCAGCCGCTCCTGCACCGAACCAGGCAGCTGCCCCTGCCCCGGTCGATCCTCTGCAGGCGCTGACCGAGCGATGGAAGCAGTTGCCCGCCAAAATCTCGCCGCGCGAACTTGAAGACGATCCCGATCTAGCCCAAACGCAAATTCAACTCATCTATGACACGGAACTGGTGACGCAGCAGGTCTGCGGGGCGCCCGCGGGAGACGACGCCCTGCTACTGAAGATTGCCCAAGCGCCCAACCTGGTGGAGGAAGAGTGAGTACCGCCACAGAAACGCCCGGCGTAAACCCGGTGCCAGTCAACCCGGCTTCAGGAGTCGACCCGGTTGCGATTGCGGAGGAAAGGCGTTATCGGCCTAACCCGGCGGATTTCAACCGGTTGGCCCCTAATCGGGACGAGCGGCTCTTCCTGGTTCTGTCTATTTTTATCGGGGTGATCTCCGGCCTCCTGGTGGTATGTTTCCGCGTCGCCATCAACTGGATCCAGGTGCTTACGCTCGGGTCATCGCCGCATCCGGGGCAGCTCCGGCTGTTTTTTGTGCCCATGGGCGTGGGCCTTCTGGTGGCTGCACTGGTCCAGCTGGTTTTCCCGGGCGCGCGGGGCAGCGGCATCAACCAGACCAAGGCAGCACTTTACATCTACAACGGCTATATCTCCTTCAGAACGGTGATCGGGAAATTCATCACGTCCGCGCTCGCCATCGGCGGCGGATTCTCGCTCGGTCCCGAGGATCCCTCGCTGCAAATCGGAGCCGGCGTGGCCTCCATGGTCAGCCGCCGCCTCAACCTCTCGCGCGAGCGGCTGCGGATGTTTGCGCCCATCGGCGCTGCCGCGGGCCTGGCGGCTGCGTTCAACGCGCCGATCTCGGCCATTCTTTTTGTAGTCGAAGAGGTAATCGGGCGATGGAGCGCGGCGGTGCTCGGATCTATCGTGCTGGCCGCGATCTCCAGTGTCGTCGTTGCCCGCTGGTTCTGGGGCGCGGAGCCGATGTTTCGCATTCCCTCGGTAAACCTGAAGGGGCCGCAGGAGCTTCTTGCTTACGCCGTTCTTGGCGTGGCGGGTGGCATCGCCTCACTCATTTTCTCCAAGGCGCTGGGCTACTCCCGGCCCCGGCTTCGCCAGCTTCCCCGTTGGACCTGGTATATCCAGCCACCCATCGCGGGCCTCATCGTAGGCGCGATTGCTTATTTCGGCGCTCCCCAGGTGATGGGACCGGGATATAACGTGATCGACCAGGCCATGCACGGCCAGTTCACCTGGAAGTTTCTTCTCGCGCTGGCACTGCTCAAGATTATCGCCACGACGATTTCGTTTTCCAGCGGCACGCCGGGCGGCATGTTCGCCCCCACTCTTTTTATCGGCGCCATGCTGGGCGCCTCGATCGGAACCTTCGAGAAGGTTTTCTTCCCCAGCTTTTCCGTCTCGGTGGGTTCGTATGCGTTGGTGGGCATGGGGGTTCTGTTTGCCGGGTTCTTACGCGTGCCACTGACTTCTGTTTTCATGGTTCTTGAGGTCAGCCAAAACTACTCCATTGTGCTCCCGGTGATTCTCGCCAACACCATTGCTTACCTGGTCTCGCGCAGTCTGCAGCCATATCCCATCTTTGAGACGTTTACCCATCAGGATGGACTCGACCTGCCATCCATGGAAGAGCAGCGCGAGGAGAGCGTTCTGCATCTTGAGGATGCCTTGCGCCCGGTGAACGTTCCCATCTTCCCTGGAACCGCGACCCTGCAGGAGGTCTCAGCCCAGCTGGCCGTCGCCGACGCGCCTATATTGCTGGTCAAGCTTCGCGATGGCTCGTGGTACTCCATGACTCGAAATGAGTACACCTCGGCTGCGGCGACGCAAACCCCGGACACTCCTCTGGAACGCACCCTCAAGACCGATCGGGCGCCGCTCTTGTTCCCAGATATGCCGTTGGATAGTGCGATTCCCTACCTGGCCCGGTGGCCTGTTCTTCCTATTCAGAATCGGGCCAGCAAGGGCACACTGGAGGGCATCGTGTCGCTTGAAGACGTGTTGGGCCGTTACCAGCAGCAATAGTGGACCTGCATCCGCAGTCTCCTGTTTCCCCACTGAGCCTGGGTTCGCTCGTTCGAAAGCCCCCGTCACCATCGCTCTGCTCACGCCCGCGGTGCTTCTGGTCCATGGCTACCACCCGCTGGCCGATGACGGCGCGGTCTACGTAACCGGAATTAAGAAGCTGGCGAATCCAGGCCTCTATCAGCCGGATGCGGTTTTCGCCTTATCTCCAACGCATCTCTCCATCTTTGCCCACGTTCTCGCTGCGCTGCTTCGTTGGGGGCACTTTCCCCTGCCAGCCCTGCTGCTGGTCTGCCATGCGGCTTCGATCTTTCTCTTTCTTCTCGGCTCGTGGAAAGTGGCGGAACGAATCTTTCCCGAACAAAACGCACGCTGGGGAGCGGTGTTGCTCGCTGCCTGCTGTTTTACCCTGCCGGTCGCGGGCACATCGCTTTCCATCATGGATCCCTACGTCACGGCGCGATCCTTTTCCACTCCCCTCATGCTCTTCGCGCTGGCGGCCGTCCTCGACGAACAGTGGTTGACCTGCCGCACTATGGCTCGCATTGGCCGCGCTGCTGCATCCCTTGATGGCTTGCTATGCGGCCATCGCCTGGCTCACTCTCGGGCTTACCAGGCGCAGGAAGTGGCGCTCGCTCGGTCTGCTTGCCGTGCTCGGGTGGGTACTGTGCGCCGTCATTTTCATGGTCACGCGTCATGCGGACCCGAGCGTTGCCTACAACCGCGCAGCTCTTAGCCGGTCGTATTTCTTCCTCTCCAGCTGGCAATGGTATGAGTATCCGGGGTTGCTGATGCCGCTCCTCCTACTCGGCATCGCCGGCGCCAGCAGACGGCGCCGTGGCCCGCACGCACGCTGGCTATCGCCGCGACCATCCTCGGGGGTTGTGCGCTGCTGGCGTCCATGTGTTTTGTGCACCGCAGTGGAAGCCTGCTACTGGCGCGGCTGCAGGTGCTGCGCGCCTTTCACTTCGTCTACATCGCCGGCGTACTGCTCGGCCGGAGGCATGTTGGCAACGCTGGCGAAACGGCGGAAACGGCGTCATCGCCGCGCTCTGCCTGGCGCTTCTGCTCATCATGTTTGCCGCCCAGAGGCTCACCTATCCAGCCTCCAGCCATGTGGAGTGGCCGGGACTGACGCCACGCAATCCCTGGCAGCAGGCCTTCCTGTGGATTCGCGCCAACACTCCCGAGGATGCGATCTTCGCCCTGGATAACGACTACATCGAGTGGCCCGGCGAAGATGCCCAGGGCTTTCGCGCAACCGCGGAGAGAAGCGCAGTCGCCGACTATTTCAAAGACGGCGGCATCGCCAGTAACTTTCGCCTGGCGGCAATTCCCTGGTGGCAAGGGTCGCAGGCCACGAGCAGCTCAACGGCGCCACCGATGAGCAGCGGTTGGCCCGGCTTTGGCCCCTTGGCGTCACCTGGATCGTTTTGCCGGCGCAGGCAAACACCGGCTTTCCGTGTCCATTTACCAATGCGAGTGTGCGCGTCTGCCGGCTCAGCGACACTTTGCTTCACCCCACAGAAGGCGCAAAATAGCAGAGGTAGAGTCGTCATCACCGGAGGAGCAGCAAGTCGATGTTGACGCTGTATCAGAGACTTATTTTCGGTTATGTGTTGCTGCTCTCTCTGCTGCTTGCCGTCGGCCTGCACGATTCGCTTTCGCTTCACAAGGCAGCCGCGCTCGATCACCAGCCGTCCGTCTCTGCGGCGTCCGCAGCGCAGGCACGCACTGTTCTGGCCCGCCAGGCCACCACCATCGTCATCGCCTGCACCCTGGGCGGCGTTCTGATCTCCATCGGCTTTCTCATCTCCATCATCCGCCCCATCCGGCGCACCGCCGCGGCTGCTCGCCGCATCGGGCAGGGGGAATTGCAACAACGCATCGAGTGGCGAACCCGCGATGACCTGGGCACGATTGCTACCGAACTCAACCGCATGGCAGTGCGGCTGCGCGACCTGCGCGACACCGAATATGGCCGCAAACAGATGGACCAGCAGCTTTCCGATGCCGTGGTGCAATCCATCTTCGAGCCGGTAATCGTCACTGACGCAAAAGGGCATGTCCTCAAGCTCAACCAGGCAGCCAAAGAAGTGCTGGGCGAAGCAGCCGACGATCGCATGGCCCTGACCAACACTCCGGGAGGAGAGAGGATTCTGCGCGCGGTGCGGGATGCGGTCTCCATGCGCCAGTCCATCGCCGCTGAGGGCGAAGCCGCCATGCTGCCCATGAAGCTCGGCGAGGGACAGCGAAGTTACCGCCTGCGCACCACACCCATGCGCGATGCCGAGGGCAAGTTGCTGGGAGCCGTCAGCGTGCTCGAAGACATTACCGAGATGCAGGATATCGATCGCTTCAAGACCCGCTTTCTCAGCGTCGCGTCCAAAAAACTCCGCCGGCCGCTGGAGCAGCTTCGACTCAGCCTGTACACGCTCACCTCGGGTTTCGCCGGGGACTTGCGGCCCTTGCAGGCGGATGTGATTCACGGGGCGGAAGAGGAAGCGGAACGCCTCAACGATCTCATGTCCGATCTGATCGAGGTCTCCGAACTCGATACCGGGCGGCGCGAGATCCGCATGGATCGATTCCGTCCCATCGATATTCTGCGCGACGCCCTCTCCCGGGCGCGCGATGAGGTCCGGGCCAAGAACATCGATGTGCAGATCCAGGCATTTGCCGACCTCTCCTATGTGAATGGAGACCGCCGCGCCCTGCGCAGCATCATGGACAACCTGATGAGCAATGCGGTGCGCTACACTCCGGAGAATGGAACCATCCTGCTTGCAGGCCCTGGAGCAGAAAGACAAGGTGCAGTTCTCCGTGCGCGACTCGGGCCGGGGCATCGAAACCGAACGCTTGGCCAATATCTTCGGCCGCTTCAATGCCGCGCATGACCAGGGCACGGGCCTGGGCCTTGCCCTGGTGCGCCGGCTAGTCGAATTGCTCGGTGGCCAAATTTCCGTGGAGAGCCGGCTCGGCCACGGAGCCGCCTTCAGTTTTACCCTCCCAGTAGCCACCACCGTTGCCACCCGGCATCCCATCGAAATTGGTTAAGCATCCACTTCTGGTGAGGGGAAGTGGCGAATTTGATCGCGGCTTTCCTCAAGAAAAGATGCACCTCGTTACACTTACCATGAAACGTAGAACGGAAATGCTCTAGGCTCGCAAGGGATAATGACAGACTTCTCGACCGACATCTCACCCGCCGCGCCTGAGCAGGCCAAGCTGCGCGTCTACATCGGGGCCGCTCCCGGAGTGGGCAAGACGTACCAGATGCTCGAAGATGCCCACCTGATAAAGAAGCAGGGCATTGACGTTGTCATTGGGCTGATCGAATCCCATGGCCGGAAGGATACCCAGGACCAGGTAAGAGATCTCGAGGTCATTCCCCGGCGGTCTATCCCTTACCGCTCCGTGGTTCTGGAAGAAATGGATCTCGATGGCATTCTCGCCCGGCATCCCCACATCTGCCTGGTCGATGAGCTGGCCCACACCAACGTGCCAGGGTCGAGAAACCGCAAGCGTTACGAGGACGTGCTGGAACTGTTGGACGCGGGCATCAACGTGTGGACCGCGGTCAATGTGCAGCACCTGGAAACCCTCAACGACTCCGTTTCCCGCTCCGCCGATGTCCAGATCCGGGAAACCATCCCGGATAGTTTCCTGAAGCGGGCCGATGAAGTCGTGAACGTGGACATCACCGTGGAGGAACTGCGTTCACGCCTCAAGCAAGGCAAGATCTACGCCCAGGAAAAGATCGAGCAGTCGCTGGCCAACTTTTTCCGCAAAGGCAACCTCAGTATGCTGCGCGAGCTTGCACTGCGCACCACTGCGGCGGAGGTTGGCTCCCGCGCGGCGGAATATCGGCGCAGCGAGGGTCTGGAACAAGCTCCGATTCCGGAGAAGGTGATGGTTTGCCTCTCCCCCCGGCCAGGAGCGGAACGTCTCTTGAGGGTCGGGGCGCGCATCGCCGGCCGGCTGGCCACCAACTGGTATGCGGTCCGGGTTGAATCCCCGGACGAAGATTCGCGCCACGGAGACCCGGAAGAGTATCAGCGTATGGAAGAGTACCAGCGCCTGGCTCGCGATCTGGGCGCCCAGGTCATCGTGCTGAAAGACAAGAACGTCGCCGACGCGCTCATCGAGTTCGCGCAACAGGAAGGCATCTCGCACGTGGTCTTCGGGCAATCAGCGCGTTCGCGGCTGGACATTCTTCTGCGGGGCTCGGTGATCAATCGCTTTCTCGCCGAGATTCGTGACGCCACGGTGCAGGTGGTGCCTATCGGCAAGGGCAAGCGCTAAAGCGGAGCGGGGAAACGTTGAGCGCCATGAGTCCCGACGTCGACTGGTGGGGAAAACTCGTGGTTAGTATCAGGGCACGAATTACAGCTTGCGGAAAAAGTCGTTGCGCCTCGAAGAGGTCATCCTTCAGCGGCTAAGCCGGATTCATTCAAGGCATTTTCGTACGGCCTGAAGGCCGTACCCTTCAAAAAGTGAGTTTTTCCCCAAACTGTTCAGTCGGGCCCTGATACAGGGGCATGAGGCACGCATTCCTTGAGAGTTTCCGCATTGTGCCCTGCACAGAGGATAGTTTTCCCCACCCTGTTATGTCCCGCGGTCCTCAGTGCGCCGCGCATTCCGGGGCGTTGTTGCGGTACAGGGGATTATGCGGATAAGCAACCGCCAGCTCGTGCAGCAAGCCACAACCTTGGGCGTCGTTTTTATCCCGCAGCGCGGCTACCGCTAGCAGCAGCTTGGCAAAAGGCTTCAGGAGGTTCCCGTGAGCGGCGGTTTGCTCGAAGCTCGCGAATGCCCTGCTCCTTGTCCGGCTTGATGCCGCCCATGCGCAACATCCATCGCACGGGCGCCGGCTTGATGCCGGTCAGGTAATTTTCTACGCCAACAGCCAGGAGAGCGTCATAGGCATCGGGCTTCTGCTGCAGTAACTGTTGCGCAAGAATGCGCCCCTGCTTCATATAGCTCAGCGCAGCCAGATCCTCCTTGTCGATCATGGCTACATAGTCGGAGCGCAGACCCATGGCCAGAACCTTGGCAAACAGCGCGTTGCTGTCATCGGCGTGCAGCTTAAGCGCTGCGTCCGCCAGCTGGTCACCCCGATCCACGGCGCGCGAAGAACTGGTCCCGTACCTTGGGGTCGGGACGAAGCTTGGACCGCGCTTCAAATTCTTTGTCGTCGGTGAACAGCTGGCTTTCCAGGATGCCGAGCCGGGCGAACTCCCCAAATAGGAAGCCGGCAGCTTGCGAGACCGGTCCCATCGGGTCTTGCTGGGTGCATCTGCTCCCAAGTGGAGAAATCCTGATGCGCCTTTTGGAAATCCAGGTTATACATACTCTGGAAGCCCTGTTCGATCTCGGTCGGCGCCAGAGCATCCGCTGCGTGCGCGGATGCCAGTGCCAGCAAGAGCAACAGCGCGGCAAATAAGTTCCGCGCGGGCGTCGACCTTCCCTGGCTGAGTTTCTGGTGAACTGTCTTCATTAACCCAAGAATAGAATGCGCCGGAGGCGGAGTTGTCACAGAAAGGTCTCGGCCGATTCACCAATTGTTACCGTTGGCTAGGGCAAACTCGAGCACCGCCCGGGCAGCTGGCGTTATAACTCGCTCCAACGCATTCCCGGTTGCCCCACGGCTGCCGGCGCAGAGAAGCTACGCAGCCAACCGGCCAGATGCATATAGTCTTCGGCAACCGCCGAACCGGGCGCGTAATCGATCACCGTCGTTCCTTCGGCCAGCGCCTCGCTCACCGCGGAGCTGCGGCGGAGCACCAGGGGTAAGAGGCGATCGCCCAGTTGCTGCTGCAACGTCTCGCGCACGTCCAGGTGCAGCGGCGATGAGGCATCGAACTGGTTCAACAGGTAAAAGGCAGAGCCCGTTTCTCGATCCCGGTTGGTCGGATTGGCCGGGTTGAACAAAAACGCTTCCAGCGATCGCACCGTTGCTACCGAACTGATGTCCGGAAGGATGGGCACCAGAATCGTTGGCCGCAGCAGCAGCAGCCGCCTCGTCACCTGACGGCTGGCGGTGCCTATGTCTACCAGGATGCGGCTCGCGTCCCGGCCGTCGCGCCCCAGCTCTCCCAATAGCGGGTCATGCTCATCGGCGCCATCTCCAGGATAGCGATCCGGCTCCAGAGTCAGGACCTGTACCGGTGCGTCGCTTTTCCCCTCCGGGAGGGGAAAAGGTCCGAACCACGCCCAGGCTTAAACTCGCGCGACCCGAAATAAAGCGGCAACGGCCCGTAGACGGCCGTATCGGCCAGCAGGACGTGTTCCCCGAGGGCTGCCAGAGCACGCCCCAGGGTGGCTACCAGGCAGGTCTTTCCTACTCCACCGGCCAGGGAAAAAACGGCAACCATGGGTGGCCTGTCTTCGAGGCCAGGTGTCGAAATCACCTCTGGAGGAGCGAAAATAGAGTGCAGGGCAAACCAGCGTGTGGCCGCTGCATCCATGGGCTGTGGCCCCTTCTGGCGTGCGGGCCCCGGGAGCGCCTCCGTGTCGCTTGCCTCCGAGGTCTCTTGGGCGGCTGGGGCGCCTCCCCGTTCAACTTGGTGAGATGGGCGCTGAGAAATGACCGTGGGCTCCGCTGCGCTGCCCGGCTTCTCCTGCTTCGCGCGCGATCCGGTAGCGGAAGCGCCCCAGCACCTCCTTGCGCGACGCCGAAAAGTCCCAGTACGTGCTCCCCGGCGTGCGGGCGCGAGCGTAGAGCGTCGCGATATCCTCCGGCGGTGCGCTCTGCTCCGGGTCAGATGGTTTCTCTGTCATGCCACTCCCTCAATTCTCCCAAATCAGAGCCCAAATCGGACACAAGATGGGCCGGTCCTTCGGCGAACGGGGGAGAGTCTTATTGTCGTCTTTCGACATATTACCGGGGAGCTTTAGTTCCTTAACATACTCCGGATTTCCTGTTGACGTGAGCGGCGTTGTCAAAATTCATGCGCTGCGCCGGTCTCTGGCGCGGAGCTTTACCACACGCCGCTGGCCGTCTGCGCGGACCTCAGTCGGCTCTACCCATTGTGATACTTTGGAACTTGGAAATGAGCTCGTAGCTCAGTCGGTAGAGCAACGCACTTTTAATGCGTGGGTCGTGGGTTCGATTCCCACCGAGCTCACCACGTTTCGGAGCTACCGAGCAGCCGGTTGGCGGGCCCTCACCGCCAGAGACGCTCCTTACCGGTTAACGCCCATGGCCACCAGCCCGCTTTGTGCCACGCCGCTCAACTCATTGCAGGTCACTGCGTTGCAAGACCGTTGCACTGCGGCGTGGCACCGCGAGGTTCCCGCCGTTGCCCCGTCTGTGACCGGCTTCGAGCGCACGGTGGCAGAGCAGCACCTGGCCAACTTCGAACTCTGGCACGCGGAGGATATGGCCCGCGCTCCTGAAGCCAGCGATCATGACCTGGCCCGCATCAAGCGCTTTATCGACCGCGCCAATCAGCGTCGCAACGATCTCACCGAGCAGTGCGATGTCTTTCTGCTGAACTTTCTCAGCCAGCAAAACCTGCCCGCTCCAGGCGCCGAACTGCACTCCGAGTCTCCTGGCCTGATCCTCGACCGGCTTTCGATTCTCTCCCTCAAGCTGTTTCATACCCGGGAAGAGATTGACCGCCCCCAGGCGCCCCACGGCCACGGCGAACGCAATCTGCAGCGTTTGCGCATCCTGGTTGAGCAACGGGACGATCTAGCCGGGGCTCTCGATCGCCTGTGGCAGCAAGTCCTCGACCGGCAGCGAAGATTCAAGCTCTACCGCCAGCTAAAGATGTATAACGACCCCGCGCTCAACCCGGCGGTTTACTCCCCGCGGTCCAAGCCGTAAGTCAGGCTGATCGCCCTAACGGCACCCTCATTTGGCTTCCGTGCTACAGTCTTGCCAAGGATGCCGATCTACCTGCCGGGTTGACGTACGCCTTTTCTGTGCGTATAAAAACGAATCTAATAGCCGGTACGGCTCCGTATCCAGGTTGTCTCGATCGATGTCGACTCCTGTTTAAAACACGGAGAAGGAAGAGTGGGTTATGCAAAACACAGGTCAGGGTATCCCCGCTCGGCGCAATCCTCGCACCATAGAGGGCAAGGCGCGCCCCATGCCGAATGTTGGGCACCAGAAGGCCCTGAACGAGTATCAGACCGCGCTGCAGTGGATGCACGAAGGCAAGTATGAGAAAGCCCGGCAGGTCTTTGAGAAGCTCAGCCAGGACGGCCCGGTTGAGATTCTGGAGCGGGTGCGGGTTTATCTCGTCGCCTGCCAACGGCATGCGCAACAAAGCGGCCTTTCCTTCGACAACACGGAGGAGCAGTACGACTACGCCATTTCCCTGTTGAATACTGGATTTTACGAAGAGGCTCGCGACCAGTTCCAAGGCATTCTCAAGACCAACCCGAATGCCGACTATGCCTACTACGGTCTAGCCATTCTGGAAAGCATGACCGGGCTGGCTGAGCCTTGCCTCGAACACCTGGCCAAGGCGATCGAGCTGAGCCCCCGTAATCGCATCCAGGCTCGCAGCGATTCCGACTTTCAGGATATGGCCGATGATCCCCGTTTCACCGAATTGCTCTACCCCGAAGTTCCGTAAGCGAATGCACCGGGTTCTTTCCGTGTTCTATTCCAAGGATGGTCGCATTCCCTGCTCCCGCTTTCAGGGAGTCGCCGGAGTTCGCTTCCGGGCGTAGGCTAGCTGTGTGACGGCATTATGGTGAAATCCCTGTCCCCGACCTTGGCCAAGCCGAGGCGAGCGAAGGCTATTCCTGCTCGACGGAGCACCGACCGTTCCAGCATTCGTGCCGTGGCCATCGGCGGAGGCACCGGCCTTTCCACCCTGTTGCGCGGGCTGCGGCGCTATGTGGCATCGCCTCACCCGCCTTCCGGCGGCGTGCGATGCTGCGCCATGCCTCATCTCCGATCTGGCTGCCGTGGTCACGGTGACCGACGATGGGGGCTCGAGCGGACGGCTGCGCCGCGGCTTTAACATGCTGCCACCGGGCGATCTGCGCAATTGCATGGTGGCTCTTTCCGAAGATGAGCATCTGATCTCCCGGCTCTTCCGCCATCGTTTCACCGCCGGCGAGGGCCTTGAAGGCCACAGTTTTGGCAATCTCTTTGTGGCCGCGCTGCTGGAAATGACGGGGGATTTTGCTCAGGCCATCAAACTCTCTTCGCAGGTGCTGGCTACCCGCGGCCACATCTACCCCGTTACCAACGCCAACGTCTCCCTCGCCGCGCGCATGGACGACGGTTCCCTGGTCCACGGGGAGACCAACATCACCGCCAGCCGGCAACGCATCGTTGAACTGATGCTGGAGCCGGCGGACGCCGAACCGCTGCCCGAGACGCTGGAAGCGATCGAACGCGCCGACCTCATCACCGTTGGTCCCGGCTCTCTCTTTACCAGTCTCATTACCAACCTTCTGGTCAAAGGTGTTTCCGAGGCCCTGGCTGCTTCGCGGGCGGTCCGGGTTTACATCTGCAACTTGATGACCCAGGCCAATGAGAGCCTGAACCTGACCGCATCGCAGCATATCGAGCGCATTTATGAGCATGCGCACCACGCCATCTTCGACTACGCCCTGGTAAATACCGCGCCCGTCTCAAAGGCATCTGCTCGATCGCTACGCTGGAGAAGGGGCGTCGCCCATCGTCGCAGACATCAAGGCCATCGAAGCGCTGGGCGTACGCTGTATCGCCGGCGACTTTGCTGCTGAAGGCGATGTAGTTCGCCACGCCGCGGATCGCGTAACGGATGCGGTCGTGCGCCTGGGCATCTCCGGGCGCCGATAGGAGAACCGCAGGTCCCTCCGGTTTTGTCCGTTATCACAACGCGGCAGGTTGGATTTCTTTGACGGTTCGCTTTAGCTGGCCGCAGGCGGCGTAGATGTCTCTGCCCCGCGGCCGGCGGAGAAAGGCGGGAACGCCGCGCGCGATGAGTCTTTGCTGAAAGGCCGCGACCTGCTGCGGCTCCGGCATCGCGTAGCCAATGCCGGGGCCGGGATTCCAGGCGATCAGGTTCACCTTCACCGGCATGGGCGCGCTGCGGGCCAGCGCGATCAACTCGTCCGCATGCTGCAGGCCGTCGTTGACGCCGCCCAGCAGCACGTATTCGAACGTGACCCGTTCCCGCGGCCTCAGAGGCAATTGGCCAGCCGCCTGGATGACTTCATCGATCTTCCATTTGCGGGTAATGGGCATGATCGCTTCGCGAATCCCATCGTTGGGGGCGTTCAGGCTGATCGCCAGCCTGGGCCTCACCGCCTCGCCAGCCAGCCGCAGAATGCCGGGCACAATGCCCGGAGGTGGAGACCGTCATCCTGGATTCAGCCAGCCCTGCTTCGTTCACCAGCAGACGCACGGCCGCCATGAACTCGTCATAATTCAGGAACGGTTCGCCCATTCCCATGAAGACCAGGTTGATCCGGTCGCGCCCCATTTGCACTGCCTGCCGCTCCAGCACCGCGATCACCTGGCCGGCGATCTCTCCGGCCGATAGGTTTCGCTGCAATCCCATCTTCGCTGTGAGGCAGAACTGGCAATTGACCGCGCAGCCGATTTGGCTGGAGACGCAGATGGTGGCTCGCCGCGAGCCGGCGCTGGCCGCATCGTTCCCGCTGCCGTCTCCCTGCTCTCCCCCGTCGCCGCCCGGCATCCAGACCGTCTCCACCGTCTGCCCGTCCTGGCCGGCAACCAGGTAGCGCTCGGTGCCGTCGATGGAACGAAAGGTCTCGACGATCCTGGGCCCGGCGATTGTCCCAGCCCTCGCCGGCCATAGCTTGTCCGCAGGTCGCGCGGGTAGGGTAAGTACCTGGTCGAGGGAAGCGATCCGCTGCTGAAACATGGCTTCCAGCAGCTGGCCGGCCCGGTACGCGGGCTGGCGAAACCGGAGCATTAATTCGGTAAGTTGTTGACGGGAAAGGCCAAAAAGATTTCTAGCGGCGGGTTTGGCTGCTCCGTCTAATACAGGGACGAGATTTTCCCCACCAGGCATCACAGAGGCTCTTTTGGCAGCATAGCACTCTCCCATTTTGCGGATTTGCCATTAGCTATTGCACCAACAAGGGTGCATCGGAGAGCAACTTCTATCCCTGGAAGGCCGGCCCAAACTGCACCGCATTTTGGTAATCGGGCGCAGGAAATCCGCTTTAGGCCGGGGAAAGCCGCTACACTGAGATGGTGACAGAACGCAGCATTCGACGCACGGTTCTACCCTCCGGCCTGACTATTCTGACCGAACGCATGGAGCATATCCGGTCGGTTGCCATGGGTGTGTGGATCAGGGCCGGCTCGCGACATGAGCTGCCGGAAGTAAACGGCATCTCGCATTTCGTCGAACACATGGTCTTCAAGGGAACGCAGTCGCGATCCGCCAAGCGCATTGCGCGCGAGGTGGACGCGATCGGCGGCAACCTGGACGCGTTCACCGGCAAAGAGACCATCTGCTTCAACCTCAAGGTTCTCGATCAGCATGTCCCCACAGCGCTCGATGTTCTCTCCGACCTGGTGTTGAATCCGGTCTTCAACAACGATGACATCATGCGCGAGCGCGGGGTAATCCTCGAAGAGATCAAGATGGACGAGGACAATCCCGACTACCTGGTGCACGAGATTTTCACGCAGAATTTCTGGAAGGACCATCCGCTTAGGGAAACCAATCCTGGGGACCAAGGAGACGGTGCGCCGCTTCGAGCAGGACATTTTGTTCGATTACTACGGCCAGCGTTTCTCCGGCAACAACATGGTGTTCTCGGCCGCGGGCAATCTGGAGCACGACGCCTTTGTCGATCTGGTTGCAAGCCGCTTCGACCACATTGCGCCCGCCAACGGCTCGCTTGCGGAGACGGAGCCACGCACCGTTTCGAAGATCGTGCTGCGCAACAAGAAAGCCTTGGAACAGGTGCAGCTTTGTTTGGGCGTGCCCTCACCACCCATCGCGCACGATCTGCCGTTACGTGACGCTGCTGCTCAATACCGTGCTGGGCGGCGGCATGAGCTCGCGGCTCTTCCAGACGGTGCGTGAAGAGCATGGCCTGGCCTACTCCATCTTCAGCGACCTGAACCCGTATCGCGACACTGGCTCGCTGTGCGTGTATGCGGGTACATCGTCCGCGCACTGCCTCGAGGTGATCGAGTTGATCATGTGCGAGTTCCGCCGGCTGAAGTGCGAAGTGCTGCCGGAAGAAGAGTTGCAACGCTCCAAGGACCAGCTCAAAGGCAACATCATTCTCGGCCTGGAAAGTTCCATGTCGCGCATGTCGAACCTGGCTCGCCAGGAGATGTACTTCGAGCACTTTTTCGGCGTGGACGAAATCATGGAGAAGGTCGATGCCGTCACCAGCGAAGAGGTCATGGCCATGGCCAACTCCCTCTTCGATCCGGACAAGGTTGCAGTGACGCTGCTGGGCCGGCTCGACGGGCTCAAGATCAGCCGCGCGCAGCTGGCCTGCTAGGTTCGTTGAGCGCTTTTGCTTCCGGCTGCGTCCATATCATTTGTAAAATGGGACCGTCATGACTCAGACCAGCAATACCGGGATCCTCCGCAGCAACCGCCAGCGCGGCTTCACCCTGATGGAACTGCTTATCGTCATGTCCATCATGATCATTCTGATGTTGATCGCGATTCCGAACTTCATCAGCATGAAGGCCCAGGCGGACGAGACCTCGGCCATCCAGTCGCTTCGCGCCATCTACCAGGCGCAGATCCAGTACCAGACGAACTTTCCCGCCAACGGCTTCGCCTGCGCGTTGCCCGCACTTGGCGGCAACGCCAGCGCTGGTCCACCCAGCCCGCAGGCGGCGCAGGTGCTGCAGGGCGACCTGGCCACCGGACAGAAATCGGGCTACACCTTCAACATCGTCAACTGCACCAAGGTCACGGTCAACAACCAGGACATGTACACCTCCTACGAGGCGACCGCGGTTCCGCAGTCCATTGGGAAGTCGGGCCATCGTGGCTTCTGCATCGACTCCGCCGGGGAGATCAAGGCCGACCCTGCGGGTGGCACGAATTGCTCTCAGCCAATTCAGTAAGCGCCCGCTGCTTCTTTGCTGCTGCTTTTTGTTGCTGCCGATTCGCTTCGTTCGCCCAGCCGGAACCCACCGCGCAGCAGGTGGCGCAGCGCGTCGATAAGTACTACAACGGCCTCCATTCGCTGCGCACCGCCTTCACCGAGAGCTTTCATGGAATGGGCATCGATCGCGAAGAGAGCGGGACTCTGCTGCTGCGCAAGCCGGGCAAGATGCACTGGAGCTATACCAATCCTCCAGGCAAGGTTTTTCTGCTCGATGGCAAATATGCCTGGTTCTATTCCCCCGGAGATGCCCAGGTGGAGCGTGTGGCCGCCGCGCAACTGGACGATCTGCGTTCGCCGCTGCGCTTTTTGCTGGGCCACACGCAACTGCAGAAGGAACTCGACGGGTTGACGCTCGTCCACGACCGACGACGGACTGCAGCTCTCCGGAGTGCCGAAGGGCATGCAGAACCGGGTGGAGAAGATCGTGCTCGGGGTGAGCGCCGATGGGGTCATTCACTCCATGGTCATCGACGAAACCGATGGAGCGCGGACTGCGTTCACTTTTAAGGAAAGCCAGGCAAATGCACCGGCCCCGGATACGGATTTCGTTTTCCATCCGCCGCCGGGGGTTCCGGTGGTGGATGGTTTGCCTCCGGTTTAGTCCCTAGACTGTGAGAGGGAACGGCAGATCACCGCGAAGGGCACGGCTTCGAGTCGTGCCGTAAAACTATACCCGGGAGACGGCTTTAGCCACGGAGGTACGCTTCCAAGACACCTAGACTGAAGTCACTCCGCTGTGGCGGCCGAAACAGGGTAGATACGAATTTCACGATTCGCCCTGGATCATTGGCAAATCCGTACCTGAGGGGCTAAAGCCCTCATCAGCTGTTGCTTAGTACGGCACGGCTAAACCCGTGCCCTTCGTAGAGAGCTTTTCCGCAGCCTGCTCAAGCCGTGTCGTTGGTACGGTTTCTCACCAGTTCTCAGCACGGACTCTAGAGCCCTCTCCAAACCGCAGTTCGGTATGGCACGGCTAAACGCGTGCCTTTTGTTAACCGTATTTTTTTACGTGTGCTCCTCCTCAGCCTGTGGAGCAGTGCCTCTGTGCCTAAAGATTCTCCCAGCGGTTTATTGGAGAGATCTGCGGTATCGCATTAGTCTTCAAACTATGCGAATCACAGCCTTGGTGCTTCAGCGTGCGTGTTGGCGGCTTTGGCGCCAGGCACAAAACATAGCGGGCCGTGGGAACTCGAGGATAGCGGGTCCACTGCCGGGTTGCGGGGAATCCATGCCGTGGGCGGTGGCGTGGTTTGGGCCAGCGGCACCGGCGGCACCATACTGCGCAGCGAGGACACAGGCTACCTCTGGCAACAGTGCGCCACGCCGCCCGGCGCGAACAAGCTGGACTTCCGCGCTGTCTGGGCCTGGGACGCGCAAACGTGCTTTGGCTTTGTCGAGCGGACCCGGTGACCAATCGCGGCTGTACCAGACGACGGATGGCTGTAACAGTTGGAAGCTTCTCTTCACCAACCCTGATGCGGCCGGCTTCTGGGATGGGCTTCTCTTCCTCAACCGGCAACAGGGCGTCATCTACGGTGATCCGGTGAAGGTGCCGGGACGTACTGATCATGTGAGGTTTGGTTTACTGGTGACCCAGGATGGAGGTAAAACGTGGAGTCCCGGGGCTGCACTGGAGCCGCTTCCCGGGGAATCTGCTTTCGCCGCCAGCAATAGCGCCATGACGGCGAGTGGAGGATTGGATCTGGTTAGGAACCAGCAAGGCGAGGGTGCTGCGGACCAGGGACCTGGTCACATGGCAGAGCGCACAAACCCCGCTGGCAAGCGGAAACGACTCCTCCGGCGTCTTTTCCTTAGCGTTTCGCGACCAAAAGCACGGGATCGCTGTGGGTGGAGACTATCGCAAACCGGAGGAGGCGACCGGCACCGCGGCTTACACCTCGGACGGCGGAGAACACTGGAGCATTCCTGGCAAGCTGCCCCATGGGTACCGTTCTGCCGTGGCCTGGGACGCAAGGGACGAAGCCTGGATCACGGTGGGTAGCAATGGCTCCGATGTTTCTTATGACGACGGCAGGACGTGGCAATGGCTCGATAGTGGTAATTGGAACGCTCTCAGCCTGCCTTGGGCCGTCGGTCCCAAAGGTCAAATTGGCAAGCTGGGAACGCTTCCGGCCAAGCCGGCCGCAGCGGCTGGAGTATCCCGGTAAACTGGTAAGGGGCCCATGGCAGAGTACGTAGTCAAGCTGGCAGATGAGCGGGGACGCATTCAAGAGCAGGTGCAGGTCGCCGGCTCCCCGGAAGAGCTGCGCAGCCGCTTCACCCAGGCCGGCTACTACGTCTACTCGGTGCGGGCGCGTGGCATGCGCGGCGGAGGCAGCCGCAAGAAAGCCAACCTGGAAGCCTTCATCATCTTCAACCAGCAGTTTCTTACCCTGATCAAGGCCGGCCTGCCCATTGTCGGCTCGCTCGACATGCTGGTCAAAGGCCAGAAGAACCCGACCTTCCGCGCACAACTGGAAAATGTAGCCGCACGAGTGCGAACCGGCGAGTCGCTCTCCGGAGCGTTTGAAGCCCAAGGCGGCTTTCCCTTGATCTACACGACCACCCTGCTGGCGGGTGAACGAAGCGGGCAGCTGGAAGATGTTCTGTCACGGTATCTTGCCTTCCAGCGAATTTCGCTCTCCTTCCGCAAGAAGCTGATGGCTTCCCTGCTCTACCCCTGCCTGCTGGTCACGATGGTGATCGCATTGTTCATCTTCCTGATCAGTTTCGTGGTGCCGCGCTTCGCCATGCTTTACGACCAGCTGGGCACCAACCTGCCGGCGGCGACCCGCATGCTGTTGGCGGTGGGCAATAATTTTCAGCATTACATTTTGTGGCTGCTGGCCGGCATCGCCATCATCGTCTACGCGCTCTTCCGTTATAGCCAGACCACGGCCGGCACGGCGCGCATCGATCGCATGCGCATCAACATGCCGATCTTCGGCAATATCTGGCGCAAGTACCAGGTCGCGCTTTTT
>CAWCAZ010000020.1:0-114716 GCA_963793525.1 uncultured Acidobacteriaceae bacterium
CATAGGAAGCCTGGGAAATACAACTGGAAGCGCTGATGCCATACATGGAGGCTATATTGATAATCTTGCCCGAGCCGGAGCGCAGCATCGGACGCGCCGCGCTCTGCGCGCCATAAAAACAAGCCCGTCAGATTTGTGTCGATAACGCTCTGCCATTGCGTAGACGACATCGTTTCCGCTTCAGCGACGGCCGAGATACCGGCGTTGTTTACCAGGATATCCAGCCGGCCAAATTTTTCCATGGCGCGATCGACCACGGCCTCGGCATCCTTTACCAGGGCCGCATCGGCTTTGCACGGAAGAACCGCTCCGCCGTATTGCTCCAGATCCTGCGCCACCCCCTGCAAACGCTCGAAATCGCGCGCGGTGATCACCAGGTTGCATCCTGCCTTGGCTAGTCCTCGCGCAAAGCTGATGCCTAGCCCGCGAGACGCTCCGGTGACCATGGCCGATTTGCCGGCCACGCTGAATTGGGAAATGAGGTCGGGATGCATAGTCAGTAAATCACCTTCACCGGTTCACGCATTTTAGCGCTCTCCAGAATCGCCAGAATCACCTTCGAGTCGTCCACCCCATCATCCAGCGTCACCTCCGGCTCTTTTCCATCGGCTACGCAATCGACAAAATGCTTGATACTTTCATGCACAAAGCCGACATGACGCCCTCGGATAACGGGATCACCCATCACATCCGGCCGGTCGGCCACGTCGAAAAGGTACCGTTCAATGAGCTGATTGTGGGTCAGATCCATATTGAACATGCCCTTGCTGCCGAGGATGTTGATTTTGAAGTCATTCAACTTTGGGCTGGAATCCGGCATGATCCAGTGATTCTCAAGGGTTGCAATGGGGCCATTACTGAATTCCAGGATCGTCTGGTAAATATCCGCAACGTCGAGACCCAGGGCACGCAGCACTCCTGAACGCGATACCGAGTAAACACGTACGATCTCATCGCGGAATAGATACCGCAAAGTATCGATTCGTGACTCCCCAAAAACCAAAGGATAGAACTCGAAGCTGACCATGCGAGCATCTTGAGCGGAACATAGAACGGGTTATTCAGGCGCAAATAGCCCGAGACTAGATCGCCCAGCTTGCCCTCTTCTATGTCGTTTTTCGCCACCACCAGCGGCGGGCTCCACCGGTTATGGAAATCCACCATAAACTTCACCCCCGCATCGGTGACTGCCTCCGTGATGCGCGCCAGGTCTTCGTGCGTAGTGGCCAGCGGTTTCTCGACGATTATAGCTTTGCCCGCGCGCGCCGCTTCCTCGATGACTTCTCGATGCGCGAAGTCCGGCGTAACGATCGCTACGGCGTCGATTTCAGCATCCTTCAGCATCTTTCGATAGTCGGTATAGACCTGGCTCACGCCGTACTGCGCCGCAACTTTGCGCGCCCGCTCCTCGCTGAGGTCGCATACCGCGGTCAACGCAGCACGAGGATGCTCAGTGTAGGTCTGAGCGTGGATGTTACCCCAGGTGCCGGCGCCGATCAGTGCTACTCTAACCCTCTCCAAGGCACAATCCTTCCCTTCCTGGCAGGCGTTGTGGTTCCAGTAGCTTAACGCAGTTCTTCAACTTGAACTTGAAGAAGATGCGGCTTCCCAGGGTCTTCTGTGAACTTTTGCGGGAACATCCGTTCGGCCAATAGCGTAAGAAGCCTCATGAAGATGCTTCGTGCCGCCACAGGCGCGGCTTTGCTCGCCTGCAATCTGGCCGGCTTCGCCCAAACCGAGGCTGCATGTGGCCAAGTCCTGGACGCTCCGCTGCGCTCGAGAGCGGTGCTCACCATCGATTCACGGCCGGCGGGTCTCGAGATTGTCGGGACCGACCAGGAGGCCATCCATCTTTCGTGCACCGCACACGATGTCGACAACGCTGGGGATATCCGCATCCGACTCTCCGGAACCCAGGATGACGGCAAGCTGACCATCGCCGGCGGCTCCCTAAAGAATGGCGGCCTTCAGATCCGTATCGAGGTGCCACGAAAGACCAGCCTGAGGATCCAAATGTCCGCAGGGGAAGTGCAGGTAGAGGAGATCGCGGGCGATAAGGATATCGATCTCTATGCGGGACAGATTTCGATTTCTTCGGCCCGCCCGTGGGACTACCGGAGCGTCGACCTATCCGTAGATATAGGAGCGGTGAAAGCTCCGGCTTACGGTGCGGATGAAGGAGGCTTCTTCCCTCGCTTCAAGAAAAAGAACGTCAACGGTGAGTATGGACTGCACGCGCACGTGATTACGGGAGAGATCGACCTGCTGGGTACAAACGCGCTCCGCTCAACCGAGTAACGAGGTTTTGAACATTGTTCTCAAAATACGAACGCTGGTCCTCCATCTAAGAAGGCTAACCTGACAATTGCGCGGAACTTCTGGGGCAGGTAATCCGTTTTCTGTATGTGCAGAGCCGACGTGTGCGGAGGTAGACGATGAAAGTTCTGCTGCAGGATGTGGCGTATGGATTCCGTCAGTTTCGCAAGACGCCGGGGTTCACCGTGACCGTGCTGCTTACGCTCGCGCTCGGCATTGGCGCCAACTCGGCCATCTTCACTCTGATCAATGCCATCCTGCTCCATAACCTGCCGGTAACCGATCCCAAAACCCTGGTCCGCATCGGCGACAAAGACGACTGCTGCGTCAACGGCGGATGGAACGACGACGGGGACTACTCGCTCTTTTCCACCGACAGCTATTTCATGTTAAAGAAGAACCTGCCGGAGTTCGAGGAGCTGGCCGCGATGGAGTCCGGCTATGCCTGGCGGCCGATTACGGTCCGTCGCGCCGGCCCCCAGACCGTCGCGAAATCCGTCATGGGAACCTTCGTCTCCGGCAATTACTTCCGCGTCTTTGGTCTTTCGCCGGCGGCGGGCCGGCTGCTTGCGGATGCCGACGATCAGAAGGGCGCGCCCATTACCGCCGTGATGAGCTATGACACATGGCAGCAGGACTACGCAGGCGATCCGCACGTTGTTGGAAGCGCGTTTTACATCAATACCAAGCCGGCCACCATTATCGGCGTTGCGCCAAAGGGATTTTACGGAGACCGCATCGATACCAATCCGCCCAAATACTTCCTTCCCATGAATGCGATGGATGAAGTCATCGGCGCACCGTACTTCACCGATCCCGAGGAGCAGTGGGCCTACATCATCGGCCGCGTGAAGCCGGGAACCTCCCTGCCGGCCCTCCAGTCCAAAGCCAGCGCACTGCTCAAACAGCAGTTTGCGACGCTAAAGACATTTACGGATCAGCGTGCGCAAAAGGTTCTGCCCCGCACCCATGTGGTGCTCACTCCCGGCGGCGGCGGCATCCAGAACATGCAGGAAGGTTACAAGGACCAACTGAAACTGCTGCAGTGGATTGCCGCGCTGGTGCTGCTCGTCGCCTGCGCCAACATCGCGAACCTGCTGCTGGTGCGCGGCATGGGCCGCCGCGCGGAACTTTCCGTCCGCGCGGCACTGGGCGCGCAGCGCAGCCGAATTGTGCGCCAGCTCCTGACCGAAAGCGTTCTTCTGTCGGGTATGGGCTGCCTGCTCGGCCTCGCCGTCTCCTATCTCGGAGCACACGCGCTGCTGGCGCTCGCCTTTCCTAATCAGCAGAACATGCCGGTCAGTGCTTCGCCTTCGCCCATGGTCATCGGCTTTGCTTTTACGCTTTCCCTGGTCACCGGCATCCTCTTTGGACTCGCGCCGGCGCTGATGGCCGCGCGCACGCATCCCGCCGATGCCCTGCGCTCCAATGCGCGCACAACCGCCCACGGCGCATCCTTCCTGCAGCGATCCCTCGTGGTTCTGCAGGCCTCGCTCTCCCTCGTGCTGCTGGTCGCCGCCGGCCTCTTTGCGCAGAGCCTCAACAAGGCCGAAAACGTAGACATGAAGCTGGATACGACCAACCGCTATATCGCGCACATCAATCCGCAGGCAGCCGGCTACAAGAACACGGAGGTCGAACCCCTCTATCAGACCATCGTAGATCGCTTCCACGCCATTCCCGGTGTTCTCCAGGTAGGCCTCGCCACCTACACGCCAATGGAAGCAAAACAACTGGGGAACCGGCGTAAAAGTTCAGGGCGAGCCGGACCTGAACAAAGGCGCATCCTGGGTGAAAGGCAACTCGGAGTACTTCGACTCAGTCGGCACCCGTGTCGTCATGGGCCGCGGCTTCAGGCCGCAGGACACGTTGAACGCCGCGCCCGTCGCGGTTGTGAATCAGGAGTTCGTCAAACAGTTCTTCGGCAAACGCAACCCCATCGGCCATTCCTTTGGCCCTTCCGGCCCCGGAGCAGGCCGGCCGGGATGGAGCGCATCAGATCGTCGGCGTGGTGGAAGACACCACCTACACCAGCATTTACTGGAAGAACCACGCCATGTACTTTCTGCCGCTCACGCAACGGGCCGGCAGCGTCAACGATCCCGACTACCAACTCGACAAAGACCAGTCCATGTACGCCGGCGCACTGGTGATCCAGACCGGCCATCCCATCGCCGGGTTTGAAAAGACCGTCAGTGAGACCCTGGCCAGCATCAACCCCAATCTAACGATCGTGAAATTTCAGACCTTCCGGCAGCAGATTGACGACCGCTTCATACAAGAGCGTCTGATTGCGCGTCTCACTTCTCTTTTCGGCCTGCTGGCCCTGCTGCTCGCCGCCATCGGCCTCTATGGCGTCACAGCGTATACCGTGGTGCGCCGCACGCCGGAGATCGGCATCCGCATGGCGCTGGGAGCGGCGCGCAGCCGCGTCATCGGAACGGTCATGGGCGGCGCCATGCTGCAGGCCGTTGCCGGCCTCGCGATCGGCATCCCGGTGGCCATCTTCTGCGTGCGTTACGTCAAATCGCAGCTCTTTGAAATCACCAGCGTCAATGTGCCGGTCATGGGCATCGCCATTGCAGTGCTGGTGATTACGGCTGCCGTGGCCGGCATCATCCCGGCGCGGCGCGCGGCCTCCATCGACCCGGTACGGGCCCTGCGCATTGAGTGAGCTGCGCCTTAAAAACAGTTCAGCGTCCACCTCTACGAGAAGCCGGTTAGAACGTCAACTTGCCAGAGCCAAGCCGACTTGAACGGCTCAATGAATGCATCGGCCTGTTAACGTCAATCGAGGGTTGCTTCCGGATTGCCGGCCATCCTCCCCGATATTTGATTCGGTTGCCGAACACTCAGAGAAAGCCGTTCGCCGGGGTATGTTTACTGATGAGTGGGGAAAACAGAGTGATCGACTGCAGAGCTGCGACGAAGAACTATGCCTCTAAACCCGTTCTCCGAGGCATACACCTCGTTGTAGAACCTGGCATTTGTGCCCTATTAGGGGCCAACGGTGCCGGCAAGTCCACGCTGCTACGCCTGCTCTCAGGATTAGAGGAGCCAGACAGTGGTTCCGTGTTCATCGGTGGACTGGGTTTCCGGGATCATGGAGTTAGAATTCGGCGGAATTTGGGTGTACTACCCGAGGGGCTCGGGCTGTTCGAGTCTTTGACGGTCATCGAGAACCTGATGGCAGTTGGACCCATATATGGACTCACGAAGAGCGAAACAGCAGATCGAGCAGCGGACCTGCTAGGGCTGCTCGATCTTACACAAGGACGCCACACCGTTGCACGCAATTGTTCGTTCGGCATGCGGAAGAAGACCGCCTTGGCCATGGCCCTCCTGCACAAGCCGAAGGTTCTGCTGCTGGATGAGCCGTTTGAAGGTGTTGATCCCGCATCGTCCGCGGTCATTGAGATGCTGCTTGGCCAACTCTCCAGCGATGGCGCTACGATCTTGCTCACCTCTCACATTCTGTCAATCGTGCAGAAGATAGCCACCCGCGTAGTCATTCTTCACCAAGGTCGAGTTGAATCAGATTTCGACCCGTCCACGACAGAAAAAGGAGTTGAGGAAGTCTATTTCAGCATCGTTGGCAAACCACAGCTGGAGGTGGCGGGTTGGCTCAGATCCTAGCCCTTCTGTTCTTGTTGAAGAAACTGATGTTGAAGGAACTGAGCAGCTTTTCCTCCATGCGTTTCAACAACTTCCTGTTCTCCATCCTTTTTATGATGGCCGCGGGTTTTGAAACCAGGGCACCGAAAGCAGCATTCTGGAGTACGCTCTTCTTTCAAATTGTCCTCCTTGCGCCTTTGCTTGTTACTTTTTCCGTAGATACGCAGCATAGGTTGCCCTCGGAGCGAGTCGCTACGTGGCCGCTGACACGTACACAAAGACTCTTGCTCAGTTCCGTAAGTTTTGCGTTGAATCCATTATTTATATTGTTGTTTTTTGTCTACCTATTCTGGATGGGCCTGGCCGCGGGTCTCTTTTTTGTTCTACTGGCACTCATCGTCCATGGGACGGTATACGCCGTTGGCCGTCTCCCGTTCGAGCTAAGGACGCCTGCAGGTCTCAACATCTCAAGGACGCCCTTGAAGGTCGGCGGAATCGCGCAAGAAATGTGGCGGGAGTTGCAGGGAACCCTAGACTTTTGGGCCGCGCTGCTTATAGCTGTTAGCGGAACCCTTTATCGACTGTTCGGGCGGGCACCAGAGCCCGAAGCATTTCCGATGCTGTCGTTATTCGTGGGTATCGCAATGAGCACGATTGCGCAACGCATGCTGCGTCTGGATGAAGGGCGAGCGTTGCTGCGCTATCGTCTCCTACCGATAGCAGGTTGGAAGCTGCTCGTCACGCAGGACATGACGTTCCTGATCCCGCTTGCCGTCATGGTTTCACTCCTAAGTCTACGAACAGGCATTGCATTTGGCTTGGTCGCTATCGCAGTCGGGCGATACCCGTCGCTGAGGCAGCGGGCGAACCAGCGTAGATGGCGTTTTGTCGGAGGAGATCCCCGTTTCGGGGTAGGACAGGTGCTCTTGGGTGGATTCGCTGGAATCGGAGCAGCGAGGACGGGACTCTGGGTCCTGGCCGTTGCCTTCGCCATCTATCTGGTTTCCATATTCTGGGGCCAAATGCTCTGGAAACGCTCCCTGGCTGCTTAGTCTAATTCTGAAATGATGCAAATCGTCGAGTCACTCATCGAGAATCAAAGCATTGGACGAGTAGTCGTTAGCCTTGATCGGAAATGCCTCGGGGCAGGATTCTCAGGGTGCTGAGGATGCTCCGAGGCATTTTCGATAAGGAGACTAGAAGGAAGGCGGTGGCAGTGGTGGGCGCTGCTATGGAGCCGAGGGCGAGATAGGTCTCAGGAAAAGCAGCGAGGGGGCCTCTGACGCGAACAGGAAGAGGGCGGTCAGAGAGGTGATCACTGGCCGAGGGACCAGTTTCGCGATCACGCAAGAGACAGGAAATCAGGTGATTGAGTCGCCATTTTCGCGTTGAGGCGCAGGTCGGCGAAGACGTGGCGGAACACGTTGCTCGAGCGATAGCAGATGGCGACGAGGTCAGGAAGAGTCGGGCAGTCTGCATCGAAAGGCCAGTTGTTGCGAGGTTAGGTTGGGCCCGATATGCATGTTGGCTCCGCAACGCGGGCAGCGCCAGGTAGCTAGCTGGGGACTCGCGATGGGAGGACCGGGCTGTGGTTGGCTTTTCAGGTGAAGGCGAGCGAGTGCGAGCAAGAGCCGTACGGTGGGCACTGGCGAGATAACCGAAGTGGCGGATGCGGACGAAGCCTCGGGGCAGGACATGCTGGCAAAAGCGGCGCAGGAACTCGGTTGCGGTGAGAGTCATGATGCGTTGCTTGTTGCCGTGGGCATAGTCTCTCCATCGGAAGCTCACGTTATGACCATCGAAGCTGAGCAGACGCTGGTTGCTGATGGCCACGCGGTGTGTGTAACGGCCAAGGTAGCGAAGCACGCGCTCGGGTCTGCCCAAAAGCAGGCTTGGCATAGACGACCCAGTCCTCGCGAAGCAAGCTGCGTATGAGGGTGGAGTCCAGGCCGGGAAGTTGGTGGCGTGGGACTGTTGGAGGAAATCGAGGAACTTGCCGCGGAACACGCGGCTGAGGACCTTGACCGGGAGGAAAAAGGGATGCCTGGGGTGAACCCAGTGGGAGCAGGTTGGATCGAAGCCGCCGGCAGGAACGACGCAGTGGAGATGAGGATGTAGGCGCAGGTTCTGTCCCCACGTGTGCAGGATGGCGAGGAAGCCGATTTTGGCTCCGAGATGCCTGGGGTTGGCGGCAACTTCGAGCATGGTCTGGGCGGTGGCGCGGAAGAGAAGATCGTAGAGCAACCGCGGGTGCCGCTGGCAGAGCGGGTTCAACTGATGGGGCAGGGTAAAGACGACATGGAAGTACGGCACGTTGAGCAGGTCCTGTTCGCGCCGTGCGAGCCAGCGCTGGCGCGCCTGCGCCTGGCACTTGGGACAGTGTCGGTTGCGACAGGAGTTATAGGAGATGGCCTGATGATCACATCCTGAGCAGGCGTCCAGATGGCCTCCGAGGGAGGCCGTGCGGCATGCAGGTGATGGCCCGCAACACGCTGAGTTGCTGGTAGCCAAGCCAGGAGCGGTTCTTCTCCCGGAAGCGGTCACCCTGGACTTCGAAGGATGTCAGCCACTTCAACAGCAGGCCGCATCATCTTTTTGCGCGGTGATAGTTGCGGCCTGCCTGGCTGACACTGGAGAGTTGTAAACTCTCCAGTGGGTTGGCTACTGTCTGTAAATGTCGCTGCGACAGATGGAGATATTTGGCTGTGGTCTCCAGGTCTCCATGGCCGAGCAGGACCTGAATGGTACGCAGGTCTGTTCCTGCCTCGAGCAAATGCGTGGCCCAGCTGTGGCGCAAGGTGTGAGGCGTTACATGCTTGGTGATGCGCGCATGGGCGGCAGCTTCTTTACAGGCGTACCAGACGGTCTTGTCGGAGATGGGCCTGTCCTGATCGTGTCGTCCGATGCTGCTGGGGAACAAGATAGATGCGAGGCTTCTTCCAGCGCCAATACTCACGCAGCGTCTCCAGCAGAGCCGGGCTGAGCGGGAGATCTCGACCGGCGCCGCCCTTGCCGCGTTCCACGCGGATCATCATGCGCCGGCTGTCGATATCGCTCACCTTGAGCAGCGATACTTCTGTCCGCCGCATGCCCGTGCCGTAAAGCGTCATCAGCAGGGCGCGTTGCATGAGGTTGCCGGCGGCATCGATAAGCCGGGCGACTTCTTCCAGGCTGAGCACCGTCGGCAGCGCGCCGATGACTTCGGATAGGGCAACTCCTCTCGGAACTCACGTCGCTTGAGGGTTCGAACGAAGAAGAACCGCAGCGCGGCAACGCGCGCCACCACGCTTCCCACTGCCAGCTTGCGTTCTGTGAGCAGATAGGCTTGATAGCTTCTGAGCTCATCTGGCCCTAGCTTGTCTGGGGATTTTCCAAAGTGTATGGCAAACTGCTCGACGGCATGTAGATAGCCACGGATCGTGCTCTCGGAGTAGTTGCGCCGCTGGAGCTCTTCCAGCATCCGCTTGCGTAAGTTGGTCACAAGAATCTCCTTCCTTGTGACCCAACCTACCGCAGCCACCGCCGCTCGCTGCTGCACATCGAGGCAGTGTCCGCCGCGCCAGCGGCTTCGTTCTAGTCGGTTTCTCGGACAGGTGGCCGTCCACGGCCCGGACGCCCAATTCCGGAGTTGCGGGACGGACGAATAATCACCAAAGGAAGGTCGCGCACCCGCGAGGGCTGCACAGGCGGTGGTTAATTCGTCCCTTCAGGGCCAAAGCGATTGGAACGCTTATGTTGGGGTTATTTCGTCCGGAAGGTTCGGACAAACACGTAAGGTGCTTCAGGTTAGCGGCAAGGGAGTTCGGCTGGAGTCCCAGGTAAACGCGAAAAATGGCGATAGCTGCCCCCTGCCGTGACCGACCTTACCACCGCCCTGGCGGCCCTGGCCTTAGCGTAGCGCAACGGATGGCGGTCACTCTGTCTGCCCTCGAGGCTTAAGTGCCCGAAACTTTCCTCGTACTCTCCCCACAGCACGAGCAAAGTTTCCCATCCTCAAGTTCGCAAAAAAAAAATACCGAAGCCCGCCTAAACTCGCATCTATATAGATAGCAAATCAAATACCGCCAAGGGTAGAGCTTAACGGACGTTCGAAGCGAGGATAGCGCAGCTCGACGATCGTGCCGTGACGGCATCCCTTGAATCATGGGGATCGCTACGCGAAGAAGTCGCTCCAATCCCCAGCAACGAGTCACCGCGATGGAAACACGCCCTAAGAGTCCGACCCTCGTAGATGCTCGCGGCAGCGGGCATCTACGGCTCTCCTAAGCATCTTATGGGGGCGGGAAAAATAAAATTTGAGCCCCTTCGTTGAAACAAAGGACTTAGCCGCCATCTCGGGAGAAACCAAGACGGGAAGATCACTTTCCTGAAACCAAACCGTAACCCAGGGCCGTCGGCCCTGGGGACGCCCCTAGGGGCGGACCAATCAATCTTTCTCATCCCAAATCGGTTTGATTCGGTCCTATTGCAGGTCGCTTTTGAGTCTGCAATAGGACCGAAGCCAATGCTCCAACAAGCACTAAGACTCGATAGCATTGCATCGGGAACTGGCCAGGGCGCTCCGCCCCGGGTTGGAGCTAGAGAGCTGCTTCGCAGCTTGGCCCGGTGGCTCTTTAATCATCATCGTCATCGGACTTGTACTTCATCGCCGCTTTGACTAAGGGTTCGGGCGATAGAATCTTGTCTTCGCCCGGATAGGGTCGATTCCAGCCGGTAGTGACATACCAGGTCACATGGTTGAGAAAATTCGGATCGACGGCGTCTGCCTTGTCGTACTTGCCCTTCATGACCTTTTCCGTTGCCTTGAGCCAGGCCCTCGCTATGGGACTGGTAACAGCAACTGTGTCCCCCGGCAGACCGGGACCTTTATCGAGCGGAATGACTGCAGCCAGGTGATCGTATGGCGTCAGGTCCGGCACGTTCTGGAAGGCGTCAAACATCGGTGAGGCCACGAGATCGAACTGTGTCAGTGGCTGAGCGCCCAGAATGTTCTCGATGGTCCGGTTGATATTTTCAGCCGTGTAGGTGGTGTGAATCGTCTTACCCTGGCCAGGAGCCTGCGGGGCCGCGGTGTACGGACTGATGATATAAACCGGCTGACGGTGCCCATCGACATGATCGGTCCCGGACTGAGAATCATCCTCCTCCACAAAGATTGCCGACTGCGCCCAGATCTTGCTGTGGCTGATTACGTCCACCATGCGGCCGAGCGCGAGATCGTTATCCGCCTGGTAGTTGATGGGATAAGGATGACCTTTCGAGGTACCGGCCGTATGGTCGTCCGGAAGCCAAAGAATCGTCAGGTTCGGAACCTGGTTGGCCGCATCCAGGCGTTGAAACTCCTTCGTCCAGTAATCCACGCGATACTGATCGGGAATGTCGAGGTTGAACGGCGGAAAATGCGGGTCCATGATCTTCGCCGCCGAAGGAATGGCAGAGGTCACATGGATCGCGTCATCCGGGACCATGCAGCTGGTCGCAGGCGCCTTGCCTTCCTTGCAGAGAGAAGTCTGGTAGAAGTCACTCCATGTATAGTCTGAACCGTCGGCCTTGTGGGCTACCGTAGCGCCAGTGCTCCACTCGCCGTACAGCCTGGCCGTGAGCCCTTTCGCTTCCACCCCTGTCCATAGGAAACCTTGAGGCGTGTTGGTGAGAGCATCCTCTGCCTCGCCTCCTGGATAAGAACGAATCCAGTCCGGGGAGAGAATGTCGTTGGAGTAGAACGATCCTGACATCCCGATCCACGGATGGCCGTCTGCCGACTGGCGGCTCGGCGCATAAACGTTATCGAGCAGAGGAAATCGCTTTACGAACGCATGTTGATTCGGCACAGCAGAGGCGAAGACAGCAAGCTCCGGAGCGCCATTGCCCCATGCCACATCGCCCAGCATCTGGTCATACGTACGGTTCTCTTTGATGATGAGGAACACGTATTTGATCAGCGAGGGCTCGCCAATGTGCCTGGGAACCGCGACCGGCGTGGCCGCGGGATCGATGTACTCTTTTCCCACTTCAATATTGGTAGTCAGGTTCCAGTGATTGTTGTCGAAGACCTGCTTGCTAAACTTCCCCAGTTCATTCGCGTTAGGCTCCGGGATCAGATTCACCACACCCATATCCGCATGGGTGTTATACCCAATAACGCCGTCTTTCGTAGAGGGGTTACCCCGCGCTCCCAGACCCTTGTCATCTGCAATCACAAGCTGCTTTCGAACCTTGTCGTAGGTGATGGAAGTCGGGAAATAGGCGGTCGGGATATAGCCAATCACCGGATTGGCCTCACGGCCTTGAAGGTTGACGACGGCTACGGCATTGGCCTGGCCCAGCGTCACGTAAGCTTTTCCATCCTCGGTGACAGCCACGCCGTTGGGGCCGGAACCGAAGACGCCGCCGGCGATCGGAACGCTGAGACCGATGGTCCGCACGACCTTATTCGTATTGAGATCGATGATGGAAAGGCTGTCACCGTAGGCGTTGGCGACGTAAAGATGGGAGCCCGATATCGTCATTCCGGCTGGGTGCAGACCCACCGGGATCGACTCGACTTGCTTGGCCGCCGCGAGGTCCACAACGGACACGGTGCCGGTGAGAGTGAAGGCATCTTTGCGGTCGACAACAATCGGCGTACCGTCGGAGTAGTTTGTGAAGTCGGCGCTGCTGGCCGGCCTTCCTCCCTCGTTGCTGACGTAGGCGTATTTGCCGCGGACGACAACACTGTTTGGGACGTTGCCAACGGGGATCTGGCGCAAGGAGCTTGGCTGGAGAGGCCGCCAGGTCGATCACGCCGAGCGTGTTCGCCGCATTCAGCGCAACATAGGCGCGCTTGCCGTCACTGGAAAGCGCAATGCCACCTGGATTGATGGCCTTCGCATTGTGGTACGGACGACCGTCAGCGGGCGGCTCAGGCAGACTCACCCGCTGTTCATTGCTGAGAAGGCCCGTCTTCCTGTTCACGTTCGCGATCACAACATAGTTATTGTCTTGGCTGAAGAGCAGCTTCGAGCCGTTGGCGGAATACGTGATGCCCGTGAAAGAACCGGCGCTCCTGTCTTTGTCGGAGGCGGCCGTTGCATCCATTGGGATGAAACGCTGAAGGACATCTCCCGTTGCGGTGTTGAATACGACGATCGGTTGCGGCGAACCCATCAGCAGCACAGCCGCGCTATGGGTCATCTCATTTGGATTCAGCGCAATGGCCTTGGCTCGTACCGGCGCACCCAGTTCAACGATCTTCCCGGCTGGTGTGAGCGTCTGGTTGTCCGACGCGACAATCGAACCATCCTGCTGTGGCCCTACCGTTCGGTTCGGACTGCTCACCTGGGATCTCGACGCTGATCTGCGCAGCCGCATCCTTCCCTATCACTTCGTCCTTTGGCGGCGCCACCTTGAAAACCCGAATTGCCTGTTTGAGGTTGCGGCGTCTGACTCACCGCCAAGCACAGAACCAAAGAGCATACAAACTAACAGCGACCGCACGGCATGTAGGGCGAGCAGACAATTCGGACGCATGACCAGACCCCTTCCTTAACGGTATATACACCAGACTGCGACATCTTCCAGTAAATCAGAAGCCGATTTTCAGGCGAAGAAGAGGCCGGTTCCCTGCCGAATCATGCTGAGGCCAACAACCATGCCCTCATTCAGTGCGTAGTGTAACGTGCCGGCTTTATGCCGTCAGCGCAGGAAAATTTATTGGAAAACCGTACATTTGCGGGCAATTCGGCGTAGGCGGGCATCGTTAGGCAGCATTACCGATCACCTCCGGCAGCCGGCCTGTCGGGAACCATCCACTGCTCCGATTTTCGTGGGATACATTTGGTGCAGAAGTCTCATCTAAAATATATATGCCAACCCAGACCGTAACGCGCTCCGCTGAATCTGATTTAGAGCCTGGCAGGCTTTACAACGTTCTCGCGGAAGTCAGCAACATCCCCAAGTGGGCTCCTGTCTTCGCAGACTCCATTGAGCGTATCGACGACCTACGGTGCCGTGTCACCAGGAATGGCGAGACCTTCAACCTTGAAGTCTCCTTGCATCCGTCTGCTCGTGCCGTCGACTATATTCGCGAAATGCCAAATGGCAAGCGTGGCGGTGCTTACATCCGCGTAACGCCCCGTCCGCTCGGTGGGAGCACGATAGCCATGACTGTGCCGATCGGACCGAATACGCTTGAATCCGATGTTGCCAAGATCCTTGAACAGGAACTCACTGACCTTGTCCAACTCGCGCAACTCTGATCATCCACGTGTGATCTTGCAAAGCGCATCCTCCGAGCGGCGGGCAACTTACCGGGAAATCCGACTTTCCGGGATGTGGCGACCATCGAACGAAAACGGTAGTCATTCCGCCGAGGAATCCAAACCGCCGCACGAGACCAAAAAGCATTTCTACTCGAGCCCTCGTTCGACCATAAGCACCAGGCGCTCGCCCAGCCCAAGCACCATCGCTTGCGGCATCTGGTGCAGCGGTCCTTCAAGCACCAGAAGTGCCAGCCCGTGGACTGTCGACCACGCAAGATACTCTGCGTCTTTGCGATTCTTTTTGCTGAGCAAGCCCGATTCCTGCATGCGGTCCAGCGCCAGCGAAAGCAGTTGAAACGGATTCAGTCCCATGGAGGCCGTGTTCGCCGGGTTTTGCTCATGTACAGCCGGTGGAACCGAGAAAGCTGTGCGAAACATCCCCGGCTCTCTCATCGCGAATCCCAGATAGCCCATCCCCACCGCACGTAGACTCTTTCGCGCAAACACTTGCGCATCGCGTCCGGGACGGCACTTTTTCATTTCCATCTTCAATGGCCGCGGCGAGCTGGGAAAAACATGCCGACCGCACCGCGTCCAGAAGTTCAGCCTGGTTGGCAAAGTGCCTGTATGCCGCATTGGGAGAGACGCCCGCCTGCCGGGTTGCCTTGCGCAAAATGACTGTATTGGGTCCCCCTATCCGCGCCATCTCGATGCCGGCAGCCAGCAGCGCGTTGCGCAGATCGCCATGACGGAAGGTCTTACGCCTCTCAAGGGTGACAGTCTTTTTCATCGTTTGTTCAAAGAAGAGTGTACCGCGGAAATGGTCGCTTGTGGACGGCATCCACTTTCTGATAGTTTATGTGGACGGTGTTTACTTGATAGCGATGCCTCGCTAAAGGGACGGTACAAAATGGCAGACGGATTCATCTGGTACGAACTCGTAACCAATGACATGAACAAGGCAGTCAGCTTCTACAGCAAGGTAGTCGGGTGGGACGTCAAGGACGCCGGTATGCCCGGCTTCACCTACATGCTCTTTGGTAAAGACGGCAAGGATGTCGGTGGCATGATGACCTGGGCCGGCGCAGGCGCGCCTGAGCTTCCCGCTCAGTGGATGGGCCACATCCACACCGCAAAGCTGGACGAAGAACTGAAGGCTGTGACCGCCGACGGCGGGACGATTGCGAAGCCTGCTCAGGAGATCCCCGGCGTCGGTCGGTTCGCTGTTGTCCTGGACCCGCAAAAGGTAAAATACCTGCTCTTCGAACCCGGCAAGCAAGGTGCTCAGCCACGTTTGGATCAAATGGCGGTGGGTAATGTGGGGTGGCACGAACTGCTTACCGATGATCCGGCAAAAGCCTTCGATTATTACTCCAAGCACTACGGCTGGGAGAAAGATCATGCGCATGACATGGGACCCATGGGCATTTACCAGACTTTCCGCACCGACAAGCCCCTTTACACCGGCGGAATGATGGCTCGTAAAGGCCCCGGCATGCCCGAAGGTATTCCGCCCCACTGGCAGTACTACTTCACCGTCGACGACATCGAAGCTGCGCAGAAACGTGTGATCGATGCGGGCGGAGAAATCGTGCTGCCTCCCATGGACGTCCCGGGAGGCTCGCGTATCCTGCAGGCCACAGACGATCAGGGCGGCCACTTTGCTCTGATGCAGGGACCAAAATCGTAACCGCGGTGCTCATGTTCGGAGCAGCCGTTCTTCGTTCACAGGAAAACGGCTGCCGACCTTAACTTGGAGTTTGAAAAGCGGAGAGGAGAGAGTGAGATGTCCGAGAAGATGATGACCTGCCTGTGGTTCGACCATGGGAAAGCCCGCGAGGCAGCCGAATTCTATGCAGCCACGTTCCCCGACAGCCACGTCGGCAAGAGCAGCGCCTCACCCACGGACACGCCATCGGGACCTGAAGGCCAGGAGTTGACCGTTGAGTTCACCGTCTGCGGTCGCAATTTCCTGGGCCTCAATGGCGGTCCGAAGTTCGTCCCCAACGAATCGGTCAGCTTCATCATCCTCACAGACGATCAGGCCGAGACCGACCGCCTGTGGAACGCCATCGTCAGCAACGGCGGCCAGGAAAGCATGTGCGGTTGGTGCAAGGATCGCTGGGGCTTTTCGTGGCAGATCACCCCTCGCGCGCTGCTGGCGGCGACGCAGGACCCGGATCGCGCTGCAGCCAAGCGCGCGATGGACGCGATGATGACGATGCGGAAGATCGACATCGCCGCGATCGAGGCTGCGCGAGAGAGACGGTAGAGCCGATCAACCACTACATCGTCCGAGGGTGCCCTCTTAGCCGGGCGGCATCATCCAACCAACGAATCCTGGCCGTGATGAAGCTGGTTTACAGAGCCGCCAGTACCTCCTGGTAGAGATGTTGAGCGCCCTCGATTCCATTCCAGGGGCCCGCTTCATACTCGAGTGCAAATACGCCCTCGAAGCCATTGTTCAGCATGATCCTTACATTGCGCTGCACGTCGATTTCTTCCCAGCGATCCCAGTACTTTGCATGGCAAGTCGTGTGTGCATATGGCGCCAGGGCGTTCAGACCATGGTAGACATGATATTTTTGCTCCCAATTTCCGAAATCGGGGCTGGCTTCGCAGAAGGGATGATTCACCTCTTCCACGATGATCCTGATATTGATCGGGTCAGCCGTGATACCCCAATGATTTTCCAGGGTCAGGCGCACGCCACGCATCGCTCCATAGTCCGCCATTTCTTTGAATGATTCGATGCAGCACGTCAGGTACTGCTCGAGCAGATCATTGGTTGCGTAGCCCCGGGAACCAGTGATGGGCGCGGGGGCAATCCTCGGCCCACCACAATTCACGCGCATGGATTTTGCCCCCAGCATCTGGGCGCCGTCCAGCCACTTCTTCGCCACTGCAATGCCCGCCTTACGTTTTGCCGTATCGAGGTCACTGATATCTCGGGGAGCGTTGTTTGAGATGTGGTGACACAGGGTGCCCGTGGTCACCAGCTTGCTCGCCATCCTCTCCAGCCATTGCTTCCCCGAAGGGCTCGAAGGGTCAAACTCAACGATCGGAAAAGGTTTGCCCCAGAACGTGTCGATGCCCCCCTTAACGAACTGGCTGGGGTCATCCATATCTCCAAACAAGCCGGAATAGATGTCCATTTGATAGACGCCGGGAAACATCTTCTTGGTAAATTCTGGGAAGTCAAGCATGGTGATCTCGCCATACTTTGCCTTCAATTGCGCAACGGTTTCCTTATCGCCCATGGACGTATTCGATTTGAAGATCCAGCGGATCGGGTAGGAATTGGATGCGATGCGGACCTTCTTCTCTTTATCGGTCAATGGGCGGCTCGCCCCGGCCCGGTTAATGGCTTCCGGAGTCACTTGCGCCACCGCGCTTGGCAGGTGCGTAGACGATAAAACCCCGGCAGCCACGCTGCTGATGGTTTGAAGAAACATTCGCCGGTCGAAACGAGAATGGAAAGCCATGAACACTTCTCCTGGTTTTTCTATGATTGCTTGCAAAGGCTGGCTCGGGCGAAGACCCTAAACCGGAATCTTTGAATGAGGCATGATAACGAAAAAGAAAGCACAGCATACACCGGGCCCTGTGAGACTCGGCTACTTCTCGAACCTGTTTGAATCACAGATTGAGATTCCCAGGCAGATGCTTCGCCCAACTGGGCTCCGGCTTGCTAACCACGCGGCACCCGCTGTCTGAGAACTGTCGAAGGGAGCCAGACGGAGGACACGGTTCAACAGGCTGCGGAAAACTCTCTAGGAAGGGCAGGGGCTCACAGGCTGCACAAGAACTCATGTTTTGTGTCAGGGCACGACTTTAGTCGGGCCGTAAACGCGCTCCTCATGACGGCTTTAGCCGCTGAGGTACGGCTCCTTTCACCACTCACACAGACACTGAAGGGCTGAATCACCAGGCAAGCTACCAAAATTCCCGTTTTCCGAGCAATACTGCTCACCCGCCGGATTTTAACGAGTCTCTTATTCGTTGGGGAGAGCCTATGCCACGACGTGTAGCCGTTCTTGCCCTTGCCATACAGGTTTGTCTGCTTGTCGGCTGTAACGCAGGTGGCACAAGCCCCGTGTTGGCCCAATCCTCCTACTCCGATGCAAGCCTTAGCGGCACCTACGCACTCAGCTTCAATAGCACCGGCGGCAGCGACCTTTTAGCTCCTGACGGGTCGTCTCCCACGTACGGAGCATCGGGAACTCTGCAGTTCAATGGCGCCGGGAACGTAACTGGTGGGACGATCACCGCGCTCTACGGAACCGGTTCCTGCGTAGTCTCGCTGACTGGAACCTACAGCATCCAGAGCAATGGTCTCGGAACCATCACTGTAACCCCGGTTGTGACTTCAGGAGGGTGCTCCGTTTCGTCATCTTGGCGGGCCGATCTGGCAGCCGCACTACAGGGAGAATCCCCTCAATTTCGCGTCGAACCACGGGACAGCCGGATCGGAAGCAAAGCAATAGATAGTCGTCTCGAGCCTCTACCTTATTCTTGACGCGGGTCGGGATGATTCTCGACGCACCAGCCCAGGATCGCGAATTGAGTACCACCCTGAGGTACTCGGGGACAAAACCTATATTTGCCCGAATAGGGGCGTGGCACTATCGCAGGGTCTGATGCAACAGTGGGTGAACAACGTGGTATTCACCAGATACCACCTGGTCCACGCAACCACGCGCATCCTGCCTGGAACGAAACCAACCGAGTGAATGCGAGGCTTGTGTCCTTGCGTAAGATCGCGTCGATTGGTGATTGCTTGCACGGGTCATCCCCAAACGAATGCGGCGGCCTACGTTACGCAGGCCGCCGGCTAATCCCCTAAAACGTAACTTTCAAGGCTCCTTGCATCACACGCGGAGGAACGGAGCCGATGCCCGTGATCTGCCCGAAGTTTGAGTCGCCTGGATTCGAATCGGGCTGACCAAAGGACGGATGATTCAGCGCGTTGAACGCTTCCCAGCGGAACTGTACGCCGTACCGTTCCCGGATTTGCCAGTTCTTGAGCACCGCAAGATCGGCGGTATTCACCGGCGCTTCCTGAATCAGAAACTTCTTCGAGTCGCCAGGCGTTCCAGGTGCGTTGTTGGCGAAGGCCGAGGTATTGAAGTATTGAGTCACCCAGTGACTCTTGCCTCCCTGGCGCACCGCGAAGGGCTGCCCGGGCACGATGTCGGCACGATCCTGGTTTTCGTTGAAAGCGGAATTGTTGTTGCCGTTGCCGCCATTCACGGTGAAAGGCGGCCCCGATTGGCCGGTATACAGGCCAGAGAACTCCCAGCCTCCTGCGACATTCTTGATGAATGCATTGTGATTCTGCAGCTTGGGGAAGGAGTAGATGAAGTTGGCATGGAACACGATGGGATAGTTCAGGCTCGAAGGACCGTAATCGTGCCTGATATCGTACGGATCGCTGACGCTCGACTCAAAGGACGGATCGCCCGAGCCGCCCACATCGAGATCGCGCGACCAGGTGATGTTGGCCTGGAATTGCAGGTTGTACGACAAGTGTTTTTCAACCCCTGCCTGCAGGGCCTGGTAGCTCGATGTCGCACCATCCTGCACCTGCTTGATCAGGCCGAAGTTGGGATACGTTAGACGTTCGCCGCTCACCACTGGATTGCTCGAGTAATGACCAGGGTTTTGATCGACCGTCGTGGCCTGGTGGTACGACTGCGCCCCAACATACGTTAGGTGCATGACAAAATTCTTGGCAAAGGTCTGATCAACCGAGAGGTTCCAGCTCTGCGTAATGCCAATGCGCAGGTTGTTGGCAAAGGTAGCTCCCACGGTAACCGGCAGGACGAAGGTGGAACTGGAAGCGGGTATCTGTGACGGTGACGCAAAGGGCGGAAATGGGCTGACGCCCCCGGTCGAAGCCAAACCCGACCAGGGATTATCGAAGCTGAGAGGCACGGTCGCCGTCGCGGCGAAGCTGAACGTCGGCGCGAATGGGGCCACATCCCAGACCCCGTTGTAGAAGGCATCTTCCATCGGTGTCGTAAACATGCCGAAGCCGGAGCGCACGACCGTGTCGGGGTGCGGCTGCCACACGATGCCTACGCGCGGTTCGAAGTAGCCATAGGTGGTTTGCATCAACCCCTTGTTGAGGCCATGGTCGCCAGGGAAGATAAGACCCAGAGGAGCATTCGGGTAACGCGTACTTTGCTGGCCGGGCACAAACCCGCCTCCTCGGCCGCCGGCGACCTGGAGCGGGAAGTTTGGGTCCCAACGCAGACCAAGGGTGACCGTCACGTTGGGCCGAACCTTGAATTGATCTTGCCCATAAAGACCGAGCATCAAACCGGTCACGCTCCCGCTTTCGCCCGCGCCCTGGCCGAAGTTATTCAGGTAACCGAGCAGAAAGTCAGAGAGCGGAAAGCCGGTGAACTGGCCATTGAAAGCCGCCGAAGGGTTCTGGCTGCCCCCAGCCAACTCGAAGCTGTCGCGGTGGATGTAATCGACACCTGCGGTAATGGTATGCCGCCCGATCGTTTTGTTGACGGTATCGGTAAATTGCCAGTAGCGGCGCCGGGTGTCGTTGGGGTTGCCGGTAAACGCCGAGAAGCCCAGCCCGCCGCCATACAGCGTGTTGCCATCGAAAGCGGAAAGGCCGCCGATGTAGCATCGACCCGCCGGATCACTCACGTTGATGAATTCTGAAAGACAAATGGGATTGCCGTTGGCGTCTCTCTCCACGGTCCCGGTACTGAAGTCAATCTGCGCCCACGATAGTGTTGCGCTGTTCACCAGGGTTTGGCTGAGCGTCCAGGTGTGGTTGACCACCAGGTTGAGGTAGGTTCCATTCTGGCCATTGATGCCGGCAAGAATATTCCCTGGAGTGGTTGCGCCCGGCTGCTTGTAGTTGTAAAGAAAGCTGCGCAGGAATACGCGCTGTGCCTGGTTGATGTTGTAGTCGAGCCGCGAAGTGTTTTCGTCGTAAGTTGCGCGTACGGCGGGGCTCTGGTAGTTGGTCAGTCCGGTCGATGGATTGCCGCCCAGGGGCAGCAACTTGGCGAGGGCCACAGCGCCCGGGCTAAACAAACTCGGGTCTACCTGCTGCGGCTTGCCGTTGACGGTGTGGAAGACACTGGACAGCGGTCCATTCAGATCCTGCGGCGCAACCGCACTGAAGTCACCGTTCAACATCGCCTGGGTCGGCGTATAGGTCGGGTTCGAAGACGCGTTGTAGCTGTTGCGCGTTCCCTGGTAGTTGGTAAAGAAGAACAGCTTGTCGCGCAGAATTGGGCCGCCCACGTATCCACCGAACTGGTTGCGCTTGAGCAGATCAACTGCGCCGCTGAACCAGTTGGACGCATTGAAGTCACTGTTGCGAAGGAACTCGAACAGGCCGCCGTGAAACTGGTTGCTGCCTGACTTGGTCTGGATACTGACCACCGCCGTGGGCGCAAAACCGTAGCGGACATCGAAGTTGTTCGAGACGACGCGGAATTCCTGGGTGGCATCCGCGTTCGGGAAGGGCGCGGCCAGCAACGCGTTGGTGTCCATATTCGAGACACCATCTAATAGGTACCAGGTGCTGCCCTGGCGTTGACCACCTGCCGAAGCGCCCGACTCCGTGGGAAACGAGTTGTTGCCCGGCAATGTGGAGGCCTGCGAGATCAACTCATTGGTGACGCCCGGCGACAGGTCCACCAAGCTCGAAGGATCGCGCCCGTTCAACGGCAGATCTCTCACTTCCTGCTCGCCGACCACCTGGCCTATTTCTGCCGTCGTGGTATTGAGTAGCTCAGCGCCGCCCGTAACCGTGACGGTCTCCTGCACACCGCCGGTTTTCAATACGACATTCAGCGTTGCCGGCTGTCCAATGGTTAACGTGATGCCGTTTTGCACGTACTTGTCAAAGCCCGTAGCCTCGGCGGTGAGAGAGTAATCGCCGGGAGGGAGCGTGGCGAAAGCATATCCGCCCGATCCACTGGTTTCTGTCGTCTGAGAAAAGCTGGTGCCACTGTTTTTGGCGGTGACCCGCGCATGCGGCACGACGGCGCCAGTGCCGTCCGTGACGGTGCCGGCGAGACGCGCACTGTCGGTCTGCGCGATCGAACTCACGACGATTGACAACGACATACAGACGAGCGCAAACGCATTTCTCAAGCTTCTTTGCATGGAGAGGTGCCTCAATGGTTTGAACTGTTTGATTTTTAGCGAGTACAACCAACAAGGCGTTCGTTGCTGGACGCGAACTACTCGAGCGGGTGCTCCTCCGCGGTGGCTGAAGGAGTCTTTCTACGGAGCGTGGGCCCTCAACGGAAGTTATAGCAAAGCGGCAAGCGTCAAAACAGATTGTTAATTTCGTTCCGCTATGCTTAGACTCCAGGCCACGCTGGCCTTGAGCTTTTAACCGGTTTTTAACTTTCGGCTGCTTTTGACGCGAACAACATCTTGCTGTTGCAGGAAGAAGCCCTCGCCGCGATTGTCAGGTCTGCCGCCCTGGTGTTCCATTCTCTTGCAGCTAACGTCGCAAAACGTGCAGGAAGTGACGGCCGTTGTCCTGAGACGACTGCGCGCAGTGTGTTCCAAGGTACTCATGCCGTCGAGGGTCTTGCCAGGCGCAACGCTGCAAGCCTCACGCTCGGTTTTGGTGGCGACACCTATGGGTACAGCATCGATTTGGGCTCCTCCTCCTCCTCCAGCAACTATGTTTGAGCTAGACCCCCGCGTGAAGCTGGGAGTGCATCTGCACTGACCGAAAGGCGTCTGCACTGGTCGATTGAAGGCCGCACACCGTGGCCGTTGCCTGCACGGCGTACAGGAAATCCGGGCAACTCGCGCCACCTCGCCAGATGTGGGACCCAGCGCAGGCGAACCCGCTCGGCTGTCCCCACGATCCGCCAGCACACGCACAAAGGCCGGCCGCTGGGGAACGCTAGATTCATCCATAGCATCAAGCGAAGGATACCTTTACAACGCTTGCTGCAAGCTTGGCAGCAGGCCGGATTGACTGGCCTCGCAGAGAGCAACCAGGCGGCGTGTCATTAAGTAGTATGCTGCTGTCGCGCGCTGCATGTAGACCGGAACACGCGGCTCGCATCGCCCTTTCTTCAACAGTTTTTTTAGCAACCGCAGTTCCCGGCTGATCTCTATGGCGTCGAGACGAAGTTGTTCCGCCACCGTCACGGCTTCCGCGTTCCATCTCTCCAGGTAGTACGCCAAGCCAATAAGAACCTTCGCATTCCGCTCCATCGCTCCGATTCCCTCGACGCCGCCGGTGAGATCCCAAATGTCTTCCGGTCCGAGCGCGAGATCGTTGCCAGGATCGATACGCCGGCTGTCGGGAACCAGAAAGTCAGATGCAACCTCTTTTATGCCCACACGCCCCAGTCGGGTTAGCTGTGCTAGCAGTCCTTCCCAAGTTGCAGAGCTGCCCTTACTCTTTAGGCTCGCAACCATGAGCACCTTACGCTTTCCCCATACTCATGGCTGGGGATTTAGTATGTTCTTATCCGATACCGTTTTGCTTCAAGACAGCCGGCGATCCCAAAGATCGTCCGCGATCAAGACAAGGTGGTGCGCAGGCTTACCATTGCGATCAATGCAGCGGAGACCCGTGAATGGACGGTTTACGGCGAGTGCAGGCAAAGCAGGCAAGTACATCGGTGAATAAAGACGCGACCTTCAGCTCGGTTTTTCTGCCTGACTGCCGCATCGCGAAGCTGCTCCGCACGTTCTGGCGTAAGCTTGTGATAATCGATTGGGTGAACGAAAGGGCTATCGTATTCGGCACACAACTGAACCGCCGTCGTGAGTTCTTCCAGGAGCTCTCGATACTCTCCGCAAACCGCCGTCCAAGTGCCCATTTCACTCTGCCTCGTCGATCCATTGCACAGCCCTTGCAAGGGCCGCTGAGGTGGAGCACCGGCAATCCACCCGGATATTGCTGAACCGTATCGCCACTCGCCTGTCCAGATCGTCTCTAGCAGCCCGGCCGCGTCGAAGCGTTGTGGGCGCCTAAAACGGCAGCCCATGGACCTCGTACGCAACTCGATGTCGCGCGTCCACGCGTTCCTTTCTTGACCATGGGATGACAGTCTCGTGCGTCACAGACAAAGCCCTCCTCAGAACGTACAAAAGTCGTTGAAGAAAACCCGCGCCACAAAAAACCGGCCGTTTTCTGTACTGACCCACAATCCAATATTCACGGAGGTCGTACTTGCAAGGTGCTGTACGGTGCTTGAGGCGTGGTCGCGGCTGCGCAGTGTGTAGGGGGTTTCACCCCGTCCTGGGCGAGGTCCGCAGGGTCGCCCGCGATCTCCGACAACCCCCTCTCTCATTGACCGCATGGGTCATCGGGGATCGACCGCCGCCAACAGGCAAGAGCGGCTCCGGCCTTATTCTCCCGAAGCGAATGGGATGTACGGTACTGCACTCCGGTGTTATCCCCTGGTAATGATTCAATAGGCTGGACACGGAGCGCTTGGTGCCCGAACGCCATCCTCCGCGCTGCCGCGCACCGCTCGGGTTGGCACATCACAAAGGCTCCCGTGCCGTACGGCAGCCCCGCTGGCGGCACTTCAGAGAGTGGACAACGATACATGCCCAACGGTACAGTGTGGGGCTTGCTCGAAGACGACCCATGAACGATAAAGACGAATTGAAAGATCCTCGTGTGGAAGAAGCGTTAAACAAAATACTGGACAGCACCGCCTTTGCGACTAGCAAACAAAATCAGGCTTTGCTGAAATATCTGGTTGCCAGGTCTCAGCAAGATGACGATGGTTCGCTCAAGGAACGCATGATTGGGGTCAACGTCTTCGGAAGGTCCCATGACTACAGCACGGGGGATGACCCAATCGTACGCGCCAGGGTCGGCGAGGTACGAAAGAGGCTTGCCAGGTACTATCAGTCTGAACTGGCCGATCAGCACACGGTGCGCTTCGACATACCGACAGGTTCCTACCGGGTCACGTTCAGCTATCCAGAAGCTAAACCCGATTCGGAGGAAGACTCCGGCCGAAGGGACGAACTCGAATCTGAAGAGCCCCGGAGCGAGCCGGTCACGCTGCTTCAGCCCCTTACCACAGAGAGAGCTTTACCAAGTTCGCTTGCATCGTTTCCATCGTTCAACCGTTGGCTTATATTGCTTGCCACTTTTGCCGTTGGGGTAGCTATTCTGACGGGTGTCATTCACCAGCGAGATTCCCGGCGCGTTTCCCTCCGCGATGAGTTTTGGGCTCCTCTGCTCGATTCTTCTCAAACCGTCGTCATCTACCTGGGGCAGAATAGCGCTTACGTGCCGACTCAGTCCTACATGAGGCGCATCCGCGAGTCGCGCCCCTTTGACGAAGACGAGAAGCGGGGTACCGATGTCAGCCTGGAGGACTTGAGCCCTGGTGAGAAGCTCGAAGCCGATGACGTCTACGCGGAGAACAACGACCTAATCTCCGCCGGCAATATTGCGGCTACCGTTCAGATAGCGTCTCTGCTGGGCTCCCTCCGCCGCAATGCCGACGTAAGGACCGGCGAGGGTCTCTCGGCCGAGGATTTGGAACACGCATCAGCCGTCTTCATAGGTGGATTTGATAATAAGTGGACCATGCAGATTTCCGATGTTCTACCCTTTCGCTTCGAGATCATCGCCGGAGAAACGGATGCGATCGTGGAGCAAGCCGGGCAGAAGAGGGCCTGGATGACACATCTGGCTGGACCCATCAGAGGAGCTGCGGACGAAGAGTATGCGATCGTCGCTCGCCTCTCAAGTTCTGTCTTTCGCAGACCCGTCATCGTCGCTGCCGGTCTCCGATCGGCTGGTACCCGAGCCGCGGGAGACTTTGTCGCAAACCCTATTGTGCTGAGTAAGTTCCTGGAGACACTTCCCCCGGACTGGAGACAAAAAAATCTCGAGGCCGTGTTGCAGGTCGATATGGTAAAAGGCGTGCCGGGCGCCGTTCGCGCTATTGCATTCAGCGTCTGGTAGAACCTTGCGTACGGACGGTACCGGGGAAAGTAGAACCCTGGCTTTCGAGGTGTGAGACCGACTATCGGCTGCAACAACTGACGGTCCACTTGCTGAAGGAGACGAAGCAAACACCATTCGTCGCACCATGCTGAGGCTGTTCGGAGCGGTGGTTACTTCGTCTGTGCCTTCCAACCCGCAACCTTAGTGTCTTGCTGCCACCATACTCGCCCTGTGCTCCTCGGCCTGCCGCGTAAGGTGGGGCACAATGCCGAGCTGCCGCTCGATGAGCATCAGCTGGCCGCGATGGTGCATCTCGTGCTCCTTGGCCCCGAGCAGTTGCTCAAAGCGCGATTTTGTACCTGACCCATCGGCGACGGGGATCATTTCTGCGAGAAACTCGGGTGTCAGCGTTTCTAACCACCCTGCAAACTTGTCGCCCTCGTCGCGTAGCAAATCGAGAATCTCCGCTCTCGTTCGGGACTTTACTTCCTCTGCCTTCATCTCGCCGGCCAGGCGAATGAAATCAAAGCCGACCAGCGTTTTCACCCGCTGCTTGCCGTGGACCTCATACCACATCCGTGGAGACACCGCGATGTGCGTCAACAGCGCTTCGATCGCGCGGCACCCAGGCGCCGGCACGAAGCCATACTTCGACTCAGGTATATCTTGTGCAATCTGAAGAGTGTTATTGCGCACCACGCGAAATTGCCTGGCAAAATCTTTACCGTCGTAAACGCTTAGCGTCATGGCTCATTCCTCACGTTGGAGAATTCTACTCGATGAAACAGCGACAACGCCGGCGAAGAGGCCTTTCCGATGCCGAACGAGCCGACCCAGATCAACATCACCTGCCAGCTCTCGCAGGCGAAAGCGGGCTCACGATAGGTGTACCGGAAACAATTGCACCGTACGCGGCTTTTCCGCCAAGAAAAGCCGCAACTCTCCAACCACAGTGAGGGCATAGCACATCTCCCGGCGCACTACATGAACTTCCGTTTCCTGAGGCGGCCCTCTTTACCCCGAATCCGTGTGGCGAGATACCCGAGCTCCGTGCGTCAGTAGCGAAGGCCCAGCTTCATGGGGAACTCGTCTTCGCCATCTTCAAGCTCGACCATATTGCAGTGTTCCTGGATGATTCCCCTATGCTTGCGCCGGAGTGCCAAGTGTGCTGCGCCAATAGCAAAGGCAGCCAGGAAAAAATGAATCACGCCCGTTTCAATCCAAGCTTCCACGATGACCGGAAGCGAGGCCACGACGGGAACGAACGCAAAGTATTTCAGCAGGCTGATGGCTAAGTTCGATTGCTCTCGCGGCGGCTCGCCGGTGAAGGGAACGATCGTGACATGCACGAAGAATATATCGGTCAACAGCAGGCACATGCCGGCGGCGACAAGCAATTGGCTTGTCGTTGCCGGCCAGCCCAGCAGTTCTGGTGGAGCGAAGGCACGTAGTGCGAAATAAGCCCCAAAGGTGAGGATCCCTGCCCAAAGGAATACCCAGACTTTGGCTGCCAACAATTGTTCCATCCCTGGGCCGAAGTGCGGGGGCCTACCGTGGATGATGCGAAACACCCAGCTTCCGCGCTGATTGCCGGAAGAAACGAAGGCCAGCCGTAGTCCAGCAATCACCCAGAAAGCCACAATTCCAATCGCTGTCCGGATCCCGTCTGACGAGATTTGCATGCTGACCTGGCGATTTGTGATGGTTATGCGAAGGATGGTCGCCGTAACGACGGAGAGCCCTACTCCCCCGTAGAGAACCAGATAGATGCGATACCGCGGCACACGCAGCAGAGTTTGACTGATGAAATAAAACACAGCGCGGCGCAGCGGATGCCGCAGCAGCGTAGCGTCGATCAACCTTTGCAGCGGGTGAGTGAGCCAGCTGCGCGTATCGCGCGTTCCCATCCCTTCCACCAGTTGGCGTACTCTGCGCAGATAGGCAAACGGATAGGCGAGCAGCGCTACTCCGACCACCAGCAGGGTAGCCTCGCAACCAGTTTGTGCGAGCCTGGAGTAGATAGGCAACGCCGAGGGCCCCTCCAGCAACCGCTGGTAGATACCCAGGAACCAGAACGGAGGAAAATACAGTGCATAGACATTTCCATCTTCAAGGAAGACGGGCACCGCGTAGGAAAGCATGGGAAAGAGCAACAACAGCATCAACAGAAGCGTGATGGACAGCCCCTGCAAGAACAAAGCGAGTCTGCGAAACAATCGTTCGCCCAAAATCGAGAGCAGCACACCTTGCAACGCCAGGATGAGCGCCGCTGAGAACAATCCGCTAGCCGCCACGGCCAGTACGTGAGCGGCAAAGAAACGTGACAAGCTTCGCGGATCCAGGGATATGGGAAGTGCCAGGGAAGCGAAAAGATTCGCGTCGAATAAAAAACCCACCAGCAGGAGGCCGATGGCCGTCACCCTTGCCAGGAAGAGCTTTCGATCGCGGATCGGCAACGTGGTCAGAACGAAGATATCCAGCAAATCGGGGAAAAATAGATCCCACTCAAAGACTGTGACGATCCCCATTACGACAAAGGAATAAACCACAAAGAAAAAGTGATGATTGACCTGTAGCCAATAAGGGAGTGGTTTAAGAACGAGGGGGTGACTGCTGTTCCCGATGAACGGGTGGTAGACCGGCCACAAATACAACGCAACGATGAATGCGGGAAGCGCCGTGGCGAAGGCGATCAGAATCATCCGCGTCTTGGCGTCCCCGTCGGGTGAGGCGGTTTCGTGGTTGAAGAAGCGCTCCAGAAAATGACGGACAAGCAACGAGAACTGGCCCCGGTCAGGCGGCAGCGCCGGGCCCAGCGCTGCCTGGGCATTCAATGCCTGGGGTTCAGAAGTCGTGAACAGACGCTGTGTAAATTCAGGCATGGTCGAGTCGCATCACCGCGACGATCTCCTGTGCGATGCTCCTCGTGTCCTGCTGCTGCACTAGTTGCGCGAACACGCTTTCCAGCGTGGGCAGCCTCATCAACGTCGTCAGCTCGGCGGGCGGAGCGTCAGCCAGAACCTTTCCCTTGGCGATCACGATGACTCGGTTGCAGATCTGCTCTACCACTTCCAGCACGTGTGAGATATAGAGGACGCCTTTACCTTCCGCTACCAGGAACTGGAGCAGATCTTTCAAGAGCCGCGCGGACACCACATCCAGGCCGGAGAGCGGTTCATCGAAGATCAACAGCTTGGGATCGTGCAGGAGCGCGGCGGCGATCAGCACCCGCTGGCGCATCCCTTTGGAGTAGGAAGAAATGGGCGAGTATTGCCAGGACTCCAGATGCAACAGTTTGAGCAGCCGCGTCGCCTTGGCTCCAATAAGCTGCTCGCCGAGGCCACGGAGCCGGCCCACCAGTTGCAGGTATTCCAGACCCGAGAGGTAGTTGTAAAGATGGGCCTCTTCGGGCACGTAGCCGAATGCGCGGCGAAAGGCAACCATGTCCTTGCGAACATCCTGGCCTTCGAACAGCACCCGCCCCTCGTTCGCCCGCAGCATTCCGGTAATGATTTTGACGGTGGTCGACTTGCCCGCGCCGTTCGGACCCAAGAACCCCACAATCTCGCCCGGCGCCACCTTGAAGCTGACACTCTCAATTGCCGGAATACCTCGAAAATTTCTGCAAAGGTTTTGCACTTCAAGCATGATTGCGCCTTCCCTTGTCTATCCTATGTAGCACACTACTATCCATGGTGTCGAGCATTGCGCTGCATAGAATACCGGTTGCAACAATCTCAGTTGAATTACTTCATGCAACATTTTCTAGCCTGGAGTTCATGCCTGTTTACCGCCGGCATCCGTCTCGCCGGCCTTTCCATCTGACCCCGAATCATCCGGCAACCGGGGGTTACCTTTAGTTAACTACCCCGCCATCCTCATCTTTTTTGTCGGAGGCTCTTGCACATCTAAACCACCCGTGGGACCGTTGCAATAGCAACATCACAAGCCAATAAGTGACTTATCCAATTTAGTCACTTATAACGCAGTAACCATTTAGCTGGAGAAAATTGTATAAGCGCTCTTGAAGCAAATTAAGTAATCGTAGGAGTGTCCAATCATGCTAAGAGAAACAGTAACCCGCCCGGCGCCCCCCGGCCCTCCCACGCGCGCAAACGTTCGGCAACGCGCCGCCGAACTGCTCGAAATTCAACGCCAACTGCAAGCCCAACCGCCTGAACCCAATTTAGCTCCGCCACCCAGGTCAGATCAGCCGCCGCAATCACCGCTCGCCTCGCCCCGGCCACCCACAAGCCCTGACTGCCCCGCCTGTCCCGGCCTGCCGTGGAGCGAGCCGTCGGTGCTGCGCGAAGCGGCCCTCTATGGACTGGCAGGCCTCGCCGTCCGTACCATCGCTCCTCATACCGAAGCCCATCCGGCCGCTATCCTTCTTCAGTTGCTGGCCGCCTTTGGTAACCTCGTCGGCCCCGGACCCCACTGCATGGTCGACGCCACCCGCCACGGTCTCAATCTCTTCGTGGTGTTGGTAGGTGATTCCAGCAAGGCCCGCAAGGGCACTAGTTGGGGCCAGGTCGCTCGCCTCTTCGCGGAAGTGGATCGCCCTTGGCTCTCCACCCGCGTCACCAGCGGCTGCCTCACAGCCGGCGGCCTGGTCTACGCTCTGCGTGATCAGCAGCCGCCCACCGACCGCCGTCTCCTCGTGCTCTCCGAGGAGTTCGCTTCCATCCTCTATGCCCTGAGACGTGGCAAGGCCCAACTCTCGCCCCTGCTCCGCAGCGCCTGGGATAGCGGCAATCTCCCCACCCTCAATATGCGCCAGGATCTGCAAGCCACCGGAACGCACCTCAGCCTCATCGCCCACATCACCCAGCGTGAGTTGACCCAAAGTCTCCATCACACCGATGCCCACAACGGCTTTGCCAACCGCTGCCTCTGGACCTGGGTGCAGCGCAACAGCTGCCTTCCCGAGGGAGGCGACCTCAGCGACCATGCCTTGTCCGCCGTCGCCCGCGAACTGCGCCACGCTCTCGATTGGGCCGCCGCCACACCCGAAATCCTCTTCCGCCGCGATGATCCGGCCGGCAAGCTTTGGCAGGATTGTTATCCCGCCTTAAGCCAGCTCCGGCCCGGCCTGCGCGGGGCCGCCACCAGCCGCGCCGAAGCCCAGGTCCTACGCCTCAGCGCCATTTATGCCGCCCTGGACAGCAGCTCCATCGTCGCCCTGCCCCACCTCCAGGCTGCCCTTGCCGTGTGGGACTACTGTTCCGCCAGCGCCTCCGACCTCTTCGGAGAATCCACCGGGGACGCTATCGCCGACCGTATCCTCGAGGCCCTCGTGGAGTCCCCCAAGGGATTATCGAAACAGCAAATCCGTCGCCTCTTCCACGGTCACGTCAGCTGCAACCGCATCGACGCTGCCCTCGAACAACTCATGCTGCTCGACGCAGCCAGTTCACGCAGCGAGACAACCCGAGGACGCTCCTCCACCCTCTGGTCGGCCCGCGCGCAGCAAGAGTCCGAAGAAAACGAGGCAGTCTTGGCCGATCTAGTCGAGTTCCTGGCAGAAGAGGAGTAACCAAAAGTAACTTATAGCGCTTATAGCGCTTTTAGCGCTCATTTTATTCGGTGAACTTATAACGCTTATCGCGCATGAGCGCTCTCTTATTTCGCTGCTCTCATCCCTCAACTCGATCGGTCCCAAGGTTCAGCTTCTCCTGGGAAGGTACAGAGAACTAGACTTCCCAGGAGATTTTGAAGAAGCTGGTGATACGGCAACTTGCCGGCTCACTCGCTCGTCCATAATGAGTTGTGCAGCAGGCGTATTGCTGGGTGCAGCCGATGAGTCCGCAAAGCTCGACATTAGCTCTGGCACTCTTCCTCTGGTCAGGAGCGCTGTTCCACCCGGCGCAGTCACAGGAGCAGTCCCCAGCGCAGACACCGCCCGGCCCATCGGCTTACTCATTTCATACCTACACTCGTGTTGTCCTCACCGATGTCACGGTGACGGATGCGAATGGCAATCCGGTTCATAGCTTGCCCCAATCCGTCTTTCATATCTTCGATAACAAACAACCTCAAGCGATTGCGTCTTTTGAAGAGCACGCCGGCATACCTGCAGCGGCTATACAGTCTGTGAGTACAACTGGCGTCTACAGTAATGCCTATCTGCTCCATCTGCCACCCGTGCTGAATATCGTGCTGATCGACATTGGCAACCTCGAAATGGCCGATCAGATGTATCTCCACTACGAGCTCACGAAGTTTCTGAACGGGCAGTCGGAGGGGCAGCCTCTCGCCATCTACCTGCGTAAAGGCTCAGGCTGTTTTCTGGTGCAGCCCTTCACTTCGGATCGCAAGCTGCTTCTGGATGCAGTACACAAAGCTATTCCCAGGTTCCCTCCGAATGACCGCGAAGGTCTAACCGATTTCGACACACTGCGTCAGGTAGCCGTCTCTTTGAGACAACTGCCCGGTCGAAAGAATGTGCTTTGGTTCTCCGGCGGTTCCACTCGTTTTCTTATGCCCGACTCGATCCCTATCCAGGATGCTGCCTGGCGCGCGCTCTACGATGAGCTCGATCAGGAACGCATCGCTATCTACCCGATTGATGCGCGAGGGCTTTTTGCAGACACCAACGGAACCATGGTGGTACCGCAGCAGCACCTGGTCATGAGCGATGTGGCCCAGGCCACCGGCGGACAAGCCTTCTTCTACGACAATGGTTTGGAAGAGATCACAGATCATCTTCTTGAGTCGGACGGCAGCTTTTATACTCTGACCTATTCACCAGACAACCTGCGTGTCGACAACAAATGGCACAAGGTGCGCGTGGATGTGGATGGGGCCCCCTATCAACTCAGCTACCGAAGGGGATACTTCGCCGACGGCAGTGCTCGCCAGAAAGATCAACCGGCCAGCCCCAGAACGCGTCTCCTCTGGAATGGAGAGAAGCTCGAAGTGAGCGAACGGCGCGACCGTCCCATTATTTTTCAAGCGAGCGTCGTTCCTGCTTCCGATCCCGCAATCGCCAATTTCGACAGGGGGTCGGACTCGTTGCCGTTGCCTCAGGCCAAAAAGGGATCAGTTCCCTTCCTGATCCGCTACACGCTGCCCATCAACGCACTCACGATAAGGGATGTCGGCGGGGCGCACAAGATCGTCCTGGGTGTCGCCGCCATCGGGCTCGATCGTGACGGGAGCATGGTAGAGCACAAAGCCCAGGAGATTACGATGACCCTCCCCGCGGATATACTTCGTCGCAGCCCTAACCTTCCCATCATGGTAGACCAGGAAATTGACCTGTCGCAGAGCGATCAGTTTCTCCATTTAGGTGTATGGGATACAGTGAACGGCCGCTCCGGCAGCATCGATACTCCACTTACAGTTCCCACGCAGTAGCCGGCTGGCTTGGGACCGGGGTGTCTTTAAAGTTTCGGCAGGCATAAGATGAGAGGCTGGGGAGATTCAGATGCTATACAAAAAGATAAATGTCGAATTGATCGTCGTCGCTGATGAGGCTGAGGCAGTTGTCGCGGACTTGAACGCGGCGCTGGATCGCCTGGAAGAGAAGCACACGCTTTTCGGTGGTGGGATCGAGACCGTCCCTGTCCTGCACCGGGGAACACGGAAAAGATCGGCACTCGCACATACACTGGCCGCGGGTGAGACCGTCGCGGGTGCTGTCAGGTCTGCACGTGACAGCGTGACCGTTGCCCTACGCGCAGTCATCTAGCTTCATCGTCCGGGCCATCAGCCACGCGAACCAATGTCACGTTCGATCCGCGTTGGGGTGATTGCGATCGCTCTCAATTCTCGCGCGCGGCGGCCTCAAGAGCGGGCAGGTCCATCTTGATCATGCCCATCATGGCTTCCATGGCCTTGGGGTGACTGACCAACTCGCCGATATTCCGCGGCACAATCTGCCAGCATAGGCCGAAGCGGTCTGTGAGCCAGCCGCAGGCCATGGGCTTGCCGCCCTCGATCAACTTGCCCCAGTAGCTGTCGATCTCTTCCTGGGAGTCGCAACGGATAAAGAACGAAAAGGCGGGATTGAGCTGATGCCCGGGGCCGCCGTTGAGAAAGACTACCTCCTGACCTTCAAGCTCGATCGTGATCGTAGCAATCTTGCCTACAGGCCAGGGTCCGACGCCTTTGGAACGCAGCTCATCGAGCTTGCGCGCGTGCGGGAAGACGCCCAGATAAAACTCGGCGGCTTCTTCCGCGTTGTCATTGAACCAGAGGAATGGCGTAACTTTGTTCACAGCTGTCATGCTACCAGCCAGGAGGTCAATTCCGGCAAGGCGGCTTCCCGGTACGAATAAATTTTCAACCCCATGCGGGGCTTGTCATGGTGGTGCGCGTGACGCGAAGTCGCAATGCCATGTTTACCAGATTTGCGAACGAATCCGCCTTCATCTTCCGCATCACGTTGCCACGATGCGCCTTCACTGTGATTTCACTGATGCCTAGCTCTCCACCCACCCGCTTGTTCGGCAGGCCGGATACCAGCAATGTCATCACTTCGCGCTCACGTTGCGTAAGCAACCCATAACCCGTTCGCAAAGCGTGCAATTGGTGCTCGCGGCCTAGCGCGGCCTCACTGCGTTTGAGTGCATTGCTGTATCCCGATCAACAGAGCCTCGGCGTCGAACGGCTTGGTCAGAAATTCCAGGGCTCCGCGCTTCATAGCTCTCACGGTCATCGCTATGTCGGCATTGCCAGTGAGAAAAATGATCGGCATATCCGTCCGTTCAGAGGCGATGCGCTCCTGAAGTTCCAGACCATTGAGGTCCGGGAGAGTTACGTCGAGGATCAGACAGGAAGGAACAACCGATCGCGGACGGGCGAGGAATTCTCGCGCAGATGCAAATGTCTCCGCCCGCCAACCGGCGGCACAGACCAGCAGTTCCAGCGATTCCCGGACTGAAGCGTCGGAATCGACCACAAAAACGATTGGGGTGAAAGCGTCTGACATCGGGCTACAACCTCCGTTGGCCGAGCGCGCTCGGTCCTTAGTTCGAATCGTCACCGGTTTTTTTCAGCGACAAGGAGATTGTGGCTCAGTTGCCAATTCCAACGAACCCCAGATCGAGGATTATCTGAACTGCATCGTGGGTGCCGGATACTCCACTTTAGGGGTGGAAGAAACCCTACTCTTGGGGCGCAGCAAAGTCACCACCAGGGCGCCGGGCGGCCACCGATGGTCATTTATTTTCCAGGTCGATTCTCTTCCAGCCAAAGAGCCGGGCATCCAGAGACAGCGCTCCAGGCCCTACGAGTGCCATCGCTGCGCCGATCGCAGCCAATAAAATGCCGGAACGAGGATCTTGATGTTGAACCAGAATCGCCCACATGGAGAGCACGATGACAAGAGGTCCTGCAACCGGAGTCCATAGCCCGGTGGCCAGGAGCGCACCGTCTACAATCACGAACAGGCCGGCAATCAGCCATCCAATCGGCTGGCCGGTCCGGCACTTCTCAACCCCATCCACGATGAGAAAACCACCGGAGACAATCCGCAGCAACAACAGCCCAATCCCGGGCCAGCCCCTGGCAAAACTTGAAAAAAGGCGACGCATCAGTACCCTCTCTCGGAGGATACCCAAGCGCCAATGCCCGGCGACACCCCCAAAGGAGTCGCTATTCGATCCTGGCGGACTCACTTCGGGGTCAGTTTCCCGGAATCCTAGAGCTCGATGATTCCCCGCTTGAGGCCTATCGTGGCTGCATGGGTCCGATCGTTGGCATTCAGCTTGGAGAGGATATTTTTACCCGGCCCTTTACCGTTTCTTCGGTGATAGACAGCAGATCGGCGATCCGCTTGTTGGCATTTCCCGCTGCTATCAGCCGAAGCACTTGCACTTCGCCAGGGGTCAAGGCATCGTCGGTCGCGTGTTCGGCAAGCTCGTAGGAGGCCTCAGGTGACAGGCTCTTCTTGCCGGAATGAACCGCCCGAATCGTATCCAGCAGATTCTTGTGTAACGTGTTCTTTAGAAGATACCCTCGTGCTCCAGCCTTCAATGCACGCAACACCTGCACATCACCGCCATAGGTCGTGAGTACGATGATCTTGGCATCGGGGAATTCACCACGAATCGCGATGATCGCATCCAGTCCATTCATTTCCGGCATTTGCAAATCCATAAGAGTGATGTCAGGGCGATGCACCCGGAATTGCTGGATTGCTTCGAGCCCACTGCTGGCCTTGTGCCACCAATTTCATATCTGGCTGGTCAGTCAAAAGACTGATGATCCCCTGGCGGAAAATCGCATGATCGTCGACCGCCAGAATTCCGATCGGGTTGGGAATGGTATTCATCACTTTATCTCCGCCAAAGCCAGGACAAGGCAAAACCGCGCGCATCTCGCGGTTTTGCGTAAGCGCTCGCGGCCGGAATGGTCAATTCGGCTTCAGTGCCGGAACCAAGCTGGCTCCAGACCTCGAAAGTACCCCCGATGAGTTTGGCCCGTTCCCGCATACCACGCAAGCCCCAATGTCCGGCGATGTGCTCCTGGCCGAGAACGACTGGGTCGATGCCCTTTCCGTTATCCCGAATTCGCAGCCCCAAGCCGTCTTCACCGTATCGGAGGTCTACCTCGATCCGTCGAGCGTTTGCATGACGGACCGCATTGCGCAAGGACTCCACGCCAATCCGATACACCTCGTCACGAACCATGGGATTGAGGGGCCGCGGCGTTCCCTCAACCTGAACACTCAACTCGGGGCCCGTTTCGGTTGTGGCGCCAATCAGAAGGTCCTTGCCGAATTTGCTTATCGCCTCCCCTAGATCAACGGTGTTCAGTCCACCGGATGCGGAGTTCATGCACCGCATCTCTGCCCTCGGTAATGGCATCGGATGCCTGGTCAAGCGCCTGTTCAATTCGTTGTTTGGCCTCATCCGGCCGCGCCGGCAGTAAATTCGATATCGACTGAAAGACCAGCAACAGACCCTGGAAGCTCTGCAGGAGAGTGTCGTGCAGTTCTCGTGCAATTCGAGTCCGTTCATCCACGCGGGCGTCAAGCGCTGCACTGAACTCCCTCCTGAGCTCGCTGAGGCGCAAAAGGTAAACTGCCCAGAGCAGAAGCAGGAATGCGGTCAGGCAAAGTACAGCGAAACCAGACAGTCTGATACCAGGCCGGCAGAATCTCAATGCGCAGCATTGCGCCGGGCTGGCTCCAGGGGCCGCGGCTGGTTGCTCCTTGAACCTCAAACGTGTAGGTTGCTGCCGGAAGCGTAGTGTAGTTCGCGATACGTTCGTCGCTGCCTACTTCATGCCAGTCGTTGTCGAGGCCGTCCAACTTGTAACGATAACGATTTGTCTCCGCGTTAAAAAAGCTTAGAGCGGAAAACTCGATCGAAAAAATATTTTGCTCGTGCGAGAGGGTGATCGAGTCAGTCTGCGTAATCGATTGCTTGAGCACCGACCCGGCACCGATGCGGACGGGGTTTCCTGACAGCCTGAAATCGGTCAGAACGATTCTGGGCACAAATGAACTGTTCACGATCTTATTGGGATAGAAAGCCGTGGCCCCGCTGAAACCTCCGAAAAACATCTCTCCGGAAGGACTCTGATTGCACGTTCCCCAGCCGGTCAAATCCTGTCCGGGAAGTCCATCGGCCGCAGAAAAATTACGAAATTGCTGCGAATGCGGATCGAGTCCTGAGAGCCCCTTATTCGTGCCCATCCAAAGCACACCGTTTCTATCTTCCTGAATGCAGCTCACTACATCTCCAGCCAGACCGTCCTTTTCATAATAGTTTTTGAAGGTCCCAGTTTGACGGTTGAACTTCGAAAGGCCATCTTGCGTACCCACCCATAAAGTACCCTGTTGATCAAAATGCACGGCGTTCACGCGATTGTCGCTCAGCGACTCCAGATCATCTGGTTTGTGTTCGTATATGGTGAACTTTCCCGTCCGTGGGTCGAAGCGGTGCAAGCCCGACTGCGCGCCGAGCCACAAAAATCCTTCCTTATCCTCTGTGATTTTTTGGTACTGGATCGTATTTTGATTCTCGGGCGTGTACATAACGAAACGTCCCGTGGCCGGATCAAGACGTCCTACACCGCCATACATGGCGGCCCACAAATTTCCCGCGTGATCATAAATCAATTGCATGATCGGGCTGGTGAAATGTCGGTGTCAATCCGCGGGGATAGGGACTTACCTCGCCCGTGTTACGGTTGATTTCCTGCAGGCCTTTGTGAAATGTTCCAGCAAATAGAATCCCTTTCCCGTCCTCGAGTATGGAGAGGATCTCATTACCGACCCCCGTCCCAGCCGGCACCGTGTTCGTTCCCTTCCGCCGGTCGATACGGTTGAGTCCACCCATGGAGCCAATCCAGAGTATGCCGTTTTTATCCTCATAGATCGAAGTGACAAGCGGGTTAACCAGACTCCCACGTTGGTATGTGAAGTTCTGGAAAGGCGGCGGATCTTCCGAGAAGAAGTTCGGCTCTGTAGCCTGGAAGCAGGTCCATATATTTCCCTCGTGATCCTGATACAGAAAAATCAGGTTGTCCGATTCCAGGCTTTCTCTATCCAAAGGGTTATTGTGATAGCGAATGACTTTATTGCTGTGTTCGATCGAACTTCAGCAGGCCGGCCGTGGAACTCAACCACATGGTGCCATTGTGGGTTTCAACAATTTCGGAAATGACGGCTTGGAGTGGGATCCCCTTCTGGGAGTAGTTGAGGGAATGACATTTCACGATATCGGTTTGCAAATTCCAACTTGCGAGCGCGCACGGTGAGTCCCTTGAGATCATCCAGAAAATACCGAACACATCTTCGTGAAATTGGCTGACTTCGGCATGAAACGGGGCACGGCGCACGACTTTTCCCGTCGCCGGGTCCAGTTGGTCTAGCCCTTTGCCGTTTGCCACCCACAATCGGCCCTCCCGGTCCTCCGCCGCAATATTGACGCGCGTCGATGCAATGCTGCTGGGATCATCAGGATTATGAGAATATCGTGTGCTTCGGCCGCTGGTGGGATCGAACCGGTATAGCCCCTTGGCGGTCGCCAGCCACAAGATTCCCTCGTGATCCCATAGATGCGCTCAATGGGAGCGGGCAGTTCATTAGAAATATCTGCGTAGATGCGGTAGTGCTTAAATGTCTCTGTCGCGGGGTCAAACCGGTCTAGAAACCGATCACATCCAACCCACAGGGTCCCGGCGCGATCGACAAACAGACTGCGTACATAGACGCAGCTCAGGCTGTCAGCCCGGCCAGGCTCATGCTTGAAGACCTTCGTTTTATATCCGTCATACCGGTTGAGTCCGTATTGCGTACCAAACCACATGAACCCAACTTTGTCTTGTACCACCCAGGCGACCCGGGTTTGCGACAAGCCTGTGCCCGCTGAAAGCCGCTGAAAACGAATGTCGTTTCCATCGACAAGATCGATCTTCTCTGAAAAGGGATCAATGATTGTGCTGTGGCCAGGCAATTGAGAAGATTTGAGTCGCCTCTCGCGAGCGTCGCTCGGAAAAGACAAAGGAGAATAGCAATTGTCACAAAGCCAAGGAAGCCGAGCCGGTAGACCAAATCCTACGAGAAAATAGAATAGTCGCTTCGGCTCTCTGAAGGGCACCCCTCACCTCAACTATTCGACCTTCCCTATGGATGTCGCCAGGTCTCCTGTTTTCCGATCGAGATCATCGTACAGTAAATTTACCTGCGCGATTAAGACCGAGCCCAAGCAATGTTACTTCGATCCTGGCGGGGGCGTCTTCGCTCCCTTGTTCCAACCATGAAATGGCGATAGATCGCCCGCGTTCCATGCTTCGCGGAGCCCCGGGGCGCTCAGATCCCAGTCAGGCCGAATTTCGCTGGTAACGATGCGCAGGTCCTGCCAGAGATCGCGATTGAGGGGCGGCCCCAGAACCAGTAGCCGTTGTAGATGCGGTGGATGACAAGGCCCGGCTTGAGGACCAGCGTGTGCGGAATCATCGGATTGTTCTCCGGGTCGGTGTACTCCTGGATGTCGAGGTCCTTCTGCACCACTCGTTCAGGATCGGAGAGAAACGCCCACTGGGCGCCGACGGACGCGCGGAACTCCTGTAGGGTGTGATGGGCGTCGGTCGAGATCGTAGCGATCTGCGTATAGGCGACGGCGATTTTCGGATAGAACGAGGCTAGTTCCAGATGTTGCTGGTGTTCCTTCGGACAGTAATGGCCGCGGGAGAGCGTTAGGATCAGCGGGTCATCTCCCTGTAGTTCGCTGAGCTTCCGCGGAGTGCCCGTGTGATCGGGCAACTGATAGTCGGGGAAAGTGCTCCCCGGAACGATGTCAGAACGCATATGTGCACTCCTGGCTGCTATTCCCCAAAGTCATTGGGCCACCTTATGATCGATGCTTCCTTTAGCCACCAACCGCTTCGCCACCTAAGATGACCTGCCGAATAAACCGGTCGCAGAATTTTCGACTTTTCGCGGGTTACGGCGAGAAAGCACTTTCTCTGCCACCGCCGGGCAATACCAAGGTATTAGCCAATACCTTTGTCCAATAGAAACAAGCGGGCCCCGTATGGCCTAATCACCCTGTCGCTACCCGGCCGCTCACATAGGCTCGGTGAACCCGCAGATTCGTTAAATAGGGCCCAGGCACACAGACGAGGTCTTATTTCTCTAGCTAAGGATACGACATGCGGTGCAAACTCTGGAATAAGCTGCTCCTGCTTGGTTCCGCCCTTCTCGGCGGAGTAGGGGCCTTCGCACAGTACAACCCACCAGCCACGCCTGCGCCGTACAACCCGATTGCTCTGGCCGAAGTAACAGGAGCGCCAAGGGCAGCCGTCCAAGCCGGGCAGAATAACTATCAAACCCTGTCGCAGAATCCGTACCTCGGAGGAGTTCCTGCGGGAAAACTCAGCGCAACGCCAGTGGCGCTTTCCCTCGAAGACGCCGTCGCCCTCGGGCTCAAGCAAAATCTCGGCGGAGTCTTGGCCACGGATGTCGTTACCGACGCGCGGGGACAGCGCTGGCAAGCGCTGAGCGAGCTGCTTCCCAATGTAGTCACCGATACGGGTTTCGGAGTTCATCAAATCAATGTAAAGGCGGCCTTCGGTCTGACCATTCGTGGAGAACCTCCGATCATTGGCCCATTTGGCTATTTCGACTCGCGGGCTTATCTCACGCAGTCCGCTTTTGATTGGGCATCCATCGAGCGGGCGCGATCTTCAAAGGCGCAGGTGAGGTCGGCGGAGTTCAGCTCCAAAGATGCTCGCGAGATTGTCGTGCTTGTGATTGTCTCCAACTATTTGCTGGTCATCGCCGACCAATCGGAAGTTGAGTCAGCCACATCGCAACGGGACACCGCCAAGGCACTTTTTCAACAGACCTCCGACCAGAAGACCGCGGGCCTTGCCTCGGCCGTGGACGTTCTACGGTCACAGGTGCAACTGCAATCACGCGAACAGAAACTGATTGTCGCGCAAAATAATTTGGCCAAGCAGAAATTGGTTTTGGCGCGAGCTATCGGTCTCCCTCCGGGCCAAAAGTTCGAGATTACCACCCGCGTCCCTTACCGGGAGCTGACGCCGTCGAGTCTCGATGAGGCGATCCAAAGCGCCTACAAGGCTCGCGCTGATTTTCAGAGCCAGATGAATCAGGTCCGGTCCGCTGAGCTCGCGAGAAAAGCTGCTTCTGCCGAGCGGTATCCATCGTTAGGCGTGGAGACCGACTATGGTCTCTCGGGAGTTAACCCGGGCTCGTCGCACGGCACCGTTGATGCGGCTGCCACGCTCCGCATTCCTATTTTTCAGGGTGGAAGAGTACACGGGGATGTTCTCCGGGCCGACGCTTCGCTAACAAGGGAAAGACAGCGACTGGAAGACTTGCGAGCCAAGATCGATCAGGAGGTTCGCGACGCTTATCTGGATCTGGAAGCGGCTGCGCAAGAAGTTTCTGTCGAGAAAAGCGCGGTAACGCTCGCCACTCAGACCCTGGAACAATCTCGCGATCGATTCATTTCGGGAGTTACAGACAACATTGAAGTCGTTCAAGCACAAGATGTGCTGGCAATCGCTACTGACAGCTACATTGCCAGTCTTTACAGCCACAACCTGGCAAAAATATCTCTGGCAAGAGCGATCGGCGTCGCGGAATCAGGCTTTGCTGAATACGTGGAGGGAAAATGAGTATGGCTGAGCAAAATCAAGCAACGAATCCACCGCAGGGGCCAAACGTACCAGCGGACAACGCCGGCGCAGCTGACCCGCCAATTTCAGCTTATCCCCCAATTTCAGCTTATCCGGCGAAGCGCTCCTACAAGCGTTGGATAATTCTTGCCGCGTTCGTTGTTCTGGCCGTTGCCGGTGCTTTCCTCTGGCACTATCTTTCCGGCTTCGAATCCACCGACGATGCGCAGGTGGACGTCCATCTTTACCCTGTCAGCGCTCGCATCTCCGGATACATCCAGAAGGTCAACGTCGAGGACAACCAATGGGTCGAAGCAGGTTCCACACTTGTGGAAATCGATCCAAAAGACTATGAAGTCGCATTAGCAAGAGCCCAGGCAACGCTCGATACTTCAGAGGCTACCGCGAAAGGTTCGAATATCGATGTGCCCGTATCTTCCGTCGATACCTCAAGCCAATTGAAATTCACGTCCTCGGATATCAAGAATGCGGAAGCAGCGATCCAGGCAGCAGAAAAGCAAGCCGCGGCCGCCCACGCCCGCGTTTTGGAAGCGCAAGCGGAAAATGTAAAGACTCAAGATGACGTAACACGCTATCGCTTGCTGCTCGCGAAGGAGGAGGTGCCGAAGCAAGTCTACGACCATGCTTATGCCGCCGCGGCAACCGATGTCGCCGCCGTAGCTGCGGCAGAAGCAGACGAGGCCGCAGCGCAACAAGCCGTTGTCGAAGCGCACAGCCGCCTCACTGAGGCTGAGGCACACTACGAAGATGCCCAGGCCGGGCCGCAACGCGTCGCCTCAACGCGCGCCAAAGCCCTTTCGGCGATGGCGGATGTACACCAGAAAAGCGCTGCTGTCGAACAAGCGCAGTTGAATCTGGGATACACCAAAATATTTGCGCCCGTAACCGGGGAGGTCACGAAAAAGGTTGTCGTCGGATTGAACGTCGAGCCTGGGGAGCAGATGCTCACTGTGGTTCCCCTGGATCAGGTGTGGATCACCGCGAATTTCAAAGAGACCCAACTCAAACACATGCGCGTGGGCCAGAAAGCAAAGATTGACCTCGACTCGAACGGCCGCACATACCACGCTCATGTCGATAGCATTGCGGGAGCAACGGGACCCATCTTCAGCTTGCTGCCGCCCGAAAACGCAACCGGCAACTACGTGAAAATCGTTCAGCGGGTACCGGTAAAGATTGTTCTAGAGCCGGGCGAAAATCAGGACCACCAGCTTCGGCCGGGTATGAATGTCGAAGCGAAAGTGTACTTGCGATGAGCGCCGCAGCGCTGACTCTTCCGATCGGAGCAGGCCGTCTGGCGCCCTAAGGTAAATCCCTGGGCGATTGCCGCCACCGTGTCGATGGCGGCGTTTATCGAAGTCCTGGACACGAGCGTTGCCAACGTTGCCTTGCCTTACATCGCCGGAGGCCTGGGAGCCAGCTACGACGACAGCACCTGGGTACTTACCTCGTACCTTGCTGCGAACGCTATCGTCTTACCCATCAGCGGATGGCTCGCGGAGTTGATTGGCCGCAAGCGGTACTTCATGATGTCGCTTGCCATTTTCACTGTGAGTTCACTGCTTTGCGGGTTAGCGCCCAATCTGCCGCTATTGCTGTTGTTTCGAGCTGTGCAAGGCATCGGTGGCGGCGGGCTGCAACCGATGGCACAAGCCATTCTCAACGATACGTTTCCTCCGGAGCAGCGCGGCTCGGCGTTTGCTGTCTACGGCATTACTGCAGTTCTCGCCCCTACCGTCGGGCCGATGCTGGGAGGCTGGATTACTGACAACTATTCCTGGCGCTGGATATTTTTCATCACGCTGCCCGTGGTCCTCCTCGCTCTTTATTTGACGTACACCCTGGTCGAAGATCCGCCGTTCCTCCGTCGCATAAAGAGCGGGGGTATCCGGGTGGACTACATCGGAATATCGATGTTGACGCTGGGAGTGGGTTCGCTGCAGGTGGTTCTGGACAAGGGGCAGGAAGACGATTGGTTCGGCTCGCATTTCATCACCACCCTGGCGATCACCGCAACGGTTTGCCTTATCTCGCTGGTCATCTGGGAATGGTTCCGCAAAGAGCCGATCATCGATGTCCGCATGTTCAAGAGCTTCAACTTCGCGGCAGCGAACTTGATGATGTTCATGATGGGCTTCATGCTCTTCAGCACCCTGGTCTTGATTCCAGAATTTCTGCAGACGCTCATGGGTTACACAGCAGAGCTTGCAGGCCTCGTCCTCTCCGGCGGCGGAGTTGTCTTGCTGGTGATGATGCCCATCGTCGGCCGGCTTACATCAAAGATTCAAGCGCGATGGCTGATCGCGACTGGATGGCTGTGCCTGGCCATTGGACTGTTCTATTGCGCGCACCAGATCGATTTGTTCGTCAGCTTCAGCTTTGCGATGTGGCTGCGCGTCGCCCAGGTGATAGGAATCGGATTTCTATTTGTCCCCATCACGGCAGCGGGTTACATCGGAGTTCCTCCGGAGAAAGGCAATAGCGTCTCCGGCATGATCAATTTCATGCGCAATATCGGCGGCAGTATCGGAACTTCCGTCGTGACCACCATGATTGCCCGGCGGGCTCAATATCACCAGCAAATCCTCATCGGCCACATCACTCCCGATACCCCTGCATATCGTTCGGCACTCCATGCACTGAGCTCAAAGATCGCGCACTCCGGGCTTCGGGCCGCGGACGCCCACGACCAGGCAATTGCGAGATTCTACGAATTGGTGCATCGACAAGGCGGCGCACTGTCCTATATGGACATCTTTTGGGTCTTGGGCGCGCTCTGCTCCATCATGTTTGTTCTTGCGTTTTTCTTGAAGAAGAATGATCCAGGAGCGGGCGGAGATGTCGCGGTGGGCTGAGGATAAACGCAATGATTAACGCCATAACAATTGAGCGCGAGTTCGGCTGCGGAGCATCCGAAATTGCCAGTTTGGTCGCCAGCCGTCTTGGATGGAGTCTGTGGGACGAACGGTTGACACAGGAAATCGCGCGACTGACCGAGAGTACGCCAGAGGCGGTCGAGCGAAGAGAATGGCGAACCGATCCTGTTGTGTTCAGGGTTTTCCAGGACTTTCTTCGAGGCGCGTTTGAGGGAGGCTTGCCGCCCACCAACCGGCTGCATTTGCTCGATGCGCGCCGGATCGCCGCTGTTTCAGAAACAGCCGTCAAGACAGCACTTTCCAGCGGTCCGTCGGTGATTGTCGGCCGAGGTTCGCAGTTTTTTCTCCGCAATCGCAAGGATGTCTTCCATGTATTTCTCTATGCATCTCGCGATCATAAGATCCGCAGACTGATCTCCAAGGGCGAAACTCAGGACAAGGCAATCGAACTCGTCGACACAACGGACAAAGCGCGAGCTGCGTTCGTCCGGCAATATCTCGGGCTGAAATGGCCGGAACCCCACCTTTACCACGCAATGTTCAATACCGAGATGGGCGAGTCCTGTACGGCCACGATGCTCGTTGAGTGTCTCCAACTGTTCCAGCGTGATTGAGCGTTTTCGCGATATCATTTTGAGACCGCTGCGATTTTCGAGTGAGAGGGCGCCCGTCGGATGGACTCGTCGTACGCTTCTGTTCCCAAACTCACCCGGCGCCGGTTGCTGACTGGTGCGTCCCGGGTTGCGGCCGCTGCTGCCGCCTCGGCCCTGATGCCACCGAACGTACAGCGCTTGTTGGCGCAGGGTCCTCCAAGAAACGCCTCGTTGAAACACATCAAGCACGTCGTCCTGCTGATGCAGGAAAACCGTTCCTTCGACCATTATTTTGGAACGCTGGCCGGCGTCCGCGGATTCGAGGACCCGATCGCTATCAAGCTGGCCGACGGAAAATCCGTCTTCCACCAGCCGGATGCAGTCAATCCCAGCGGATACCTGCTTCCCTTTCACCTTGACACCCGCAAGAGCAGCGCGCAGAAGATTCCCTCCACCAGTCACGCCTGGGCCGTGCAGCACGAGGCGTGGAACGGCGGCAAGATGGACCACTGGCTGCCAGCCCACCGCAAAGCCGATGGCGCGCATGGTCCATATGTGCATGGGGTATTACAACGCGCGAAGATATTCCCTTCCAGTTTGCCCTGGCAGAGGCATTCACGATCTGTGACGCCTACCACTGTTCAGTGATGGGACCGACCTGGCCCAACCGCATGTACTGGATGACCGGCACCATCGACCCCGAAGGCTGCACGGCGGACCGATTCTAAAAAATACCGCGTCCCACCGGCGGGTACGACTGGACCACCTATCCGGAGCGGCTGGAAAGGCCGGCGTCAGCTGGAAGGTTTATCAGCAACAGGACAACTACGGTTGCAATATGCTGGAGAGTTTCAAAGTCTTTCAGGAAGCTGCGCAAGGCTCGCCGTTGTATACGAAAGGCAATGGAGATCGAGCCGGAAGGCCAGTTTGAAGACGACGCCCTCAACGACAGGTTGCCCGCCGTCTCCTGGATCATTCCCACCAGCTATCAATCGGAGCATCCGGATTACATGCCGGCGGATGGCGCGGCGTTTGTCGCCAGCAAGATCGATGCCATCGCGGCCAATCCCGACGTTTGGGCGAAAACAGTCTTCATTCTGAACTACGACGAGAACGACGGCATTTTCGATCATGTGCCGCCGCCCGTGCCTCCCGCGGGCACAGCTCATGAGTTTGTAAACGGTCTCCCGATAGGCGGCGGGTTCCGCGTGCCCTGCATCATCGTTTCGCCGTGGACTACTGGGGGATGGGTTTGCAGTCAGCCCTTCGATCACACCTCGGTGCTTCAGTTTCTGGAGCAGATTTACCGGCGTCCGGGAGCCGAACATCAGCGATTGGCGGCGTAGTACCTTTGGCGATCTGATTGCCGCATTGCGCATTCGGCGGCCAGACAACAAGGTTCCGTCTTTGCCAGACGCGCGCGGGGCCCTGATCCAGGCCAAATATGAAGTTGCGCATTTGCCCAACCCCGTGCTTCCCGACGGCGATCAATCCCCACCGAAACAAGAACCCGGTCCCCGCAAGCGGGTGTAGACACCACAGCAAATATGCCGGCGGGGCAACTACCGCACCGTGGCGCCTATCTCAAAGAGTAGGAGAAGGCAAATGATTCTTGCGACGGGAGAAGAAGCGTGGTCACCATCAAATCTTATTAAGTGGGTATTGCTAACCATCACCTTCTCGTCGAAGGTAGTGGTTAGTGGCCGGCGCGAAGCGCCCTGACACAAGCCCAGGAGCCCACTCTGATCGCGCCAACCCGCACTCTTCTTCTTTTGCTGCTTCTGGCAACAGCTTCCCCTCAGACCTTGCATCCCGCCCGCTCTCTTGCCGCAGAGTGGCTTTCGCCGCCCGTGGTTGCGTGGGGAGTGCTTCTGCCGTATCTCGTTGGCTCCGCTATCTTGGCGATCGGCCTCTACACGCTGAGGAATGAGTTTTCATCGAAGCAAGGCTTGGATAAGATCGTCGCCCTTGGGGCGGTGTGCCTTGCCGTTCCTATCTCCGTATTTGGAACGGAGCACTTCACTGCTGCAAAGATCTTGGCCGGCATGGTGCCCGCCTGGATTCCTGGACATCTATTCTGGGCCCTGTTTGTTGGAGCTTGTCTCGTCAGCGCAGCTTTGAGCATAGCCGCCAGGAAATACGCCGGAGTTGCGGCCGGACTGCTCGGCCTGATGATACTTCTGTTCGTCTTTCTCATTCACATTCCCAATATAGTCAACGCCCCTGCAACCCGCTTACTTTGGGTCGTGGGCCTGCGGGATCTGGCTTTCAGCGGGGGAGCCCTTTCCATTGCTGCAAGCCAAAGCGGAGATACCGCGGTTGAGGCAAAGGATCATCCTGTTGGCGCGGCTCTTCATTGGAGTGCCCATCATGTTCCTTGGCGTGGAACAATTTCTTCACCCGGAACTTGCGCCTGGAGTTCCCCTCGAGAAGCTGACGCCCCCGTGGATTACAGCGCACGCGTTTTGGGGCTACCCGACGGGTGCGATCTTTGTGCTTGCCGGCCTATGCTTGATTCTCAATAAACAGGCGCGAAGGGCGGCGACCTGGCTGGGGCTGGTGATCCTTTTGCTTGTGCTCGCCGTCTATGTTCCCATCTTGCTTGCCAATCCCTCTGACATAGGAACCGGCCTGAATTATCTGATGGACACATTGTTATTGAGCGGCAGCGTGCTGGCCCTTGCTCAAGCCCTACGCGGAGATTTTGCGCTCGAGTTGCCGAGGCCTGAACCCGTGCTGGCTCAGAACTCGTCGTAGGAGATGTGGCTGGACGAGACCCCCAGATCGGCAAGCATTTTAGTGCAGGCCTTGATCATCATGGGCGGACCGCAGAGATAGTACTCGACGGCTTGGGGGTTGTCGTGCTGGCTAAGATATTTCTCCAGCACCACCTGGTGGATGAAGCCCAGATGGCCGTTCCATGCGTCCTCGGGCAGGGGCGCTGAGAGCGCGAGGTGGAAGTCAAAGTTGCGGTGTACGTCGGTTAGATCCTGGAAGTAGTCCTGGTAGAAGATCTCCTGCTTTGATCGTGCGCCATACCAAAAGCTGACCTTGCGGGGACTGCGCTCGGTTTCGAGCAAGTGGGAGAGATGGGCACGTAGCGGAGCCATGCCGGCGCCCCCGCCAATGTAGACCATCTCGCGCTGCGTGGGCCTGATATGGAAATCGCCGAACGGGCCGATAGCGGAAACAATGTCTCCAGGCTTGAGGTTGAATACGTAACTGGAACCGACTCCCGGAGCACAATCCTGGCCTGGAGGCGGCGTGGCGATGCGCACGTTGAAGCGCAGCGTGCGATCCCGTTCCTGGTTGCTGGCGAGCGAGTAATTGTTGCGGCGGCCGGCCTCCGGATTGCGCGCCACCAGATCGAAGACATGCTGCTGCTCCCAGACCGCAGCGAAAGGCTGCGGAATATCGAAGTCGCGAAAGCGGATCGTATCGTAGGCGGGGATGTCGATCTGCAGATAGTCGCCTGGGGTAAAGGAAATCCTTTGCGTATCGTCTAATGGTTCGAGAACCAGCTCTTTGATAAATGTGGCGACACTGCGGTTACTGACAACACGTAACTGATACGTTTTTTGAGGACGAGCGCCGGCCCCGCCGGCGCGGCTGACGTTAATGAAGATGCGCCCGCTTCGCTCCGCAATGGGATAAGTCACCAAACCGCGGCAAATCGGAACGCGCGCGGGCGACCCATCCGAAAGATTAAAGCGCCCATTATGCTTGGAGCACTCGATCAGCTTTCCCTTCACCAGGCCGAGCGAAAGATGAACATTGCCGTGGGTGCACAGTCCGTCCGTTGCGTAGAGTTCGCCATCCTCGGTGCGATAAAGAGCGTAGGTTTTCTTACCGTGGTCGAAGCGGACGACATCGGCGCGGGCAAGGTCGGAAGCAGCACAAGCTTCGATCCAGCCTTCCGTATCCGGTTTGCCTTGAGAGGAGTGAGCGCCTTCTTGCCTACGGAGTCTTGGTGCGGGCAGCTGGCGCTTTACGTGATAGCCGGGGTCCCTAACCTGCTTGAGGACAGTGGGCACGATTTCCCGCCAGGCGGAGAAAAGGCTGGGATAGGGAGTGGGACAGTCATCCTTCACCGCAGCATGCAGCCTGGGCAGCGCGTGATAAGGCACCAGCGGGAACATATGGTGCTCGACGTGGTAGTTCATGTTCCAGTAAAGATAGCGGTGGATCCAGCACATGTAGACCGTGCGGCAGTTGAGCCGGTGATCGAGCACATTCTCAGCCAGGCCCGCATGCTGAGTGTACCCATACGTGACCATCAGCCACGTGCCGAAGAGGTTCGTCAGCCCCACCAGCAGCAGTGGCAGAATGCTGCGGCTCCAGATAGAGAGCCCGATGACGACGAGGTAGAGGGCGACATACACGCGTGCCCTGCGATAGACCTTGGGAAACTCTGTCTCGGGAATGTAGGTCTTCTCCTCGGCAAACATGCGCCCCACGGAATGCATGGCGATCTGTGAGAAGTACTTCTTATAGACCCGAAGGTTGAAGAACGACATGACCATGCCCTTCAAGTCAGGTGGGCGAGGGACAGCGATCTCCGGGTCGCGGCCGACGATAATGGTGTCGCTGTGGTGGCGGGTGTGGCTCCAGCGCCAGACGATGGACTCGCGCATCACCATGAACGACGCGATTTCGTAGAGGGCGTTATTCATCCAGTCAGTTTTGAACGCCGTACCGTGGCCGGCCTCGTGCCAGCGGGAGTCAGAGGTCGAGGCGTAGAGAACGCTGTAGATCATGTAGGGAAGGATCGCCCACCATGAGCCCCAGAGGGCATAGGTTAGGAAACCGGCGCCAAGGATGAGAGCAAACCACAGAATCGTATCGCGGATGGCGGGGCCATCGCGACGCTGAAGCAGACCCCGCATGGTCTCGCGCGGCGACCGGAGACTGATACCACTCCGCTTCAGCGAGCCCCTTCTCCACCGCCATGGTGGAGTTGACCCCAGTAAGGCTGTAGTCGAGGGTCATTGGAGGCGTAAGTACGCTACTGGCGTTCATGGTCCCAGCCGATCGTTCAGGGATTAACGGGAGCAGGCGCTCCTGGTCGTTACCTCTCTAAATTACACCGCCCCGGCCTCTGATCGATAGGGCCGGGGTAGGGCAAGGTGAAGGCTCCAATCATGGGATCAAACCATGATTCAGACCCCGATAACCCAAGCCGGGGGGGCCATTAGGCGTGAAGTGAAGGCTTTCAGGATCCACGAAGAGGGCGGCGATGCGTAAATTCGCCATTTCCGGTACTATCTCGGATGCCCCCTGAACCGCCATTACCATCAGCGATTACTACAATCTCCCTTTGCGTTACGCAAGAACTGTAGCAAATTCCGGTGGACGCGCTATGCTCTTCAACAAGCGGCGATTCTCCAGGGCTCTGTGATCGATTCTTTCGGGGGAGGGACTCGATAGTGGAACAAGGAGAGTCGCCGTTCTTATGTATACATGCTGCCGCACAGGGCCAACATCAGATATCAGAGTGAAAAAAATGATCAAGGCAAACAATCCACCCTGCAAGGTTCTTCCGTTCGTCACGCCAGAGGCTGCTCTCGAAGGTAAGCTCGAGAAGTGGTTTCGTGGGGTGATCCAGAGCAACTACGATCTGATGACCGCTTTGGAGCGGTTGCGCGATTCGTACGAACGGCAGGCAAAGAAGCCGCTCACAGAAGCCGATAGGGCTGTTCTGTTGGCGGTCCAGATTACTTTGCAGAATGCCAAGAATGCCCGGACGCTTTAGTCCTCGTATGCGTACCCCTCGGTATAGAGAGACGCCATATGGGCGATGATATTAGTGTCTTCTGCCCAACCTGTTTTGCCGCTTCAGGCGAAAAGTGCCGGACTAAGTTCCTGGTACACGGCAGCGGCGAAGTCACGCCGGTGATCTGCCGCACGCATCTTGCCCGTCTGCTCGATAGCCAGAAGGACTCGGTCCGCAACTCCATCGCCCGGCAACTTTTAGCCGTGGCGCTCATGACCCTTCGCGACAAATAACCGCCTGCCCCGCCTCGCCCTGGGGCGTGCCGCCGGTGGAACCCTACTAAATCGCTGCCATCCCCGTCTTCACCAGCGTGATAAGAACCCACCAGCCCACGATCGCCGTCGCAGTTGCGGCCACCTTTGTTCTCGCCACAATGGCGCAACCGATGATCAGCAGGATCACGACCCAGATGCTCAAAACGTCAATCGACGTGCCGAGGGTGATGAGCCACTGGGGCCAATCCGAGGGCAGGTAATATCCGAGGTTTGTGCCTACCGGGTTCTTGAGATTGAAGGCATCGGCGTCCAACCCGGCAAAGAGCGCAACGGCGGCGAGAATTGCCTGAATCAACCAAGGCAGAGTCGCATACATCCACACCGCGAATAGCTGGCCGAATGTGGCGTGGCCGCCCAGCCCGAAATTCAGCGTCATCAGCAGCACCCCCGCCGCGATGGCACGTAAAGAGCAGTCCCAGAAGGGGCGAAGCCCAAACGATGTATTTGGTAAACGACGACGCGACCGCTTTCTGTCTCGCCTGCTGATCCGGCGAAAGCTGCTGGAACCGCTCCTGCTGCGTTTCCGAGCTATGTTGCAGAATGTTCGAGTAGGTCTTGTCCCATCCGATCTTCTGCTGTATGGCCGCGCTATAGCCCAGGGTCACCAGCACCCCCAAAAGCCAGGGTAGCCACCAACTGGAGTCGCGCAGGATGTCGTTGAAGGTCTTGGAGGGGGCAGTAAAAGTGTCTATGACGCGCTCCACCTGGCTGAGTGGGGTGGATGCTTCGGCGTTGGCCGCTGTATCAGACATGAAAACCTCCATGAAACCATGGGAACTGCGTTGGTAGTTTGCCGGAATAGTACTCTCCCCGCCGCAGCACAAAAACAGAAAACTCCTTCAAGCGCCGAAGTTGCTGCAATCGGTATGCTGTCACCCTGCCTTATTCTGTTGCAAGAGAAAACTCTTGAGCGTGGCCAGCCCAAACCCGAGGCAAACACCCAGCCTCTGGCGCCCCTTGCGCACCTCGATCTTTCGCAATCTACTCGTCGCCGACGTCGCCTCCGATGTAGGCACCTTCATGCAGGGTGTCGCCGCCGCCTGGATGATGGTGTCTCTCAACGCGGGACCTCTCTATGTCGCGCTCACGCAAACCGCAAGTGCACTTCCCTTCTTCGTGCTCGCCTTGCCGGCGGAGCTCTCGGCGATATTGTCGATCGCCGCAAGCTGATCTTGTTTACCGAAGTGTGGATGGCTGCCGTAGCCATCGTTCTCGCCGGAGTGACCCTTGCGGGACTGCTCTCTCCAGTATTGCTCCTGGTGCTCACCTTCGCTCTCTCCGCGGGAGACGCCATGGAAAGTCCAGCGTGGCGGGCTGTCTTGCCGGAGTTGGTTTCGCAGGAAGATCTGGCCGCTGCCGCCGCGCTCAACGGCATCGAGTTTAATTTTGCCCGCGCCATCGGACCGGCGCTGGGTGGCATTGTCATCGCCATCGCCAACGCCGGCACCGCCTTTCTCGTCAATGCCGCATCGTTTCTGGGGGTCATCTTCATCGTTGCCCGCTGGAAGCGGCCGGTGGCAAAACGCACCACACCGCCGGAGACCGTAGCCGGTGCAAGCGTGGCCGCGATCCGATACGTCCGCTACTCGCCGGCAATTCGCGTCCTGATCGCGCGCTCCGGGATCCTCATGTTCTTCGCCAGCGCACTGCTGGCATTACTGCCTTTGCTCGCTCACGGGGTGAGCAGTAGTCCAATTTCTTACGGACTTCTGCTGGGATGCTTCGGGCTGGGCGCCGTACTCGGTGCCGCGGTCATGCAGCGGGCTCGAGCCAGGTGGTCGGCAGAAGCGGTGGTTTCCAGCGGCATTCTGATCTTCGGCATGGTCACGGTCGCCGTGGGCAGCATCCGCGCTTTGCCGATACTCGCGGCGGCCATGCTGATCGGCGGTGCAGCATGGATCGTCTTCATATCGCTCTTCAATGTCCTGATCCTGAATCACGCGCCGGAGTGGGTACGCGCTCGCGTGCTCGCTGTCTCGATGCTGGTTTTCCAAGGAGCCATGGCCGCTGGAAGCGCAGCGTGGGGTGCGCTGGCTATCAGGATTGGCATACACGCCACCCTGACCTGGGCCGGTGTGGGGACAATGGTTAGTACGCTCACCGGGCTATTCCTGAAGCTGCCCGACGCAACCGTCGATCTCACGCCCTGGGTTCATTGGCGCTTGCCCACCATACTGAATCAGGATCCGGCAGCCGCGGACGCCGGACCGATCCTGGTAACCATTGAGTACTCCGTCGCCCCGGAAAGGGTCGCCGACTTCATCACGGCAATACACAAATACGGACCCATTCGTCGTCGTGATGGAGCTTACCAATGGGGAGTCTTTCGAGATCTCGAGGATCCCGACCGCTACCTGGAAATTTTCCTGGTAGATTCCTGGGCGGAACATCTGCGTCAACATGAGCGTTCGACCCGCGCGGATAGAGCTGTGGAAGAGGAGGTGGAAAGTTATATTCGCGGAAAGTCGACTGTGCGTCATCTTGTGGCCGCGACGTAGGGGTCTTGTTCTCCTGGAGAACAGTAGAAATGCTTATGGCCTGGGTGTAGACTCCGGCAGTCGAGTTTTCGAGGAGGCTACATGGCTCTCAGTTTTGCAACCGATATCCGCCCTCTTTTCCGCGACGAGGACATTAATGTATGGATGGTTCAGGGGTTCATCTTGATGATCTCGCCTGGATGAGCGTTCCCGCTAATGCGCAAAGTGTCTACGATCGGTATCCAAGGCGCGATGCCTCCAGATGAGCCCTGGCCGTCCGATCATGTTTCACTTTTCAAGAAGTGGATGGACGCGGGTTATCCTGCATAAGTCTTCAAGGGCGCTCGAGTTTCTCGAAAGCCGCCAGCGCGTCATGAAGCCGGTTGAAGATCAGCGAAGGGTCGATCGATTCGATGAGGTGATGACGAGTAAAGTCCGCTCTTAAGTCCCAGGGTACCCGGGCAAAGCCCAGTTGAGTTCCGCAGGTCGTCAGGTTCTGCTGCAATTCCAGCACAACGCGCGCCGCGGAGTAATCCAAATTCGTGATCGCCTCCGCGTCGACAATCAGCCAGCGGACTTGCGAAGGCGACTTGCCCTACCAGGCAAGTCACCTCTTCGGCAAACCGGTTGGCATTGGCATAGAAAAGAGCCGCTCCAAAGTGGTACAGCACAAACCCGGGTTCCGTCATCATGCCTGGCGCCACGGGCTTCAGATCCCAGGTTCCGAGCTGATTCAGAACCATGACGCCCGTGTGGGGGTGATAGCTGTGCCGGACGATGCGCAATAGGGAGAGGATCATCGCCAGCAGGATTCCCTGCTCGACGCCCGCTGCAACGACGACCCCCGCGGTGGTGATAGCCAAGGCAAACTCGCCCGGACTCTCGCGGCGAATCGCCAGGAGGGTACGCAATTTGATCAGGCGGATGGCGATCATGAAGACCAGGGCGCCGAGCACGCAACGCGGCAGGTATTCAAGCGGCCGGGTGAGAAAGAGTAGAACCAGCGCCACGATCACCCCGGTGGCAAGCTGCGCCACCTGGCTCTGGGCACCCGCGCCTTCGACCATCGCCGTCTGGGTGGGACTTCCGTTGACGACGAAGGTCCCACTCAAGCCGGCCATGGCGTTGGCTGCAGAAAGGCCGGCCAGGTCCGCATTCTCGTCCAACTGCTGCCGGTGGCGCGCCGCATAGACCCGGGCGGTTGCGGCGCTCTGGGTGATGATCATGATGCAGCACGATGCGGAGATGCGCATCAGCGGCGGAAGATCTTTCCAACCTACGGCCGGAAACCCAAGATGAGGAAGACCGCCTGCCACCGGGCCGATGATGGTGATGCCCGGCCGCTGAAATTCCAAATGGCGCTCGCCGCGATGGCTCCAGCAACCGCGAGGAACGGACCTGGCGCCCTGGGCGCAAAGCGGTGAAACAGATAGGAGAATCCCGACCACAACGGCAGAAACGGCTAAGGTCGGCGGATGCACTTGGGGCAATCTTCTGAAGACTTGAGCTAATTGCAGGAGTGTTCGATTCGCGGAAATCTCCAGCCCCAGCATCTCTCCCAGCACCGCGATGCCGACCTGGAAGCCAACTCCGGTGAGAAAGCCGTCGAGCACAGTCTGAGAAAGAAAGTCGGCGATGAAGCCGAGTTTCAGCAATCGCGCCAACAGCAGGAAGCCGGCGGTTAGCAACGCCACCGCGCCCGCCAGGGCTACGTAGCGCGCACTGGCTGCGGGCGCCATGCCGGAAACTCCGCCGGCAAAGATGGCCGCGGTCGCGGAGTCAGCGGAAACCACCAGGTAGCGGGAGGAGCCAAAGGCCGCGAAGCCCAACAGGGGCAGCAGCAACGAGTAAAGACCGGTAACCACGGGCATGCCGGCGATCTTGGTGTATCCCAAGGCTTGCGGGATATTCATGGCCGCGAGCGTGAATCCGGCAAAGGCATCGTGCAAGGCGGCTGCAGGCTTGAATGGCCTTATACCTTGAAAGAGTTTCAGCAAAGCCGAGCTCCGGAAGAGCGATTTACCGCAAGTCCGGAGTGTACATGCTCCCCGCCCCATATGCCCCGGAAAGTCGGTTACAGGCACCGCCGGGAATCGAGCTCAATCCTGTCCAAATCCGCATTTTCTATCGGCTGTTTTGACAGCACTCGCTGAAAACAAGTCATCTATCGGGGTGAATCGGAACAGTCCCGTAGGGACGGCTGAGAGTAGCTGAGAGTAGCCCAGGACGTCAGTCCTGGATCTACATTGCCCGCGGGATCAGTCCCGCAGAGCCTGCCCTGCCTGCCCCGGCGTGCCGTGGGAGCTTGTCGAAGGGGACGACTTAGAATGTCCCAGGACGACAGTCCTGGGTGGACCTGGATCGCACACGAATGCTGATTGCAATCATCCAACCCAATCCGATTTTCTTTGAGACCCGCGCCCCCCATACAATCAACGGGATTACCATACGCACCAAGTCAGCCGGAAGAAGGCACTCATCATGAAAAAGACTGGTACCCAGAAAGTTGAATCTGCATCTCGTCTGATCGACGCGAGAATCCAGGAGCTAGGCGACTGGCGTGGAGAAATGCTTGCCCGCCTCCGCGCTTTGATCAAGCAAGCTGACCCTAAAGTCGTTGAGGAGTGGAAGTGGATGGGGACACCTGTGTGGTCCCACGACGGTTTGATCTGCACCGGCGAAACCTACAAGAGCGTTGTAAAGATGACATTCGCCAAAGGCGCATCATTGGATGACCCCTCAGGCCTCTTCAATTCCAGTCTCGACGGTCGAGTGAGGCGTGCCATCGACTTCCGCGAAGGCGAAAAGATTGACGAGAAAGCTCTGAAGGCTCTTATTCGCGCCGCCGTGACCCTGAACACGTCCTCGGCCTGAGACGGCTATGGTGATGTCAGGTAGCTGATATCGTCCAGGCAATCTACGCTGCTCTGGCGTTTATATCTGGCCTGTCATTTGCCGTCGGGATGAGGATGCCGAGGATACGGCTCTCCGGTCTAAGGGCCCACGATGCCATAGTAAGCATCGCCAGGATGAGCGGGGCGATCACATGAAAGGCGTAAACGCCGTAACCTCCAACCGCCGCGCAGGACGCAGCTGCGCCTGTCAGATCGAAGAAGATGCCCGCATATGCCCATTCCTTGAGCCGCGGAAAACGCGGCACGAGTATGGCAATGGCTCCAAGCACCTTCCAAAACCCAAGGATCCCAAAGAAGTACATCGGGTAGCCAAGGACGGGCACAACACCATGGGTGTTGCCCAGAAATTGGACCACCTGCGAGGCACCGCCGCTCCCGATGAAAAATGCTACGAGCACGGTCGTTGTCCAATACGTAATTGTTCTTGTTCTCACCGTCATTTCAACCCCCAGAGTGCCGCGAACCTGGTTCGCGCATCAGAAGAACCATAGCCACACGGTTATGCGTTGTCAAGCGAAAGTTAACTATTTCCGATGGGGGTCTTGGGGGGATTTGGCCTTGGCGCAGCGGGTGGCGGAACTAGGGCAAATGCAGCAGCTCATCCAGGCGTGAGCGGTAAGTTCGGCTCACACGCAACGTCTTGCCGTCACGCAGGGTTAGAACTGCATCTCGATTCGCCGAAGGCTCCACGCGGACAATGCGCTCCACCTGGACGATGGTCGAGCGGTGAACCCGTACGAACTGCGTCGGGTCGAGGCGAGCTTCCAACGAGGTAAGGGGCTCACGAATCAAGTGAGTTCTACCGCCGACGTGCAATCCGGCATAGTCTCCCAACCCCTCGATCCAATCGACATCCCCCACCTGGACGAAGGCAAACTCATTCCCGCGGCGCACCGGAAAGCGCTTGATTAGGCCTCCATTGTCCAGTTTGTCTGTCTTCGACAGGAGTCCGTAAAGCCGCTCAAAGTTGGCTTCCTGCCAATGAAGAGATAGCATGCGCCGTGCCCGTTCGATACAGGCGGCAAATCGCGCGTCGTCGATTGGCTTGAGGAGATAGTCGAGAGCTTCCACGTTAAACGCATCCAGGGCGTACTCCTCATGCGCGGTCAGAAACACTATGCATCGGGCTTTCTCCCGGGGCAGCGCGCGCAGCAGATCCAAGCCGGAAATCCCAGGCATTTCAACATCGACAAAAATCAGATCGGGCGAGACCTTGGGAATCGCTGTGAGCGCTTCCTCGCCGGTGCCGCACTCCCCAACAACCACCATGTCGGAATATGCGCCCAAACGCGTCGTGACACCAACGCGCGCTAACGGCTCATCATCGACCACCAGAACCCGAATGTTCATTAGCGAAACCTCTGCGGAGTCTCTGGGCGATGGTGCACGCATACATTCTAACGATGGTGCTCATGCGGCGACACCGGCTGGGCGTATGAGATGCACGGCTCATCGCAGAATCGCGGAGGCTCGTCCCCCTGCCTGTTTCCGCGCGCGTCGAGTCGAGGTTAGGTTAATTGTTGAAAAGGAGTCCTGGAATGGTGAATGATTTCGTAGGCAAGCCCACGGGTACCCGCAAGGCAGTTCTGGCCATTGCAGCAGGCGGTCTGATCGCTGGGACGCTGGACCTCGGGCAAGCGCTCATCTTGTTCTCAACCAAAATTCCGCTGGCCATAGCCGGGGGCCTGCTAGGGCCGCAGGCTTTTCGTGGAGGAATCGCCACCTACGTACTAGGTGTGTTCCTGCATTTCTTCATCGCTCTCTCCGCCGCGGCCATTTATTTTGCGGCGAGCCGCTCTCTGCGATTCTTAACCCAATACCCTCTGATCTGCGGCCTCTTCTTTGGCGCAGCGGTAGACCTTGTGATGCGTCTGATTGTTCTGCCGCTCTCTGCTCTTCACGCGCGTGGACCCTACCAGTACAGCGACTTGGTTCAAGGGCTGCTCGTGCACATGGTCACGGTTGGGCTTCCAATATCCTTCAGCATGCGACGCTTCGCGAAGACGGACACCGAACCCATTTCGCTGTCCCGCGAGGCGACAAAGTCACAAGAAGCATGGAACTTACGAGCGTGAACCTCCAATATGTCTTGGCAGGGGACAAACCGTTGGAAGTGCTCGGCGTTGAATGCTGAGAGTAGCCCAGGACGTCCGTCCTGGGTAGACCTTCCCACCGAGACCAGTCCCGCAGGGACGACTGAGAATGCCCCAGGATGTCAGTCCCGGGGAAACCAGACCGCACGCAAGTGCCGACAAGCGCCCAACTAACCGATCAGCCAAAGTAGCCTAAATCTCCGTCAACTTGAACCCACTTCATCATCCGGACTCCGCCGGCTAATGCGCAGCGGCCGAGGCCTTCGCTTCTTCCGGGCTGGGTCGCCGCATAAAGAACGGCAGCGGGACCAGAAACATCACCAACAGCCCAAGCACCCAAAACGAATTGGCGAAGCCAAGCACGTTCGCCTGCAGATCGACTTGCGCCGAAAGCTGGGCCATAGCGCGATGAGACGCTTCACTGGCGCTCGCGCCCATGGCGATGAAGTTCTGCGTCATGGCGTTCAGTTGCCTCTCGAAGAAAGGATTGGCGTGATTGGTGTGCGCGGTCAGCGCCGTCCGGTGCACCTGTCCCTGGCGCGTGATGAAGTTATTCAGCATCGAAACGCCGATGGCCCCGCCGATGTTGCGCATAAAATTGCTGATGCCGGAGACCTGGTTGAATTTGTTTCGAGGGACACCTACGTAATTCAGGGTGCTGATAGGAATGAAGATCAGCGGTATGCCGATGACCTGGATAACCCGGTAGGTCACCATCGTGCTGAAGCTGACACCGAGGTAGATATTGGTCACGTGGAAGAGCCCGAAGGACGTGAGCGCAAAGCCGATCGCGATGATGACCCGGGGATCGAATCTTGTGGCCAAAATACCAGCGACCGGCATCATGAACGCGAGCGCGACGCCGCCCGGCGAGAGCGCCATGCCTGCCTGTTGTGCCGTGTATCCAAGATCGTTCTGCAGAAACTGCGGCAACAGGATAGTGCTGCCATTGAGCACCATGCCGAGGATGAAGCTGAAGGTGACGGCGGTGGCAAAATTTCGCTTGCCCAGCAGGCGCAGATCCATGATGGGGTTTTCGTGCGTTAGCTCGCGAATGACAAGCGCCACCAGGGCAACGATGGCGATGATCAAACTGACCAGGATTACCCTGGAGGAGAACCAGTCGTTCTCCTGCCCTTTATCGAGCACATACTGCAGGAAGCCAACCCCAACCACGATGAGGCTGATGCCGATATAGTCCACGCGGATATTGGACCGCACCATGTTCCGGAGATACGCCGGGTCCTGCACCACACGCTGCGTGAGCAGCAGCGAAACTATGCCGATGGGCACGTTGATCAGGAATATCCAGTGCCAGCTGTAATTGTCAGTAATCCAACCGCCCAGCGTGGGGCCGATGGCAGGCGCAACCACAACCGCCATTCCATACATGGCGAAGGCCATGCCGCGTTGTTTGGCGGAAAACGTATCAGCCAGGATAGCTTGTTCGCTGGGCTGCAGGCCGCCTCCCCCGGCGCCCTGCAGGATGCGGCAGAGAATGAGCAAGGGCAGGCTCGGAGCCAGGGCGCAGAGAAATGAGCTGATCGTAAAGATGGCCACGCAGCTCATGTAGAAGCGCTTGCGGCCAATCATATTCGAAAGCCAGCCGCTCATCGGCAGCACGATCGCGCTCGATACCAGGTAGCTGGTGATGACCCAGGTGCTCTCTTCCGTGCTGGCGCCAAGTGTGCCGGCGATATGAGGCAGAGCGACGTTGGCGATGGAAGAGTCGAGCACCTCCATGAACGTCGCCAGTGTTACGGTGACGGCGATGATCCACGGATTAATCAGCGGCCGGTTTGTGTTTTGCTCTGCCGGAGCCATGGCTTAGTCCAGATGCACCTTGGGTTCGACGGACATGCCTGGACGAAGCTTGTCCAGATCCCTCTGACCGTGGTTAAAGCGGATGCGCACGGGAAGGCGCTGAATCACCTTCACATAGTTGCCGGTGGCGTTCTCAGGCGGCAGTACGCTGGCGCGTGAGCCGGTGATAGCGGGCATGCTCTCTACGGTGCCGTCGAAATCGTCATGCAGAGCATCGACATGGATGCGCACACGCTGCCCAGGATGGATGCGGGCCAACTGCGTCTCCTTAAAATTAGCCGTGACCCACAGGTCATCGGTCTGGACAATCATGAACAGTTGCTGGCCTTTGGAGATGCGTGCGCCCACCTCGGCGCTGCGCTGCGTAATCACGCCCGAGACCGGAGCAGTAATGCGGCAGTAGCCAAGGTTGAGTCGGCTCTGGTCGAGTGCTGCCTGGGCAGACTCGGCATTTGCCTGCTGGCTCTTGATGTCTGCCTCGCGGATAGCAACCTGCAACGGCGCGCTGCTTTGCGTCTGCTGCAATTTGCTGCGTTGCTGTGCGAGTTGCGCCATGCGCTGTTCCACGGTCTTCTGCGCGGAGGCAACTGCAGCCTGATTGGAGGCGACCGTCTGGATTTGTGCGGAAGCAGCTGCTTTGTACTGGTCGTAGTCGGCGTGCGCGACCTCCTGCTTGTCGAAGAGGATCTGGTAGCGGGCCAAGTCGGCCTGGTTGCGCTCATTCATAACCTGCGACTCGCGCAGCTTAGCCACCGCACTGTCCAGATCATGCTGCGCGGCGGCGAGCGCAGCCTCTGCGCCGGAAACCTCGGCCTGCTGCGAGGTGATGTCGTTAAGGTTGCTGATGCGCGTGATGGGTAGATTGGGATGCGCGGCGCCAAGTTGGGCCATGGCTTGGTCATACTGCGCCTGGGCCTGTTGCAGCGCGATCTGGTCGTCGTTGGGATCAAGCTCAACCAGCAACGCCCCGGTCTTGACCGCTTGATTGTCATCGACGTGAACGGCCTGGATGGTGCCGTCGATACGAGAGGCGATCGGGTTCAGATGGCCGTCGACCTGGGCGTCATCGGTATCCTCATACCCCTGGGAATAGAAATACCAACCGAGGGCAGCGGCCAACAACACAATTGCGAGAGCGCCAAGTACGTAAGGATTGATGCGGCGGCGCGGTGCAACGGTCTCTACGGGCTGCGATGATGTTTCCGTTAAAGTCTCAGCGCTCATTTACTTGCTTCCTTTGAATAAGTCGGGGATCTCTTTTTCGGCCTCTCCCATGGCGTGCGCAAGGGCGACCTTGGCCAGATTTTGCGCGAACAGGCTGCTGACGTAATCGTGGTCCGCGGCCGCCAGTGCCTGCTGCGAGCTGACTACCTCAACCGAGTCCGCCACACCGACGGCAAATCGATCCTGCGACTGTTGCAAAGTAGAAAGCGCAAGCTTCCGGTTGCTCTCCGCTGTGCCCACCTGATCGTTGGCCACGGTCAGATCGATGTAGGCGTTGCGCACATCGAGCTCGACCACTCCGCGCTCGTCGGAGAGTTCAGCCCGGCGCTGAACCACGACCGCATCCGCCTGAACGGTATCGGCATGGATACGGCCGCCGCTAAAGATAGGCACGCTCAGCGATGCAGAAGCCTGAAAGACGCCGTTTCCCTGGTTAGGATTGATGCCCTGCATTCCGTAGTAGCCGCTCACCGTGGCTGCAGGTAAATACTCGGCTCCAGCCGCCTTGCGCGCTTCTTCCGCAGCGCGCAATTGCGCCTCCGCTGACCTGAGATCCTGTCGCTGCGCCCAGGAGCGGCGCACAGCCTCATCCACAGGCAGCGTATCGGCGGGAGCGGCTGCCAATTTTTCCGTGATGTTGATATCCAGGCCGAGTGGCAAGCCGATCAAGCGTGCCAGCGCATTCTTCTGCTTCTGTGCATCGCCTACTTGCGAACGCAGGCGCTGCTGTTCTGTCTGCAGTTCCACCAGGCTGCGATTGGCGTCGATCGGCGCTTTGTTGCCGGCGTCTGCCTGCGCGCGTGCTTGTTTATAGCTCGCTTCGGCGTACTGCACCTCGACCCGCTGCTCATCGATCAGCGCAAGAGCGGCCATCAGTTGCAGGTAGGTCCCGGTAACCGCGAGCACCACTTCCTCCCGCGCCTGGCGCGCATCCAGACTCGCGGCATCGGCGGACTGCCGAGCCGAACGATAGTTGTGGAGCGCGGGAAAGTCCATGACGTCCTGCTGCAGCGATCCGCGGAAATCGTAGTAGTGGAATGGCCCCACCGTGGCGGGAAAACTAAATTCCGATGAAGCGCCGAAGGCGCTGGCGCTTAAGCCCTCCGCTTGCAGATCGATCTTGGCCGCATTCTCCGAGAGACCAGCGCTAAGACTGGGCAGCAACGAACTGCGCGCCGCGGCACGCTGCGCTTGGGCTTGCCGCGAGGCGGCGTCGGCGCCGACCTTGCCCAGGTTGAACCGGAGGCCCCGCCGTACGGCGTCGTCCAAGGTGAGCGAGATAGAGCCTGCAGGCGTGTTCGGATCGAGCACGCTACCGGCATAGGCGCCTTGCACCTCGACTTGCGTGTTCAGGGTATTGACGCTTGACGCGCTGGAAGACGTGGCCGACTGATGTATCGAGGTTCCGCCCTGCGGCCTGCCCGAAAGGGGAAGTTGCGTGGCGCGGGTACCGGAACTTGGCTGCGAACTCTGTCCCCAACCCGAGCCCGCCACAGGCGCGAGAAACACCAAAACAGCCGCCGTGGTGCGACCCCAGCGCCGGATGAACCGCGCCATCGCGCTCCCAGAAAGCGGGATTTTTCCTAATAGATACATACGCGTCTGTTTCTTAAATGGAACCGTTTTGTCCTTGTTCCCCAACAAAGGACGGGTGCCCGCATCTCGCTTGTCTTTCGTGAGATGTGGGATTCCGCTTGCGCTTTCCCTCTGACCCTTGCTTCAGCTATGCGCTCGTCTAATTAAATACAGACAAGTATGTATTATACTGGCTTTGGCGATAGAATTTGTCAAGAGGATCAAGCATGTCCCCGTCAGCGCTCAAAGCCAGAAACAAACATCAGGTCCGTACCGAGGAGACGCAAGCCAAAATTCTGAATGCCGCAGAGGCTATCTTTTCCGAGCAAGGCTTTGAGAAAACACAGCTCGAAGAGGTGGCAGCCCGCGCCGGCTACACCCGCGGCGCGATCTACGCACACTACGCCAGCAAAGAAGATCTCTTTCTAGCCCTCATGGAGCAGAGGGTACTTACAAAATTCGGCGCTATTCGCCAGCTGATCGAAGCTGAGCCCGATGTGAGCAAGCGGCCCGGAATCTTTAAGCTCTGGCTCTCGGCAAAGCTAAGTGACCACTCCTGGGGTACGCTGGTCCTGGAATTCAAGTTGTATGCGCTGCGCCGCCCGCGATCGCGTGAGAAGTTGCGGCACATGTACGACCTGCTGGTTCATAAGGTTTCCGGCAGGGATTTTATCGACGTTCTGTTTGGCGAGCATCTGGATAAGGCCACGCGGGATGCAATCGAGCGCAGGCTGGCTATCATGGGCGCCGTTCTCAGCGCTGCGATTCTCGAGAGTCACTTCCGCCCCAAGCTGCTTCCCAAACAGCACCTCCAAGTCGTCCTCGAAGAGCTATACGACGCCCTGATACACGTCTAGGCATGCGGATGTTGGCAGGCCGCACCTAAGTGAAACCCACCTCATCGATCTAGCGGGCTGCGGAAAAACTCCGGCTTTTGAAGGGTACGAGCTTCAGCTCGTACGTAGGTGACCAAGAACACGTCCGGCTTTAGCCGCTGTGACTTTCCCGCAGCCTGCTAGTGCCCCCGGGCTAAGCTAGCCGGTGTAGTTCCGCGCCGGCTGCGCGCCTTCGGCTTGGGTGGTGGAACGGGGCGGCTCGCCCGGATGTAAGAGGCCGCAGCCATCAAACGGACTGAGGGCTTTGGATCCGCAAACGCGTCCTGAAGTGCGTCGGTCACTTGCTTACCTCGATAGTCGCCCAGCGCCCGCGCCGCAGCTGCGCGTACCCGGTAGTCATGATCTGCAAGAGCATCCACAAACTGCTGCATGGTCATGTTCGAGTTATCGTCAGTCAGCAACGTTGCGGTCAGCACCCGGGCAGACTCGCCGTTGCTTCCTTTCCTGCTCATCCGGAAGGCGTCCACGCCAAAGCCGACGGGGCCCAACAAAGCGTATGCACCTTGCTCTGCGCCAATCTCCGCCAGCTTCGATGGGGTATGCAGGTCTTGATCGGCTTCGTGTAGTCCAGAACCAACCACTCCCTGTTTGACCTTTCTGTCTCCTGCAAGCACGCCGTACAAAACGTTCTCACCAGTGCGATCGTGCATCTTCCACAGACTTACCGCCGCGGCAAAGCTTACCTCGGGTGCGCTATCCTCAAGCGCGGTTCTCAGGTCGGGGATAAATGGTTCCGCCTTGCTGGCGCCCATCGCCGCCACGGCCGCAAAACGCAGGTAGCGATCCGGATCCTTTGCTGCATCACGCAGCAACTTTTGCGCGGGCGCAAAGTCGCTCAACGTGCCCAGAGCGCCCACCGCGTCGAGTCTCGCCGGCCGCGCCTGCGTCTTCGCATCGGAGAGGGCGGTCTTCAACATCTCCCAGGCATCATTCGTTTCTGATTCGACGCTGCCCTTGTCAGCTTTGACCGCTTGCACCACCGGAGCATCGGGCTCCTCGCCGTCTACTGCAGTTGCATCTGCCGGAGACTGGGCCGGTGGCGCCGCTTGCTGCGTCTGCCCCCGGCCTACCGCGCCTGCCAGCAGTAGCACGCAGATCATTACCACCCATCTGTTCATCATGCCTCTTCCCCTGCGAGCACGAGAAAATATCCGGTCGTCTATAGGATGAGCCAGGGTGTAGCGTGGATTTTGATTTTCAGTATCGAGGAGCCCGATGGAAGTTCGTATCAGATCAGGGAAGCCGGCGGACCGTGAGCACCTCTCCCTTATGCGGCTGGCGCTTTGGCCAGAACTATCTGTCGATGAAGATAGGCAGGAACTGGAAGCTGCCCTCTCAGGGAAACCGGACTCGACCATGCCCCTTTCTATTCTCGTAGCGGAAACGGATACCGAGGATCTGATTGGTTTTCTGGAGGTAGGATTGCGTTCCCACGCCGACGGCTGCGACACCAGAGTTCCCGTCGGGTTCGTCGAAGGCTGGTTCGTCTCGGAGCGACACCGGAAGAAGGGTATTGGCGCAAAGCTTATGGCTGCGGCCGAAGACTGGGCCCGCGACCACGGCTGCGTCGAGATGGCGTCGGACACGTGGCTTGACAACGACAGATCGCAGCGCGTTCACGAGGCGCTTGGATTCGAGCTCGTTGACAGGTGCGTCCACTATCGGAAAGCTCTATAAAACGCCGGAACCCGCAACTGGAGTTTTTCGTATATACCTCGCAGGGAGGTAGAGACATGTATTGCAGCGCTTGTGGTCAACTTATGGGTGCTTCTCAAACAATCTGCCAGAAGTGTGCGCGGCAGAGTGGTCCGGCCGCCTATGCTGCCCCTTTGTCCTATCAGCGTAATCGCGTGCACCGGCATATGCACACCGTGGCAATACTCTGGATCGCGTACAGCGCCTGGATCCTGCTGCACTGGGCAATTGCGGTCGGATTTCTTACCGGGGCCCTCACCCATTGGTCCCACCTAAGCCATGGTTTCGATGGACTCGACGCGTTTCCGTTCTTCCAGGCGAGTTGGCTTGTGCCGCTGATCACTGTGGTTCTGGCCGGCCGAGCTATCCTGTGCCTTATAACCGGCATCAGCCTGCTGCGCTGCGCACCGTGGGCGCGAACGCTCGCCATCGTAACCGCGTTTCTCGCCGTCATTCACCCCTTTACCGGAACGGCTTTAGGCATCTATACGCTGTGGGTACTACTGCCTTCCGCTTCCGGCCAGGAGTACGAGCAGATAGTTGTGGCATGAGGGGCGCCTGCGGTTCTCACGCAGGCACTTTAGCCCTAAGGTATTGCTTTCCTGCTCGGTGCGGACTTTTCGCAAGCCGTATAGCCCGTCCATCACAAAACATAAAGCCGTAGCATCCACCACACAAGAAAAAGCGCGACGATGCCGAGGACAACGTGTGCCATCCACTGGCCCGCCGTTTTTGGTTTTCCAAAGTTAAACATTGCGGCAATCCTAGCATCCCTTCAGCCGTTGAATTTGAGGGATGGCGTTACCCGCTTCCACGAAACCTTTTCTGCCCTCTCCCTGGGCTCGCCGTGGCCCTTACTTTTACCCGGCTAATATTGACCGAACATATTTCATCCGGGTAAAATAGAACCCATGACGACCGCATATACACCCGCTCAGGTGACTGCCTTTGCAGGAACTAGTCGTATCGCCTCCGGCAGTCCCAGCCTCGTCGCTGCAAGGGTTCGAGAAGCCCTCAGCAAAGGGGAAGCCGCGCCAGTCCTGGTGTTTGACGACCTGACCGGAACGCAAATCGATCTGGATCTTCGCCAATTTACCGACAAACCTCCCGCAAAGCCGGCGCAAGAGCCACGAAATGCCGGCCGGCCGCGACTTGGCGTTGTAGCGCGCGAAGTGACTCTGCTACCCAGGCACTGGGATTGGTTAAGCCGGCAAAAAGGCGGAGGCTCCGCTGCGTTGCGGAGGCTGATCGACCAGGCTCGACGGCAGAGCGTGGACGAAGAGGCGAGGCGAGCCGCCCGCGAAGCTGTTTACCGTTTTATGACTGCGATGGCCGGCAACGCGCCCGGATATGAGGAAGCTCTGCGCGCACTCTTTGCCGGGGATGCGGGTCGATTTTCGAGCTTGACTTCGGAGTGGTCCACGGATGTACGGGAATATATCGGGAGGCTTGCACCGGCGGCATTCGGTTTCCCTCCATCCCCCCTCGACGGTGTGATTCCATTCGCGAAACGAGAGGCTGTTCTTCATGCAACCACCACCGCTTTTGGCGGCGCGGAAATCGAGTCGGTTGAGCGGATCACGAAAGGGGCGTCGGGCGCGGGAATATTCAAGATGACGGTGAACAAGGTAGAGTATTTGTTACGAATCGAAGGGCCGCCGGATGGTCTGCGCGATCCTGCGAGGCAATATACCTGCATGCGGATCGCCGCCGGCACCGGTGTGGCGCCACCCGTTATCTATGCAAATGCCGGCCACGGTGTGGCCATCATCGGCTACATCCGGCCGAAACCCGCCCAGGCGAAGTGGGCAAGAGAGGAATCGTTGCAAGCTGTGGTCACGGCGGTGAAGAGGCTGCATGCCGCGCCGCTATTCCCTGCTCTTGTCGAATACCTGGAGGGCGTGGGCATGCTGATCCGCCGATGCCAGGCAACGCGCATTCTGCCAGATAAGATTTTGGCGAAGTACCTGAAATTCTATGAAGAACTGGCGGCAGCCTACCCCAGGCGCAATATCGAACTGGTATCCAGTCACAATGATCTCAATCCTGGCAACGTATTATTCGGAAACGGTCAAGCGTGGCTCGTGGATTGGGAGGCCGCCTTCGCCGCGGATCAATACGTGGATCTGGCCGCGCTGGCTAACTTTTTCGCGGATAGTGAAAGCGACAGGGAAATCATACTGCAGTGTTATTTTGGCGCCGCCACGAGCGATGTTCATCGAGCTCGCCTCTTCCTGATGCAACAGCTCAACCGCATCTTTTATGCCACCGTGACACTGAACTTTGTGGCCGCCGCCCGGCCGGAGACGAAATTGTCAGCGAACCAATTCAAGGAGGCTAAGTCCACCGGGCTCCGCGACGAACTGAGCCAGGTTCCCACATTGGAAACCAGGATCCTTCGTGCTTGCGCTTTGCTGAACGATGTTGCCCAAGACTGTCAAAGCTCGAAGTTTCGAGAAGCAGTTGCGCTGATGAAGATCTCGACATAGACCCCTCCGCTAGCAAACCTCAAGAGCGTGGCCGGCATCCATATCTACTGGATTTGCGAGGGACACTGCATGAAAAGGATCTACAAGTTTCTAGCCGTCACTACCCTAAGCGCAAGCATCCTAGGGCCCATGTCGTTTTCCCAGGACCGTCCCGACGAACATCATGACGCCTATGTTCGCCACGATGAATGGAAGAAGGGCTACCACATGAAACCGGAGGACTGGAGAGGGGGCAACCGATTGACTATCGACACTATCATCTGAACGCTCCACCACACGGTTATGAGTGGCGGTCGGTTGATGGCAACTACGTACTTGCTGCTGTCGCCACCGGCGTCATCGCCTCTGCCGTCGTTGCCTCGACGGTTCACTAGAAATCGAACGACGACAACCGGTAAATGACAGGAGTTGCGGGACAGGATTGACTATTGATCCTGTCCCGTGCTCGGATGGCGCATAATTACGCGGCAGACACGTGGTAACCGGCAGCTTTGCCTTGAGCGCCGCGGTAGGGAAAAACCAGGCTGAACACAGTTCCACCGCTCGCGGAAGCGCGTTTGCTGCGAACGTGAATGCAGCCCTGGTGCTTCTTTACGATATTGGACGTTACCCACAAACCGAGGCCCGAGCCCTGCGCGCCCTTCGTGGTAAAAAACGCCTGGTAGATATGCTTTCGGGTTTCCAGGCTCATGCCTTCGCCCGTGTCCGCTATGGTTACCCGAACGCCATGCTCACCCGTCCGCCAGTCGGTGCTCGGTCTCACTCTAACCTTGAGCTGGCCGTCTGCTGCCATCGAGTCAACAGCATTGCTGATTAAATTGACAAAGACCTGGCGGATCTCGCCTGGGAAGCACATAAGTTCAGGGGCGTCGTCCACCGCTAAATCAACATGAACCCGGGCTTCCTTGAATCTGCCTGTAAACAAGGCCAGGACTGAGCGTAACAACTCTACCACGTTCGTAGACGTTACCGCGGAAGACTGACGATGAAATTGAAGTCCTTGGGATGTGATCTCGGGAGGCGTGAGCAAGTTCTTCTTCGGCTTGCTTGAGGTAACCGGCTGCCTCCACAGGGTTCGATTGGCGGGCGAGGAAAATCAAATTGCCCACGGCCTCAAGCGGATTGTTGATTTCGTGCAGAATGGAAGACGTCAGCCTGCCGATAGCCGCCATCTGCTCTTGCCGCTTGAGAACTCCCTCCGCCCGCTTGCGGTCGCTGATATCTTCACAGATCGAGATCACGTGCCCAGGGGACGATGGCTCACCGCTCATCAGCGAGACCGAGTTGCGAACCCAGACGACACTGCCGTCGCTCCGCAGGTAGCGCTTCTCAATGACAAAGCCGGGAATCTTCGCTTCCAGCAATTGCTGCAGTAACTCCCCGTGTCGCCACTGGTCCTCCGGGTGCGTCCATCCGAACAGGTTGGCGTTGTGAATCTCTGCCGGGCTGCGATCTACGATCCTGGCGAACGCTTGATTGACACCAACAACATTACCAGTCACATCGGTGATTGCTAATCCGGTGGCGGCATGCTCAAAAACGTCGTTGATTGTCAGATGTTCCGCCATTTCCCCCAAAGAAGTACACCCAGGTCATATTCAGCCCACCATAAACAAAGGGCAGTTTTGAAAGTAGATGCGTCCGGGGCGACATCAGCCGCCTGGGAGCGAGACACAACCACTCACCTCGATGACTTCCGGTAGTCCTTCCAATCCTTCTCCACCACCCCCGCCATCTCCTTTGCCGCCGTCCGTAACCAATTGGGTTTTCTGGCTCGCAGATCCTCCTGGACACGCGCCACCTGGCGTCTCGAGCCCAGATGCACATTCGCCGCTTCGGCTCCCATGGAATACAACAGTAGTTGCTCATCCCGATGCTTCGGCAACGTTTGAATATCAATCGGGTTCGAGTCCGGCGAGAGCCGGCGGATCAACCACGAACCATCAATGAGCTGAAACGGATCTCGAGATCGGACCGCCGACCGATGGCTTGTTCGTAGTACGATTGCCGGGTTCCAGGGTCATCCTGAAGCCAGGAGCAGTGCGGAGGGCACGGTGGCTTTCGCCTCACGGGCCACGAACCCGCCCTCCCACATGCCGATCGCTACAAATCGCTGCTGACCCAGGCTCCCCAAACCTGCCTGACGCCGTACAACCTTGTAGTCCATCCGGGCATCGGGCAATGTCTTCTCAAGTGCGCGCTTGGCGCTTCTATCCAGCGGGCGACGAATGGCCGGCAACCGGTTCAGCTTCTCCCAAAAATCGGTCTCCGGTTTGAAGCTGTCCACGCCGAGCTTCCCGAGCTTCTGTTCCCGTTCGGCGAGCACGATGGGATAGCCGCCCGCCCTGAGAGATTGCCGATAACCATCGAGGATCGCGTCACACCCGTCTTTGAACTGAATAGATAGACTTCCGGCATCGATCACGATCTTGAGGCTGGCCGCCAAACGCACCAGGTCGTTAGTGTATGCCAGCGGGTACGATTCATCGAAGTCATCCACTCCCCAGCAGAGCCGCCCCTCGGCGTCACGCCAGGTACCAAAGCTGTTGACATGCAAGTCGCCGACGGCGAGCACCTTGGGACCTCGGCATAAGTCGGCGCAGATTCTCGGCCACATCTGGGCCCACCGGTAGAAGGTACCGCGCAGAAAGAGGAAGGCACTCTCCCTCATCTGAGCGTGCTTCAACGCCAGATCGGAGGAGACAACTGTCGTACACTCCCTCATCCATTGCTCGTAGCTCGCTGTTGCGCGCTCCACGGCCTCACCTTCTAAAGAATTGCCGGCCGGCAACGTTTCGGCTTTCGCTCTTGCTCGTCATATCCCTCGATCCCTTCTTCCGCCTTGCATCCCGGGAATCTCAACGAGGCCCGACCGCGATGTCGCAAAACAGCTTGTTTATTCGATGCAAAATTGTCAGAACACGAGGAAGAATCCGATCTGCCTTGCGCGTTCGGTTTTAGCTCCCTCCTATGGATCAGCCCCGATGATTACCTGGGTGATCTCCTTGGCTCCCCGCCCTATGAGGGCTTTGGACACCGGAACCGGAATCGTCTACTCTTTATAGGCCACGGGTTGCAAATGGCTGCACTAGGGGATATTGCGGAAGCCCATGCGCTCAATGCAAAAACGTCTCGGTGTCATTGCCGGCTTCTTGGTTATCCTATTGCTGCTGGCCATCAACACAGCCATTCTGAGGCGTCAACTCGCCGTGCAAGTCGGCAATCAGGAGTGGTTCAGTCATAGCCGGCGGGTAGCCCAGGAACTTAGAAATATCGAATCGCTGCTTAAGGATGCTGAGACCGGCCAGCGCGGTTACCTCTACACCGGCAAAAGTGACTACCTCGCACCTTACACTCTGGCCACAACACAGATCGATGCACACCTCGAGAATCTTGCCGCGCAAGTCGGCGACAACCCTGCTCAGCAAAAGCAGGTGGCGAATCTTCGGGTTCTGATACACCAAAAGCTTGGCGAGTTGGCAGAGACGATCTCTCTCGTTCAATCAGGGAACCCAGAGGGGGCAAAAGCACTTGTCATGTCTGACAAAGGCCTCATTACCATGGAAAGCATTCGCTCCCTGGTCAACGAGATGGAACAGGACGAAACATCGGTAGGCGAGCAACGTAGAATCGCCTACCAAAAGAGCATTCGGATCACAGTCGCTTGTATCTACGCGGCAAGTGCAATCGCGGCCCTGGGCATAATCTTACTGGCGTTCTCGATTATCCGCGAGATCGAGAGGCGCGAGAGAGACGCCGCCGCGCTACGCCAAAGCGAAGAATGGTTCAGAGTGACACTGTCATCGATTGGAGACGGTGTCATCGCGACCGATGACCAAGGCCGTGTCTCGTTCCTGAACCCGGTAGCCGAACGGCTTACGGGAACAAGCTTGGCGCAAGCCAAGGGAATGAAGATTAGTGAAGTATTTCCTATCTTCAGTGAAGTGACGAATAAGCCGGCGGAAAATCCCGTCGATAAGGTCTTGGCGTTGGGCTCCGTGGTCGCTCTCGCCAACCACACCGTCTTGCAGCATCGCGCGGGTCATCTCTTGCCGATTGAAGATACCGCTGCACCCATCAGAAATGATTCCGGCAGGCTGATTGGGGTCGTCCTGGTTTTTCACGATGCCTCTCGCGAGAGAAATCTCCAGGAGGTGCTGCGTCGCACCGAGAAACTTGCTGCCGCGGCACGCCTGGCAGCGACTGTCTCCCACGAAATCAACAACCCACTGGAAGCAATCGGTAACCTGATATTCCTGGCAAAAAACAATCCAGATGCTCCAGACAAGGTTACCGAACAACTGCAACTTGCGGAGCAGGAATTGGCCCGGGTATCGCACATCACCCGGCAGACGCTCGGCTTTTACCGGGAGTCAGCATCGCCTACAGCCGTCCACATGCCGACCCTCATCGAATCCGTGCTCACCCTGTATTCCAACAAATTGCAAATCAAGCAAATCAAGGTTCACCTTGCACTTGAAGATTGCCCCGCTATCACGGGTTTAGCTGGCGAAATCCAACAACTCGTATCCAATATCATCTCCAATGCCATCGATGCCGCACCTGTCAGCGGAACATTGAAAATAGACGCGTCGCCCGTAAAGCTGGCCGATGGTAAATCAATCCAACTTAAGGTACAGGACGACGGTCCAGGGATTGCTCCGGAGAACATGGACCGAATTTTCGAGCCCTTCTTCACCACCAAAAAGGACGTAGGAACGGGACTCGGGCTATGGGTCTGCAAAGAGATCGCACAACGGCATGGAGGAAGCGTACGAGTGCAATCCAATTATGGGAATGGCACGAATGGCGCCATATTCACTGTTCTTCTGCCCTACGAAAGCACCCCGCAAATGGATCCTGCTTAAGTTACCCTCCACGCAGTTCTCCCTCTCTCCGACCTGAGCGACTATCCTCCACAAAGGCCACGGCCGGGGAAAACTCATGCTTTGTATCAGGGCACGACTTTAGTCGGGCAGTAAACGATGGACACGCCAGAACAGTAACTGTTACGGCTTCACCTCGACCGATCCAAGATCGTACCAGCCGTCAGCCTGTCGCCCCTTGATGGCGAGCAACACCGCGGGTTGGCTCGTTTTAGGATCAAGCAGTGCGACACGGAAACGATAGGTGCCCGGAGGCAGATCTTCGGGTATGAGTAAGGATTTGTCCACAACTGCGTCGCCCGGGAGCCACTTGGTCAAATCTGCCGGGACCCGCAGGACGGTGGCTTTCTCCCCGGACCGCAATTCAACAGCCAGCCAGTACTCCTTATAAACCGGAGCAACCCCTGCATTGAGCCACCACATAGAAATCGGCATCGAAGTCCCAGGCTTAGCCGTGGCCGGGTATTCGAGACGGCGAAGAATGAAACGATATCCCATGCGCCGCTGAAAGTCTTCAAACTGTTTTTCCCATTCCGCGGGAATGGGAGAAGATTTTACGTTGAGCGAGCTAATATGCCAGCGCAGAGCCTGATCGAGGATATAGGTTACGTCAAAGCCATCCCGTTTCCAGGTAGAGGGGGTACCGCAGGTCTCAAGCGATACCGGAGCATGCTGCCAAACATCCTGAATACCGGTACGCACCACTTGTTGAGGATAAATATCCAGCATCTCGGGAAACTTCGCGCGCATATCCCCCAGGCAATCCAGTCGCCAGCCCGCGCCATGCTGCGTGCCGTAGGCCAGCGCGTGCGGTTCATCAAAATTCATCAATAAGGTTGTCTTGCGAAAGCTCTTAAGCCAAATGTCTATGAGCGGTTGTTGCGCGGAAAAAGCCGGCATGTAGTTACTCCAACCCTCTCCCCAATATCCGACCGACGAGATATCGACGCTTTCCAGGGCCGGATCGCCATCGTATCGCTTGCCTGCTTCCGCAACTAGCTCTCCCCAGTACTTGAGATACAGCGGATCGCTAAAGTCAGGTTGCCATATATTCCCGTCCTTATCGGCCGGCTTGTTGGCACGCCGGGCGCCTGAGTTGCGATACCAGTCGGGAACGGGGTCGCGGTCCGAGTACGGCATCAGCCGAATGGCCAACGTCTGTCGATGTTTTCGCGCCTCCTGCAACGCGAGGTCGATAATCTCCCAACGAAATTTTCCTGGTTCCGGCTCGAGGGCACTCCAGTACCAGCGGAGGTAGGCGATGGATGTCTCCGGAAAGTCCGGTTTCTCGGGCGCCTGGGGCAGCACTGCAACAGGACCGCGCTCTGACCATTCGAAAAGAGGGTTCAGCGCCTGCCCGTTGAAGCGCTGAAATGTGGTAATCCCCATCCCGGGATTCACCAGGACATCATCGATCTCAACTGGCCGTACAACCACAGTGTCTTTCTGGGCATAAGCCGAGATCGCCACAGCCAGGACCAGCAGGACGCGCCAAGGGGCATGTCGTGTCATCGTGCTCCTTCGCATACGCTGATTAGCTAGCCCTCACGTGGAGCAACCGGGCTGCATTCTGGTTGTAAACCTTATGCAAGATCCCATCGGGCAGATCGATTCCCGATATTTTCCAGCGTCCCTGGGGAGGTACCGGCGCCGGCGCGTAATCGAAGTATTCATCATCCGTCTCTAGAAATCGGAAGTAGATTTCGTACAGGCGATCGTTGAATACCTGCTGCGGGAACTTATCTCCATGGGGCGTAGCATCCGTTCCAAAAACAATGCGGTCCTGATACTTGTCGAAGAACTTGCGTGCTGCCCTTGGCTGACGGCCCAACTCATTCAGACGAGCGGCGATGTCTACATACATGTTGGGGAAGCGATCGAGGTTTTGGGAAACGTTGTCGAGGTTTTCCGCGAAGTTACCCACATGCAAGGCGACAAAGTTGGTCTTGGGGTGGCGCGCAAAAACTCGATTGCGTGCCTCCAAAATTTCCGCGTTGGAAGGAAACCCGGGTCCGTAGTAGGACCACTCAGGGTGATTGTTCAGCTCCTCGTAGCGCTCATTGAAGCGAGTCGTTGCCGTGAAGAATGCCAGGGGGTCAGATACGTGAATGGCGACGGGCATTCCCAAGTTGCCGCAGGCCTCCCACATCGGGTCAAATCGCGGGTCATCCACTTTAACCAGGCTGCCCGTGGTCGTTTGCTCGCGCAAATAGAGCCCCAGTGTCTTCAAAATCTTCAGGCCGCGGGCGCCTGACTGATGTGCGGCGACAATAGCGTCGGCCTGCAACTGCGGATACTTCGACTGTTGAAACAGGTTATAGGAGGGTTCGGTGAAAGTATAAAACCGGGCCGGAAAGCGCTTATCGTATTGGGCGACGGTACTTTGCAAGCCGGTTGCAAAACCGCCTGTGAGATTGGTCAAGGCGAGGATATTCCTGCGCTCCATGACCGGCAGCAATTCTTCAGGCGTACCAACGATCCTGCGTTCCGCTCCCAGGGAAACACCGTTGACTGAGTGCGCCGAGAACGTCAGGTGGGTATGGAAATCGATGACCGGGTATTTGGCTCGCGGCACCTGCGTTTCCTTCAAGTGGAGCATGCTTACCGGCTGATATTCCGCCAGAGCAAGTGACTCCTTCTGGCTCTTTGCGGGTGTCTTGCTTGCCGGAGAATCGCTGTTCGATTCGGCACCCAAAACCCGGCGGAGACCGCCAGACAAGATGCCCATTCCGGTCGTGGCTAATAAACTCCGGCGACTGATCCGACTCATTCTCCCCATCCTCTGCACGATGTAGTCGCCGATGTCCTATGTCTGCCGGCGAATCTCCAGCATATACCTGGGAGATAACCTCGATCGTAGATCGGGTTCTCAAGCGCCCGGTTCTGCGATGTAACTGGAGGGGAAAAGCGATAGCGTGAGGGCGAGTTCAGTGGATCAACGCTTCGTCTCAAGTACCAATACACACGATCCCGCAATGGCCAGTATTGCTGACAGTACTGCGCCGGTGAGTGCCACGTGCTCGGTCAGTCCGGGAGGCGCGATAAACAGCCGGTACACGGACTGCGGAATCTGGAAGATCCCCCACAGCAGCAAAACCACCGAGTATACGGCGCCAAGCGCGCCAACAACGAGAAACGGGCGGCGAGTTGCTCGCTGCAGCGCACGCTCACGCCGCCTGGCCTGGGCGCGGCGCCAGACCATACCGGCCGGCGGAAGATCGAACAGCCGTTCCGCCCTTGCAGCATCCTCCTGCAGCGACGCAGCAATCAGCTCGGTTTGGCTGCACAGCGCGCAATGTCGCAGATGAGCGCGCAACGAGGAGGTCCACAATCCGTTGCGCGTTGCTTCAATAACCTGCTGCTCCCTATCACACTTCATGAAGGGCTCTCTCCTTTTGTCTCAGCAACTCCGCCGCCCTCTGGCGCGCCCGAAACAGCAAAATGCGAATGCTCATCGAGTGTAGCCCAGTGGACTTGGCGATTTCGCTGTGCGTCATTCCCTCCACATAGGCTAACCAAAGCAGCTGGCGCTCTCTGGGCTTGAGCTGCTGCATCAGATCGCGAACGTCGATTTGCGTGTCGAGATCTCGTTCGAAGCCGATTTCCTCCGGTTCGGACCATTTCGTATCCTCGCCTTTGCGCCATCGGTCGTGAAGCAGATTGGTCGCGATGCGGAAGAGGTAGGGCTTGGCCTGGGCAGGCTCCATATTGCGGAGTTGGGCGGTCAGGAAGCGGCAATAGGTCTCCTGGACGAGGTCATTCGCCACGTCCGGGCGTCCGGACAGGCGCGCGATATATGCCCACAGGGGTTTCGCGGTTCCATCGTAGATCGCGTGGAATGCTTGCTCGTCCATCCCTTACGACTCCTCATGCTACCCAAGGCCAATTGCCCTGCCAGGCTTAGTCGCTGGCCCTATTGCCCAAGAGACCAAAGGAGCGCGAGAGGAAGTATGAGACTGCCGCTGCCACACCGAATCCGAGTCCCAGAGCGAGGGCGAGCGTGCCAAAGACGAGCGGGCCTTCGTCGCCGATATTCCAAGCGTGGAGCCGCAACAATCCCGCTCCAAAAAAGATGAACACAATTCCTGCCTGGACCCCCTTGAGGATCTGGCCGTAGGGCGTGCTTCGCTCAATGTCCATGCTCTTGATGAACTGCCTGCCCGGCATCGCTCTGGGCGTATCCCAACAGGGCGTCGGGAGAATCGAATCGTTGCAGCAGCCTGCCTTGGATATCTGCCTGCAGCTGGGCTACTTTATAGCGGCGAATAGAAGAAAAGAGCAGCCACGCAACCCAGCTGATGGTTGAAAAGACCGCGAGTATCGGTATAGTGTCCGGACCCATGTGTATCCCTCCGTTTGCATACTTCACTCTCTAAAACGCTCTTGGAGCCGAGATGGTTAACAGAGAGTACGCAAATTGTGGAGGAAATGATCCCGGATCAAGGATGCGAGGGCCGCCCGGGAGAAGCTTTGCTACCTCCGAGGCGGCCCGGACTATGGTTTAACCCCTGTGATCCGATCGACAAACAGCCGCACAAACCGATCCGCGTCTGAGGCCACGCAAATCCGAGCATTGGGCTTTAGAGGAATCACGCCTTCGATCTCATAGTGATCCCCATGCAAAACGTTGTTCTCATCGGATCCCATGCGATTGGCGACGGTTTCCCCGCGGGTAAACTCACCTTTTGTTTCCACGTCCACATGCATGGTCTTAAGCGTGACCAGCGTCGGGTCAACCACCACGGCCACTGCCAGCGGATCGTACATCGCAGCTCCCTGGTACCCGCTTTTCTCCGAACGGGTCAGGTAGAAATCAACAAGCTTACCGAGAAAGGCGCTTTCCGGTCTCTGGCTCGCTTGCAATCGAGCCACATCCTTGCGCGTAATCAACGTGCGCTCGCCGACGTCGGAACCGACCATGGTGACGATCCAGCCGGCGTTGAAAACGATTTGTGCCGCCTCCGGATCGTTATAGATGTTCGCTTCTGCCGCTCCGTCCACGTTCCCGCCGGTGATGGAGCCTCCCATAATGACAATGTCTTTGACCAGGGGTACGATCCCGGGATCTTTGGAAACGGCCAGCGCTATGTTGGTCAGCGGCCCGATAGGGATGAGCGTGATTTCATGCGGATACTTATGGACCATCTCGATATTAAATCGGGCGCAAAGCGCGCATCGGCTTTGCAATTTCGAGGCGGGCAAATCGACGCCCCCGAGACCATTCTTGCCGTGCCAGTACTGAGCCGTGATCAGCTTTTGATTCAGCGGGTGCTGTGCTCCGGCCACCACAGGCACATCGCATCGCCCGGCAAGCGACACAAGCTTCAGGGCGTTTTCCAGGCCTTGCGCCGCTTCACGTTACCTGGCACCACGGTCAGCGCTTCCACCTTAAGCTCTGGCGAGTTTAAGGCCAACAGGATTGCCATGGCGTCGTCAACGCCTGGATCCGTATCGATAATCACGCGCCGCGGTGCAGTCTGCGCGGAGGCGTTTGCCAGAATGACCAGGATAAACAGACAAACAAATAATGCGCACGGGCTTCACTGTGAACGAGTTCCTTTCTTGAAAGAGCGCTAAGCGGATGACGATAATGGGGCCCGTTGTAGTGTAGTTGAGTGCGCGCCAAAATGAGAGCCATGGGAATGGCGCTGTGCCCGATTTCCCTTTCATGCCAAAGAGGAACCGCCTATTTGTACAGCAGATAGAGTTGCCGGCGCGCCTTGTATGCGCTCAAGTCCTTTTGCCAACCAGAGGCGATGGCACGAGGATCCGTGCCGCTCTTGATCTGGTCCAGCACGCTTTTGTTCAGCAGGAGGCGATCGACGCGGTCGATCTGGAATTTATCCGGATAAAGCTTCCAGAGCGCGGCAACCACCTCGATGCCGAGTTCGGGCGCATCCAGCACATTGCGGTCGCTGAGCATCACTTCGACACCTTCGCAGTGTTCTCCGCGATAGGGATAATGCTCTTCTCCGCTCGGCGTGTAGAACACGGGCATGAAGCGAACGCCCGGTATTTTGCGGGTGTTGAGATAGGCGGAGAGCTGGGTCGCCGTAATCCATGGAGCGCAAAAGCGCGCGAACGGCGGCTCAACCGGACCTTTGACATTGACGTTGGTGCCTTCGACCAGGCCGGTGCCGAGATAGATCGGTGGCTTGTGTAAGGCTGCGGATGTTCGGTGACGGATTGACCCACAGCAGGCCGGTCTCGTCATACCAATCCGAGCGATGCCATCCGGTCATCTTGATGACCGTCAATTGCGCGCCGAGATGGCGCTCGCCATTGAAGAACTCGGCCAGCTCTCCCATGGTCATGCCGGGCCGCATGGGCTCAGGAGTACGGGTTGACATAATTTTCGCGCCCCGGCGTGCTGAGCGGCCCCTGCACCGCGACACCATTTACGGGGTTGGGCCGGTCGAGGATGACTATATCGATGTGATTGGGCGCCGAGGCTTCGAGGAAATACTGCATCAGCGCCTGGAAAGTCCAGTAGCGTACGCCAACATCCTGAAGATCGATGACCACGGCGTCGAGGCCGGCCAGTTGCTGGGCGGAGGGATGGCGCTTGGCCTCAGTTGCCCCATACAGGCTGATGATCGGAAGTCCGCTGCCAGGATCCATATCATTGTCGACGTTGGGCTGGTCCGTGGCAGCATTGATGCCGTGCTCTGCGCTGAACAGGGTGACAACACTGAGGCCAGGCACCGCTGCTGCGGCGTCCTGGCGCAGCACATCGATCGTGCGCCGCTCGTGCGCGTCTATTCCAACAGGGTTGGTGAGCACGGCGAGACGAAGGTGACCGCCGTGCCGCGCTGCGATGGCCTTCAGCGGAGCGAAGTTTTGTTGCTCAAGAACATCGATGCCCGTAGCCACCTGCGCGACCGCCGTCGCCGCACACGATGCGGCGAACAGCACCAAGGAAAACAGCTTCATGCGTACTCCTCCGAACTCGATCAATGGATAATCCCGCGATGCTTAATGGCCGCGGCGCTGATAGCCGACGAACCGTAAACCGATTCGCACTGCGACCAACTTCCCTATCATTCATATCACTGGGCTGATCCTGGCACGGCGCTTTTCCACTATTGGGCTCACCGAGTTGCGCGACCACCCCCAGAGACAACTGGGAGTCAGACTTGAATTAGCCTTTTTCAAGCACCCGATTACATCGGCCTTCATTGAAGATCAATCAACTATCACGGCAGATCGAGATCAGTCCCGAAGGGACGGCTGAGGTAGCCCAGGACGTTAGTCCTGGGGTGTGCTACATTCCCGCCGGATCAGTCCCGAAGGGACGACTGAGAATGTCCCAGGACGCGTCCTGGGGAACCTACACCGCGCTCAAATGCCGACAAGTGACGAACCAACCCCTTCTGGCTCTGTCATAGCAAGGGGGCACGGAAAATTAAAAACCCCACCAGTGTGACCTGGCAGGGCGAAGGTAATGCATCGTTCGAGTGATTCAGTGTGCGTAGTAAAGTCGGAAAAACCTAAACGAGAGAAACCAGGCAGATTCAATTGATTCATTTGGCACGAACTACAGGTAACGCTAACACTTCTTTTTGAGCGACTCTTCCTGTTCCCTCACCGAACCCATCCCCCGAAGGGATCGCTAAAGACTTGGAGAATTGCTGCTTGAAAAGAGCATACCGTTTCTGTTGAAATCCGCCATGCGGCTTGGGTAGCAAAGACAATGATTCTAGTTGTAGCCCTGCGCCTCACTGGTGTACCCCTCCCTACACTTGTCCGGGCGCGGCCGAGAGGCAAGGGCCCCCGAATACTGATAGGCCGCGTGGGCAACCGGTTTCGTCGCGTCAACGACGGCATCAGAACAGAGGACGCCGATGCATAGCGTGCGGATTCTTATCTGCTCCTAACGGCAATCAGTACACCGCTGGCCCAAACGAGGGGAAGAATCGAGAAGCCCCCTTGAGAGGCCAATCTCTCGATCAAAACCGGAACTCTCTCCGCATGTCCTTCAGGCCAGTTCGCCTGTGGCAGCATGTCATCGATCACGTAAAAACCGCCGACCTTGACCACTGCCAGCGCCTCATCGAGCGCTTCGTATTTTCCGGGTATTGCGTCAGCAAAGACCAGATCGAACCCACGCGCCGGCTGCTTGCGCAGAAATGCGACTCCATCTTCTGTTATAAGCGTCAGGCGCTTGTCGTGCCCCAGCAGCTCGGCGGCTATTCGCTGTACACCACCGTCGTTATCCACGCTGACAAGGATCGACTTGTCGTCCATTCCGTCTAAAAGCCAGGTTGTCGCGATGCCGGTTCCTGTGCCCAGTTCCAGTATTCGGCCGCCGGGCTTGGACGCGGCTAGCACTCGCAAAAGCGCTCCCAGAAGGGGCTCCGAGGGCATTCCGAAGTGCGCGCCGTTCGACTTTTCCTCGAGCGCGGCTAGCGCGGACGGGCGCCCTATGTACCTTAAATCTTCCATAGCTCCACCATACCGAGTGAACACCGCATACTGTCAATTCGCTGAGCGGCGAAGGAGGGAATGAGACAAAGCCTTTGCTCAGATTTGTCACCCTGCCGAAAGTGCCAGCACTGGCTCGCGAGGCCGATCCATGTGTCTAAGGCGCATTCATTACTTGCACGCGCGTATGGAACGGGCAGGCGCCGGTCTCCGGTTGGTTGTCGTCAGGAATCGCATACTGCTTCCACTCGCGGTTACCTACGTTTCCGTAGAACCCTATGTCGGGATGTATCGACATTCCGTCATAGGCCAGGGTGCGTTTGTGGATGCGATGCCGGACCGAGGCTGCAATCGGCTGCGATGTTGCCGGGTCAATGAAAAGAGACCTGGGCTGGAAGATGAGCACCACGCCTGGACCGAGATTTCTGCTGCGGCGCCGTTGGTAGGTGGGAGACGCCCCAACCACGAACATTTCGCAGCCCTCAAACGCAAACTCCCAAAGCGGGTGATCGGGAGTCCTCTCTATAGCCGGCTTGCGATCCTGCTCATGAAGGTGCTGCAGCACTTGCCAAAACCGCGCAACAAAGGACACGTGATCCGTCACGGAAGAATCGGGCTCCAGAAATGCCACCAGGCTCGAGCGCTCATGGGGAGGAGCAGCGATGAGCGAAACAAACTTTCGCATGCTGGTCACGAACTCATGGAGTCCGCCCTGACCAACAAACGTGTAGAGCATTTCTCCGCGCGCCTCACCGCTCTGGCCAAAGAAACACGGATACTCTGGTGCGCGAAGCCTGGTTTTGTATTGTTCGTACGCCTCCAGCTTCCAGCGATCGTTCACCGGCATTCCCAGCTTGCCTCGATCAAGAACACGGTCCGTCCAGTGTTGAGTGATAGCAGCGATCATACCGACCTCATGGCCGGCACCTTCTTTCCTCGCCGGGCTAAGCGGACCATGCGGCGAAAGCCTGCGAGCTGCTGTTCTCCCCAAGAGCCGTTGACTAGAGCCGGTTCGGCTCCTGCATCGCCAGTCTCGACTGTGTTGTCGCGGAACCTGGCGGTCCCAAAAGCAATGTCCCACAAGGACAGCGTCGTTCCAAAGTTGCAGCTGCGCCTGCCCGCTGCCTTCAATGCGTGATGCGTGCGATGGAATTGCGGGGAGATCAATATGTGCTCCCCGAGCCATCCATAGCCAACCCGCGTGTTGGCGTGGGACACGCTGCCGAGAAGCCGGAAGCAAAGGATGAGAAAGGGAAACTGCATCGAGGGCACACCGATAACCAGGCCCACAAGAATAAGCCACACATAGGTGATGGCGTCTTCAAGAACGTGTGACCGGTCATCGGACCAGAAAGTCAATTGCTCTTCGGCATGATGCAGGGAGTGGATGCCATACCACCAGCCAACCCGGTGAGAAACACGGTGACGCCAATAGTCGGCGAGATCGAGAATGGCAAAATTGGCGACGAAGACAATCGGCGGCAACGAAGCAAGCATCGGGATCAGGCCCGGAAGCGATGGAGGTGTAATGGCATGGGCACGCAGAAATCCATCCCAGCTCTGGCGCAGCCAATTGAATTCAAAGTAGGCAATCAGCGGAAACAGGACGATGCGGACAAAAAACGCGTAGGCTACGTCGGCTGCGATAGAGTTTCGTTTCGGCCAACCGGTCAGCGGCCAAAATCGCTCAAGCGGCGTGCAGATGAGAAAGCTGACAGCCAGTTCAGTGACTCCACATGCGGCGAAAAACACCCACAGGGCAGCAGCATGGCCGTATTGGCCCAAGCCAAACGCCGCCAGCGACGATTGAATCGCACCTGGCACGGAGTCAACGCTGGCCGCGCTTGAGAGACTGGTGTGAAGTGTCCACATCCGGTCGTCCTCCACTTTTGCAAGGTCCAGGTTCGAATTGCGCCCAGCCCACGGTGGTAGGACGTCGACTTGCGTACTCTGGTCAGCTACAAACGACCCAGACCTCTTCCCTGCCACATTGACAGGTTCGCAGCGAGGCGTTCCAGCTGTTTGCAGGGAACTCGGCAGTTTCTGCAGCAAACAAGATCGCGCGAGGCGCCGATTGGCTAACGTCTTCGCATTCTCGGACGAGACCAGTTACGTGATGGACACGCGCCATTCACTCAATCATCGAGCCCTGAATATGAGCAGAGCTCCTATTTGCGGTGGTGTCTGCCCCACGACAGCCGCTTTACCGGACTGGGTATTGACTCCCTCAGTGGTCACGGCCGTGGCCGAGAGCTTCATCCCTTTACGAAGCTCAAAAGCCGATGCGGTCTTGCCGTTCACCTGAAAACTCGTCTCCTTCGGGATCTCGTAACGTTTGACCGTTCCGTCTCCCAGTTTTAGAGTGACCCATTTCGGCGGAGTGACTTGGGTGACCTCGCCATCGATCTGCGTGACCGACGTTACTTGGGACTCGACAAGTGTGCGCGCTTGCACGTGAGCCAACGTCGTGCCGGGTGTAAGGTCCTTGAGGGCAGCCGGCTTGCTATCAACGATCAGCGGAGTGCTCGCAGGGAGTGCAAGCAGAAGCAGACGGCCATCGGCATCCTTCAAAACGACATCGTCGCCGGAAACATAAACAACCTGTGCGGTATCGACTTTGACGACTCGCGTCACTGCTTTTGGAGTGCTCGTCGTGGTTGTCGTTTCCTGGGCAAGCACCATGGCGGACAAGCCGAAGCTGATTCCAGCCAACAGCAGGGCGACTGGGCGGATAACGTGCCGATGACTGTGATTCATAGAATTTCCCTCCGGGGCAAATTGAGCAACCTTGCTGAAAAATAGGCTCATCCTTCTTAAGCCCGAAATTCCCCAGAATTGTACTCCCCAAATGTGGCTAATACGATTCAGATGGCTCAGGTCAGGCCCCGATTTATCCGCTATTAAAACTCGACCAATCGGGGCGCTCAACCACGCCGAGAACTCATGCCTTGTCTCAAGGCACGACTTCACACGCGGCAGAAAAACTCATGCTTGGTCTCAGGGCACGACTTAGTCGGCCGTAAACGATGAGAATATGACGGGCTTTAGCCCCTGTGGTATTGCTCTTCGGTCGGGTGCAGAGCTTTTTCGCGCCAGAGACGTTTCCTGCCTTCCTGTTCCCTACAGGGTCCTTTCGTCTGCCGAAGGTTGCCCCGGATAACGCTGAAGCGGATGGAACATCACCCCCATTCGAAGACCCGAGAACCCTGTCTTGACAATAGTCGTTATAACGAGTATTGTTGTCTATATGCAGGAAGCAATCCAACTGGACCACCGCCGCCCAGCCCATCCCGAAGAATCGGCCTTCCTGGACCTGCTGCGAACGACGGACATGCTATCCCGTGGCCTGATCGCGGTTCTCAAGGGAGAAGACCTCTCCGCGACCCAATACAACGTGCTCCGCATCCTGCGCGGGGCGCCCGATGGACTCCCCTGCGGCGAAGTCGCTAACCGTATGATTACGCGGGATCCGGACATCACCCGCCTGCTCGACCGCCTGGAAAAACGGGGCCTGATCTCACGCACCCGCGAAACCAGGGACCGGCGCATGGTGATGGCACGGATCACACCGCAAGGGCTGAAACTGTTGGGCCGCCTGGATGAACCGGTCCAGGAAACCCATCGCAAGCAACTCGGCCACCTCGGCCGGGAGCGCCTGCAAAAACTAACCGAATTACTACGCGTCGCCCAACTCGAAGTGAATTAATTTTTGGCCAATATATTTGTTGAAACGATTATCGTTTGAACGCATCTATACCAGCGAAAGGAATAACACCCATGACCACTACCGCTACCTCGCCAGCCACCACCGCAACCACAACCTGGAACATCGACCCCAAGCATTCCTCGGCCGAGTTCAAAGTCAAACACATGATGATCTCTCACGTGAAGGGGCATTTCGCCAAAGTCACCGGAACCTTGTCCCTGGATGAATCGAACCTCGCCAATTCCCAGGCAGAGGCCATTATCGAAGCAGCCTCCCTGGAAACACGCGACGCCCAGCGCGATGAGCATCTGAAGGGCGCCGACTTCTTCGACGTGGAGAAGTTCCCTACCCTATCCTTCAAATCCACGCGCATCAGCCTGGTTCGGGATGGAGAACTTTCGGTCGAAGGAGATCTCACCGTGCGCGGCACCACCGGCAAGGTCGTTTTCGCCGTGGAAGGCCCAACTCCGCCCGCCAAGGATCCCTGGGGCAACACCCGTGTTGGAGTATCAGCGACCACAAAGATCAGCCGTAAAGACTTCGGCCTGACCTGGAATGCAGCGCTTGAGAGCGGCGGCTTTCTGGTCGGCGATGAGGTCACCATCACCCTCGACGTGCAGTTCGTAAAAGCTTGAAGGGAGCAGTATGTCACTCCGCGCAGTGAGACAGATCATTGAAACCAAGCCCACGATCGAGGGCGCGGGCGTAAAGCTGCAACGCGCCTTCGGTTTTGGCAAAACCAAAGACTTCGACCCGTTTTTGCTTTTGGACGACTTCCGCAATGAGAATCCAGCAGATTACCTTGCGGGATTTCCCTGGCATCCTCACCGCGGGATCGAGACCATCACCTACGTGCTTGCCGGTTCGGTGGAGCACGGCGACAGCTTGGGCAACCGGGGAAAGATGATCGCCGGCGACGTCCAATGGATGACAGCCGGCAGCGGCATCCTTCATCAGGAGATGCCCAAGGGCGATCAGCAGGGGCGGATGCACGGCTTCCAGTTCTGGGCCAACCTGCCTTCGTCATTGAAGATGACCGACCCCCGCTACCAGGACATTCCTGCAAGTGCCATTCCCGAGGTCACCGACGATGACGGCACTCACGTGCGCGTCATCTGCGGCGAGTTCTGGGGCAAGCGAGGACCGGTGGAAGGTGTGGCGGCCGATCCCAATTACCTCGATATTTCGGTCGCCCCGGGCCGCAAGAAACGGCTAAAGGTTGACACCACACGCAACGCCTTCGCCTATGTCTTCGCAGGCTCTGGCACCTTCCGCGATGCCTCGCATCCGCGCGCGGTGCTAACCGAACAGGCCGCAAAGCCTGAGGCGCCCCCCGTCTACGATGCTGGAAATCATTCGCTGGTGCTCTTTGACCGGGGAGACGAGATCGCGGTGCAGGCCGGCGACGAGGGCATACGATTCCTGCTGGTGTCGGGCAAGCCGATCGAGGAACCAGTCGCCTGGTATGGACCGATCGTGATGAACACCCAGGAGCAACTCCGCCAGGCGGTTGGCGAGCTACAGGACGGCACTTTCATCAAGCACCGTTGAGGGGATGTGGCGCAGTGTTGTCCAAATCAGCTGTTCTCGATCGGCTCGTTTGGACAGCACTCGCTACAAACAAATCAGCTACCAAAGAGTGTCGCGAACAGTCCTGAAAGGACGGCTGAGAGTAGCCCAGGACGGCAGTCCTGGGTGCTTTGGACCCTTAGGAAGGGATAGTGCGAGATGCACGTCATGCGTGACCTTCCTTCCGCGCGACAATCTCGAAGGAAAACTTGAGCTCGTCCTTCAACTTGAGCGCGCCCCCGGCAACAGAAACCAATTTGATGTTGTAGTCAGTCTGCGCCAACGAAAAATCACCGGACGCCCGTAGCATGCTTCCGAACAACGCGACCCTCACCGGGATCTTCTGACTATTGGTGACGCCATGCATGGTGAGATTTCCGATAACCGTGGCTGAATAAAGTGCATCTGCCATCTTCGTAATCGAGATGTTGGACGCGTCGTAGACCACCTCGGGAAACTTCGCAATCTCCAAGACCTCCTGACTCATGAGGCGTTCTATTTCACGGCGGTCTCGATCGTTTATATCGTCCAGCACGTTCATGGAAGCGGTCTTGATGAGCAGACGGAAAGAATTGGCCTCGAGCTTAGCAGGATTGAACTTCATGCCACCGCTAAAGTCACGAATGCCGATGGTCGGATTGTGCCCCATCTTGGCCAAAAGCCCGGTGGCAAATGCCTGCACCGTAAATCGGCTTGCGCGGCTATCAATGACGTAGAAATCTGACTCAGTTCCCTCCGCTTCCTCAGCGGCAGTCGAAATCTCGGCCATGCAGCTAGCTCCGCTTCGGGTCCGACATCGCGCGCAGTTTGAAATATCGCTGGATATCAGGCATGGCGGCGCTGGCAAGACTGCCAACTCCGATTTGCGACATGTAACGGCGCACAAAGGGATTGGACAGAATCAATCCAGCGCCAAAGACGATCATGGAAATGCCTCCGAGCATGTAAAGAGTATCCTTGTCACTTCCATTTGACGTCGTTTCCACAAGTTCCATAGCCATAGCACTTCTCCTCTCGCTTGCAAACTTCACTTGGCCTCTACTTCCTCATTGATTACGTCCGCGTGCGACCGCAGATTGGAGAAGAAGCGCCCGATCTCCGCCCAAACCTCAGAGCCTCCGGAAAGCCCTTTCCAGTTGCCTCTTATCAGGCCAACCAGCCGATAACACTCATCGATCGGGGCGATATAGTACTCAGCTTTCGACAGTTCGTGCGCGTGGCCCACGCGGTTGATGAGCAACGCCTCGATATCGGGCTGCAACTGGCTGAGGACTGGATTCTCCTGCACGATCTCGTTCCAGGCATCGAGGGGAAGCTGAGATTCAACAGCTCCAGCGGGGCTGGGGTAAAGCGCGACCACCTTGCCTTCGACGCTTGAATGTAAGAAGAACGCCATGTTGATGGGGATCATCAGGCTTTCCCACTGGCCGTCGGTCATCTGGAAGTTGGCCAGAAATTGAGCGCGCCTGGCGACGCGCCGGTACTTGCCATTCGCCATCCCGTCAAATAGCGTAGCGCAGGCCTCACAGGCACAAACGATCTGGCGCAAGCGAATCTCCACCAGGTGTGGATGTTCGTGCGCCAACCCGGTGCTGCACAATTCGCAACGCTCGGCCGGCGGCCTCGACCGGGCAAACTGACGAAGCGTAGCAAAGGCCTGATCGAAGGTAGGCGGGCTTCCCATAGCAGACATGCTCAGCCTCTCTCAGCTAAACAACAATGCGGTTTCAATCGGCGCCATCCACTCCAGCACTGTGAACCGCCATTGAGTGCTTAAGCAAGTGCTGTAAGGGAACAAATCCGGAAGAAGACTCCTCTTCGGGCGCGAGGATCGTTAGCGACGTCACATCGGGCGCCAGATCATAGATGGCGCCTTCCACGATGGCCCGCAGATCCCTAATCGTGGAACCGCGTGAATGGCCCGAAGTATGAAGCCGCAGTTGGACCGCTCCCTCATGAAAGCTGACCAGGTCGACTCTGCCATCCAATTTGCGCAGCCGCGCTCTGGCGACGTCGAGCGCCCGCAAAACACGGGTCTCAAGGTCATCAGGATGGAGAGAATAAAGCAGGAGCAGGTTGCGGACAATCGGATCCTGGCCAAGTCGATCGATAATCGCCCTACCGGAACCTTCGGTACCTCCTTGAAAAACCAGCTCCATCATTCGCTCCAACCCCGTACGATGCACCTCCATAAGAAGCTGGACGAGCTCCCGGGCCGCAACTTTTGACCCGCCGCCCGGCACCTGATCGAGTTCGCCGACCAACGTGCCGAGCTGCCGCATCTTTTCCTGAAATTCTTTTTCGTTATCCACACCACTCCTTCACGCAGCCCCACTATAGTTTTTGCTACACCGACAACAAATGCTGGGTGCCCCATTCAAGCCCTGGTTTTGGGCTTGAGTGGGATAATGGCTCTCAATGTACGACTTCCCGTTAGGCACACGCGCCCCAAGGAAAAGTAAAATTCCCGTAAGGAAGCCCGAACGCCGCAGTGACCTTCCCAGCCTGATCAGGTGAGTTGTTGACCAAACATTGGAGAATGATGGGTCTCAAGCACCTTTCCGTTCCCCAAATACATGTGAACACCGCAAGGCAAGCACGGATCGAAGCTTCTAACCGCCCGCATAATGTCGATGCCCTTAAAATTCTCCGGACCGTTCTCCTCGAAGATGGGCGTGTTCTGTACCGCGTCTTCATACGGGCCAGGCGTGCCAAAGCTGTCGCGCGGGTTTGCGTTCCAGGGAGTTGGCGGATACGGATGATAGTTGGCGATCTTGTGATTTTTAATCACCACGTGATGCGACAACACGCCACGCACGGCCTCATGGAAGCCGCACCCGATCGCTTCTTCTGGAACCTTGAAATCATTCCACGTCTTGGTTCTGCCCGCGTGCAACTCGGCTAGCGCCTGTTCGGCGAAGTAGAGAGCCGCAGCAGCGGCATAAGCCTGGAAATACGTGCGAGCGCGGTCCCGTTCAATCGCATTGCTCCACTTGGGAATCTTCCATTCAAACTCAACCTCAGGCTTCGACATCGTCTTGGGAAGATAAATCTTTACGCTGTGGCCGGTGGCTTTAAGGTAGCCAATGTCCACGATGCCGGCGAGCGCAGTCGCCCAGAAACGTGCGATCGGGCCGCCCCCCGTATCCAACGCCAGATAGTCCCCGGTGCGCTTGTCATACCAACGGGGAGACATCACCCAGGTATACTTGCCGCCAAAGTCGCGCTTCTGCGGCCGCGGGAAGGTGCTCTGATTCCAGGGGTGCCGTTGATCGACAGGATTTCCCAACGGGTCTTTCTTTACAAATGGTTCTGAGTTCTGCCAATCGTCGTAGTACGAGCTACCCAGCAGAATGCGGATATTCAAGTTGATGTCCACCAGGTCCGTGGTAACCAGTTGCCCGTCGACCACAACGCCGGGAGTCACGTACATGCCGCGGCCCCAATCGGTCATCTTTGCATAGGTGTAATCGCAAACATCGGGATTGTTGAACGAACCCCAACAACCAAGAAGGATGCGCCGCCGCCCAACCTCTTCGTAACCGGGGAGGGCTTCGTAGAAGAAATCGAAAAGGTCATCGTGCAGCGGCACAACCTTCTTCATGAATTCCACATATTTCATCAGGCGTACGATGTAATCGGTAAAGAGCTGAACCGTGGGCACGGTACCCACCCCACCTGGATACAACGTGGAAGGATGCACATGGCGCCCTTCCATCAGGCAGAACATCTCGCGCGTCATGCGGCTCATCTGCAACGCTTCCAGATAGAACGCTCCCTTAAATGGATTCAGCGCCGTCATGATTTCGCTGATGGTGCGGTAACCGTGTAGTTCGGCATGGGGTGCAGCGGTCTTTGTCGCTTTTTCCCAGACGCCGGGGTTGGTTTCCTTCACCATCTGTTCACAGAAGTCCACGCCGACCAGGTTGTCCTGGAAGATGTTGTGGTCGAACATGTACTCGGCCGCTTCGCCAAGATTGACGATCCATTCCGCGATGGGGGGCGGCTTTACTCCAAAGGCCATGTTCTGCGCGTAGGTGGCGCAGGTGGCGTGGTTGTCGCCGCAAATGCCGCAAATGCGGCTGGTGATGAAGTGGGCATCACGCGGATCCTTCCCCTTCATAAAAATGCTGTAACCGCGAAAGATCGAGGAAGTGCTGTGACATTCAGCAACCTTCCGTTTGCCAAAGTCGATTTTGGTAAAGATGCCGAGGCTGCCGACGATCCGTGTAATCGGATCCCAATTCATCTCTACTAACTGGCTTTTTTGCGCGGCTTCTTGCTGGTGCTCAGCGGTAATGGTGCCCATTTTGTTGGCTCCTTTATCATTCTTGAGTTAGTAGGAACTTGGGTGATAGCCAGTTGTCAGTTCAGCACGCGGGTGCCGCCACTTAGGCTCTTGATTCACTGTTTCATTGGTCATGGAACGGAGAGCGCGGATCGCCTGGCCGTAAATGCCGATAGCCGCGCTCGAGACTTTCGCGCCGGGGGGCTCATCCATGAAAGGCATAAATTTATCCGGGAAGCCGGGCATAGTGCAGCCGATGCAAATACCGCCCACGTTGGGGCATCCGCCGATTCCGGCCATCCAACCCCGCTTGGGCACGTTGCAATTCACTACCGGTCCCCAACATCCAAGCTTCACGATGCACTTGGGAGATCCGTAGGAGGTGGCGAAATCGCCCTGCTCGTAATAGCCGGCGCGGTCGCAACCATCGTGTACAGTCCGCTCAAACAGCCACTTGGGCCGCAGTTGATCATCCAGAGGGATCATGGGAGCGAGGCCGGCGACTTGATACAGCAGGTATAGAACCGTCTCCATGAAATTGTCCGGCTGCACCGGGCAGCCGGGGACATTCACGATGGGAAGTCCCGCCTTGGATTTCCAATCCCAGCCCAGATAATCGGCCAGGCCCATGCATCCTGTCGGATTGCCTTCCATGGCGTGAATGCCGCCATAGGTGGCGCAGGTCCCACAGGCAACAACGGCGAGTGCTTTCGGAGTTAGACGATCAATCCATTCGTTGGTGGTAATCGGTTGACCGGTGTTGGGATTGGTTCCCAGCCCTGCCCAGTAGCCCTCTTTCTTGATCTTCTCGTTGGGAATGGATCCCTCGACGACCAGGACGAACGGATCAAGCTTTCCTTGTTCAGCCAGGTAAAAGTACTTGAGAAAATCGTCGCCATTCTCATAAGCAAGGACAGGATTGTGCAGATGCACCGTCGGTAAGCCAGGAATTGCGCCTAGCAGAACATCTTCGACGCTGGGCTGCGTCGCGGCCGTAATCGACACCGAATCTCCATCGCAACCCAGACCAGCGGTAATCCAGACGATGTGTACTTCTGCCACGGCGGGTTTCTTTTGCGTGACTCGACCATAAGGCGCTGCTTCCTTTGCCATACGCTGGACACTCCTCTCGAATATCTTTAGCGGGACGAACCATAGAAACAGAACTCCGCTCAAGCTCACAAGCAGGACCAACCCTATTTTCCGCTCATAGCAAATACTCCGAACCGCATCAGGTCTTCCCCGATGAAAGAAGCAACTCAGTCCCGCAGGGTTCGTGGCTCGATCCCTGACAAAGGACGGGTGGCCCATATCTCGCTCGTCTTTCGCGAGATGTGGGATTCCACTGATGTTGACATCTAGCGCATCGGGCGCATGCAGAGTCAGAGGGAAAGAGCAGCGGAATCCCACATCTCGCGAAAGACGAGCGAGATATGGGCCACCCGTCCTTCGTCAGGGAACAAGAGGCACTTATCCAAAGCTCACCCTCTTAGGAGCTTTTGTCGCTGATGTTGGATTGAATCGCGTGTTGCACCAGCTCGCGCCCGCTGTGTAGAGACAGCTTGTCTTTGATATGGGCCTGGTAAGTTTCGACAGTTTTCACGCTGAGGTGCAGCTTCTCTGCAATCTGGCGCGTACTGCGCCCTTCGCCAATCAGGCGGAATACCTCAAGCTCACGATCCGAAAGAGCGGAAAGACGGGAATGCATATCTGCCGGAGTGCCGCTGATGTACTGATGAAGCAGCTTATTTGCCATCCGATCACTAAGGTAGATGTCTCCACCGAGAATGCGCCGCACAGCAACAAGGACTTTCTCCGTAGCCTCCTGCTTCATGATGTAGCCGTTGGCTCGGGCTCGCAGAGCACGTTCCGCATAAATCGACTCGTCATGCATGGAGAGAATCAACACAGGAAGGCTCGGGTATAGCGTCCGCAGATTTTTTAAGAGATCCAGCCCATCCGGGCCGTTGAGCGAGATATCCGCAATCAGGATGTCCGGCTTCTTGGCCACGATTTCCCGCATCGCAGTCTGCGCTTCTTCGGCCTCACCACAAACGGCAAGATCCCGTTCCCGGTTCACCAATAACGCCAAGCCCTGACGCAATAGCGGATGGTCATCCACGATGAAGACAGTCTTCTTCTTAACGCGGGGGACACTTTGCGATTTGGCGATCTCGGCCATGCGGGTGCTATCCACTGTCTCTCACCGGAAAAGTACAAGTAACGACCGTACCTCGAGGAGTGTCGCGACGTGCTTCAAGAACCCCGCCGATCACTCCAGCCCGGTAATTCATGATGTGCAAGCCCATGCCCTGGGTATGCGCGGAATTTTCCGCAATGCCCTTGCCGTCATCTTTTATCAGCAATCTTCCTCGGCCCTCTTCGGCCGTCAACTGAATCATGACTTTGCGTGGCTCCCCATGCTTGATCGCATTGTTCACCGCCTCCTGGGCGATGTGATAAAGATGCGTGGCCACCGTGTCATCGTGAATCAGGACAGGTGTTTCACACTGAAAGCGGCATGATACTCCAAAAAGGTCTTCTACTTCAGCCGCCCACAGTTGCAACGCGGACATCAGACCTTGTGAATCGGAGACTACCGGGAGAAGTCCCCTGGCTAATTCGCGAGTTTTGTGAATCGCTTCGTTCACCAGCCTGACAATCTTGGCTGCATCCTCAGTTTCCGACCTGTTTTGCTCGGCCAACTTCGCTTCATGCACCTTGGCCATGAACGCAATCCCGGTCAGATGCTGGCCGAGACCATCATGCAGGTCTTGCCCAATGCGCCGCTGCTCTCTGGCACTGATATCCAGGATCGCCTTTTCCAAATGCTTTCGTTCCGTGATATCGATACCAGTGGCGATGATGTAACGGGCGTTCTCTCCACTACCGGGGAGCAAAGTACTCGACCATGCAATCAACCGCTGATCTCCATGGCGCGTGACCCAATAGGTTTGATAGTCCTGAGGAAGGAGATCCGTACGCAGCATCTCAAAATTGGCCCGGAAGCGATCCACCTCCTCGGGAAGAAGAAAGAGGTCCCAGACGCATTTGCCCTGAACCTCCTCCTTGGAATATCCCGTGGTCAGTTCGCAAGCCGGGTTGAAGCGTAGGATGCGTCCTTCGTTGTCGAGAACGACGACCAGTGCTCCGACAGTGTCCAGGATTGCGGAGACGAAATTGCGTTCTTCCTGGAGCTCTTCTTCGATGCGTTTGATATCTGAGATGTCGAAGGCAACGCCGTGAATACACCAGGGCCGGCCGTCTTCCCGCCGCATCATTCGGGCATCGCAATGAAACCAGATAACGCGGCCATCCCGCGCAATCACTCGATATGCGGATCGTAGCGGCTTGCCGGAGAGGAACATCTCGGCGGCTTCCAGGCTCCAGCGCTGCTTGTCATGGGGATGGATGTGTTGATACCAGCGGACCGGATCTTCCAGCCATTCTTCTCGCGAATATCCGAGGGCCGCTTCAATCTGCGGGCTCACGTACGCTTCACTGATACCCCGGTCGAGATGAGCCATGAAAACAACCGCCGGTATCTGCTCCAACAGGGCGCGGTACTTGGCCTCAAGGTTTGGCGCTTGCGCATCCGCGGGCGGTTCATGGCCAGTTTCAGTGAAGTTATCCAGAACAGGATTCAAGGGTGAGTCGGCAAATACTCTCGCCAGATCGAGGAGCACAGCCTCGGCTTCGGCAATATCCGGCAGTCCCGCATCGGCGTAAACGGAGTGGCCATTTGGTTTTTCGACCGTTCGCGCAGACGAAGACATGTTCACTCCAGAGGCCGCATCTTCAGGCCCACGTCTCCCACCATCAGCCACTCGCCCCGGCACTGTTCTGATTGCTCCGGAAGCCGCCGCCTTTGCCGCCAGATTGGCTCCTTATTCAGCGATGCCTGGGTAAAGCGGCGCAAGGCATGAATGGCCCGCCCATAGGTTTGGACGGCGGCGGAAGACAACAGGGAGCCCGGGGGCTGATTCATGAACGGCATAAACTTGTCAGGAAATCCCGGCATCGTGCATCCGATGCAGATACCTCCGACATTGGGACAGCCGCCGAGGCCCGCCATCCAACCACGCTTGCCCACATTGCATTGCACCACCGGCCCCCAACATCCCAGCTTCACGATGCACAACGGCGACCCATACTCTTCGGCAAATTGCGCCTGCTCATAGTACCCTCCGCGATCACAGCCTTCATGGACGGTGCTCCCGAAGAGCCAGGTGGGGCGCAGGACGTCATCGAGCGGGATCATGGGCGCGCGCCCCGCAGCCATGTGCAGCAGGTATAGAAGCGTCTCCATGAAATTGTCCGGTTGAACCGGGCATCCGGGAACGCAAACAATCGGGATATCGCCTTGTGAGCGCCACTTCCAACCAAGATAGTCCGGCAGCCCCATGCACCCGGTCGGATTGCCTTCCATGGCATGAATCCCGCCATAGGTCGCGCACGTTCCCGCGGCGATCACCGCCCATGCTTTCGGCGCCAGCCAGTCGATCCATTCACAGGTCGTAATGGGCTGGCCCGTCACTTGATCGGTGCCAAACGATGCCCAATAGCCCTCTTTCTTATTGGTTTCATCCGGAATGGAGCCCTCCATCACGAGAATGAAAGGGTTCGATTTCCCTTGCGCCGCGCGATGGAAATGCGCCATGAAATCCTCTCCCGAATCAGCGGCGAGAAAGGGATTATAGAAATTTACCTTGGGAATCCAGGGAAGAGCTCCCAGGACGATATCCTCGATACTGGGCTGGGTCGCCGCGGTCATCGCGATCGTGTCCCCGTCGCAACCCAGGCCCGCGGTGATCCATAGAACGTCTATTTCCGGAATTGGGGACGATTTGCGAAGAGCAGGCTCCATGACGAGAATGGCTTCCCTTCCCTGCAAAGCGCAGCGCCGCTTAGAAATGTAAGCGGGTTCATTCTCAGCCTCAAACCCGGTTTAGGCAAGCCGGTCAGCCGTTAAGCTTCCGTTCCCAATCCACTGGGACTCGGCCCCGCGGTCCTGGAGTTGGTTGGTTCAACGGGTGGGCATGCGGCGGCGCCAGTCTCTGGCCTTCCACCTCGCTCTCGGTTTGAAAGTTCCAAAACCACCCTTCCCCTGGTTCGAAGCTCTGCATGATCGGATGCCCGGTGGTCTGGAAATGCTTGCGGGCGTGCTGCGAAGGCGAGCTATCGCAGCAACCGATGTGCCCGCATTCCGTGCAGCGTCGAAGATGAAGCCACCAAGCGTCGGTGGCCAAACACTCCACGCATCCGGTGCCACTTGGAGGAACCGAAGGGTTAATGCCCGCAATGTGTTTGCTCATAGGTCCCTGCCTCTTGACGCCTAAGTCGTTGTCTTTGCTGGAGAAGCGAACGCGACGGCGGCTTCGCTGGTAAGCGGGAGAAAAGTGAACGTCTCCTGCAGATAGAGGCGGACAGCGGTATCGGTGTGGCTGAGATAGCCAATGGAAACGTCCTGGCCAAGATGAAGGGCGAAATCGCCACCACGAGTGGTCAAGCACGAAGGCGCCGGCAATCGCGGGCGCCCAGATGATTTCATCGTTCACCAGACGCTTGACGTGCTCCAGCACAGGGTAGCCGTGGTCGCTGGTCTCGGCGAGTGCGGTGTACGCATCGGCGCCGAGCAATACCGAGTAGGGACCGTTGACTCCAACCAGACGCAACTGGCTCAAGGCTTGGGCAATCGCCTCCGGGTAATCCCGGACGTCGGTGGGGAGGGTCATGATGGGGTTGCTGGTCCCCTGGCGGACGCCTTGAATGCCCGCGGCGGCATAGCCGTCGAATATGGCTCCATCCTCGGCAAATGCGATCTGTTTCGCGGCGTCCTTGGCAGGCTGCCAGTTCGAATCGTTAGCCCCGCGATCGACGTCGTCGATCTGCTGGCGGTCGAGCTCGAAGGGAACACGCAACTCGACCAGCGGCTTCACCTCACGCTGCCTGGCGACGATGCCGTCACCCGGGGGATTGATCGACACCAGATGGCCGGTGCCGACGGCGGAGAGAAAAGCGCCGCCGGGCCCCTGTACGTCGACCACCCGCCGCCCCGCGAGGTAGCGCTTGAGCGTACGCGATGTTTCCTCTTCGATCTCGGCCCATGCCGAATCGGAAATGGGGGCGAGCTCGCGATGGAGATTATTCATGTCGGATGTCTCCTTTAAGGGAACCGATGCCGAGAGAACCGTCGCGCACCGATGGGGTGGATGGAGAAGGGCTGGCCGTTGCCGGCGGCGGCGCTTCCGTAACCGCAGGCTCGTCGTCTGTCACGTCGTCCAGAAACGTTGCCGAGGGCACGAAGAACAAGTTTCCGGTAACGGCGCGGCTGAAATCGAGCAGCCGATCGTAGTTGCCGGGCGGCAGGCCTATGAACATATTCTCCAGCATCTGCTCAATGGTGCGGGGCGAACGGCTATAGCCGATAAAGTAGGTGCCAAACTCGCCTTGCGTTGGCCGGCCGAAGGGCATGTTGTCGCGCAGGATCTTGACCTCTTTCCCGTTCTCGACGATGGTGGTGAGCGCATTGTGCGCTGAGGTTGGCTTGACGGAGTCGTCCAATTCGATATCAGACAGCTTCGTGCGGCCGATAATCCGCTCCTGCGCCTCGATAGGGAGCGCGTTCCATGCGTCCAGATTGTGCAGGTATTTCTGCACGATGACGTAGCTGCCGCCGGCAAAGGCGGCGTCCTCATCGCCAATGAGCACGGCATCGATCGCGGCTGCGCCCCGTGGATTCTCCGTCCCGTCGACAAAACCTATGAGATCGCGGTCGTCAAAGTAGCGGAAGCCATGCACCTCGTCCACCGGCGAAACGGCTTTTCCAATGCGCGCCATCAACTGAGCGGCCAGCTCAAAGCAAAGATCCATGCGCTTGGCACGGATGTGAAACAACAAGTCGCCCGGCGTAGCGACGGCATGGCGCCCCCCGGCACGAAACTCCCGGAAGGGATGCAGTTCTGCCGGCCGGGGCGACCCGAAGAGGCGGTCCCAGGCCTCGGATCCAAAGCCCATCACGCAGGAAAGCTGGCCTTCCAAATCGCGAAATTCCACTGCGCGCAGCAACCCGGAGAGATCCGCGCAAAACGACCGCAGGGTGGCGCGATTCTCAACTCCCGGGTTGAGGGTCACGACGAGGAATATGGCGGCACGGGTGAGCGAAGCGGCTACTGGCTGCGCCAGGGCTGGCAAACTACCTACGGGCTGTGGCGCGCTAATAGGATCGGGTTCCATCGGTTCTGGTTCGCGGGGTATCCGCGGAATCTCTCTCCGAAAATATCACGCCCAAGGCGCCCAGCGTTGCAGCCTACACGGCAGCCTGAGCATGCCGCGAGTGCCATAGGGGACCTATTTCGCAGTATATCCGTCAGCTCCGTTACTTGAGTGCAAGACTCACGGCGCTGCCTATGGCGGCGGACGTACCGTTCAAGTATTCCTCTCTCTAGAGAAGTGAGAGGATTTGACATTGGAGTTTCGGGTCATATGGGAAATTGATATTGACGCCGAAAGCCCGAGAGAGGCCGCCGAAGCGGCGCGCGCAGAACAACGGAGAGATACGTCAGCTACCGTCTTTGATATTTGGGATCACGTTGGGAAGAAGATGCACCGCGTCGACGTGGCCGAGTGCCCCGATAAGTTAGGCGGCGACGAACTGAGGGCCATAAGAACCCATTTGCGCTTGCTTCAGTGCGTGCCCGATGTGGCGGCAAATGTTCGGCATATAGCCTCGGCAATGCTCATTTTTCTGGATAGGGAAGCGCTGATGTCCAGGAGGAGGTAGGGTTCTGACTCTCTTCAAGCCGCAGACAGCGAATCTGAGGTGAAGCTTGCCATCGCTTGACTAAGTTGGAAATCGATCTCGTCTGCGATAGTCATGACGCCAATCAACAAGAGACTGAAGTCGATATTAGCCAAATTGTTCTGCAGGGTCTGAAATATACTCACCTGCAACATCCGTGATTCCTCTACCAGCATCGCGGCGCTGTAGCCTGATCTGCGCCGGTCCAGACCGTGCTTAGCAGCGGCGGACGAGGCTACATCGTTGCTGCCAATTGGCTTGGAAGAGACGAGACATGAGACCAGGTCACGAAAAACTTGATATAGATGGCTGCAACGCAGCTCGTAGCTCATGGGAACGGACATCAACATCTCGTCATTCTGGATTCGCGTATACCACTCTTGAATGGCGGCCGGGGTTGTCCGTTCCAGAATGGAAGCAACACTCTCGATCTCGCGATTACGAACGGGGCCAATGGCTACCCGCTGCTTAATCACATCGACGAGCAATGTTGCATCCATCGGCTTCACCAGGATCTCATCGGCCTGCAGCAGGATTGCCTGGGCGGCAGCCTCCATCCGCGGATATGCAGTCAACAGCAACGTCACAGCGAGCGGATTGGCATGGCGCATGGCGCTGATGACGGTGAGCCCGTCCCCTGCTTCCGGCATATGCAGATCGGTCACCAGCACATCATAGGTTTCTGAGCTGATTCGCTTCAATGCTTCCACCACGTCGCTGGCAGAGGTTACCGCGAAGCCGTAGTGCCCTAGGGCCTCACTCAACACCGTGCGCACAAGTTCGTCATCATCCACGAGAAGAATCCTGATAATGGACATCGATTGTCTCCAAATGCGTCATCGGCGGTTTCTGGCACAACATGAGCAGTACCCTGGTCATGCGAACATCAGGAAACAATGTGTACTCGGGCTCACTTGGTCATGGCATTCATCTCCAGATAGCCCTGCGGCGAAATGCCAAAAGCATCGGCCACGCGATTGAAGAAGGCAAACATGGCGGTAATATAAACAGCCTCTGCGATCTGTGGCTCGCTCCAGCCATGATCGCGAAGAATCTGTACATCTTCTGCCGTTGTGCGGTAGGCGGCCTCGGTCACTTTGGTGACGTATTCGAGGAGAACACGCTCGGCCGGGGTGAGCTCTGCATCTTCGAGTTTCCCCTCCGCAATCGCCTGAACCGTTTTCTCATTGGCTCCCTGAACCCGCAGGAAGTATGCATGAGAGTCCAGTCAATAGGGACAGCGATTGAGCCATGAGACCCAACTTGCAATTGCTTCCTTGGTGCGGCGGGTAAGGTGGCCCTCGGAAAAATGCACGGTGTTGCTGAAGCTCATCACTTCGCGCAGAAAATCCGGCCGATGGCTAAAGCACTTGAGGATCCCGGGCATCTGTTGACGGCCGGAGTGGGCACGCCATTCGTCATAGACAAGTGCAACCTCGCCGGTTGCATCCGCGTCTTCCACCACGTTGATTTTCATCTTCTCAGGATCGGTCATGGTCTACACCAAACCTCTGCAACACCGCCAAGAGATTAGCACATTTACGCCCGGCTAGAGCACCTGGCGCAGGTCTCCGTCCTTGCGGGTGACTCTCTGGCGATCGAGATATTCGAGCAGCGGGATAGCGTATTTTCTCGACAGCCCGGTCATCTGCTTGAAGCGCGCAACATCGATTGTCTGGCCACGCAGCTCGCCCATTCGTCCGCGCAGAGTTTCGAGAGCCCTTTGGTGAAAAAACGGGCCGTCCACGCCTATCTTGACTAGAATATTGTCGCGCAACAGCAAGGTCATGAGCCGCCGCATCTCGCCATCCTTGAGGCGGAGCCTGGTCGCAACTTCAGAGGCCGAGGGAGCGGTGAGCCCGGCCGACTCATACGCAGTCGCGATCGCGGAAAGCGACTTGATGTCTGCTCCGGCGAGTTGCGGCTCCGATCCAGCAGCGTAAACGAGCGCGTCCTTGAGCCGGAGTCGCTGCTCACGCACGAGTTTCTCGAGCAGGAAATCGAATACCTTCCAGGAAAGCCCGCTCCGGCCCTTCAGCTCAGATCGACTGAGGCCGGCGGATTTGGTTTCTTTCTTCAGGATGGTGATCAAATTTTCCCCGGCCGCTGCAAGGGCTTCCCCGGTGAGCAGCACATCATCGGCAACGCGGAGCAGACGATGGCTGCGTACGAGCGGCTCGGTGAGCCGCTGGAGCGCCTCATGAGTCAGGCCGGTTTCGGCCATCAGCTTGCCCATCATGATGCCGGTGATCCCGCGCCGCGCGACCCGCGCGAAAAGTTGTTCTTCGAGAGATGAACCCTTGAGAACTTCCAACCACGTGAGGCACTTCCCTTTTCGCAAGTTGGACAGCGGATGCGCATCGAGCACGCGGCCCCCGCCGATGGTGGCCGCCGGCGAACTTTGCCGCAGTACGAAGCGGTCCCCGGGCACAAGCACGACGGGCTGGTGCAGCCGGATGCGCATGAAGCGGTGAGAGCCCGGCTCCGCTGAGTCGTAGCCATACAACGAAACCGTGGCCAGAGTCTCGGCAGTGAAAGCGTGAAAGTGAACCCGCGAGCGATGCTTGAGACTGTTGGAACCCGGTAACAGGGAAGCTTCGACATCAATGGTGTTTACGGCGCTTAACGTTTCCGGGGCGACGAGCGTCTGGCCGCGACTCACTTCAGAGACTTCAATACCAGCCAGATTCAGAGCCACGCGCGAACCAGCGCGGGCACATTCCTCAGGACGGCCATGGGTCTGCATTCCCCGCACGCGCACGCTGCGGCCTCCGGGCTCGAGCGCAAGTGAATCTCCTACGCGGAACTCTCCGGAAAGCAACGTGCCCGTGACCACCGTCCCGAACCCCTTCATCACGAACGCGCGATCCAGTGGGAGCCGGGGAAGATGGTAGGGATCGGGCGCCGCGGTCTTCATCGCCAGAGATAGGAGTTCGCGGCGAAGCTGTTCAAGCCCTTGACCGGTTTGCGCGCTTACGGGCAGAATGACCGCACGGCTCGGATCAAGAAACGTGTCCCTGAGGAAGCTTCCTATCTCGGCGGAGACTTCTTCGAGGCGGCCCGGGCTGACAGCGTCCACCTTGGTGATCACGGTAAGACCCCGGGAAACTCCGAGCAAGCTACAGATGGCGAGATGCTCTTCAGTCTGCGGCTTGACGCCTTCTTCGGCGGAAACAACCAGCATCACCGCATCGACGCAGCCAGCGCCGGCAAGCATATTGCGGATAAACAGCTTGTGCCCTGGAACATCGACGAAGCTGATGCGCAGAGGGCTTTCATCGGCAGCCGCTGCATCGAGAGACGCAAATCCCAGGTCGATGGTGATGCCGCGGCGCTTCTCCTCCGGCAAGCGATCGGTGTCGATGCCGGTTAACGCGCGGACCAACGTGGTTTTGCCGTGGTCGATGTGCCCCGCTGTTCCGACGACCAGAGACTTCATCGCCTTGGTCATGCAAGCACATTACTCATGCGTGGCGACGGACGCCGGCGTGGTCTGGCGCAGCAGTGAAACAAGTTTGACGTCGAATGCGGGCTCTACCGTCCGCAGGTCCAGCAAGACGGCGTCTTCGCATACGCGGCCAATCACCGGCGGATCCAGCCCGCGCAGCGCCCGCAGCAAAGCTTGAGGTTGAAGTGTTGTGTGGCGCAGAGATACGGCTGAGCTCTGCAGGCGAGCCGCCGGCGCCGTTCCGCCACCGATGAGGCTGAGGACAGGAACCGCCTCTGCGAAAAGATCCCCAGAGGAAACCTGGCCGGCCACCCATTCGCACCGCCTGAGAATCTCTACCGCTGGCGCATGCAGCATGCTGACGATGGGGATCGGCTTCTCCAGCAGGTGATCCATGAGCGTTGCCTCAAGCGCTGCGTAGGTGAGTTTGTCGACGCGAAATGCTCGCAGCAGCGGATTTTTGCGAATGCGATCGATCAAGTCCACCCGGCCTACCAGCTGACCGCACTGCGGGCCCCCCAGCAACTTATCTCCGCTGGCGGCGATCAGGTCGACGCCAACGCGAAAGCTGTCTAGCAGCGTAGGCTCCGCACGCACTCCCAGGTCTTCTAAAGAAGAGACGAGGCCTGTCCCCTGGTCATTGAATACCGCGACATTCTTGCGCTTGCCCAAGGCGACGAGCTCCTGCAACGTGGGCCTTTCCGTAAAGCCCTCGATGCTGAAGTTGGACTGGTGAACGCGGAGGATCAGACCGGTTTCCTCGGAGAGCGCGTTTTCATAATCGACCAGGCGAGTCCGGTTCGTAGTGCCTACTTCGCGCATGCGCGCGCCAGACTTGGCAAGAATTTCCGGAATGCGAAAACCGCCGCCAATCTCGACCAATTCTCCGCGAGAGACGATGACTTCGGCGCCCTCGGCCAGGGAATTGAGCGCAAGGAACGTAGCCGCCGCGCAGTTATTGACCACCACCGCAGCTTTCGTCGAATCCACGGAATCGTCACCGCTGAGCAGCCGCAACAGCAGTTCCTCAGCATGAACGTCGCGACGGCTCCTCTCGCCCGTTTCCAGATCGAGTTCGAGGTTCGAGTAGCCCGCGGCAATCTCGACCATGTGCTCGATCGCGGAGACGCTCAGCGGTGCTCGCCCTAAATTCGTATGAAGAATGACGCCGGTCGCATTGATCACGCGCCGTAACGAGTAGCGCTTGTCCTGCTCGATCTCTCCGGCAACCGCGTGAGGGAGTCCAGCGAGGCGCTGGTTCAGGCTGGCGAGCGTGTGTTGTCCCGCGGCGATTTCCTGTTTGACGCAACCGAGCACGGCTCGCGTAGAACGAACCACCGTGCTGTGAGTTTCGGCCTGAACGATTGCGGTGAAGCGGGGATCAAGCAAGAGATCATTAACCGAGGGCAGCAGGCTGTACAAACTGCGGACTTCTTCATCGTTGCCGCTTTGCTCTTTGCTCTTCATGGGCTCTTCATTAAAGTGTAGTGCCTCTGCCGCTACCGCAAGAGAATGGCCGGTATACCCTGTCCGGCCTTATAGGACCCGCGAACACAGCCGATTCTAGCTGCCTTCAGTCCCGCACCGTGTAGCGACCCGAGTAGCGCGTCCGCATCGTCCGGCGCAACCGAAATTAATAGACCGCCCGCCGTCTGCGGATCGTAGAGCAACGCACGCAGATCGTCGTCAATGGGAGAGCCGGGTGCGTCTGCGCTCACGCATTCGGCAAACTCGCGATTGGCCAGCAATCCCGCCGGAATAGCACCCAGATGGACAGCATCGAGGGCGCCTTCGATGCGTGGCACTTCCTCCACCACAATCTCGATGGTCACTCCGCTGCCCAGCGCCAGCTCGCGCGCGTGACCCATCAAGCCGAAACCAGTAACGTCCGTCATGGCATGCACACCGGCCGCCGCGACAACGATCTCAGACGCCACGCGGTTCAGCGTAGTCATGGACTGTACGGCATTCTCCACCCAATCCGGTTTCGCTATGCCGCGCTTCAGGGCGGTGGTAATCACTCCTGTGCCGATGGGCTTGGTAAGGATCAGGACATCGCCCGGGACCGCGCCAGTATTGGTAAACACGCGGTCAGGATCGATCAGCCCGGTAACGGCATATCCAAATTTGATCTCCGCATCGCGAACGCTGTGTCCACCCACTACCACGCAGCCGGCCTCGCGCATTTTGGCTAATCCCCCGCGCATGATCGATTCCAGCACGTCCAGGTCTCCGTCCTGCGGAAAGCAGACAACCGACAGAGCGGTCAGCGGCCGGCCTCCCATGGCGTAGACATCGCTCAGCGCATTGGTGGCAGCGATCTGGCCGAAGACGAAGGGGTCGTCGACCAGCGGGGTAAAGAAATCAACCGTCTGCACGAGCGCGAGGTCAGGCGCGATCCGATAGATGCCCGCATCATCCGACGTCTCGAAACCGACCAGCAGGTTGGGATCGCTCTGCTTAGGAAGCCTTGACAGCACAGCGGCCAACGAACCAGGCGCCAGCTTGCTCGCGCATCCCCCCGCTTTCACCTGTTGCGTCAATCTCACCGTGGTCGAATCTTGCATCCCGGATTCCTCACCCCATCAGATAGGATCATAAATACCCGGTAACGGATGCGTTATTCGATATAGGAAGTGCCTGGGCTCCGGTGATCCTCCCGGTCTTCAAAACCGGTGGTCGCTCCTAACGGGCGACGGTGTGTTCGACTCACACGCACTTCCGCCAACATCCCATCCGCGCCATCTGCGGAGTCTACCAAGGGCGCCCGCAACCAACGTCCACCGAAAGAATGACTCCGGCGTCCACCAATGGATGCAGGCGCTTTCGGCCACTCATGTGCAAGATAGAATGTGACTCGAATGGCGATCGCGACTCCAGCCCGAATGACCACCCGCACACTCAAGCTAGTGCCGGCCCTGTGTCTCTTCCTGGCGAGTCTCGCGACTCTAGTCTTCGCGCTCTACCCGATGTATGTGATTCGGCCCTTCCGCGAGCAGAAACCTGCGGCTCTGGAGCATGCCCTCTGGGTGCTCCTGCACGACAAAGCGCTATCCTTAATAGCAGCATCCCTGGTAACGGCTCTTGCGCTCCTTTTGTGGCGGCGAGCGGGCTGGATCGCGAAGCTGTTGCTCGCCCCCGCGATGGGCCTCGCTGTTTTGGCGGCCGCTTCCACCTGGATCAATCCTTTCGAGCACATGTTCCATCCCCTGGGCGAGCCAACCTATCTCGCCGCGGACAAGGCCGCGATTGACGCGAACGATATGGTCATCGCAGTTTCCTTGGGCGGAGAGAGCCGCGCCTACCCCATCCGCGAGATGGGCTATCACCATGTAGTGAACGACCGCCTGCATGGACTACCAATCGTTGTCACCTATTGAACGCTCTGCCACACGGGTCTGGTCTGGACCCGCAGCCTGAACGGACGCGATCTGCACTTTCACCTGGCGGGCATCAACAACCAGAATTTCCTGATGCGCGACGAGGAGACAGGCAGCTATTGGCAGCAGATCACAGGCTCGGCAATTGCCGGCCCCCTGAAAGGCTCACAGCTCAGCCTGCTGCCGCAAGACGAGCTCAGCTTTGCTCTTTGGAAGAAAGAGCAGCCGCACGGAACCGTTCTGGCGCCCCTATCGCGCTACGCCGCAAAGTACGACAAGGCGACGTGGGAAAAGGAAGTGGCCAAGCTGCCGACGGTGATCCACGCGACGAAAGGTTCGCTCGCCGACCGGGAGACGATCATCGGTGTGGTCAGCAGTGGATCGGCGCGGGCCTATCCGCTCAGCAAGCTGACGGTTCAGTCCCCCGTGGTCCTCGATGACCTGGGTGACCAGCCTCTTATGCTGGTGCTCGGTCCGGATGGAAAATCCGTGCGCGTCTTTTCCCGCCTGCTCGCCGGCCGGGTGCTTGAGTTCTACGGCCACAGCGCGGCCAACCCGTCTGATCCCTGGACGCTGGTAGATGACGCAACCGTCAGCGATTGGAGCTTCGACGGGTGCGCCACTTCCGGCGAAATGAAGGGACAGTGCCTAACCCGGATCTACGGCCTGAAGGATTATTGGTTCGACTGGCAACACTATCATCCGCAAAGCGGAATCTTCCAGCACTGAAGGCCAGGATTCCAGGGGGTCACCACAGACGTTTTTAACCAAAAGTGCGACAAAAGAGGGATAAGCCCCCCTTCCTGGAGCCTGAGCCTTCCGTCGGGGTGCAGCTAAGTCCTTTGTTTCACGAAGGTGCTCAAATTTTATTTTTCCCGCCCCCATAAGCTGCTTAGGAGAGCGCCAGTTGCCGGGTGCTGTTTTCTCAGGGGCGCGACTCCGGCACCGGCGATCAAATCCATCAGCAATATAGATGCAGGGCAGCCGAGATTTGGTTAGGGAAATTTCACAGGGGACCGAGGGCTCGTTGATATTCACTCGGATCCACGCAGATATAAAGGGCATGCCTTCAGTCGCGCCGTAAGAGCCATACGCGAAAGCTGTACCTCAGCGGCTAAAGCCGTCATCGGTCGTTGCCTGTGTGGCACGGCTAAACCCGTGCCCTTCGTTCGATGAGCTCTTCCAAGCTGTCGCCCACCCCCTACAAACGCGACCCATGCTCATACCCATGCCTATACGCCTGCTGGTACACCTTTATATATTGGTCGCGTGTTATCCCTGCGTGGACCCCATGTTCGGGCGGCATGGTAAATTTCTCTTTCTCCTCCACCTTGGCCGTCTCACCGTGGTTACGGTCGTGGCGGCCGTCCTCCCAGCCATCGTTATATCCCCAGCGTGACGCCACGTTGGGCGCGCCGGCGGAATCCTGGTAGAACAGGCCATATCCCGGCTGTGGCAGAGGCACATACGATCCGGCGTTAGCCACAGCCTGCCCCCTAAGGCTCGCACGCCAACAGCAACGCCCCTGCACAAAGCAGCACCAAGCGATTCCTCATACTCCACCTCCAGATCATCCCGCCTTCGGACGGCCAAAAACCTCACCATACACCGCTTCCACCATCCGCGCGGTCTTTTGGATGGTGAAGTGTGTTTGCACCCGTTCTCTTCCGCGAACGCCCATTTCCGTCGCCTCATCCGGATGGGTCAACAGGTAATCGATGGCCTCCGCCATGCGCAACGCATCCCCCATCGGCACCAGCAGGCCGGTAATGCCATCTTCCACAATCTCCGGGACGCCGCCCCCATTGGTCGCCACCACCGGCTTTTGTTCGGCCATCCCTTCGATAATCACCTGTCCAAAGGGCTCACCGGTAACGGAAGCATGCACCACGATATCCAATTCGGCGATGCGCGCAGGCACATTCTCGACAAACCCGGCAAACGCCACCGTATTGTTCACATGCAATTCGTTGCGCAATCTGAGCAGCTCTCCCTCATAGCCCCGCTCCGCAAAAATCGGCGCACCGATGATCTCGAACCTCGCTTCCGGATGCTTCTCCTTGAGCAGCGCCGCCGCCCGAATAAAAATATCCTGGCCCTTCCACGGGCTAATCCTGCCCACTAATCCGATGCGCACGCCGGTCTTGACACTCTCCGATCCATCCTTAATAGACACAACATTGCAACCATCGTGAACCACCCGGCCATTCGCATCGACCGTGGCGGACTTGCCCTTCCCGTTCAGATGAAGCGAAGCCAGGGTTGCCGAGGAGTTAGCAATCACAAAATCCGGCAGGTTCTGGCTGAGGAAGCGGAATACGCGCACCACGATCTTTGGCAGGTAGTCCGCTTCGATCCGGTCTCTCACGTGCCACACCACCGGAATGCCCGCGATCCTCGCCGCGATGCCGCCAATAATGTCCGATTTCAATGAGTTTGTATGGATCAGGTCGATTTCCATTTTCCGGGCGAATCGAACCACCCTCCAGATCTGCAACAGCACCGACAAGCTTGCGCGCAGTTGCAACAGCGACCTCCACCCCAGCCCGTCCTTCTTTGCCGTGAGCGCTGAATCCGCCAGCGGAATCACATGCGTGTCGCAGCACCCCACCAGCCTCTCCCGCAGCGGCCCCTCCATAAACAGAAGCGCGATGGGAAACACAACGCTTCTATCCAGGTGACGAAGCAGGTTTACCAAAGCGATTTCTCCGCCACCGATTTTTGCGGTGTGATCGAGATACAGCACGCGAAGGGGCATCTAAGGTTTCTCCTGAGTGCGGTGATCATGCGGTGCTGATAGTGAAGCGGCGGTATCGAAAGAGTAAATTTCGTTTCTCGATAAATTGCTGCGCTTGTTGCTTAATTGATTATCATCAGGCTTATTACCAAAGTGTAGCAAAACATTTGGTTCGGTCTTGACTAATGTGGTGCGATGGTTTGGTAAATAGCGAACGAACGCGATGAGCGCTCTTGCGCTATGTAAGCTCTCCTGCTCTGGAGATCTTCAACTAGGGTTGAACTTAAAGGTTATTCGGGCCCCAGCAAGCGCAATCCCAAGCGTGCACTTAGTCGTGCAAGCGTGTAATCCAATCGGCTTCTGTTCGGTGGGATCTTTGTACCGCCGGCCGGCTTGGCAAACATAGCTGTAGATGCTCGTGAGGGATTCGCCGTGCTCGGGCGCAATTTCCTTTGGCCGCCATCGCCTGCTCATATCGCTGTTGAGTCTCTCAAGAGAAATTCATCGGTTCCTAACGAGGCACACCAAACCTCAGGGGGTAGTTCTACATGCAGACCGCGGAACTCATGAAAGGATCGCCGGTGCGCGCCCTGGCCGACGGATTCTTCCGGCAACGGCGATTATTCGCGGCTGTCTTCATAATTGTGTTGCTCCCCGTCGCGGTTTCAATGTTGATGGCTAAGAAGCAGTACCGGTCCGAGATGAAGTTCCTGCTTGAAAACAATCGCAGCAATGCAGTCATCACGGCGGATCGAAGCGCCTCACCGGCGGTAACAGAGATCACCGAGCAGCAAATCAATTCAGAGCTAGACATTCTCGGCAGCGAGGATGTTATCGGGGCGGTAGCTGATCCTAATTGGGCCACACTGCCGGACTATAAGAAGAAATCGCCTGAAGGTTTAAAGTCTCACGAACAAAAATTAGCTGATTTTCGCAAGCGGTTAAAAATCGATCCGTCGCGAAAGTCGAATGTCATCACGGTCAGCCTTACCGCCCCCTCTGCTGCCGAGGCAACCGCGGCTCTCGAGCGCTTCTCCACCGCCTATCTGGCCCACCGCAAGCTTATTTCCCGCCCCAGTGGGACCTCGAGTTTCTTCGCCGAAGAGGCCCATCGCTACCAGGACGCATGGCAGCAGGCGAACCGTCAACTCGTCGAATTCCAGCAAAAGAACCATCTCGTCTCTGTCCCCCAGACGGAAGAGACGCTCAACAAAGCGATTGCCAGCTATGAAGATGATGAGCGGTCAAACGGCGCCAGCCTCTCGGAGTTAGAGGGGCGGCTGAGCGAAAGCAGGCATGCAGCCGGCGCGGTCCCCCAGCGCCAGAAAACGCAGCAGCGCATTATTTCCAGCCAGACCTCCGTCGACCAGATGCGAACGCTTGCTGCTGCAACTGCAGAACCGGCGGACAGAGCTCTTAACGCGCTACACGCCCAAAGATCGGCTGGTGCAGGAAGTAGACCACCAGATCGCCGATACCACTGCATCGTTAAACGCTGCGTTAGCGGCGAAAGGCTCTGAGGATACCACCGATATCAACCCGGCGTGGCAGGAAGTGCAGAGTTCGCTGGTCGAAGGACGGATCGAGCGGCATGCGCTTAGAGCGAAGTCGTCTTCTCTCCGGCACAATATCTCAGCTCTCCGCAAGCAACTGTCGAGGCTCCAGTCGCTGGACGTCCCCTTTAATGCTCTCGAAGAGAAGGCTGACCAGGCGCGCAGCAATTACGAGTTGTTCGCCCAAAAACGAGACCAGGCGCAAATTGAAGACGCCATGGACGAACGGAAGCTGCTCAACATCGCCGTGGCAGAAAGCCCTACATCTGCCTTTAAGCCTGCGTCACCCAAGCCTCTTTTGAGCGCCGCGCTGGGTCTGCTCACTGCGCTCTTTCTCGCCGCCGGCACCGTATATTTCGCTGAATCATCGCGAACGACCGTCGCAACAGCCCGCGAGCTCGAATCCTTATCCCGCTATCCGGTGCTCGCAACCGCGCCTTATGACGCTCCGCCAACCAATGAGCCACCGTCAGGCTTCAGGAAGTGGGCCGTCTCGAAGCCCGAACGCAATCCGGGACGGACAAGAAACATGGTCCCGGCCATGCAGAAGCTCCGCGGTATCCATGAGGCATAGCGAACACCGGGGACAGATTTTTTGGAGCGCCGCAGAAATCTATGATTAAGCCGCAAGAGACGAGCCCGATACAGCAACCAGCATCCTTTTGCCAGGGGTTGATGTATAGCGTATTTCAGCGTCCTCAACGCTCGGCTCACACCGGCGGGCTTGTCATCGCGCTGGTAGCCGCACATCCGCAGGCGGGCACGACTTATGTGGCAGCTCATTTGACCCAATCGCTGAATACCGACCAATTTATCTCCGCGGTGTTGCTGGATTGTCGTGAGGCGGCAAACTCAACGCGCGCCTCTGCCGACGACAGAAGAGGGGTCTCCTATCCTTACCAGGGTGCGGAAGCGGGTTCGGGTTTATCAGTACCCCGCGAAGTTTGGCGTAGAAGCTTCGAATATCGCGCCAGCTATCTGGCCCACCTCCGAACGCGATATAGCTATGTGCTCATCGATTGCCCTTCACTTAAGGAGAGCACAGACGTCCTCGGCCTGACGACTCTAGCGGATGGGGTGCTACTCGTAATCGAGGCGAACAGGACGACGAAAAGCCAGATAGCCCTTCTCGAACGGACAATCGAAGGCGCGAACGGAAAAATTCTGGGTCACGTTCTGAACAAGCGAACATACCCAATACCCGATCGGGTGCACCGCAAAATGATGGGTTGGGGGTTCTAAGTGCGATCGCGTAAATATATTGCGAGCTTTGTTGCCATCACAACCGCCGCGCTCATGGTGAGTTCTGGCCAGTCTCAGCAGCTCCGCCAGAGGCCACGCTATCTCCTACGGCCGGGCGACACATTGCAGCTCCAATATCGGCTCACGCCCGATCTCAACCAAACCGTGTCGGTGCAACCGGATGGATACGTCGATCTGAATGTCGCTGGAGAAGTCCAGGTCGCGGGCCTCACTGTCACTCAGGCGCATGATCTGATCGTCCAGAAAGAATCCGAGCACCTGAACAATCCCGAGTTGAATCTCATCCTGGAAGAATTCACCCGGCCCTACGTAGTTGTCGCAGGCGAAGTAGCTAAGCCGGGGCAGATCGAGATGCGGGAAAACATGACAGCACTCTCAGCGATTCTGCTATCTGGTGGCTTCACGCAATCGGCAAAATCGGGCCAGATAATTGTCTTTCGGAAATTCAATGACACCATCGATGAAGTAAAACAAATCGAATCTTACCCACGTGGAGAAAACAGCGCAGCTGGAAAAGGACATCGCGCTGCAGCCGGGGGATTTGATTCTGGTACCGCACGACAAAATCTCCCGGCTGCAGCACTACATGCAGGCAGCCAACCTCGGGCTGTACGTGAACCCTTTGCAGTACATACCCTAGGCGGGCCCAACAACTGGGCCCTCCGTGAGCGGAAACTGGTAAAGAGATGGATCATCTAGGCCCAAAGCAGCTTTCCGCGACCAGCGCATTTGTGCAATCGGCCGGGGCGAAGCTGCTCATCATCGGGTTAAACGCCGCGACTGGAATTCTAGCGGCGCGCGCTCTTGCTCCAACCGGCCGCGGTGAGCTGAGCGCGATGATCTTGTGGCCTATACTTCTAGGAAGCGTCTTCAGTCTTGGCATTCCCGCCGCTCTCACTTACCGTCTGCGCCGCCATCCGGAGCAATTGTCTGAACTAACTGGCGCGGCGTTGGCGCTCTCTGCGGTGATCAGCGTGTTTGCGTGCACAGTCGGGTTCTTCGGCCTGCCGCACTGGATTCCCCAGTACTCTCCACAGATTCTCTTCTTTGCGCGTATCTTCCTCCTGAACACTCCCGTAGCCTTGCTCATGCTCATAGGACGCGCGACTCTGGAGAGCCAAGGCCACTTCACGGCCTCTAACATGTCGCTCATCGGGCCGCCCTTGTTGACGTTGGCCGGCCTTTTGCTGCTCGCGTTCACCCACACGTTTACCGCGGTCAACGCCGCCTGCTGGTACGTGTTTACAGGGTTACCGCCCCTACTCTGGATGGGGCGCTCCTTCTATAGCACCGTCCGTCCACGGTTCCACCATCTGTTTCAATCGACGCGGCTGCTCCTCTCCTACGGGATACGCTCCTACGGGATCGATTTGTGTGGCACGCTCGCACTCTATGTTGACCAGGCGCTCGTAATACGTATCCTGCGTCCCAGCATGATGGGAACTTATGTTGTGGCCCTAAGCTTATCCCGCATGCTAAACGCGTTTCATGCCGCGGTCGTTATGGTGCTTTTCCCCAGGGCTGTGTCTCGGCCCCCCCGTGAGGTCCTTGAGATGACGGGACAAGCAGTACGGATGACCACGCTTCTTACCACGGTCTGTGGGGCAGGCATCATGCTCGCCGGACCACGTCTGTTAGTTTTTCTTTACGGAAAGGAGTATCGCGAAGCAGCTGCCATTCTCCGCATCCTGGTAGTGGAAGTGATCCTTGCCGGCGCGACCCAGGTAATGTCACAGGCGTTTATGGCGCTGTCCCGGCCCGGTGTGATTACTGCCCTCCAGGCGATTGGACTCCTCCTCACCATCCCCCTGATGCTCGCCTTGGTGCCCAGATTTGGCATTGAAGGTGCTGCGCTCTCTCTGCTGCTCTCCACTTGCGCCCGGTTCGGCTTCGTGCTGGCCAGTTTTTCGCGCTTCCTGAGTCTGCCTCGGCCCGCCCTCCTTCCCCGCCGCGCCGATCTGGCGTTTATGCACAACGCCGCTTTGCGCCACTTGCGAGCCCCGCAGCCAAGTGTCGCCGGAGGCGAAGCATGAGCCTGAAGGGGCCGTTCAATATATTTGTCCCGCACTGCTCCGATCTTCTGACGGATCATCGCCCGCATGGTGACGGGCTAATAGCGCACGGATTTATCCGGCACTTATCCGAGCGGGGCCACAATTTATACGTGGCAGCCCAGGAAGTTGACCTGCGGGACCGACTCCCATCAAATGTGCATCTCTTCCCGATCGCTCCGCAACACAAGAGCCAGCTTCTGTCGCGGCTCTCCTACATGTCGCATGTGCGACGGCTCTTCATGGAGTTGCAAAGGCAAATCGCTTTCGACATTGTCCATCAGATGAACCCCGTGTATACCGGAATGTCGCTTTCCCTCTTGGGGACGAAGATCCCAGTCGTTTTAGGCACTTACGTTGCCAGATGGCCAGAACAAACGGATGCACGTGGAACGCAGCCGTTCGCGTCGAAGCTAGCATCTGCGTTTCGCACCTGTATAGCCGGTGCGCAGCAATGTGCGGCAGACCACCTTTTATTGACTGCCCCGGCGGCGGCCAACCGGCTGGTGCCGCTTGGACCAATCAGAGTCCCACGTTCCTACCTCGGTCATGGGGTTGATACGGAACTCTTTTCCCCCCGCTGGAAGATTTGAAAGAGGTGAGGAAGAGGGTCTCTCTGTGCTGTACCTCGCCACTCTATCGAAGAAGAAGGGAATATTCGATCTAATTGG
>CAWCAZ010000021.1:0-40835 GCA_963793525.1 uncultured Acidobacteriaceae bacterium
GATGTGGCATTCCACCAGTGTTGACCGCAAAAGTGTAGTCAGAAGGTCCTTCGCCTGGGAACGAAGGACACCTTTCAACCAGGAGAGACGCTTTGCGATTTGACTGTAAGCTCCCCCGATCGCTGTCGGGCCATAAAAGTGTCCTGGATAGCTCTCACCGCTGTTTTGACTTCTTTCTCGCTCCCAGCAGCTGCGCAAACCCCTACCGCCAAGGCGCAGATTCAGGGTGGCAATCTCCGCATCGAATTTGATAATCACCTGCGCAGCCGCGTCGTCGCCCGCTTCGACAACAAGGAGACGGTATTGGGACCATTCACCGCCTCCGAGACGTTGACCACCGCCGGCAAAGTCTGGACCGAATTCGTCCTCACCTCGCAGAAGCAGGCGCCCATAAAAGACGCTTTCGGAGAAGGAAAGCGGCTCACCATCGAAGGCAAGGCGGGAGCGCTCAAAAAGTCCGTCTCCGTCACCGTCTACGACGGCTTCCCCGCGATGGCATTCTTCGACGTCCAATACACCAACACAGGAACCACCCCGCTCGCAGTCAAGAGTTGGACCAATAACGCGTACACGATCAATGCCCAACCCGGTGCGGGTCAGCCGCCCTTCTGGTCTTACCAGAGCGGCTCGTATGAGAAACGTCCCAACTGGGTCCTCCCGCTGCACGCAAATTTTCAGCAGGAAAATTATCAGGGCATGAATGCCAGCGACTACGGCGGCGGTACGCCGATCGTCGACGTCTGGCGGCGTGACGTTGGCATGGCCGTAGGACACGTCGAGACGCGGCCGAAGCTCGTTTCGCTCCCCGTATCCATGCCCGATCGCGGCACACGCCAGCATCGCTGTCCGCTTCGCCAAAGAAATCTCCTTGAGCCCGGGTGAAAGCTTTCACACGTTCCGCACCTTCGTCGCCGTCCACCAGGGCGACTACTTTCGTACCCTCACCGACTACCGCCGCTTCATGATGAAGCAAGGATTTCAAATGGCCACTGCTCCCACTGATGGCTTCGGAGCAATCTGGTGCGCATGGGGATACGGCCGGACGGTGCAGCCTAAGCAGGTATACGACACCCTTCCGACGGCAAAGCGATTGGGATTCAAGTGGGTCACCCTCGACGACGGTTGGCAAAACAACGTGGGCGATTGGGCGCTCGATCCCAAAAAATTCCCCCATGGAGACGCTGACATGAAAGCACTGGTGGACCGCATTCACCAGGAAGGATTCAAGGCTCAGCTCTGGTGGTCGCCCATGAGCGCCGTGCCGGACTCGGAACTGCTCCGCGATCATCCCGACTACGAGTTGCTGAACCGTGACGGCTCCACGAGAAAAGTCTCCTGGTGGAATTCCTACTATCTGTGCCCAGCGGACCAGCCGCGTCGTCGAGTACCACAAGGCACTGGTGCGGAAAATCCTGGTCGACTGGGGATTCGACGGGCTGAAGCTCGATGGCCAGGACATGAACGGAGTGCCGGCCTGCTACAACCCCGCTCACCATCACGCGCAGCCCGAGGATTCGGTCGAAGCTCTGCCCGATTTCTTTCGTGCCATCTACGACACCGCGCAATCGGTAAAGCCGGGCGCGCTGGTTGAGTTCTGCCCCTGCGGCACCGGCTATTCCTTTTTCACCATGCCCCACTTCAACATGTCGGTGGCTTCCGATCCGGAAAGCTCCTTCCAGGTTCGCTCCAAGGCGAAAACCTTAAAAGCTCTCATGGGCGACAACGTTCCCTTCTTCGGCGATCACGTTGAACTAAGCGATGGTGGCAACGACTTTGCTTCCACGGTGGGGGTGGGCGGGGTCGTGGGAACGCAGTTTGTTCTTCCGTCTGAGGTCAAAAGAGAAGCAAATCCGATCTGACGCCGGAGCGGGAGAAGGACTTCGAAAAGTGGCTTGCCATCTATCGCGACAAGATGTTGTCCCGAGGACAATATCTCGGGCAGCTCTATGACATCGGCTTCGATGTGCCCGAGACGCATGTAATCCGCAAGGACCAGGCCATGTACTACGCCTTCTTTGCCAAGCAGTGGAAGGGAACAGTCGAACTGCGCGGCCTCCAGGACCGCAACTACACTGTCGTGGACTACGTCACCGGAAAAAACCTGGGGACGGTGGCAGGACACAGCGCACATCTGCCGGTTGACTTCGACGGAAATTTACTGCTCGAAGTGCGGCCGCAATGAACCAACCTCGAGATCCAGACAGTTCACGACACGAGCAGCCGGGGGCCCCCTCGACTATTTCAGCTCGGTAGCCGTCATCTCAATCTGCATCGGTGCGCCCAGTCTCTGAAGCAACTGGCATTGCGCTCACAACGCCGGCAGATCCATTTGCCGCAGGAGTAGGTGGACTCAATGGTTTCAAAGGATGAGCGCTCGAATCGAAGACTACCTTCGGTTGGTCGAGAGGTAGTTTGACAGAAAGCTCAACACTGCGCTGAGTGATCATCGGCTCGTCAAAGACTACCCCGTCGCTACCTTTCGTCTTGGCAGTTCCTATATAACCGGACGTCTCAAGCGCGAACTCGAGGGCGATGCCGTTACCGTCAACACGGACATCGTTACAGTCAAGCTTGGTACCCAGTTCAATGTATTTCATTGTGGCTCCCGCGCCTATGGGCACCTGCGAAAGCATCCGAGCCTTGCACGAGCCGGGCTTTCCATTCCGAACTGCAACCTGCGTTGTGATGGTTTCTGTGGCCGGTGGCTGGCCGGCGGCCTGGTTGAATTTCAAATTCAAAGTGATTTGAAAATATCGTGATGGAGCCACGACCGTGGAACCAGGCTTCCCTGGCTGCGCCATCCCTGCGGCGGCTGCACCTATCAAAAGCAGACAAACGGCTATTGCGGGAGTAGCTTTCATCGTAATTTACCTTTCATGGTTGAACCACGGGGAGTCATTGGCACGATTTCGACGGGCGTAATCACCAGTGGTTCAATGGTCACCGGCGCGATTCGAATCGACCGTTGCTCCGAAGGCAGCGGATGCCAAATCGATTCATATAAAATGGATTTCCGTCTGAATGGCTTCTGGGCAGATGAGGAAAGCTGACTTCGACGAGCTTCCCCCAACGCGTTTGGATGAGCGGAACGCACCAGCGAGTTCTGATCCGAATCCGTCACGACGATTGGACGGCCATTTGTGTACACCAGTGTCCACGTCGCTATGCCGAATACACCGATCAGCATCGCCGCGGCGACTCCGACCCACATCCCCCTCTGACCGGGAAAGAGATTTGTCTTGTGTGGAAGCGCTGCTAAAATCCTCTTCTTCATTCCAGGCGGTAGTTGTTGATTGCCGTCTTCCCTCAAGACCTCGTACAGCAAATCATCAAACTCGTTCATCTTCCTGCTCCTGTTTCCAGCATCAAATCGTCTCCGCAATTCCTCACGCGCCTGCTTCAGACGTGTCCGAACCGTTCCTTCGGGAATTTCGAGAAGAATGCCGACCTCGCGTGAATTGAGCTCTTCGATAGCGCTAAGAATCAAGGTTTGCCGAAAATGTTCAGGAAGCCCGTCGATGAGCTTCCGTAGGCAGTCGGCTTGTGCTCTGCGGATAGCCTTCGTCTCCGGGGAGTCTCCATCGCAAGGAAATTGTTCGTAGCCCTCATCGATCGATTGCTGAGTCACCTTAGGTAGCCGGTCGAGCGCCACCCGCCAGACCGTTCGAGCAAGGAATGCCTTTTCGTCGTTCATCTGGTGCCACGCTGTACTACGGTAGAGCTTCAGAAACGCCTCTTGGACGGTGTCCTCAGCGTCTTGCGCGTTGCGCAGCAGGGAGAAGGCGATCCGGTACATGAGCTGCGCGTGGCGATCGACCAGCAAGGAGAAGGCGATGTCCTGAGCGATCTTTTGTCGCGAGCGATCCCATCCCTGCTATGGGCTTCCTCACCCTCGTCGAGAAACCCATCTGCTGAGGTAACCAGCAAGAACTTCCTTTCTGCGTGACACGGATACTGCACGAAAGTAGGCGAGGATTCATCAATCCTCTTGTTTGTAAAGACCGGTATCCACGCGAAAGTGTTCATTTTAGTTTTCGGAGTGAGGTAGAGAGATGGTTATCCCCGGAAATTCGGAGGGCAGCTCCTCGAGGGTGACGACTCAGCCGCCACGAACGCAGGATGCTGACGGTTTTTGTCCGAGGCCGCAATTTGTCTTATACAAACATCCAGATTGCCACGCCGGTTCTGTATGGTACGGGCATGCAAGGCAGATGGGATTTCAAGCTGAGCTTTAGTTCGATCGGTCTCACCACGGCGGCAAAGTCGGGAACAGCAGTCCGCCGCCGACCGCGTTGCCCACCGGCGCATCGACAACAACCGACCCCAATGGTGCCCTTTCACTCTTGGATGCCGTCAGCAAGCAGCTAGGGCTGGAGAGGCAGACGCCTCCTGTGCCGGTGCTCGTCATCGATCACATAGAGGAAAAGCCTACCGAAAATGGAGGGACAGCGATTTTTCCCGAGGCCTAAAGAGGATTGACAGAACCACAGGACGACTCTACTGTTTTCCACGATGGAACCACACCAAATCTTTCGCTGGCAGGCCAGGAAATTTCGCATGATCCTCAGAGGATCTGTCGTTGTCGTAGCTACCTTTCTCATCGGCACCACCTTGATACTAGGGGCACAGAACCCGCCCCCAACGCCGAATCCTTCCCCCAGCGTTGTGGCCGGCATTCCTGTTAACTACGACGAGGCCAAGGTCGGAAGCTACTCCTTGCCTGATGCTCTGAAGCTCAACAATAGAAAACCCGTGCGCAATGCGCGAACCTGGTATGCCAAACGGCGCCCGGAGATCGTTGCCATGTTCGAGACCCAGCAATATGGTCGAGCACCGGGCAGGCCTGCGGATGAGAGCTTCGAAGTTGTCGATCCGGGAACACCGGCGCTCAACGGCAAAGCGATTCGCAAGCAGGTCACCATCTATCTCAACAAGGAGAAGACCGATCCAGCGATCCATCTGCTCATCTATCTGCCCGCCGCAGCCAGCAAACCTGTGCCGATGTTTTTCAGCATCAATTTCGGCGCCGTGCAGAACGCGGTAGAGGATCCCGGAATCAAACCCGAGACCGTCTGGGATCCCAAGACCAACACCCGGATAAGCCCTCCGGCGGGCCGCAATTTCGGCCGGATCGATGCCGACGGACCTGCTCGATGCCGGCTTTGGCGTGGCCACGTACTACTACGGTGACATCGATCCCGACTATCCTGCCGGCTTTGCCAATGGCATTCGTGCTCGTTACCTCAAGCCCGGACAGACGGATCGAGCACCCGATGACTGGGGCTCGATTGCCGCTTGGGCGTGGGGCATGAGCCGCGTCGAGGATTATTTCGAAACCGACAAGAGCATCGATGCCAAGCGCGTCGTGATCCACGGCATCTCTCGCCTGGGAAAGACCGTGATGTGGGCAGGAGCGCACGACCAGCGCTTCGCTGCCGTCATCGCGAGCTGTTCCGGCGAGGGCGGAGCCGCGCTCAGTCATCGCGACTACGGCGAGACCATCGCCCACCTCACCGCGCCTACGCGGTTTCCGTATCAGTTTGCCGCCAACTATGCGAAGTACTCCGGCTTCCCTGACAAGGCGCCCATGGACGCCAATCTTCTGATCGCGCTGATCGCTCCTCGCCCTTTGCTGCTGCAAACCGGCAGCACCGACTACTGGTCCGATCCCAAAGGTGAATTTCTCGCCGCGGTCGCCGCCGGGCAGGTCTATAAGCTACTCGGCAAAGAAGATTTGGGCACCGACGTGTGGCCCGCTGCAGGACAGCCGATCTTCCATGACCTCAGCTACTACATGCACGAAGGCGGCCATGGCATGGTGGCTTCGGACTGGAAGATCTACATCGAGTTTCTCCAGAAGACTTTCCAATCCCCCGGAAACTAGTTTTTCAGCAAACCCTCAGGACTGGGGCGGGTGGGTCGCCGGGGAAGATGGTTGCGCAGCAGGCTGAGAGTGGGCTGGGCAGACCGTTCTTCCTGGCCAGCTTCTCGGCTTCCTTTCGCTGGTGGTGGCGCACGATGTCCGGCCAGAATTCGATGACTTCCGAGCCGATGATTCCCTGGGCAGTACCGAGAGTCCCCGCGAGATCGTACCGCCTACCGTTCGATCGGATGCCGGATAGTAAACGTTGGAGATCGCGGTGCCCATCAGATTGCCCACGACAGTTTGCATAATTCGGTCCCCACGTACCGTTATCTCGCTTGCACCACACGGTGCCGCTTGCCGCCCAAAGAGCACGCCGGGTGTAACTGCCCGTGCCCTTCTGGTAGTAGCGCGGATCTTCGCGCAGCGCGCTGGCCAACACAGCGTTACCCATGAAGTTGCCGATGAAGTAGTCCCCGTAAGAGGCGCCAAATCGCTTGGCGTACCCTTGCACGCCCTGCCCGTATTCGGGGAAGCTGTTCTGAGCCTGGTTCGTGCCGGCAAGAACCGCTGCCAGCAGGAAGGGCCATGGATCCATCGCGCTCTTGAAGAAGAGCTGAAACTTCTGCCCGGTGCTCAGAGGAACTGCCTCTTGATTGGCGGTGGTATTAAAGGTTGCCACCACCGCCCAAACCCGCTGTTTCTCTTCCTGCTCCAACTGCTCCTGCGCTTTTTTCCGCTGCTCTTCCGGGGTAAGCGGGGGCGCTTTGCTGGGAGCGGGCGAAGTCTGTGAGCCGGATTGGCCGGTCGCCGCCGGAGCGTCACTTTGTGCCGATGTTTGGGGCAGCTCTGCCTGCGGGGCATCCGGCAAGTTCAGCGCGGCATCCGCCACTCTGCCCTTGCCATCGGCTCTGCAAAAAGCAGGACCAACCCCAGAGATGCGGTCGAAAACCATCGATGTATCGCCATGTCGGCTGTCCCAATCCTGCGCCGGGCTGTTCGCGCAAGCCCTAACTACCTATTCTTCCAAAGATGCACGGGATGGCTGCCGGGATTTGGAAATATTGACCGAAAAAGCAGGCCCGCCATCGAGTAAATCCCCAGGCTGGCCGGGCGGATCAGCCGTAAATCGTGAGAATATGGTTCGCATGATCGCCGCTATTCATTCCGGGTGGCATTTCGCTCCCGCTGCTGCCCGGGCGACCTTGATCTATCTCGGATCGAAACGATTTGTGCTGGTCTTGATCGAGGTTTTCTGCGCGGTCGCGGCATTGCGCGGCTATCGCGCGCCTCAAGGAAAAAGGTGGGCTGCCATGCGCAGTCAGTGGGTCGTTGCGCTTCGCGACGCTTTCATCGTCATCGTCTCCATCGGCGTCGCTGTCTTCGGATACGAAATCATGTGGAACCAACCGAACCAAAGTCAATTTCGAACCTTTGAGGATTCGCGCTCGAATCCTTTAGCCTGGTTTGATCGCGTCTCTACAAGTTTTGCGCTTGGTTCACCCGATCTTTTTCTCCGCAATGATCGCCGCCCCAGCTGTATCGAGGTTCATCTGCCTCAAGATTTCTCAGGTGGGAGCTATACGTTACCGTTCAAACCGGTGCCGCCTTCGCCACCGGCCCTTTACAAGAACGGCTCTCCCCAGCGCAAAGGCATTGACTATACCGTTTCTGAGAGCACCATCGTAGTCAACCTCCACCCGACGCCGAAAGACTCCTTGTCGGTCTGGTACACGACGAATGATCGAATGCCCCGGATGCTGCCGTAACCGCATTTGCTGAATGCCCGGCCCTACGGTTACGCGCGGTTCCAGGGGCATGCCTTCGCGCTGCGTATCGCACGAAACAAACCTGTGATATCCGCTTCGAACTGCGGAAGAAGGCTCGTGGCGCGGCTAACGTTTTTGGATCGCCCGATTTCTTCAATTTCCGAAGCCCGTTGCGATATCGCTGGAATCCCCAGATAACCAAGCTCCCCCTTCAGCGTGTGGGCAGTTGTCTCTACTCTTTCGGCTTGCCCCTGTGCCACGGCAAGACGCAAGGCTGCCAGATGTTTCGGAGCTTGCTCGAGAAAGATGTCCATGACTTCCTGAAGGAGCGTCTCATCTCCGCCGAGTTGCTCCAGGGTTTTGGACATATCCCAACACGCTTCGCTAATTTCCAGTATCTCTCCTCTGCGACTGGGGCGGGTGTCGGGCTCTGGCGCGATATGCAGCGCAGCTAAGATGGCCGCCGTCACCTCCTCAAGATTGATGGGCTTGGTAACATATCCATCCATGCCTGCGGCAATGCAACGCGCACGGTCTCCCTTCATGGCATGTGCGGTCATGGCGATGATTGGTATGTGCCGTTGCGTCGATTTCTCACGCTCGCGAATGCTTTTCGTGGCTAAGATGCCGTCCATCTCGGGCATTTGAATGTCCATGAGCACCAGGTCAAAGGTCTCTTGCTCGAGCAGATCAAGGGCCTCCCGGCCGTTATTGGCGATGACTGGAGTATGGCCCAGCTTCGCCAAAAGCCGTGATGCGACCGCCTGGTTAACACGATTGTCCTTGGCCAACAAAATACGGAACGCTTTGCTGTTTGACGTAGGTTGGCCGGGCAGAATCTCTTCCCAGAAATCCTCCGCAGCCGATCGCACGCCTTAATGGCTCCGGTCGGATGAAAAAGAGATGTAGCAGAGACACCTTCTATCCGCTTTGTGCATGCATTCACGATGCTCGAAAATCGCCGCCTCACCGTAGTGCGTGGCCGCCCCCTCGATAAATCCCTGGGCCAGGGCGCACAATTTACGGAAGATGATGTGGGCGCACTTGGAAATGGCGAAACCCGCCGGCCTCGGTGAATTAGAATTGCCCGTCGAGAGACGTGTGATCCTTCCTGCGACTCACCTGTCTTCGGCCAAACCATTATGAAAACCATCGTACAAATCTCGCTCGACTTCACCTCCCTCCACAAGGCTCTCGAAACCGCACGGCTGATCTCGACGAAGAGATACATATCGACTGCTACGCTCTGACTGTGAACAAGAAGTAGCCGACGGTTGCAAAAAGCTCTCCTTCTTTAAGAAGTGCCTCAATTCCCGAATCCCAATCGTACAGCTCAGCAACGGAAAGGACGCCGTCCGCGGCGGCCGAACGACCGCATTGCGCGAAATAACCGGCTGCGAGTTCGGGTGTGAAGATAACCACGCGGGTCGCAAGGCGGATATCGCTGAACCCCGCGCCCTCAAGTATCCCGCCGAGCTGGCCGGGCAACCAACCATGAGCAACGTTCTTATCCGCTTCGTGCCCCATCACCCGGCGTACCAAGTCCCGGTTATTCAGGTTAAGTGTCGATGTGCTGATGTCCGGCTCGATGCTCACCAGGCGGCCTCCGCTACGGAGCACCCGCCGCATCTCTGATGCAGCTTGCCGCAGGTTCGAAACATAGATGAGCAAGCGTTCCGACCATAGGATCTCGAACGACTGGTCGGGGTAGGGAAGCTTCTCCACGCGCGCCTGCTTGAAGGCTATGTTGACCTCAGCCGCCTCGGCGCGGCGCCGCGCTTCGGCCAGGAAATCGGAACTAAGGTCGCATCCGGCCACGAGACCGCCGGGGAGCGCCAAGTGAGCGAGCCGCAGCGTTTCCAATCCAAACCCGCAGCCGACCTCAAGCACCTGGGAGCCTGGGCCGATGCCGGTATATTCGCGCCCCAATGCCTTTAGCTCCTGCAGTTGTTCCAGCTGGTCAAAGGCTTCCAGCGCGGAAATATAGGCGGCGAATTCGGCTCCATGTGAGGCAGAAGCAAAGCCCTTGAGAGAAATACCTTCACCATCGGACAGGTCAGACATATAGGTCCTTTTTGCACCCACGACCGGGGGCGCAAACGTTGACTATATGAAATCACAGGCATTCATCCGTTGGGTAGCGACGATCCGGTCAAGGCGTACTCCCGCGCGGAAAGCAAACTACCGTACACGAGAACAAGTGCCGATTGGCCCTTGTTCTCGTGGTTGGAGATTGCGGCTACAGAGTCGTGCCTTGAAGGTTGCAGTTCACTTTGTTATTCCAATCGACGAATGCTCCATTTGGATTGTCCTGCCACGCCCACACGTGCAGTTCGTAAAAGGTGTCCAGGCCGTACCTGTTTGGGCTGGGAATCAACTGGAACAGTTGCTGATAGAGCTGCGGCGGGGCTGAATTCTTTTTTCCCCAGGTAGCTTGGTCCACGATGAACTCAACGCCAACCAGCCGCATTTTCCCTCCCCCCAAAGGCTCATAAATCAGGGCCTGGGGTTGTGTGGCATCTGCCTCTCCGTTCAATAGGCTTGCGTTCAGGTAGTGCACCCCCATGGCGCCATGATCGGGCCCCGAGACACAGCCAAGGACGGGATGATACCCGGCATTGATAGCAGCATTGACATCGGTGTACTTCTGCGTGGCCCCCCGTACAGCCTGAACAAGCTCCGGCGGTGTTTGCGTTTGCTCCGAATGATCCATGGGGCCGCCGCTCTGGGAGAAGAGAGGAGTAGTCATGGCGAAGCTGCCGAGCAACAGCAGGCGCAGCGTAAGGCTTGCCGCATGACGGGCAACCCTGATTTGTTTGCTTATTCCATTTTCTTTCTGCATGGTCTTGCTCCTATCGCGCGATTTGGAGAGCCGCGGCTATCTATATTCGGCGCCCCGCGACCGGTCTCCATTTGATTAATCGCAATCCGAGACGGAAAGACGACAGTTGGTAGAATTTATTACCTGATAGCACGGGGCCAACCTTACAAGTCTTCTTGAGGGAGTTCCCATCTGCATGCTAGGATCGCTGGACATTAGAAGGTGCGTTATGCCGGAGTTTGTCATCGAACGAGATATCCCGGGCGCTGGAGACCTAACTGAAGCTCAATTACGGGAAGTATCACAGAAGTCGGTCGGTGTTCTTAAGGAGATGGGCCCGCACATACGATGGCTTCATAGCTACGTAACAGGAAACAAGGTTTACTGCGTATACTTGGCGCCGGATGAGGCCACGATCCAGGAACACGCGAGGCGCGTGGGCTTACCCGCCAATCGCATTTCCGCCGTGCGCAGACTTATCGATCCCGCATTTGCAGAATAGGGATCGTGGCGCCGGCGATGCTCCAGCCAGCCGATGAAATTTAATCAAGCCGGGCTTCGCCGACCACGGCAACAACCTATTAGGCAAGACGTCCGCGCAATATTCTCGCCTCTGTACTCCTGAGATTTAAAGTTCCAACGCCAGCAGCCTCTCAACGGCTGTCTCCGCAGGCATCGCCCAGCCCTCCAACCATGCCGTAGCGCCGGCATTTTCGGTCAACGCCTCGCGCGCAGGTTCGATTGCTGCTTCGAGCTTGGATTCTTCCGCGGGTGTGAGTGGAGCCCCGATGCTCTGCCGTAGCGCCGCCGCCGTCCCTGCTAGCCGTAGCGAATGCTCTGATCGATGTTGAGCGGCCGATAAGCAGGCGAAACACTCTATCAGGCGGGCGATGCCGCGTTTATGGTCCAGCTGCCGGAAGATCACTATGCTTTCCCGATAGAAAGAGGAGGCGCTGTCATATGCGCCCTCTTTCGTCGCCAGGTTTCCCAAGTCGGCGAGCGTCCCGGCGATGCCCCACGGATCCCCAACCTCCCGAAAGAGTTGCAGACACTGTCCATACAACGCAGCCGCAGCAGGGTAGAGTCCCTGATCGCGAAAGACATCCCCTTGGCTGTTCATGGACCAGGCGGCGCCAATGGAATCTCCCAACCCTTCAAAAATGGAGCGGCATTCGTCATATATTGTTGTGGCGCGCGAATAGTCCCCTTGCATCTGTACGATGTTCCCCAGATTACTGAGCGAGAGGGCAATGGCCTCCTGACTTTCGGTCTGTCTCCAATTGATCAAGCATTCTTCGAGCAGGGATTGCGCAAGGGCCAGGTCTCCCCGGCCCCTGGCATTTATGGCGAGAGCGTTCAGGTAGACCGCGACCGCCTCCTTGTCGCCTAATCGGCGCGCGATTTCCAGACTTTCCCGAATAAGCGTATCCCCAACGGCATAGTCACCCTGCTCAGCGGCGAGCGCGCCTGCGGCAAAACACGCGCGAGCCCGCCCTGTGGTAGCTCCGGCGGCCCCTGGCATCTTAAGGAGTCTGGTCAGCGCGTCTCTTCCTTCGAAAAGATATTCGCTTGTCTCCCAGAAACGGAATAAGGCACAGCCCAAACGAAGGCCCCATTCCGCATCCTGGGCCTCAATCAACCACTCAACAGCGGCGCGGAAGTTGTCGTGCTCGGCCGCGAGCCGATGCAGCCAGTCTGCTCCCGCGCTGTCATTCTCCTCCGCAACATTTTCTTCCGCCAGCACCAGGCAGTACGCGGCATGAGCGCGCTTCGTGAGCGCCTTCTCTCCACTGGCTTCCAGCCTCTCCATCGCATACTCGCGAATTGTTTCCAGCATCACAAAGCGCGATTCGCCGGTTGCATGCTGGATCTGTTGCAGCAGACTTTTGTCGACCATGGATGCCATACCGTCGAGCAAGTCCAAATCGAGATCGCGCTTGGCATCGCAGACAGCCTCGGCGCTTTCCAGATTGCATCCACCCACGAATACGGACAATCTACGAAAAAGTCTTTGCTCAGCCGCGCTCAGTAGCTCGTGGCTCCAGTCGACTGCTGCCCGAAGCGTCTGCTGGCGTTGTGGCAGATCACGCGAGCCACCTGTCAATAGTTTCAGTCGGCTTGCCAGACGCTTCGTCATCGACGCCGGCGACAGAACTTTAATTCGAGCTGCCGCGAGTTCGATGGCGAGCGGCAGACCATCCAGCCGAGTACAAATTTCAACGACAGCCGGCGCATTTTCCCACGTAAGTTCAAAATCAGGCTTCGAGGCGACGGCCCGCTGGACGAATAGAGCGATCGCTGAATACTGTGAGAGCGCATCAACCGGCGGTAAGGCACGTGCGTTTGGCAAACCCAGCGGAGGGACGGGAAATTCTTGCTCGCCATACAAGTGCAGCGCCGCGCGGCTGGTCACCAGTATCTTCAAACCTGCAGACGTGGCCAGCAACTCCGTCACGACAGACGCCCCCGCGACGAGATGTTCAAAATTGTCCAGCACGAGCAGCATGGGCTCGCTGGAGAAATCCCGCAAAATTTCGTTGAGCTTCTCACGCGCCGGCTGTTCCCCCGCCTCTTTTATGCCTAGGGCCTGAAGAATCGCAGAGGGAACTAAAGCAGGGTCGCTCAGCGTGTGCAAAGCAATAAAATGAGTGCCTCCTGGAAAGTGCCCAGCAACACTACTTGCCACCTGAACCGCAAGGCGTGTCTTGCCAATACCTCCGGAGCCGGTTATCGTGACCAGCCGCATATCCTCTCGTAGCAGCAACTCCTTGACATAGAGTTCTTCGTTCTTTCGTCCGACGAACCCAGTCCGCTGAATCGGCAGATTTGTCGATCGTAATTCAAGCGGCTTTTGTGGCCTCTCCGTCATGTGATCGCGTATGGTTGCAAGTTCACGCGCCAGGTCGCGGGTGGCTTTGTAACGGCTATCGGGCTCTTTCGCCAGGCACCTCTCGATTGCCCAGCAAAGCGGAGCGGGGACATCAGGGTGCCGCACGCCGATTGGTGCGGCCTGTTCCCGGATGATCGCCGCCAAAGTCTCCGCTGCTGTATGCCTCTGAAAAGCGCGTTCTCCGGTCACCATCTCGTAGAGGACCAGGCCGAGCGAGAACTGGTCTGACCGGGCATCGGACGAACCGCCGCTGGCCTGCTCGGGCGACATGTATTGCATCGTTCCAAGGATCAGACCCGGTTGAGTATGCAACGCGGCACGGGTGCTCAGTCTAGATGGTTCGAAATCCCCTAAAGCGTACTTAGCTAGTCCAAAGTCGAGGATTTTCACCAATCCATCGGGCGTGACCATAAGATTTTCGGGCTTCAGATCCCGGTGGGCAATTCCCGCTTCATGCGCCCTGGCCAGGCCCTCGGCAATTTGCGCCGCAATCTCAATCGTCTTCCGAATAGGCAGCAAGCCAGTGTCCAGCAGCTGGCGCAGTGTCTTCCCCTCTACCAGCTCCATCGCGATATAATGAGTGGAACCCTCCTGTCCGCGCTCGTAAATCGTAACGATGTTTGGATGGTTGAGAGACGACGCTGCAAGCGCCTCCCGCTCGAACCGATGCAAGAGATCTTTGCTTTTGGAGAGTTCGACCGGCAAAATCTTGAGGGCGACATTGCGATTCAAGATGACATCCCGAGCTAGGTACACGACGCCCATTCCCCCCGAGCCGAGAGGCTCGACGATGCAGTAATGGCCAAGGTTTGTGCCGGCTGTTAGATAACTGTGGGGGGAAGAAATACTGCCCGAAAGACCAGATCCGTTCACAGAATGGCACAAGGGCTGTCCGAGAAAGCTGCCAAGCCGATCATGGTTGGCAAGGAGGTCATCTACCATGCGACGGAGTTCAGGAACATCGCCACAAGCTCGATCCAGAAAGGCAGCTCTTTGCTCCGGTGGCAGATCGAGAGCGACTCCGAAGAGTTGCTCGGCGGATTGCTCAAGATTGGCCATGCATCCTATCCGACGAAAAGCCGCTTCCGCCTTCTTCTGAACCTTGGCAGCGCAAAAAAGGCCTGGTGGTCAGTGGCTCGGGAAGCGGCTATTTGTCAGTTGACGCGCGCGCTGGGTGTCACGTTGGTCGGATCCCAGCGTGGTCTGCAGATTAGCATAGGCTTTGCGCGCTGCCAGCTGAGCTTCATCCGGCTTACCTTCGGCTTCGAGAGCCAGGGCCAGCGCTAAATAAGCGCGGCCAACATTGCTCGACAGGATGCTTGGATCCTCCCTGTCTTCAAGAAGTTTAATCGCGCGTCTCGCGTCGGATGCCGCCTGCTCACGCTCGCCATTTTTCAGGTCGATGCCGGATTTGCGCTCTAGAAGAGTGGAAAGAAGGGCCGCGCATTCGCCTATTCTTCGAATGGAGGCCTCATCGAGCTCCACCGCCTCCTTCGCGAAATGGGCGGCGGATGGAAGATCGCCCTGCCCTAGCGCAATGCGGGCTCTCCTCGAAGACAGCTCCGCAAAGATGAAATGCTCTGGCGCATATCGTTTGCGCAGCCTCTGCTCCAACTCAGCCGCCTGTCGCGTGGCCCGGTCAAATGCATGCGCGTCTGTAAACATATCGGTCTGCACCAGCTCGGTATAGTCAGTAAGGACGTTGTCATTCAACTCGCGGGCCTTTTTAGATGCGAGGGCAAAATACCGCGCAGCTTCGGTTCTTTGTCCTAGTTCTCGCAATAAGATCGCATAGTTGAGCAATAAGTCAGGAGCGACGGCGCTGTTGCTCTCATCATTGCGGCTGATATCGAGCGCGCGCCGGTACAGTCGTTGTGCCTCGAGCTCGCGCCCGTCGTAGTACAGCGTGAACGCCCAGCCGTGGAAAAGTTTCACCGCCTTTTGGGAATCGTCGTATCCGAGCGCGGTCATCAGGTCCGACGCTTTCTGAAAGATGGTTTCGGCCTCGCGAAAGTTGCCGGCACCTCCCAAAACCCCGCCGAGATTGACCAGGATATTGAGCCCCTCGAGATTCCATTGCGCCGGCGCTAACTGGATGGCCTGCTCTGCTGCGCGGGCGAGAGAGATGGCTTCTTCCGAATTCCCATTGCGATCCGCGACCTCACTGCCATGAAGCAGGCAAGTGGCGCGCTCAGACGCGAACTGCGGCGCATTCCCCAACTCGCGCATGCCTTCCTGGTAAAGCGCCTCCGCTTGCGCCAACTCCCCTACCGGAACCATGGCCCCGGCAAGAACACAGGAGGCCTTGGCACGAACGGAGGGGTCCTTCAAATCTCGGGAGACGCGATAGGCAGCATTGAGCACGCGCAATGCGTTGTCGTTTTCATCCTCGCTCGAGTACTGGTTGCCCAGGGAAAGCTGCAGCTCCACGTGGTTGGCAGCGTCAGGATTGCGTTCATGCTCAATTACGCGCTCTTCCCGCTCCAGCAACTGGTCGACAGCGAGCGGTTTGCCCACAGGCGCGGCATCGCTGAGCAAAAGCTCATTGAGGTCGGTCATGCGCTCGGCTCGCGCCAGTTGGCGCAGCGCCAAGTCGCGCTGGATGCGTGCTGTGCGCGCTTGCAGGAGCATTCCTGTGATGCCGGCGGCCACACCCACCAGCGCAAGCAGAGCAATGACTAGGCCCGCACGATGCCGGCGAGCGAATTTTCCGCCACGGTATATGAGCGTGTCGGGCCGCGCTTTGATCGGCTCCGACTTCAGGTAACGGCGTAGGTCGTCTGCAAACGCGCCGACGGATGCATACCGTTCCCGCGGCTCCTTTTTGAGTGCCTTGGCCAGGATGGTGTCCAGGTCCCCGCGCAGGACGCGGCGAAGCTTCTCCACCGAAGCGCTGCGTAAGAGGGCACGAGCTGCGGCGTCGCCCGCGCTGGCCACCGCGTCGGAGGGACGCAACGGTTCGGACTCGACGATGGTTTTTATCAGCTCCGCCGGCGAGCTCTGGCCAGCACCGGTAGGATGCCGCCCAGTCAGCAACAGGTAGAGCAGCACGCCCAACGCATAGACATCCGTGGATACGGTGATGGCCTCGCCGTTCAGTTGTTCGGGAGCTGCGTACTCGGGAGTCAGCGCGGTTCCACCGATGGTAAAGGCTGTCGGGCGTTCGGAGTTGCTCTCGGCCTCGATCAGCTTGGCTATGCCGAAATCCAGCAACTTGACGTCGCCGTCCTTAGCCACCAGCACGTTCGAGGGTTTGAGGTCGCGATGGACGATCAGGTTTGCGTGGGCCGCAGCGACCGCATCGAGTACCTGAAGAAAGAGGTGGATGCGCGTGGGAAGATCAAGCTGGCGCTGATCGCAGTAGCGGTCGATCTGGTCGCCGTCGACATATTCGAGCACCAGATAGGGTTGGCCTGCATCGCTGACCCCCGCGTCGATTAACTCGGCGATATGAGGGTGGGCAAGCAGCGCAAGTATCTTGCCTTCGCGTTTGAATCGGTCTTCCCCCTCTTTCCCCAGCAGTGCGATGTTGAGGAACTTCAGGGCCACCTGGCGTTCAAAACGTCCGTCATTGCGCCGTGCCAGCCAGACGCTCCCCATGCCACCCTGGCCAATCTGGGAAACGACCTCGAAGGCTCCAATCGTCTGCCCTGCCAGCGTTGCGGTGGTCGATGGTAAATCGACCACACCGGTTTCCAGGAATCCATCAGAAGCGAGGACGCTGTGTTCGAGAAGCAGGATTTCCAGCCGGTAGGCGATCCCGGGCTCCTGGGCCTTGATCCATCTCTGGCGCTCTTCTCCTTCCAATGCGAGCGCCTGGTCGAGCAGCGGGCTGAGGAGCCGCCATTCGTCCTTCCACTGAGGAGCAGCCGGCTTAGTCATGGCGCCCACTCCCGCCGATGCTTTGGTGCAGATAGATGCGAGCCTTTTCCCACTTCCGCTGCACGGTGCGCTCTGAGATCTTCTGCATCGCGCCGATCTCTGCGAAAGAGAATCCGCAGAAGAACTTGAGGTCGACCAGCGTGGCGAGCTCAGGCTCAACCAGGTTCAGTTCCTCCAGTGCGTCGTTGATCAGAGTAAGTTCCCTGGCGTTGACCGGATTTTCCAGGTTATCGAGCGTGACCGCGGTGATCTGATAGCGGCCACCCTTTTTCGCGCTGCTGCGGGCACGCGCGTGATCGATGATGAGCCCGCGCATCACGCGCGCAGCATACGCCATGAAGCGAGCGCGGTCAGGAAACGAATGGTCGGCACCCTGGGCCATGTTCAGGTAGGCCTCGTGCAGCAGAGTGGTGGCGCCGAGGCGCCCCGGAATAAATTGACCGCCTAATTGGCGTCTCGCCAATCGGTGCAGTTCGGAATACAACGTGCTGAAGAGCACGTCGCTTTGCGGATGTTTCTCCGGGGAACAGGTTGCTGCCACGATTGACCTCCACGAGCGAGGATGCTTTGGGCGCGCCTACAGTATAGGTCCGGCCGCGATGAATCGCTTCGCAAACGCTCTTACAGGGGAAATCGAGAATGGGAGGCAAAAGACGACACTTGCGTTCAGGATTTTCGCGGCGACAGGATCTTATCCCTGCTTCCCAGTGAAAGAACCACAATGGACAATGGGAGGCGGGACGGAACTGATACAGAGGATAGGGGTGTGTCGACCGCCGAGTCAATCCACGCAATTGCCTACAGATTCGCTGTTAACTTGTATCCGTGCGCAAGAGCTTCAACGATCTTGAGCCTGCCGTGTCCCGGATTCACGCGGTAGCTGGTTCGTAATAGACCCGCCTTTTCAAGAATAACCACATCACGGCTAACTGCGCGGACATCTCGCTTCAGACCGTCAGCGAGGTCAGAGATGGGCAGCGATCCCTCTTTGGCGCGCCTTAACAATCTAACCCGCTCGGACGTCAGGATGTTAAGAAGTTCCATAGGATCCTCGAAAGAAATCGTGATTTCGGCGGGGAGGGTCTCGCCCCGATCCAGCTTCTCAGCACGTCCCAGCAGGTTGCGAAAGTACTCGTCCGTACTGCTCGTTTTGATGGTGGCCTTATTTCTCTTCATCTTCGATCCTCCAGAATTCATGGACTTCATCTATGAATCGTTCAAGCAGGGCTGGACGGACAATTTCCTCTTCACCCAGTTCCTTCTATCGCAGATAGGATTGTCAGCATCCTGGCTGCTGGCCTGAGAAGATTCCTCCGTGCTACCCTCCTTGCGGTCCGTGGTCTCTTTCGATACGAAGACCCAACCGAACGGAGAAATGAGTGATGGTAAAGCTTTCACGAATAGCCCCGGAACTCCCGGTTTCTAACCTTAAACAGTCCCTAAGGTATTACGAGCAAAAACTTGGATTCCGGGTCGCCATGGAGATGCCGGGGGGGAATTACGCGATCGTTGAACGCGACGACATTGCGATTCATCTATTTGAGGAAGATGCACAGCGTTCTTCACCGGTAGGAATCCACATCTTCGGCGAAGACCTGGAGGCCCTGTATATGGAACTTAAGAGCCGTGGCGCGCGTATCTCGCAAGAGATTTTACGCAAGCCCTGGGGGAATCGCGATTTCCGTGTGAATGATGACTCTGGGAACGAGATCAAATTCACCGAGCCTATCTCGTCGGCTGAATAGAGGCAAACCCTGTCCCCAGCCGGGCGATCTCGCGGTTCTTCTGGCGCAAAATCGGGAAACGATCAGGGCTTACCGGAATATTGACATCCGGCCCGGCAGGTGAGACTCTTGGGACGGATGCCGACCCAAAAAAGTTGCCGATGACAAATATTGCCTACGGCAGCGCGTGACCGATCGGCGCAGAGGGCCCAAGTATGTTCAAACGCAGACGGAGCGCGGATGATTTTGCCGAGGAGATCAAGGCGCACCTGGGGCTCGAAGCCGATGAGCTGAAGAGTGAAGGCTTGACCGAAGAGGAGGCGCGGCGCAAGAGCACGGGTCGAGTTCGGCAATGTGCACGCGGCGCAAGAGCGCTTCTAGCTGAGAAACCGGGTGGTATGGCTCGACAATCTGGTGCGCGATACGAAGTTTGCGATTCGCCAGCTGGTGAAGAATCCAGGGTTTTGCGGTCACTGCGATCCTTGTGCTGGCTCTCGGCATCGGCGCGAGCGTGGCGATTTTCGGCTTTGTGGATGCGGCTTTGTTGCAGCCGCTTCCGTATGCGAATCCTGGCCGGCTGATGTCTGTGAACGAAAGCAGCATTGAATCGCCGCGCTGGCCGCTCTCGTATCCGGATTTTCTCGACTGGCAGAGACTGAACAAATCCTTCACGTTCGCTCGACGTCTACAGTGGTAGCGGCTATCTTCTGCACACCAACTCCGGCGCGGAGCCGGTTCAGGGCGAGCGCGTCAGCGGCGGCTTTTTTCAGACCCTTGGTGTGCATCCTATGCTGGGGCGCGATTTCTATCCCGGCGAAGACCTGCCCGGCGGCGCAAATGTCGTAATCCTGAGTTATGCGGCATGGCTCAATCGATTTGGCGCAAAGCCCGAGGCTGTGGGGCGAACCGTGGATTTGGATAACCAGGCGTACACGATCATCGGCGTTCTGCCGCGGTCGTTCTCCTTCGCGCCAAGCGGCAATGCGGAGTTCTGGGTTCCCATCAATGTGTTGTCGCCTCACGAGCATTCGCGAACGTTCTACCCCTTTATGGGAATAGGAAGGCTCCGGGACGGCGTCACCATGCCTTCAGCACAAGCCGAGATGACGGCCATCGCGAAACAACTCCAACGGCAATATCCCAAGCCCGGCCCCGAGCCTGAGCGCCAGTGTCGTGCCACTCTCGGAGATCATCATCGGCAACGTGCGGCCCATCCTGTTGACCCTGTTGGGCGGGGCCGCCCTGTTGTGGTTGATTGCGTGCGTCAACGTGGCCAGCCTGGTGCTTGTGCGCTCGGAGAGCCGCAGGCGTGAGATTGCTGTGCGTGGTGCGCTGGGTGCTACGTACGCGCGGCTGTTGCAGCAATTTGTGACCGAGGGGTTCTTACTCGCAGTGTTCGGCGGCTTGGCCGGGGCGGCCGTTGCCATCTGCACCATGAGGCTTCTCCGCCGTCTTGTCCCTGAGGATATGGCATCCAGCATGCCCTTTCTGGGAGGGGTCGGATGGAACGCACACACCGGCGTGTGTGGCGCAGCCATTGCGCTGCTGGCTGCGTTGCTGTTGGCCGCTACGGCAACTTGGCGGCTTTCGTTGCAGAAGTTGCGTGACGGGTTGGCCGATGGGGACCGCGGCGCCGCCGGCCTGCTCTGGCGGAGGTTGGGTGCAAACCTGGTGGTCGTTGAACTGGCGATCGCGGTAGTGTTGCTGGCTGGCGCGGGGCTACTGGGGCAGAGCCTGTATCGGCTCCTCCATGTGGCGCTCGGTTTCGATCCGGATCATGTGGCAACCGTGCGTGTGATGGCGCCCGGGAGCGTTTACAAAACTGACGAGCAAATGATGGGCCTGTACCAGGAGGTTGCGCGCCGTGTTTCGAGCCTTCCGGGCGTAAAGTCGGCCGGGATGAGCAGCGTGCTGCCCGTGGAGTGTAATTGCCCGACTGATTCGATTCAGTTCCCGGGAAGGCCATACCAGGGAGAACAGAATGAGGTCGTCGAGCGACATGTGAACCCGGAGTACCTGCCTACGGTCAAGGCCAGGTTGGTGCGCGGACGAGTGTTTACTGAAGCAGATAATACCTCTACACCCGGCGTAGTCGTGATCAACCAGGCGCTGGCTGGGAAGTATTTCCCGGGCCAGGACCCGATTGGTCAGAGGATCGCCAATGACGAGGGCGGGCGTCCGTCGGTGTGGGAGATCGTCGGCGTTGTGGAGAACGTTCGCGAGGGCCCGCTTGATGAGTCCATCATGCCCGCGGAGTATTTCCCCATCAACCAGACGCACGACTACTCTTTTAGCTTGGCTGTGCGCACATCGCAAGAGCCAGGAACGCTGTTGCCTGCGCTGGTGAGCACGCTGCACCAGATTGATGCAAACCTGGGCGTATCGGACGAAGCCAGCATGACAGAGAAAATTGGCGGCACGCAGGCGGCGCTCCTTCACCGATTCTCCGCGTCGCTCGTGGGAGGGTTTGCGGCGATAGCGCTGGTACTGGGCGTGGTTGGATTCTACGGAGTGGTTGCCTACTCGGTGACTCAGCGGACACGGGAGATCGGCGTACGCATGGCCTTGGGGGCCCAGCGAAGTTCCGTGTACGGGCTCGTCATGCGCCAGGCGGGATGGCTGACGGCCGCCGGGCTGGCCATCGGGCTGGTCTGTTCTGTGGGTGCATCCTGGTTCATGCGCAATCTATTGTTCGGTGTGCAGGCGTGGGATGCAGTGACGCTGAGTTGCGTGGCCGTGCTGCTGGGGCTGGCGTCGATGGCGGCGAGTTTTATGCCGGCACAGCGCGCAGCATCGGTGAATCCAGTGGAAGCTCTCCGCGCTGAATAGTCCCGGCTTTGAAGAGTGCTGCTTCCATTGCCGGCAGGTGTGGCCGGTGGTAACCCGTTCAGGGTGCGGGCGGGATATGGGGTGGAGGCTGATAGATCTTGGCTCTCGCCTGGCGTTCTCTTTCCAGAGCTTCTGCGGCCTGCTTCATGGCTGTCCGCCGAATGGCGTAAAGTTCCTTTCGGTCTTCCCACCGCATATGGAATCGGCGAAAGAGGGGCTTGCCTTCCTCGCTCTGCAGCTCCGCGGCCCGAGCGAGTTTCTCTTGTTCTGCTTCCTTGCGGCGTAGCGCGCTGAGCTCGCCAAGGAACTCTCGATGCAATTGTTTTTTGCGCGCAAATTCTTCCGCCAACTGGTCGATCAGCTGGCGTTGATAGCCCACGACATTGAACATGACGCCAGTGGTCCAGGCAAAGGTGAAAAGGCCGCTGATCGCCATCATGGGCCCAAGTTCGCGCCATCCGTCGCCGAGCGGCATGCCTCCGTAGCCTAAGGTGGTGTAACTGTTGGCGGTGAAGTAAAGACTGCTCCGTATGTCGGCAACCAGGCCGAGCCGAGTGAGCACGGTGGCCCAGATAGTCATGTCGACGATATGCAGCACCAGCATAAGAAGCACGGAGCGGCCAAATCGCAACGATGCCCAGAACGGATGGTTTGCGTGTTCAAGCAGGCGCCGGGCCCCACGATGATAGTCGCCAACGATGCGTGCCAGCACAAAACCGTGCACCAGCGTGACGCCGACCAGCACTGCCGCGCCGACGGCAAAGACCTCCAGCAGCGGCGGGTCCTGCCGGACGGCAAAGGTAGGTATCCAGGGGGCTAGCATGCACCAGAATTCTAACCGTTCGCTGGGAATGTGTTCTCTCCATGAAGTTTTGAACCGCTTTGAAAAGCCGCACCGGCAACCTCAGATGAGGCAGGTATCGTGTCTCCTATCTCATCTCTACCGGCGGAAAACCGAAGGAGGCAAATACAGACGGCTTGGTACGCGTCGCGCCTCGCATGATCAAAATGCCCCAACTGTCAGTTTTCCGGCACCGCACTGACGGAATTACAAGCCCATGACAATCGCGTGACATCCCTTCTCTTGGGAACCAGTACCGTGTGATTCGAGCCGGTGTAGATACCGATCGTACGACCCAGGTGTCTCTCGAGGAACTGTCGTTTGTCCGGTAGAAGAGTCGAATGTCGCTGGACCGCGAACTGTAGCCTTACGCCATCAACTGCCCGGGATGCAAAGCAGGATCGATTCGCAGCTCAAGCCGCATAGTGCACGCTGGAGAGAATTTTGCAAAAACGACTTTCCAGCAAACCGAGTGAAGACCCAGGGGGTCGACGCCAATCAGCGCCAAAGGTATGGATATTAACGTCGTAGCATCGGCCATTGCTTGCGAACCATTTCGAGGAGAAACGTACCAAATGTCAGAGAAGGTCGTAACAGTCCTGTGCGAGAGAGTTGTCGCCCTACAGCAAGAACAAGACGAATTAGCCTGGAACCAGATAGCTCTGATCGCGACGCTAACAAAGCTTCTTCCCGGCTTCGCCCAGGAATTCGCTCGACAACGTATCGCCGTTGAGAGGGTGGCCTCGCCCCATGACGCCGAAGAGCGCGCGACCTTCATAAAGGCGTTAAAGATAACGCATCGAGCGGATTAGTTTGGAACCTATCCAGGACGATAGCGGCCGACAGCTATACTCGCCTTGTGGCGGGCTCACTACTAATTCTTACGGGGGCTTCCGGTTCGGGAAAGACGACTCTAGCCCACGCTGTTCGGACCGCGCTTCCAATCTGTAAGGTCAGGTTTTTCGACTCCATCGGCGTTCCATCTGCGGAGATCATGGCCACGTATGTGGGCGACTATGGTCCTGGCGGCGGTTGGCAGCGGGCAATGACTATGGAGTGGATGCAACGGATTGCTCCTTTGCTGAATTCCGGGAAGATGGTCTTATTTGAGGGCCAGATGAGAATTGGATTTATTGAGGAGGCGATTGCCGCCGCAGGGATTACAAACGCGCGGATTATTCTTGTAGATTGCAGTGACTCCGTCCGCGCCGCCAGACTCACGCACGACCGCCAGCAACCTGATCTAGCAAACGAGAACATGATGGGCTGGGGACGCTTTCTTCGCGAGGAGGCTAAACGAGGAGGTTATGAAATCCTCGATACCGGTTCGATCCCCTTCAGTTCAAGCGTAGACCAACTGAAGGCATATCTCCGCTAGGCCTTTTCCCACCCGCTGATTCCTTCTTTTCACGCTCTTTGTCGCCCGAGACTTATACCCTTGGATTCGCCACGTGGCCGGCGCGGCGACGAGCCGGTAGAATACGCTATTCGGGTGGTTCCGCGACGGCAGCAGCGCTGCGGTAGGGCGGGCGTGGCTTTTTGGGCGCCATGACGTACGAGTAAGGGTCGTCCTCCGGTGGCGGTTTTCTTCCGAAGAGCTGCAAAACCCTGTTGAGTGCCTTGCTGAGGAGATTCATCGAGGATACCCCTCCCTGCATCCGAGTTTACCACCTCGTAAAATCAAGCAAGGTCGGCCCCAGATTGCTTGCCTGAGGCCTGTACCCTTGTCACAATCCTTGTTGCCATGACCTGCTGAACCGGAGGGTGCAACAGGTTTAAGTTCGTTCTCATCCAGGCGGTCATAGTCTAAGAGAGGCGAGGCCGAATGATCAATCCCGCAGCGTCACGGATCAAGTATCTCGTCCATCAGCCGAGCCTCTGGATCGCTCTCGTGATCTGGTGCCTGCTCAGTGCGGCAGCCATCCTGCTTTGCCGGAACGGCGTGCCTCTCGACCGGCCTGAACTCGCCGCCACACCGCCCATAACCGATGTGCTCAACAATTCCATCGGTCTCTTTTCGATCATCCTGCTCATCGGCGTCGTCTCCTTTTTGGCGCGTCATCGCCCACTTTCCAACCTCGCCGAGCGCGCTCCTGAGCGGGACATCGCGATGCGCGAAACGGGGGCCATGTGGACTTACGGCGCCGTCGTTCTGTTCGCGGGCCGCATCATTGGACAGCACTATTTCGGCGAGGGGCTCGCGATGCATCTCAATGGCTGCCTCTTCGGTGCGACGCACGTCCAGTCACCGGCCGCTGTTTACACCTGGGCCGCATACAACGGCATCTTCCTCGCGCTTCTTCCATATCTCATCTTTCGCTTGCGTGGCTACTCGCACCAGGCGCTCAATCTGCGATCCGCCAACTGGAAGAACGACGCGCTCATCATCGCCGTTGTCATGCTCATCGGCTGCGCCTACGAACTAGCCGGCCCCAACATCTTTCAGCTCACGCCGCACCAGCAGCTCGTCGGTGGAGCGCTCTCCCTAATGCTGCATCTGTGTGGGACGGATCTCCCCATCATGATCTTCATCTATGCGATTCTGCTGCCGCGCTATGCCCGGTTGTTCTCTCCGCCAGTCGCCTTTCTGGCAGGCGCCGTCAGCTACCCGCTCATGCACGTCTTCGAATCATGGACACGCTATGACTCGCTGTACCATGCGGCAGTCTCGGTTATTTTCGTTTTGCTCACGTTCTTTCCTGCAGGTGTGATGAAGTCATTCCTCACCTTCCGGACAGGTAACGCCTGGGTTCATATGTGGGGCTTCCACGCCATCACGCCACACGTCATGGTGGACACACGCCTGGTTGTTAACGATTTCAATATTCGCTAGCGCAGTTTCGCGATTGGTGTAGACCGAACCCGGATTTCCTGTGGAACTCTGTAGTGCCACCGAACTGCATGCGGCTTTCCGCGAAGAAAGCCGCATATCGCTACTTTCAACCAGTGCCGCCTGCAGGAAATCCGCGAAGCGACAGGCCTTTTCGTGGTTTTCTCCCAAGGAAAACCACACCTCGCGATTTTTATCAGGCCACAATAATTGCGAAACTGCTTAGCGGGAAAGATCATGGTTCTCACGGAAACGCCGGTACCGGTCAAAAAGGGATGCTGGTCCGCGGGCTCGTAGAAAGACAAGATTTCCTGCGAAGCGTTTTTCTTCGATAATCGCTCCACCTTCGAGCGAGGCGAGAATGGAGCCTTCGGATTGCGGGAGCCGAAAGCTTGATTCGACCAGCGGGTCGACCATGAGCGCGGCATCGATGGCAATCAGGAGTTGATCAAGACCGGTGCGCTGCAGTGCGGACACCAGAATTGCTTCGCGATCGCTTGAGAGGTGCGCGAGGTCATGGGGCGGGACGAGATCGACCTTGTTCAAAACCTGGATGACAGGCTTGGTCGAGACCGCGAGCTCGGCCAGGACTTTTTCCACCTGGGTTTTCTGCTCTTCGCGCATAGGGCTGGCTGCGTCCTGCACGTGGAGAAGAATTTCAGATCGCTCCACCTCTTCGAGAGTGGCGCGGAAGCTGGTAACTAGCGTGTGGGGAAGGTTGCGGATGAAGCCGACAGTATCGGAGAGCAGGATCTTGCGGCGAGAAGGAAGCTGCAGCCGCCGGAGCTTAGGGTCGAGGGTGGCGAACATGCGGGCCGATTCGAGCACGCCGGCCTCGGTGAGGGCATTGAAGAGGGTGCTCTTGCCGGCGTTGGTGTAACCGACAATGGCAACGACAGGAACTGGGACTGCCTCACGGCGCTGCCGTTGCTGATGGCGGATGCGGCGGACAGCGTGGAGCTGGGTCTTGATCTCGTCGATGCGAAGGTTGATTTTGCGGCGATCGGTCTCGAGCTGCGTTTCGCCCGGGCCGCGGGTTCCGATGCCTCCGCCAAGCTGCGACATCGCGCGACCGCGTTTGGCGAGGCGGGGCAGCCGGTATTCGAGCTGCGCGAGTTCTACCTGGAGCTGACCTTCGCGGGTCTTCGCATGGCGGGCGAAGATGTCGAGGATGAGCTGAGAACGGTCGATCACGTGGCAAGGTAGCCGGGCTTCGATGTTGCGCAGCTGCGAGGGGGTGAGGTCGTGGTCGAAGAGAACAAGCGACGCGTTCGTGCTCGCCACAGCGCCCACAATTTCGTCGAGTTTGCCTTGACCGACGAGGCTGAAGGGGTCTGGCTTTTGGCGGCGCTGGACCAGCGTGGTGGCAATGGTCGCACCTGCTGATCGGGCGAGTTCCTCAAACTCTGCGCGGCTGGCATCGAAGTCGAGGCTGGAGGCTGCATGGCCCGGGAGTCTTCTTCTCCAGCCACGACAGCGGCTGCGGTGCGAGCAAGTCGAGCGGATGCGGTAAGCTGCGTGCGCTTGCGGAGTTCTGCGGTGAACTCGACCACGACAATCACGGCAAGTTCCTGCTGCGTTTGCGAGGTACGGAGTTCGCGAGCGAGGAGTGCCGCCTCCTGGGCCTCACTTGCTTCGACGAGACTCCGGCGGATTGTCTTTCCGCGATCCCGGCGTGATTTCTCTTGATCCGGGGTGGCGTCAGGCGAAGCCTTCTTGCTGGTCAAAGCTGTCTCAATTCAGGTCCAGGGTATCGGGCCGACTCTCCCAATGATACTGAACGTACACCGCTTCTCCGAAAACCAGTCCTAGAGGTGATTCGATCTTTACGTTGCCGTCGGATGTGTGGATGGTGAGCGGCGTGCCTCCGCCATTTAGTTTTCCGTGCAACTCATGGCCCGCCTCCGCCGGACTGGTAATGGTCCATGACAAGCGGGAGAGCGCAATCCACATGGCCGTCGCTGGTATGCACGTTGAGGTCGGCGGCGAAGCTCTGGGGAACGCGAACGGTTACCGAGCCATCGGACGATTGAATGGTCGTGGCCCCGGTAAGCTGCGTTCCCTCGCGTAAGCTGAGGTCCAGCGAACCGTCACTGGTGTGCAGCGTTAGCGCGTGAAAGAGGCCGTCGACACTGAGGTTGCCGTCACTGGTATGGGCGTCGATGGCGCCATCGGCGTTGGTGACCTTCACTTGGCCATCACCGGACTTGATGCGCAGGTTGCCCGAGACATGATCGAGCGGTCACGTTCCCGTCGCCGGTGGTCAAACCCAGGTCGCCCTGCAATCCGGAGAGAGTTACATTTCCGTCAGAGGTCTTGGCCTCCAGCGTGAGCTGCGCGGGGCTTTCGACGGTCACCCGGGTTTGCTCCCTGTGCCAGGCGATGTGCCCGCCAATATGCGGCAGTTCTTTGAAGAGAAAGTGAACCTGATCGCCGCTTTGGCCCTCTTCCAGGCGATAGTCGCTCATCTTCCGCCCCTCCACTTCGACGTGGATCCGGATTTCATGGCAGTCCCCGCAGGGGCGAAATTCAACGCCGGCATCCGCGGTTTCCAGGGTAAGCGTGGGCTTGCCGGCGACCGGATAAGTCTTGGACCAGGAGTGATCGGGATCCTGCGCGAGGGCGGTCAACGAGGAGAGAATGGCGAGCCCAGCCAAGGGCAACAGCATATTTCGTCTTCATGGCAGTGTGATACGGAGCTGATCCAGGAAAGGTTCCTAGAAAATTGGGCTAGGAACGGTCGGAAAAGCGTACCGCAGGACTGGGAACTTCCCACACGAGCCCAAACCCGCCTGGGTCGGACAACACGGTTATCCTTTTAGCGGTTAGCAATTTCCTTGGCGGCGCAGCCACTGGTAAGTGGCATATCGAGAGCTACTTATCCCGCCCAAGCCGAAGAAAGGCTTGAACCGGAAACTCAGCATTTGTTGCCGGTGCCGCAAAAGTTATGCCTGCCGAACCCACCCGAGTGTCCTGGGGTTCCGTCGCGAAGGACGGTGCACCATATCCCGCCTCTGCGACCTGGGTTCTCTCCTTTATCCGAACGCCGGCAGGCTCGTCTCACGCTCATGGTTTGCATCAAGAGGGCGAATTCTCTTCTTGGAAAAGAGAATGGGGGCGGCCAGAGAATACCCCTGAAACAGCCGGAAGCCTTCCGCCAGCGCGGTGTCAAATTCTTCTGTGGTCTCGATCTTCTCGGCGACGGGGATCGTGGCCAGGCCTTTCACTCGGCGCACAATCGCCCGGCGCTGCTCGCTGTTAGTCAAGCGGAAATCGACTTTCACATAGTCCGCAAGCACGAGCAGGACATCCATCTCTTTTCCAAGCTGAAAGTCGTCGAGCGCGATCTGGTAGCCCAGCACCTTCATTTTGCGGCAGGCGGAGACCACCTCCGGACTCGGCTCGACGCTCTCCAGGAGTTCCAGCACGATGCGCGTAGGAAGCAGCGTCAACGACCCTGAGGTGAGCGCCTCGAACGTGCAATTGATAAAGGTGCGCGCGCCCGCGGTGAGCTGGTCGAGTCCATGGAGCAACCAGTCGTCGATCATGGTCTGGGTGGCCGTATCCGGGTCGCCGGTGAAGCGGTTCTCCCACTTGCTACGGGACAGGGCTTCATAGCCGAAGACCTTTCTCCTACGGTCGAAGATCGGCTGAAGCGCAACAAAGCGGTGGCTACCGGCTTCCGACGCAGCCGGCGCCCATTGTGCCTCCTTCCACGCCTCATGGGCATCGCCGAGTCGCCGGTTTCTGCCTCGCTGGCCCAAAGATCGGAAGAATTTCATCAAAACAGAGTCTCCTTATTAACCAGAAATGCTGCGGGGAAATCATAGGGAGGACGCGCCTGCTCCATGGCTCATTCGAGGAGTTCGGGCAGGTCCCAACCCGGAAGTGCAGCCACCATTTCCATCAGCGCAGCTTCCAGCAGTTCCGACTCGTTGGGGAGCGGCATCCCCGAGGCTGACGCCGCGAGGGGTTCGCGCCTGAACGGAATCCCAGGGAATCCACTTGGCGTCGACGGAGAGGATGTTCGCTTCAGAGAGCACGGCGAAGCGCTCCATAACGCTTTGCAGCTCGCGGATGTTGCTGGGCCAGGGATAAGACTGCAGCACCTCCATGGCCCGCTCGGTGAGTGCCGGCCGCTGCTTCTTTGGCCGTAGCGGGCGGCGGGCAAGAAAGTACTCGCCCAGGAAGTGGCGAGCCAGCGCCGGTATATCTTCTTTTCGCTCTCGCAAGGGCGGGAGGCTGATGGCAAATTCATTGAGCCGGAAAAACAGACTGCGGAGAAAGGTTCCCGCGGCAGTGGCAGCCTGCAAATCGCCACGCGTCGCGGCAATCAGCCGCGGGGAGCGGTTGCGGTCGGGGTACTCAGACTCCAGGTTCCGCAGAACGCGCAGAAGGCCAAACTGCGCCTCCGCGGCCAGATCGTCGACACCCGCGAAAAAGATCGTTCCCCCTTCAGCCAACGGGAGATAGTCGAGACGTGGTTGCGCCTGGGGGGACCGTCTACCTTTCCGCTGGCCGAATAGCTCAGAAGCAGTGAGCTGAGGCTCGATCTCCGCGCAGTCGATGCGGACGAACGCCCGGGGGGAACGATGGGACAACTGGTGAACGGCGCAAGCGACCATCTCCTTGCCCGCGCCACTCTCGCCGGTGATTAGGATGGTGAGATTGGATGTAGCCGCACTACGCAGGTACTTAAGCTCCTGGTGCAGCACTTTCGAAGAGGCGAAGAATTCGTGGAACGTGCGTAAGCTGTCTGCTTCGCAGGAGAGTTGCTCGTTGGTCTGCATGCACTCCTCTCCCTCGGATGACAACAGGGGATCGGCACGCTTGGAATGTTCGTTACAGCGTGTTTGGCGCTTTCACTTTGAGGACATTTGTTTCTATGTACTTACGCGCGTGCCCGAGAGACCGTTTGCTGGCCGTCGGGGGGACGTTTGCTGTGTTACAGTCACACCAATAAGGGTTAGCAGCATGCCGGCAACCTATCCAGTCTCGAATCCGGAGGAGTTCGGTCCGGAAAGGCTCGGCTTGGTGCGCGATCATCTTAAGGATGTCTTTGCAAGCAAGGCGTTCGCCGGCAGTAAACGAGCTCAGGACTTTCTCCAGCTGATTGTGGATCACGCCCTGGCGGGCCGGCTGGATAACCTGCGCGAGCGCATGATCGGCGCAGAGATGTTCGGCCGCAGCATCGACTACGACACCGCTAACGACGCGGTGGTTCGGGTCAAGGCTACGGAAGTCCGGCGAAAGCTGGCGCAGTATTACCAGGAAACGACCAAACCCCAGCTAGTCCGCATCGAGCTCCCGTCGGGGTCGTATGTCCCGAAGTTCCGCTGGGAGCCCCAGGGAGAACCTTTGCCGGATCCCCAGCCCGGGCTACATCCTCAACCAAATTCTGAACCACACCTTCGAAACGACCTGCCGGCTGCCTTGGAACCAACCCCAATCGCCGCCACTGTGGAGAGATTTCTCCGGCCGCGCGCGGTCGCCGGTTTGCTGGCCGGGCTGGCGCTGATTGTGGCGATGGCTTACATCGGCTTCAAGGTCTGGCCCAGGAAATCGCCGCCAGAACCCGAACATCACGCCATCGCGATCCTGCCTCTACAGAATCTCTCCGGCGATCCACGCCAGGATTACTTCGCGGACAGCATGACAGAAGAACTGATCGCCGACCTGGGCCAGGTTTCTGCCTCGCGCGTCATCTCACGTACCTCAGCGATGACTTATAAAGGAACGACGAAAACCCTTCCCCAAATCGCCCGTGAGTTGGGGGTGGATACCGTGGTGGAAGGTTCGGTGCTGCGCCAGGGCAAACAGGTGCGAATCACGGCCCAGTTGATCGACGCCAAGACCGATCATCACCTCTGGGCGCGCAGCTACGTCCGCGACCTGAACGACGTTCTCACCCTGCAGGCCGAAGTGGCGCGGACGATCGCCGACCAGATCAGGATTGCCGTGACGCCGGAGGAGCGAGCCCGTCTTGAGCGTCCCCGCACCGTCGATCCGGAAGCGCAGGAACTCTATTTGCAGGGCATGCAAGCCTTAGGTACGGGGAACCCGGGAAGCGCAATCGGCTATTTCCAGAAAGCAATCGACCAAGATCCCAACTACGCGCAAGCCTTCGCCGCACTGGCGAATAGTTACGGATGGATGGGGGAAGCGGGCTGGATGCCTTACGCCGAAGCGTTTCCCAAAGAGAAGGCCGCGGCCATCAAGGCCATCGCGCTCGATGAGGCTCTTCCCGAGGGACATGTCCAGCTGGCGCAAGCCGCGATGGATCTCGACTGGGATTGGGCGACCGAGGGAAGGGAATTCAAACGGGCTTTGGAACTCAATCCAAGCTCAGCCCCCGTGCGTTGGGCCTACTCCAATTATCTGGAACGGATGGGCCGCCTCCCGGAGGCAATCTCCGAGTTGCAGCTGGCGATGCAACTCGATCCCATTTCCAGTCGCGCCTACCACAACACGGCCTTCGGTTACTACTATGCCCACCAATACGATCAGGCGCTGTTGCAAATGCAGCATGCGTCGGCGTTGCCTCATGAACCTGAGGAGTTGATCTTTCCCCTGGCCGTCATCTATGTGGAAAAAAATATGTACCAGGAGGCCATTCAGCAATTTCAGAAGCTGGACGATCAACCCCATGCGCTCGGCCATATGGGGAATGCTTATGCTCGCATGGGGCGAACGGCGGAGGCGCGCGAGATGATTTCCAAACTGCAGAAGCATGTGCAAGACACAGGCGTGGGAAGATACGAAATCGCGCTGGTCTATGCCGGGCTGGGAGAAAGGGATGAAGCGTTCGCGTGGATGGAGAAAGCCTTCGCCGCTCGCGACAAGGGACTCACCTATCTCAAAATAGATCCCTGCATTGACCCGCTGCGCTCGGACTCACGGTACCAGGACCTGGTAAGACGCGTAGGCCTTCCGGCATAAGCGGGACTCGCCGCACAGCGATACCTACTGACTGCAATTGGCTAAGCGGCCAACCATAGGTATGCTATTGCGATGGAAGCCGAGGGTGGGTTGCTGCCGTACGCTGGCGGCTACACTCCGGGCCGGGAGCCAATACATGCCAATGCCCATATGGACGCTGACCCACGGAATCCCCATCTGGTTCCTGGTTTTAGCCTTGTTTCTGCCTAGACTTTCGTTGTTTATCGGGTGGATCCACATGTGGTGGTTCTTTGTCCCCCAGCCCTGGGCCGCCGTGTTGTGGGCTTTTCTTCCCAGGGTGCTGGTCCTCATCTTTATCCATGCTCATCGGGGGTTCGACTTGTGGTTTTGGATACACCTGGTGACTGCGATCCTGGTATGGAGCGGATCTGGGGTTTCTCACAACAATAGAAGGATGCGGAGAAGGCGTACCTAGACCATTCTGTTCGCAGGCCTGCGGATAGCTATGCTGTCAATACTGTTCCCACGGTGCGGCCCCCCTAGTAACCACCACAACGGTTACACAAGTGGCACAAGGACTGCCCATTCTGGGTAGAAACGAGGCCTACACCGCGCGCCAGCGCCAGCTTTCCACATCCGAACAGCCGCCTAGTACCGGAAAGGGTAATGGTGCGGACCGTTCGTCACTGTTCAAATACAACCAGCCTCGGGGGAGGCCAACTCCGTGCTTATCAGACGGAGAACTGGGTGTTGTATTGAAAACGGAGATGTCAAGTGAGCGCACTGGTTGACGAGTCGCCCGAATTCAAGAGGCTATGGATCCGGGTTCTCAAGCGAGTTCATCCCGACCTGGCAGTTGATGAGCAGGATAGGCGCCGGTGCGAGCAGCTCACGCAACAGGCGAATGAAGCCTATGCGAGACGTGATGAATTTGCGCTGAAAGCGGTACTCGAACCAAAGGGGCCGACGCTGCTCCGATATCCCCAGCATGAGGATTGGGAAGCGGCGGCACAAGTGCAACAGGCAGCGACGCCGTCGTCCACCTGGCAGCAACCGTTGGCGCCCCAACAGCCACCCGCCGTGATTGGCCGCGAGGTGTTCGGCATCCTGGTGGCAGCCTGCTCCGTCCTTTGCCTCCTTCTGTACGGGATTTTTTACGCCTTGAGTGAAACCGTGGGACGCACGACCTCCTTGTTTTTGCTGGTGCTGTTAACCGCCGGTCTACTGTGGTTGATCGCTAAGCACTCCAAGTTGTCGCACAAGCACAAAACAAGGTGGGTGGCAGCAGTCGCAAGCGGAATGGTCCTGGTAGCGATATGCCTCTTAGACAGCCGTCCCAGAGCAAACCCACTGTTTCCTTCGGCACGCGCCGCAACCGCCCGGGCTCTGGCCTCGAACGGTACAGACGATGCGCCCCCGTCCCAGTGGTATTGGAATGTAATCAAAACCAGGGTGGGACAAAGCTGGAACCCTTCGGCGGTCCTCAATACTCAAGCAGGCGCTACCGCGGACATTGCGTTCACCATCGTACATGACGGTTCACCGCGGGATGTCCAGTTATTGAGGCCTAGCGGTTCTCCATCGCTCGATTCGTCCTGTGTTCTTGCCGTACAGCAGGTGAGAACATTTGGCCCTCCTGAGGGTGGCGCCAAGCAAAGCCTGCACGTAATTTATCCCTGTTCCTACAGCGAACTTGTCGCGATGAATGCTGTGCCGGCGCACGGTAGCACAACACAAACCAACGAGATGGTAACTTCGCCACGGCCGGAACGGGGAGAGAGTCCTGCTTCGCAACTTGGCGGGTATATAGAAGCGGCCAAGAGCAAGGTTGCGGAGAAGTGGGATTCGTCGGAAGTTGCCGGCAATACCCCTACGGGCGCGACTGTCTACATTCAATTTGCTATTCGGCGGAGCGGCATTCATGCAGCCCCGATTATGGAAACATCGAGCGGGTCCACCTCACTCGATAGTTCATGCCTGGGGGCTGTAAACCGAATACAGACCTTCGACCACCTTCCCAGGAGCTACAGCGGAGACAGTCTGACGGTGGTCTACCACTGCACCTATTCGGGTTCGTCCACAACCAAGGTCGCGCAGGATTCCAGCCAGCCGCCAGCGCAAGAAGCGGCGCCACATGCCGCTGCGGATGCTGGCCATGGCGGCGGCGTGGCCAGCAATTAGTTGGTTGCGAATCGTAGCCGGTATGGATCAACTGGCTCTGCCCTCTACTCAACTCGTAGCGTGGTTGCCGGATCGGTTCTGGCAATCCGTAAAACCGGGATGATTGTGGCCAACGCGGTGACCAGCGTAAGCACCGCCACGACACCAACCATGCTGGGTAAGTCGTAGACACTCACACCGTAAAGCACGCTGCGCATCGCCCGCAGCACTCCTAGACAGAGCAGCATACCCAAAGCAAGTCCTATAGCCGAGGACCGGATCCCCGATGCCGCGACATTTGCCATCGCCTGGTGAATTGTCGATCCGAGGGCGATGCGGACTCCGATTTCCCGGGTTCGCTGCGCCACCATATTTGCCACCAATGCAAAGATACCGACCGCGCTCAAAAGCAGCGCCAGTCCCGCCATCGCGCCGAGAAGAGCCACTTCGACCCTCTGTGTGGCAAGCGCCTGCGCAAGGTAATCGGTCATGCCGTAAAAGCCGGAAAAGGGGAGGCCCGGATCGACACCGGCCAAAGCCTGCTGCATCTCGCCGGGCAGCCCTTGCATCGGCCCGGAAACGCGGACGATCCAACTGGGCTGAACCCAGACGTGGACCACCGCAATCAACCGCGGGTCTGCCTGCGCTGCGGGGATGTATATGATCGGCTCGCTGCCCAGCGGATCGTTGTCTTGCTCTGTGTGCATTGGCATCGTGACGTCTTGCAGCCACCCCGACAATCATCGTCCCTTGCTTATCGAGAGCTTGACCGACAGGATTCAGACCTGCGAAATATTTGCGAACGAACGATTGGTTAACGATGGCCACCGGTTGAGCTCCCCTCCGGTCGGAAGCGGTAAAGGCACGCCCCGCCAGCAAGGGAATCTGCAGAGTTGCAAAGTAGGAGGGGGTAACGTAGATCTCCCCACTCTGGATCTGTTGACCTCTCTGGGGACCGCTGCCCAGGGTCATCACGTCATTCAACGCGCGCTCGTAGGGAACAGATAGACCGGCAGCCGCACTTTGCACGCCTGGAATCCGTTCCATGGCGGTGACGCTTTCGTTGAGCAAGCGGTCGAAGGCGGCCGGGTCACGGTAGCGCGCGTCATCCAGGGAAGCCTTGGCAGTCATCACGCCTTGCGGATTGAACCCCGGCGGGAGGCTCTGCAGATGGATCAACGTGCGGATAAGCAAACCGCTGGCGGCGAGCAGCACCACCGTGAGCGCGACTTCGCCCGCGATGAGCGCCTGACGCAAACGTAAGCGCTCCACCCCCGCGATGGTGCGGGTTGCCATGAACGATCGAAGATCGATTCGTTTCAGGGCAAGCGCAGGCAGCATGCCAAAGAGCACACTGGTAAGAATCGACGCCGCCAGGGAGAAAACAAGCACACGTCCATCCAGCGAAACGCCGGTGACCGGCAGGTAATCCGGAGGCAGCAACGACAGCAGCCCGCGCAATCCCAAAAAGCCAACGCCCACTCCCGCGGCGCCGCCGAGAAACGGCCAGCAGAAGATTCTCTATCCAGAGCTGCCTTTGGATCTGCCAACGCGAGGCGCCCAAGGCCATCCGTGTTGCAATCTCGGAGGTGCGCCGCGCCATGCGGACTACCGTCAGTCCGGCAAGATTCGCGCAAGCAATCAGCAGGATAAATCCGGCCGCGAACATGAGCGTAAGCGCTTTGGGCAGCACCTCGGCGCTCTGTCCCTTTTGCAGCGGTACGGCATAAAACGAAATCTTTGAGCCAGGATGAAAATCCCTGGCGAAGCGGATGGCTGGATCGGCCCACGCACGATTGATCTCGGCGTCGGCCCGCTGCCAGTTGACCCCGTCACGCAATCGAAGGATGACACTGTAGTTTGCACCCGCGCCTTCACCCAGGCGGCCGGGCTGCAGGGCGGTGTAGAGGGCTGCATTCAAGGGTGTTCGTGCACCCGCTGGCAGCACTCCGACCACGGTATAAGGTTCACCCTTGAGCTCGACGGCCTGCCCGATCAGGTCGGGATCCGCATGAAAGGTGTTGCGCCACAAGCTATACGAGAGAATCACCGCCTTCGGGCCATGCGGGCGATCCTCGTCCTCAGTGAAAGTTCTGCCGATGACTGGGCGGATGCCGAGGACGTCGAAATAATGAGCGGAGACGCGTCCGGCGTGTACGTACTCGACGCTCCGCCCGGCCCGAAGGTTCACTCCGGACGAGAGACTGTTGGAGACTGCGCCGACGAGCGAGGAAACATTGTCGCGCAAGAGCTCCCACTGCTCCCCGTCGATGTCGGTTAGGCCGTCAAATGGCTGAGAACCCTCAATGCGCCAGAAGATGGTGCCGATACGCTCCGGGGCACGGTAGGGAAGGCTCTTGAGCATGAGAGCGTTCACGATGGAAAAGATGGCTGTATTGGCGCCGATGGAGAGAGCCAGCGTAACGATGACCGCGGCACTGAATCCGGGGTTCCGCACCAGTTGGCGCCAGCCGTAACGCGCATCCTGCGCCGATGACTTCGAAGCTTGTCCCGGCGCGATGATCGCGTACCGCCTGTTTTACCTGCTCCATTCCTCCAAAATCAGCCAATGTGGTTCTGCGTGCTTCGGATGCAGAAACGCCGGCGGCGATCTTTTCGTCGGCGGCCATCTCCACGTACGCCTGAAGTTCGTTATCCAATTGGCGTTCAACCTTCTCTTTTCCGAGGAGATTGGCCAGAACACTGCGTGTCCGGGAGAAAAATCTCATGCTTCGCCTCTAGGTGGTTGCCTTCAACGCATTGGCCATCGCCAAAGCGATGGTTTGCCACTGCTTGGTTTCCACATCCAGCTGAGCCTGTCCCGCCTTGGTAAGCCGGTAGAACTTCGCGCGGCGATTGTTTTCCGAATCGCCCCAGAACGAGCTCAGCCAGCCCGCTTCCTCCATGCGGTGAAGGGCCGGAAACAACGAACCGGGCTTGACCAGGAAAGTTCCTCGCGTGATTTGTTCAATGCGCCGGGAAACGCCCAAGCCGTGAAGTTCTCCTGGCCCCAACGCCTTGAGGATGAGCAGATCGAGCGTGCCTTGCAGGAGATTTGCTTTCTCGGGCTCATTGGAATTTATCCTATCGGACGTCTATATGAGTGTGACGTCATTCGTATAGATTGTCAATAGGAAGAAGGCAAGCTTTCCAGACCGAAGTGGGCGACATAGGCGCATTCTGCCCCGGCTGTGGCTCGACACCCGGATGCACCATCGCGAGCAGGCCAGCGTATTATCATGACCCTCATGCCGAACCACATTTCCCATCGCCCGCGATAGCGCTGCTTGCTATCTCTCTGAGTCTAGGCAGCCCCTGCGTGCGCACAAGGAGACGCTTTTGCGCAGCGCTTCGACGCAGTTCTGTCGCAACACGGGGTGGTGGGCGGGGGGATCGCCATCGTCCACATGCAGGAACCGGCAACGCAATGGTTCTTCGGCAAAACGCGCAAAGATACCCAGGAGCCGGTCGATCAGGAACGTCGTACAACTGGGCCTCGATCACCAAGACGATGACCGCAATCGCCATTCTGCAGTTGCGCGACCGGGGCAAGCTGTCGCTGGACGATAGCGCGGTACGCTATGTGCCGGAACTGCGTCAGGTGCACGATGAGTTTGGCTCAATCGATGACGTCACGATTCGCGATTTGCTCACGCATAGTGCGGGGTTTCGCAATCCCACATGGCCCTGGGACTGCGAGGATGCTTCCAACTGCGACTGGCAACCGTTTGAACCGACGCAATGGTCGCAGGTCGCCGCCATGCTGCCCTATACGCAGGTTGCCTTTCGTCCCGGCTCGCGCTGGAGCTATTCCAATCTCGGATACGTATTTCTCGGCCAGATCATTCAACGACTCTCAGGCGACGACTTCGAAATTTACATTCACAAGAACATTCTCATGCCCCTGGGGATGACCGCCAGCTACTTCGATCGCTCGCCGTACTTTCTGGAATCACATGTTTCGGCCAGCTATTTGCGCGCGGGCGATAAGCTCACCGAGCAGCCCTTTAACTTCGATACCGGCATCACCACCTCCAACAGCGGCCTCAAAGCTCCCATCACCGACATGGTGAAGTATCTCCGCTTCCTGATCGGCGATCCGTCGAATCCGCGCTACGCCTTTGTCCTGAAGCGCGAGTCCCTGGAGGAGGCATGGAAGGGAGTTCTGCCCGTCACGGAGCCGGGAAAACCGGCGACGCCTTACACCAAAGGCGCGCCGATGATGGGGCTTGGATTCTTCGTGTTGGACTTCCAAGGCCATCGATTATATATCACGACGGTGATCAGGGCGGCTTTTCCTCCGAGATGCTGATCGACCCGGCAGGACACACAGCCAGCATTCTCGCGGTCAACACGACCGACACCGGGGCGCCTGCGTCCTCCCCAGCGTCGCATCCCCAATCGAATACCGAGCCTGAGCCCGGCACAGACCTCCGCCTCACGCTGCGACAGGAGCTGCTGGATCAGGTATTCCCCACATATTCCTCGGGAAGGCGTGGATCGGGCAAGTAACGGCTTCTAGGTTTCTCCTATAGAGCTTTCAACTTCGAAAACCGGGGATAAGCGGGACTGCAGGCGGAATCTGGCTTCGGTCAACGCTTACCGTGAGGGTCATACTGAAAGCACTGCTCGAGCGGCACACCCAGCACCATGGCCACTTTGAACGCGGTCTCAAGGGAAGGCGAATACTTGTCCTGCTCGATCGCAATGACCGTCTGGCGTGTGACGCCCACCCGATCGGCGAGTTCCTGCTGGGTCATCTCCCGCTTGGCCCGAAGTTCTCGAATCTGATTGCGGATGGCGGGCATCAGAGCGCTTTCCGGTAAGACACAATCTGCGTAGCGGTCTTCGTGATGTCCGCGATAACCAACATGCCGAAGAAGACGCTCAGGAAATGAAGTCCGACCATCCGGCTCTCCAAGTGAAGATGGCCGACCGTCGCGTGAAACCATAACATGCCCAGCCCCAGCACCATGAGTGAAGCGATGGTTAGATAACCTGCACGATAGCCGCGCAGCTCAATTAAACGATCCCGCTCGTCTGTGATACGGTTGCGCGTTAAGGCCGCAATGACCGACTGCAGGATTATCTGCAACACGATAATTGCGATGATCATCCCCGCGACCTTGTTGACGGAGTTCTGCCGGTGCAGGAAGAAGTAGGGGCCGTACACCAAGAGCTCCGTTACAAGCGAGGCGTAAAGAGACTTCTCCCGGTATGAAAGGCTGGTCGGCATCGCAAATCACTCCTGTGTCAAAAATATTTAACATGGATGACCATAACGCTAGTCGGTGAGCGTATGTCAAATATTTTTGACATACGCCGATGAGAATGCGGCGGAAGGCTGTAACCGGCCTAAGCCGTGCGCACGGAAGACGTCGGCGTCCGCTAACTAACGGGACATGATCCTGTGAGTTCACAACTTTTTGCAATTTGTTGCATCGCCGTGACATAGCGCCGAACGTGTTCGCTTATCCTCGGTCCAGTGAGCATCTCTCCGGAAGAGCACATATGCTGAGACCTACACTTCGACGTTGGCGCAAACCGCCACCCATGCTGGTGTTCATGTTGGCAGTCATGCTGCCGGCAGCCGCGCTGATCGCCGTGAGTGCCGCCTATCTGAGGCACATTCAGCGTGGCAAGATGCTTGAGGCCGCCATCCGGTTGGACTATGAACACTCGTTAAAGATCGCCGAAAGGCGGATCATCAAGCGCGCCTACGATACCTCGGAGAGGGTCAGCGCGGACTTCCCCGACGTAGACAATCCTGAAGAACTCGATACCTTTCTAATCAACCATCCCGAGATCACCCACGCCTTTCTGTGGACGGGGAAAGGCGATCTTAACTTTCGATCGCAGCCTTCCCGCATGACGGATCCTGACTTTCAAGAAGAAAACAGAAAACTCGCTGACGAGATGGGGCGGGGGTTTGACTTGTGGTCCGGCGACCACATCGCCAACGTGAAGAGGAACGAAGCGGAGGAAGGACGGCACGTCTTCATCAAGGCCGAGTGGGTGGGCAAGGGGGACAACCTGCAGTATGAGTCTTTCGTCTACTTGCTGCCTCGCGGCTCAAGCCCTGAGCATCCTGCGTTGGCAGGGTTCGTCTACGATGAAGACTATTTGAAGAACAGCTTCTTCCCGCAAGCTCTGAGCGATGCATTGCCGGATCAGGACCCGAACGATACATTCCATCAACAGCCGGGGATCATGATTCGGAAGGAAAAAGACCAGGCCCCGTTGGCTGCTTCGCTTTGCTGGAATGGAGGGGCGCCCGAAGTGGAGCGGCCCTTCGGTAGTGTTTTCCCCAACCTGATTCTGGGTAT
>CAWCAZ010000022.1:0-164468 GCA_963793525.1 uncultured Acidobacteriaceae bacterium
ATGCAACGACACCCGTTGAGCCACGCATTGCGCCTTTGATCGGGGCATACCAATCCAGGCATGTTTGAAGACGCTTGCTATTGTCAGTGACCCCATCGCCCACCAGGTTAGAGCAGGCGACCTTTTGAACCATCAGCGATGGCGGCGAATAAACCGTGATCTGAGCCGCCGGACTTGAGGTCACGCTCCAGGGAGAACTCCCAATCCAAACGCTGTATGTTCCAGGGGCAACAGCTGCCGGGAACTGTAACCGTAGCAGAATTGCTGTCGAGTTTCGATGGTGTGAGGGAGTAGGCGACTCCACTGGACGACTGCAGAATGACCTGGTTAGAAGCCACAAAGTTCTTTCCGAAAAGTCTCAGGATCCCGCCCGGCTCGGCGCCGCAATCATAAACCTGGTGCTGCAGCGCTGCGCCTGCGTCAGTCACGGAAGGAACCCCAATCGCCCAGTTCAGCGACGGAACATTGGCCAGGCCGAGAACCGCCGGAGCCGAAGGATCTTCGATCTCATAGCCATAGATGCCGGCAGGAAACCCCACAGGAACAATGAACGAGAGCCCGGTAGTGCTCTGCTGGGTGGTGGAGATGACGGTCGTACTTCCACGAACCAGGCCTGCCAATCTAGCCGTTCCGGCTGGAATAAAAGCGACTCGCGCAGTTTTCGTCGCATCCGTGAAAGCGCCCGCTAGCAAAATGGATTGCCCCGGCGCAGTTTCTCGAGATGTCCAAAAGACTGTATTTGAGGTGTAAATGGGCGCGCCGACAACGGGTGCGGTGTTGTCGACAACGGTATAGACCGGGTCCGATCCCACGCCCCAATCACCATTCGAGGCTCCCGTATTCGGATTGGCGCATCCGGTGAGTGCCTGGACGGCGCCCGGAGCAGGGACTGTTTGTCCTCCAGTTTCTCCCGATGCCCCGCCGTCTTGGCTGCTTGCCGGACCAGAAGTTGAGTTAAGAGAAAACCCACATCCCACGAGCAGAGGGAAAAACAGCTGCCACCGCCACGATGCCGGCAGGGCCGCGCAGAGTGTGAAAGGTTGCCGTTCGCCCACCGGACGGCAACAGGCGGTCCTGGCCTGACTGTTATTTTCATCGCACTGTGCCATCCCGACGCAGGATGCTTACCAGTGCGTTATCGACCACTGCAGGTTGAAGTATGAGGAGGTTGCGGATTATTTGAGGCTGGTAGGTTGGCGCAGCGACTTCGACCCGTTGCTCCAGGGGCTCTTGCGAAAACCCAAAGACAGGCTTTCTCCGGGCACAGTCAATCGGGCACAAACCTCCTGCCGGAGGATTCGTCTCCCGCCAAGTTACTTTATGAAGATTGCGATGGGGTTTTCTGTTCGGCTGCTTGTCATCTTCCAAGAAGCTGCTTTCCGCCCTCAGCGGATAGCCTCATGCTCGCGCCGCTCGCGACGGACCCGGCCGGCCTGCAGCCAGCACCAAAGCCAAGGGCAAACCTGCGTAAGCGCGACGGTGGCAATTGCGGCAGCGCACTGGATACTGCAACAGTAGCAGCCGCTCCACAGTCTTTCATGCGAAAGCGAGACAAACGAAAACTGGAGGAAGAGCATTCGGGACAAGTCACTGGAATTCACCGGCTTCCATTACCAAAGGCTAAAGCGGTTTCAGCGTAGGCGAAACCGCACTATAATCGATCCGGTCCGTACTTAAGCCTACTCTAGCACGATTAGCAGGCGTGTTAAGGCCTTCTTCTGACCTCGTGCATCAGAGAAATCGGCGGCGTTCTATTTAAGGATGAGGTGAACAATGGTTTGGGATGTCTCGTTCACATGCGACATTTGCGGTAGAAAAAAACTGGAATCGAACCACTGGTGGATGCTTGTCTCTGGGAGACGTTCCCTGCTTCGAGGAAGGGCAGCCGCGTCAGCGTTTTACGCTCATGCCGTGGAACAAGGCGGAGAGCGGCAATGCGGAGTTCTACCACCTCTGCGGACAGGGCTGCGCCATGCAGGCAATGGAACGCTTCATGAACCACGGCAGCATCGTAGCCGATAGCCTGCTGCACGGCGCCACTGAGATCTCTGCCGGCGGAGCAGTTTCACTATTGGTTCTAACTCGGTCTAAACAAGGAAGAGCCGGTCGCTCTACAGCTCGAAGAGCCCGGGTTTAGCCGCCGGGGTGGAGATGGGCCGCTCTTTGATCTGAATTTGCGCTTGCGGCTCGGGGCCGGAAAGCAATCCCAGAATCTCTCGCAATTCCTTGCGCACTTTGTGCAGCCGCGCTTCTGCCCGCTGCACAGTTTGTTGTTGTTGCGGCAAGGGGAGTTCCGGCTGGCCGCCCCTCGTTTGCTGCGCGTCTCCGCCTGAATCGCCTGGCGGGCGCCGGCGATGGTGTAACCCTCGTCATACAGCAGCCGCTTCACCCGCAGCGCCATCTCTACATCGCGCCGCCGATAGAGCCGCTGTCCCGTGCCGCTCTTGTTCGGCTTGAGCTGGGTAAACTCACTTTCCCAAAAGCGCAGAACGTAGGGCGCAACCGAGCACAGACGCGCTACCTCGCCGATGCGAAAGTAAAGTTTATCGGGAATCTCCGTTTTTTGCGGTGCGCGTTGCTGAGGAAGGTGAGTTGCCATGCTGGTTATCAGGCGGGTAACGTTACGCGAACCCACCTTTGCTGAGCAGAAGTATAGGCCAGCTCGCCTTCCCGTCGTAGTTTTTCTTGTGGATTAACGTGGATTTTTCACCGCTAAACACCAACTGTGATACCTCCCCAACTAACTGCATGCCGCATCGCTGTTCCAGATGAAAAATGTTGACGGAAAAAATTTTCTAGAAGGTCGCCGTTTCCGCAACCGTCGTAGAGACGACAGGCTCGCGCTCCCGGCTGCCTTGCGGCGCCGCGCGCAGGTACTGTGCAGGCCAACTGGTGGTGTCTCCCAAATTCTTGGCTGCCTGCAGCGGCCAATATGGTTCGCGCAACAACTCCCGTGCCAGCAGAACCACGTCCGCCTGACCGGTACGAAGAATGTGCTCCGCCTGAACTGCATCGGTGATCATGCCCACGGCGCCGGTAGGAATTTGCGCCTCCCGCCGAATGCGCTCCGCAAAAGGTGTCTGGTAACCCGGTCCGAGCGGCATCACCTGCTGCGGCGTCATTCCCCCGGAGGAGACGTCGATCAAATCAACTTTGTGCTCTTTCAGCACCTTGGCCAGGGCAACGGACTGCTCGATCTCCCAACCTCCCTCTGCCCAATCCGTGGCTGAGATTCTTACCAGCAGCGGCAGTTCTGCCGGCCACACGGCGCGTATTGCGTCCACCACTTCCACCACCAGGCGAATACGATTCTCGAACGAGCCGCCATATTGATCGGTGCGCCGGTTACTTAAGGGGGAGAGAAATTCGTGCAGCAGGTAGCCGTGGGCCGCGTGCAGCTCGACCAGGTCAAATCCCGCCTCCAGCGCCCGCTCGGTGGCCCGGGTGAATGCCCTGGTGATGGTTTGTATGCCGGCCAAATCCAGCGCGATCGGCTGGGCAAAGTTTTCCGCAAAACGCACCGCGCTGGGAGCCATCACGTTTTTCCAGCCGCCTTCGCTCGGGGTCAACGACCGTTGCTCCGGCGCCCACGGACGAGCCATACTGGCTTTGCGCCCGGCGTGCGCCAATTGCACCCCGGCGCGTGCACCCTGCCCATGGAGAAATTCCACGATCCGCTTCAGCCCCGCGATGTGGTCGTCCTTCCAAAGCCCCAGGTCCTGCGGAGTAATGCGGCCCTCCGGCAGCACCGCGGCCGCCTCAGTCATAACCAGCCCCGCTCCGCCAACCGCCCGGCTTCCTAAATGGACCAGGTGCCAGTCGCTGCTGAATCCATCTTCGCTCGAGTATTGGCACATGGGTGAGACGAAAACCCGGTTGGGGAAAGTAACGCCGGCCAACTGAATGGGGGAGAACAAGTGCGATGAATGTGCGGACACAGGAACCCTCATACCAATAGTAGGCGCCCTCCCCGCGGCGCCGGGAACGCCCGGGCGCGGCTTGTGCGCAGAGCTTTTAGATGCACGGGCAATCAGAAAGACGCAACATCCACCCGTCGCGAACTCTCCAGACTAGTCAATTCCTTTTTTTGTGGAACAGGGAGGGGGCGCCTGGCGTACAACCCTAAGGGAGAACAAACATGAGAGAAACCGCTTTAGGACTCTCTTTGCTCGCCGTTGTCTTATCTGGGCGACCGGCTGCAAGGTCCAGGTGGACAAGTCGAGCAACGGCGAGGGTGACAACGTGAAGATTGCTACCCCGTTTGGGGGCATCTCGGTCAACAAGGACCAGACCTCGGCGGCCGAACTTGGTCTCCCTGCATACCCCGGGTCGGTGCTGGACACCGGGAACGACGGAAACCGATCCGCCAAAGTCGACATGGGCTTTGGTTCCTGGAAGCTGCGCGTGAAAACGGCCAACTACTCCACCGCCGACAACCGGGACCAGGTGCTCAATTTTTACCGCAAGGCTTTGAGCGAATACGGCGGGGTGATCGAGTGCGCAGGGGATAAGCCGGTCGGCATGCCCGTCACCACCGGGGAAGGCCTGAGCTGCAACGACTCCAAAGATGATCACGGCTCTCCCCACAGCAACTACAAATCCGGAGATCTGCAGTTGAAGGCCGGTTCTCCCCGCCATCAACACATTGTGGTCTTGCACGACGGGAGCGACTCGGCGACCCACTTCAGCCTGATCGCGTTGGATCTTCCCCACGGCTTCGACAACGAGCAGCAGGGTACCAACTGAGCCGGAGCGAACGCGCCGAACACTCGCCCGATTGCGCTCCGCTCGCCCCTGAGATAGCTTCAAGAGGAATGAACCCGATCTGCCATCGATGTGGCGCGACTCTCAGCGCATCCGAGCTGTTCTGTCCCAACTGCGGTTCCCCGCAGCTCAAGTTTGCCCAGCAGGAAGAGGGCGACACCGCATATCCAGGCGCCCGGCCTGCCGGGAAGCCGCCCCGGGCTCAGGGAATTTCCTGGAGGGACGCCATCCTCGCTGCGCTTATCGTGGCCGTGCCCGCTGGACTACTGAGTGCCGTTTCCGTGCTCTCCTGGGGCTGCTGCCTATGGGTGGTCGGGGGAGCGGTGCTGGCCATCGTCGTCTACCATCGGCGCGCTCCTGCATTTCTCCTGGAAACCCGCTCCGGCGTTCGCATCGGTGCCGTCGCCGGGCTCATCGCCGCTTACAGCTCTGTGGTTGCCACCGCCGTCTGGCGCGTCTTTTCCCGCTATGTTTTGCACCAGGGCTACGCCATCGACGAGTTCTACGATTCGGTCATCAAGCAATCGACCGCGCTGGTGCAAACCAACCCCGAAGCTCAGGCCCAGTGGCACGCCTACGTCCAATTCCTGATGTCACCGGATGGCAGGGCAGCGTACACCCTGATGAATGCCGCCACCACCTCGGCAGGCATTATTCTCTTCTCCGCCATTGGCGGAGCCCTCGGCGTCCGCCTGCTCGCTCCCCGCAAGGGACCTCTCAGCGACGGATAACACCACCGTAATGGCAAAAATGCTCCAACCCTCGTATCATCCGGCCAGAGCATTTATGAGCAAAGCAAAGGTCAGTGCAATGCCCGGACTGCGGGAAAAGACCCGCCTCATGTCGGCATCGGAAATCGAGCGCACGCTGATTCGGCTGGCGCACCAGATCATCGAGAAAAATAATGGCGGTCAAAACCTGGGCCTGGTCGGCATCAAGCGTCGCGGAGTGCCCCTGGCGACCCGCTTAGGGCATCTGATCGCTGGTATCGAAAAGAAACCCGTCGATACGGGAGTTCTCGATATCAACTTCTACCGCGACGATCTTTCGACGCGCGATATTCGCCCTGTCGTCGTCCCCGGGGCCATCGGTTTCGATATCGCCGGCCGCGACATCATTCTCATCGACGATGTCCTCTACACTGGCCGGACCATACGGGCAGCGCTGGACGCTCTCTTTGACCATGGCCGCCCGCGGCGTGTGCAGTTGCTGGTGCTCATCGACCGCGGTCATCGCGAGCTGCCCATCGAGGCCAGTTTCGTCGGCCGCCATGTGCAGACCACCGACCGTGAGATCGTCGAGGTCAAGCTGCAGGAGATTGACGGCGACGAACAGGTGATCCTCGTCGAACGCACAGATTAATCATCAGCCACTGCGGCAAGATGACCGCAACCCGGCGCAACCCCGGCCCCAAGCAGGATGACAGCAAAAAAAGCCAGACCGGAGCCACCTGACGCCGCGCTTCCCAGCGTAGCCGCGCCCGCCACCACAGCTTGCTCGCGCTCCTTGCTTTCCGTTACCTCGCTGGAGCTGGAAGATGTCTCCGCCATCCTTCGCCTGGCCAATCTGCTCGAAGCAGAAGAGCCTGCGGCTCGCGCCATGCGCCTGGCCCATCGCCGGGTCGCGCTCCTCTTTTACGAATCCAGCACCCGCACTCGAACCTCCTTCGAGCTGGCTGCCAAGGGGTTGGGGGCAGACACCGCCCTGATCAGTTCCCAATCGTCCTCCATCGAAAAAGGGGAATCGCTCAAAGACACCGGCATCACCCTGCGCGCGGTTGGGGGCGGAGTGCATCATCCTCCGCCACCTTTCCTCCGGTGCGCCCTATCTTCTGGCGCAGGCCACAGGGCTGCCGGTGCTGAATGCCGGGGATGGCATGCACGAGCATCCCTCCCAGGCTTTGCTGGACCTGAGAACCATGCTCCTCACCTTGGGACGGCCTCAGGATGCGCCGGCCGCGACTCTTCTTCAGGGAATCACCGTGACCATCGTCGGCGATATCCTCCATTCCCGGGTGGCTCGCTCCAATGCGCTCCTGCTGCCCCGGTTGGGCGCCCGTGTCATCCTCTGTGGACCGCCCGCGCTGCTGCCCGACGTAGCCCGGGAACTCGGCCCCGGCATCGCCATCGAGCGCGATTTCGATCGCGCCCTGGAGCAAGCGCAGATCGTGATGATGCTGCGTATTCAGAAGGAGCGGCTCACAGGCGTGCACATAGACCTCGAGGAATACATTGCCCGCTATCAGTTGCACCGGCAGCGGCTGTGCGCCAGCGGGCCCCGGGCCATCGTGATGCATCCGGGACCCATGATCCGCGGGCTTGAGATCACCAGCGACGCGGCCGACGGACCGCAGTCGGTGATTGAGAACCAGGTTCGCAACGGCGTCGCCATCCGCATGGCGTTAATCCACCGTGCGCTGGCGCATGAGCAACCACCCAAATCGGCACGGCCGGCGGCCAAGTCCCCACGCAAGCCATCCTCCGGAAAGAAAGGCGGCATTTGAGCGTGATCCTCATTCGCGGTGGCCACGTCGTCGATCCTTCCGCCGGGGTGGATTCGCGCCGCGACCTTTTGCTGAAAGATGGCCGCGTTGCTGCCATGGAGCCTCCCGGTAAATTGGCTGCCGCCGCCAAGCAGGCAGACGCCGAGATTATTGATGCCGCTGGCATGGTGGTTGCGCCGGGCTTGGTCGATATTCACGTCCATCTGCGCGAGCCGGGCCAGGGCTATAAGGAAACCATCGCCACCGGAACCGCGGCTGCAGCGGCGGGCGGATTTACCACCGTCTGCGCCATGCCCAACACCGTTCCCGTAAACGATTCGGTGGAGACCACGCGCTGGATGCAGAGTGCCGAGCGCAACTCCAGTGCCCGCGTCTTTCCCATCGCCGCTGCCACCCGCGGCAGCATGGGCGAAGCCCTCACCGAATACGGCTCGCTGAAAGCCGCCGGCGCGGTGGCCGTCAGCGACGACGGCAAGCCCATTCTCGGCGAAGCGATCATGCATCAGGCGTTGGCTGCTGCCGCGCGAGCTGGCCTGCCGGTGATCCAGCACGCCGAAGACACGCGCATGACCGGCGGGTGTTCCATGAACGCCGGTGCCTTGGCTTTCCGGCTCGGCCTGCGCGGCATGCCGGTCGCGGCTGAGGCCGGCTTGGTGGAGCGCGACATTCGCCTGTTGGGCGAGCTCAAAGGTGGTCGCGCACACCTGCACATCGCCCATCTATCCACCGCCGCCGCACTGGATGCGGTGCGCCGCGCGCGGCGCAATGGTCTGCACGTCACTTGCGAAGTAGCGCCCGCATCACTTTGTGCTGACCGAGAGCGCGGTGGGTGAATACAACACCAATGCCAAGATGAATCCACCCTTGCGTGCGGAATCCGACCGCCGCGCCATGTTGGAGGGGCTGCTCGACGGTTCCATTGATTGCATCGCTACCGATCACGCTCCCCATGCGACCCATGAAAAGGAGCAGGAATTCGAGCGTGCGCCCAACGGCATCACCGGCCTGGAATCAGCCCTGGGCCTGACCTTGGAAGTACTCCACCGCAAACACAAGGTCTCGCTCAGCCGCCTGATCACCCTGCTGAGCACTCAGCCCGCGAACCTCCTGAACCTGCGCGGCCGTGGAAGCCTGGTTGTGGGAGCTTTCGCCGACGTAGTCATCTTCGATCCCAAGGCGGAGTGGATCTTCCGAGCGGCTGCGACCCGCTCCAAATCGAGCAACACGCCCTTTGACGGCTGGACGATGCTCGGTCGAGTACGCATGACCATCAGTGAAGGCCGGGTAGTCTACCGCGCCGAACAGTAGAAAAAAATCTTCGCAAAATCATTCACGTACCGCAGGGGCTAAAGCCCTCATCAGTCTTCGCTCGATGTGGCACGCCTGAACCCGTGCCCTTCGTCCAGACTTTTTCCGCAGGCTTTTAGTTGGGCTGCACAGGACTCCAGTCGTGAGGGCTTTAGCTCTGGTTGAACGGAGCGGGAAGCACTTGCTGAAGCTGCATGGCTTTGTGTCAGGGTATGACGTTACAGCTTGCGGAAAAACTCTGGCTTTTGAAGGGTACGAGCTTCAGCTCGTACGTAAGTGATTAAGAACAGGTCCGGCTTTAGCCGCTGAGGGATGATTTCTTCGAGGTTCAACGACTTTTTCCGCAACCTCTTTAGTCGGGCCGTACACAACGCCACTCGTGAGGGCTAAAGAGTCTGCGCGAGAACGAAAGTCACGGCAGATCTCTCCGATTCGCCAAGGCCCAGAGGGCCGACCGCCAAACGTACCTGCCCCGGCGTGCCGTGGGAGCCCAGCCCGTAAGGGCTGGGTAGTGTCCATACGATGACGAGCACCGTAGGTGCGGCACCCGTTTCGTCCGATCACATTCAGGATCGCTGGGCACGAATGGTGCCGCGCCTCTGGCGCTCCCATGGCACGCCGGGGCAGGTACGTTTGGCGGTCGGTTCTCTGGTCCTTGGCGATAGGAGGGATCTGCCGAGGCTTCTGGTTCTCACGCAGGGGCCTTAGCCCCTGGGGCACGACTTTCTCGTCCGACGATGAGTCCCGTAGGGACGGCTGAGAATTGCTGAGAATATCCCAGGACGCCTAGTCCTGGGCTTCCTCCCTACTTCCAAAAATGCGCCTTTCCTTAGAGAAAGCCGTCATCTTCGGAGCCGCGTGCAGGAAATTAGGATCCTGCACCACTCCATCAACCGTTTCCTAGCCCCGCCGTATCTTCCCGAGAAAGACGCCCCCACGACCGGCCCAACGGCGAGACAAGCACCGCTCCAGCCCCCACTCCCAACAACAACCCCAACAGAAACCTCGGCATCGGCAAATTGCCATGACAATCAAGACTCGCCATGGCGACGTCGAGCAAATTGAGCGTCAGCGCGGTCACCAGCAATCGCCAGGCGGGAACCCTTCCCATGCCCAACAAGCAAGCGAACGCGGCCCCGCAATAGATGCCCAGACAGCGCACGCACACCGCGATGGGCGAACCATCCACCACGAAGCTTCGCCCCGCATCCTGGTGGCAGAGCCGGGAGAAGAAACTGCGGATGAGCAATGCAGCAAGGGGGTGGCTGGGGGCTAGGAGCGGTGCCGCCAGCGGGGTTAGCGCCAGGGCGAAAATGGCGAACGAAAGCTTTAATTTCAACAAGTTATCCTCGCCCTGGAGGTGGATCCACCCCACAATTCTAACCCCAACTGCCTGCCCTGCCTTCCACTAAAGTGGTGCATCGCTGGCTGCCCGTTCGAGGTACCTTTTCCTTTTGAGGCGCCCCCATGAATGCTTCCCCCAACCGCTGGCGAGCCATTGCCACGTTCACCATTCTGGCCTCCGCATTGGCAGCTATGCTTGCCGGATGCACCAACAAAACAAGCTCCGTTCCCGCCGCGCAGGCTCCCCCCAGTGCCGCAGGCGCTAACCCCGCGAACGCTGCCAATCCTGCTCCGGGAAACCCGGCGACCGCAGCCAATCTCGTGCCGCCCGCTCCGGCCCCACCTCCCGCCCCTCAGCCAGCGCTGGTCCTTCCCCGCGGCACCCGGTTAGAGGTGCGTCTGAACCAGACCATTAACGTCAAGCATGTGGAATCGGGTGACCGGTTCAATGGGACCCTGGCCCAGCCAGTGGTCGAGGGCAACACCGTTGCCGTGCCCTCCGGTTCCGCAGCGAGCGGCGAAATCCTGTTGGCCCACAAGCGTGGAAGGTTCAAAGGAAAGTCGGTGCTGGCGCTGACCCTGACCCGATTGGAAGTAAACGGCACAGCCTATCGCATCGATACCAACAATCTGGCCCGGACCAAAAAAGGCAAGGGCAAGCGGACCGCAGCCTTCATCGGTGGTGGTGCCGGCATGGGCATGTTGATTGGAGGGTTGGCGACTGGAGGGGTAGGCCTGCTCGTCGGTGGCTTGGCAGGAGGCGGCGCTGGAGCACTAGGCGCAGCTTTTACCGGGAATGGCGATCTATCGATTCCAGCTGAGACGGTGGTCACTTTCCGCCTGCAGGATGCACTCACTCTGGCCCCCGAGGTCCAGGTGGGCCAGGTAAGCCCACCGCAGTAGCAGCGGTTTGACATCGCCTCGCGAGGAAGCCATGTTTGATCCATGGTCACCCTCCTCTGCGCCTTCCTGATTGGCTGCGTTTGCGGCCTTCGCTCCATGACCGCTCCTGCCGTGGTGGCCTGGGGAGCTCACCTGGGCTGGCTGCATCTCCAAGCCTCGTTGCTCGCCTTCTTCACTCACCAAATCGCCCTGGTGATTTTCTCCATATTTGCCATCGGCGAGCTGATCGCCGACAAGCTGCCCTTCATCCCGGCCCGCACGCAAGCCGGGCCGCTTGCTGTCCGGGTCATCTTTGGCGCGATGTGCGGTGCAGCCTTGTGTATTTCCGCTGCCTATCGCCTCTGCCTGGCGCGCTGCTGGGTGCAGTGGGCGGGGTAGCCGGCGCCTTCGCCGGTTACAATTACCGCCGCGCGCTGGCGGCGATGGCGCCCGATCTGGTGCTGGCCCTGCTCGAAGATCTGCTTGCCGTCGGCGGCGGTCTCTTCCTCGTCTCTCGTTGATAAAAGCTTCAAAGCCAGCCCTGATTCAATAGCATCCAAGCCCTTGCTCGCATCCCATTTTTCGAGGTAATGACCATGAGCACACAAGTAGCGGAGGTCTTCGACGCCATCGTCATCGGCTCGGGACAGGGCGGTAATCCACTGGCCGGGGCATTGGTCGCAGCGGGAAAGAAGACCGCGCTGATCGAGCGCCAGGATGTGGGCGGAACTTGTATCAATCGCGGTTGCACGCCCACCAAAACCATGGTGGCCAGCGCCCGTGCGGCCTACCTGGCGCGTCGCGGCGCCGATTACGGTGTACATGTCGGCCCTGTCACCGTCGACATGGGTCGTGTGCGGGAAAGAAAGCGAGCCATCGTCCAAAGCTGGCGCGAAGGCGGCGAAAAGCGTCTGGAAAACGCGCATGTAGAGCTGATTCGCGGCGAGGCTTCCTTCACCGGTCCCAGGCAAATTCACGTCGCCCTGCACGGCGGTGGGGAGCGGCAGCTGAGCGCGAAGCAATTCTTTATCAACACCGGCACGCGCAGCGGTACGCCCACGATCGAAGGTCTCAACACCGTTCCCTATCTCGACAACGAAAGCATCATGGAGCTGGACTATGTCCCTAAGCACCTGGTGATCCTGGGCGGCGGCTATATCGGGGTGGAATTCAGCCAGATGTTTCGCCGCTTCGGCAGTAAAGTAACGGTGATCCAGAGCGGGGCCCCAACTTCTGGGAGAAGAAGATCAGGAAGTGGCCGAAGAGGTGGTCAAGATCCTGCGCCAGGACGGCATAGAAATCCTGTTGAATGCGCACACGGAAAAAGTCGCGCGAGCCAGTGGAGTCCTTAGTTTGACGGTCACGATCGAAGGCAACGCAAAAACGATCGAGGGAACCGATCTACTGGTGGCCACTGGCCGGGTGCCCAACACCGACGCGCTGAAGCCTGCTGCGGCTGGTGTTGAAATCGACCAGCATGGTTTTATCCGCTCGAACGACCGGCTGGAAACTTCTGCCCCTGGCGTGTATGTCCTCGGGGACGTGAAGGGTGGGCCACAATTCACTCACATCTCTTACGATGATTACCGAATTTTGAAAACCAACCTGCTCGACGGGGGCAGCCGCACAGTACGCGACCGGCCGGTTCCTTACGCCGTCTTCATGGATCCGCAACTGGGGCGGGTCGGGATCACGGAGAGCGAAGCCAAAAAGAGCGGGCGCAAAATCCGCGTAGCCAGGATGCCGATGACCTCGGTGGCGCGGGCCCTGGAAGTGGACGAAACCCGCGGCCTCATGAAGGTGATCGTCGACGGCGAAACAGAGCAAATCCTGGGCGCCACGGTGTTGGGCATCGAAGGCGGCGAGGTGATGGCCGTCCTGCAAATGGCGATGATGGGCAATGTGAAATACACCGTGCTCCGCGACGGTGTGTTTGCTCACCCTACTTTGGCTGAGTCCCTCAACAACCTCTTCTTTCACTTCGACGACGGAAAATAGAGGTCAGGTCGAAAGAAGCCCGCTTTTTGGGAGCGTAAGGGCTTCAGGGTCTGCGTGAAGTTGAGTCCCGAAGGGACGGCTGAGAATATCCCAGGATGTAGTCCTGGGCATCCTCACGAATTCTGGATGATCCAGCAAAAGCCACGGCTGGCTCTTGGCATCTCCAGATTTTCCCGCGATTAAACTCGCAAATCCACCACCGTCGCGCCCGCTCCTCCTTCGCTGGGGCTGGCCTCTGCGACCAGGGCCACGTGCGGATGCCGCTCCAGCATCGCCCGCAGTGCTTTACGTAACACCCCCATGCCCATACCGTGGACGATGCGAATCCGCGGCAGCCCGGCCAGGAAGGCGCGGTCCAGATACTGCTCCACCTCGCCGGTAGCTTCCTCCACCGTGCGCCCGATGACGTTGAGCTCGGAACGGACCGTCTCCTCTGGATGAGCGATGGAAACCGTGACCCCGCGCTGGCGTGCCGCTTCCAGTGGGCTCGCCGGCCGCGGTTCGCGAGCTGCGATGACTTCGGCAATATCCTCCCTCGCCACGCGCATCTTCATCGGCCCGATGGCTACTTCAAAGGCATTCCCGTCCACCTGCCGCTGCACCACGCCGGTCTTGCCTAGCGACTTCAGCTTCACCGTGTCTCCAACCGAGACGTGCCGCACCAGGTGGGGCTGCGCGTTGCTGTCTCCCCGATCAGCCCCGCTGTGCTGGGCCACCACCACCGAGTTGAATTGCTCGCTGAACTCCCGCCGCAACTTCGCCATCCGGCGCTCGGCCTCTTTAGAGAGCTTTTGCTGCGCCGCCCGGTCGTCAATCGCGCGCACCGTCTCGCGCATCTGGTAGGTGAAATCTTTAAGCAACGATTGCAGTTGCGATTCCAGGTCCCGCACCTTGGCGCGCCACTCCTTCAGCCCTTCGCTTTCCAGGCGGCTCTTCTCTCGCGCCACCGCTTGCTCGCGGCGCCGCAACTCCTCGCGTTCCCGTCCCACGGCGTCGAGCTGGCCGTGCAGCTGGTCCAGGAAGTGGGCAATATCCTGCGTCTGGGTGTTCTGTTGGGCGCGGGCGTCGGCGATGATCTTTGCGTCGAGGCCCAGCCGTTGGGCGATATTGATGCCCGCCGAAGCACCCGGAACACCCAGCCGCAGCGCAAACGTCGGAGCCAAAGTCTCCTCGTCAAACCCCACGGAAGCATTCAGCACGCCGGGTCTCTTAGCGGCGTAGAGCTTGAGCGCGGTGTGGTGGGTAGAGATCAGGCACCACGCGCGCCGCTCCAGGAAATACCCTGCCATCGCCACCGCCAGCGCCGCTCCTTCTTCCGGATCGGTCGCCGAGCCCAGCTCGTCGAGCAGCACCAGGGAAGAGGAGTCCGCCAGCTGCGAGATGCGCTGCAGGTGAGTGATGTGAGCGGAGAAGGTAGAGAGGTTCTGTTCGATCGACTGGGCATCGCCGATATCGGCCAGAAACGCGTTGCAAAGGGGAAAAATCGCCTCGGCGGCAGGCACTGGAATCCCTGCCTGGGCCATCATGGCCAGCAATCCTGTGGTCTTGAGCGCGACTGACTTGCCGCCGGTATTCGGACCGCTGATGATGAGCTGACGCTCCCCGTCATTTAACGCCAGGGTCAACGGCACGATGCTTGCCTGCTGGCTGCGCAAGCGCTTTTCGAGCAATGGGTGGCGGGCCTGCTTCAGCCCCAGCATCGGCTCGGCAGGTTCGGCGAAGCGCGGCCGGATGCAATCGAACTCGGCGGCGAAGCGTCCTCGCGCCTGCAGCCCATCCAGCTGCGCCAATATCGCTGCTCCCTGGGCGATGGCGTGCCCTTGCAGTCCGATCTCCGCCGTCATGGCCAGGAAAATACGTCTGGTCTCGGCCTGTTCGTCTTCAATCAACCGCACCAGCTCGTTGTTTTGCTCGATCGTTTCCAGCGGTTCCAGGTACACCGTCTGGCCGCTCGAACTGGCGCCATGCACCACTCCCGGAATGCGCCGCTTGTGCTCCGACTTCACGGGGATAACAAATCGCTCCCCGCGGATCGTGATCAGGTCTTCCTGCGTGCTGCCGCCTTCGGAGAGTCGGCGCAAAGTGCTGCGCAGGCTCTCTTCGATCACCCGTTGCTGCCGTTCGATCTCCCGTCGGACGCGGCGCAGTTCCGGCGACGCATCGTCGCTGAGCGAGCCATCGGGATTCAACCGCGAACGAAGAGAACGTGCCAACTGGGCCAGCTGCGCGCCCGTGGGCAGCTCGCTCAGCGCCCGTAACCCAGGCAACTGCGCAGCTACCGCTTCAGGAGGGCGCTCGATCAGCGCTTGCCAGGTGGTGATGTTGTCTACCAGGAAGAGCAGGTCGCGCATCTCTTCCGGCTCCAGCAAAGCTCCCTGGATGCGCGCCTTATCGGTCAGCCGGGTAGGATCGAACAATCCGCCCAACGCCGGCGAAACCCCTTGCCCCAGCAACAACCGCATCTCGCTCACCAGTCCATGCTGTTGCTCGATCCAGGAAGCATCCCGCGACGGCTTCATCGCCAGCAGCCACTCGCGGGCCACTCTGGAATGGACGAAGGTCGCTACCAGCTCCAGCAGGCGGCTCCATTCGAGCGCCTCACAGCTGCATTCCTCCACCATCGCCGGCACTACCTCTAATAGGCTCACTCTGACCATGCTAGAGCATGGTGAGCGTCTCATTCCGGGTCACGTTCCTTACCTCGCTGAGAAAAGAGGGGGTGGGGGTAGAAATAAGCCGGCTTTTCTGCTCCCCTAGAGACACGATGGATTTCTTCGACCTAATCCGGTGGTATCGGCTTAAGTGGTACCGGTTTTGGAGTCGCTACAGCTCGCGAAAAGCATATCAAGGTGATCCGCTTCTGTGCCTCTACGGGTCGGGCAAGGAACTTTGGTCTGACGAGCATGCCGACGAATACGTTGCCCGATTACGTGCGGGTTGGGAATAGGGACTCGTGGCCTAAACTGCCCCATCAGCTGCTCACCACCCTTAGAATCAATTTATGGAATTCCCTGTCACTCGTTTGCGGCGTTTACGGCGCACCGAAGCGATGCGTTCGCTGGTCCGCGAAGTTCATCTCCAGCCCGGAGCCTTGATTTACCCGCTCTTTATCTGTCCTGGTGAAGGCATCCGGCGCGAGGTCACCTCCATGCCCGGGGTCTACAACCTCTCCATCGACGAGGCCATGAAAGAAGTGGAAGAGGCGGCGCACCTTGGTCTAGGTGGGCTTCTGCTCTTCGGGCTTCCCGCGGTGAAGGACGAGGAAGGGAGCGGCGCATGGGCGGAAGATGGAATCGTGCAGCAGGCCCTCCGTGCCTTCCAGCCGGCGGCGAAGAAGCTGCTCCTGGTGGCCGATGTTTGTCTCTGCGAATACACCTCCCATGGGCACTGCGGAATCGTCAGCAAAAACGGCGATGCCTACGAGGTGGAGAATGACTCCACCCTGGAGCTGATTGCCCGCACCGCAGTTTCGTTAGCCAAGGCCGGGGCGGATATCGTCGCTCCCTCCGACATGATGGACGGCAGGGTAGGCGCCATTCGCGACCATCTGGACGATGCTGGCCTGGAGCAGATACCGATTCTCTCCTACGCCGCCAAGGTCGCCTCTGCCTTCTACGGCCCATTTCGTGAAGCCGCCGACTCGGCGCCGCAATTCGGTGATCGGCGCACCTACCAAATGGATGGCGCCAACCTGCGCGAGGCCATGCGCGAAATCGACCAGGATATTGCGGAAGGTGCCGACATGATCCTGATGAAGCCGGCCATGCCCTATCTCGATGTAATTCGTGCCGCGCGCGACCGCCTCGACGTCCCCATCGGGGCCTACCAGGTCTCCGGCGAATACGCCATGCTGCAGGCTGCCTTCGCCAAAGGCTGGCTGGACCGGGAGCGCGCCATCATGGAATCCCTCATTTCCATTCGCCGCGCCGGCGCCGATTTCACCGTAACCTACTTCGCCAAAGAAGCCGCCCGCCTGCTGGGGTGAAAAACGTTGGGTGCCCCATTCAAGCCCTGCTTTTGGGGCTTGAGTGGGACTCGCAGCTGCAGGTTCCACAGTCTCCCTCCACCTACGACTCCTTCTGGGAATGAGTATTCCCCAGCTCAACCACGGCCGCCTCCAACCGCCGAGCGAAGCTTTGCGGATCCTCATCCGCCTCCATCCTTAACGGCACCCCCATCTGAACCGCCACCGTGCCGCGTCTCGGCCATCTCTCCCCCTTGAGCCGCTTCAAACCCTCAACCAAAATAGGCACTACCGGCACTTCCGATTCTTCCGCCAGCAAGCCAATGCCGGGCTCGAACGGCTGCAACCGTCCATCATCCGAGCGCCGGCCCTCGGGAAAAACCAACACATGGTAGCTATGGTTCAGCGCCTCACCGGCGTGGGCGAAGCTCTGCCGCAAACCGGCCCCGCGGGGGAGTGGAAATACGTTGAAGAGCGCGGTGACCAGCCAGTAAGCGACAGGGGTGAGCACTGCGACGATGCGGTGCCGTTGGGCCTTCCCCCGGCGCCAACCGTTGAGCACCTCGCCCGACATGGCCACCGCCACACGATCGCGATCCGCCGCGCGCAGAGCATAAAGAATGACCGGAACATCGAAGGCAGTGAGATGGTTAGCGATCAGCAGCGAAGGCTGCGCAATCTCGACCGGCGGTCCGATACGTGGCTCGAGCACCAGCCATATCAAAGGGCGGGCCACCAGTTCGATAAATCCGATACGCACCCACCGGACCACCGGCCACCAGGGCCAACGGGGAAAGACCGCACCCGGTCTTGGTCTAGGGACGGGAAGCGCCACTGACGGCGATGATCGAGGAATTCCCTCGGCAGCCACCCCGGGGCGGTCGCGCTGGACCAGGCCACGCAAATCCCCAACCGTCCTCACCTCTTCCCAGACAGCATCATCGAGCTCAATCGCAAAGCGAGTCTCCAGCGTCGACTGCAGTTGCACCATCGCGAGGCTGTCCAGGTGCAAATCCTCGGTGAGACGATCGCTGGACGTGATTTCCCGGCCAGCCGCTCCGACTTGGTGCAGCACCGCCAGCAGCGGGTCGGAGGGATCCTCCACCGCTGCATCACCGCCCGCCAGCGACTGCTGTGCCCAGCTCTGCACCACCCGGCGCAGAACCTTGCCGGTCGAGGTGCGGGGAAACTCCCCTTGGGGCCAGCGCAGCCAGTAGCGAATCTGCTGAAAAGGTGCCAACGCCCCATTCGCGGCATCCACCGCATGCTTCAGCAGTCCGTCGTCCTGGTCTGGGCCGGCAATGACGACCGCGGCCGGTGTAGGCCCGGCAGACGAATCGTAGGTGACGATCAAGGCATCTCGCAGCCCAGGCTGGCGGCGCAGCACCGCCTCCAGATCCTGGGGATGTATGTTCAATCCGGCGGAGGTGACGATGACGTCGCTCTTGCGCCCGGCAAAGACCAGCTCGCCTGTGTCATTGCGTGTCGCCAGGTCGCCCGTTGCCAGCCACTCCTCCGCGCGCGGCTGCAACCGCCCGTTCCGCCATTCCTGGGCAGCAATCGAGCCTCCCCGTACCAGGATCTCGCCATCGGCGCCGATCTTCACCTCTCGCCCCGGGAGTGGTTTCCCAATGCTGCCCCGGGCAATCTTGAAGGGATGATTCAACGTCACCAGCGCCGTGGTCTCGGTCATACCGTAACCCTGGATCAGGACAAAGCCGGCCGTGGTCCAGAAGCTCTCCAGGTCGGCCGGCAGGGCCGCTCCTCCCGAGACAAAAGCCCAGAATTTTAAACCCAGGCGGCGATGCACGGCGCGAAAGCGCCACCACCGTTTGCCAACGGACTCGCCCCGGGCTGCAGCCATACTCTGCAAAAGCGAAGGAAACTCAGCCTCCATGTACCCCCGCAGCAGATCGAGCACCCGGGGAACAGCAGCCAGCACCGAGATGCGTTCCTCGCGCATAAGCGTCACCAGCCGCGGCGCCTGCAACCGGTCTTCGTAGTGCACCTCCGCCGCCAGCAACGGCGGTACCCACAGCCCCATGAACTGCCCAAAGACATGACTTAAGGGCAGTGTGTGCAGTATGCGCAGGGGATGAAAGAAGCGCTCGTAGCGCAGATATTTCCCGACCTCCTGCTCGACGGGGTCGAGCGAGGCCAGCACATTCCCCTGCGTGTGCACGATCCCCTTAGGCTCGGCGGTGGTGCCGGATGTAAAAATGATCTGCAGCGGCGTATCCCGCGAAAGCCCAGGCCAGGGAAGATAGTCCGGGGCCGGCAGAGACGAGGAGAAGCCGGCAAAGCCCAGCGTGGGGATCTCCGAGTTTAGTTGCTGCAACAATGCCAGGTCGCCCACCATCAGCCGGGGCTGGACCTCGCCTACCACTCGCTGCGCGAACTCCACGCTGCCGGCGGCATCGAGCGGAACCGCAACGATTCCCCGCAAGATGCATCCAAAGAATGCCGCCATCCACTCCACGGAGTTGGAGCCCCAAAGCAAAACCCGGTCTCCAGACCTGATACCTGCATCGTCATAGGCATGGGCGCAGCGCGCGCTCAGCTCGCCCAGTTGGGCGTAAGTGGAGGAGAAGCGGCGATTACCGCGGTACGTGACAACCGCGATCTGCTCTCCATAGTGGCGGAAGTCGGCGACGAGCGTAGCCAGGTGCGGTCGCACCCGTACAGTGTGGCACAAGACGGCGCTTGCCGGAGAGGGCGCGGGCGTCGCGTAAAATAAGAGTTTTGGCCTCGAACCACTGCCTGCGGTCTGAACCCGCGGGCCAAACGCAGTCATTTAGGGGAGCTTGCTGTGGCAGAAACAACGTACGACATCGTCATCATCGGCGGGGGGCCCGGCGGATACACCGCCGCCATCCGCGCCGGGCAGTATGGGCTAAACGTCGCCCTCATCGAGCGGGAAAAAAAGCTGGGAGGCACCTGCCTCAACGTGGGCTGCATTCCCACTAAATCCCTGCTCTTCGACGCCGAGGTCTACGACCACCTCAAGAACGCCACTGCGCACGGGATCGAAGGCGTGGGCACGATCACCCTCAACTGGAAGACCATTCTGGATCGCAAGAACGGGATCATTACCAAGCACGTGAAGGGTCTCGACTTCCTGATGCGCAAGAACAAGGTCACCGTCGTCGAAGGTTATGGCAAACTCACCGGTCCGGCGAAAGATGGAGTCCACTCCATCGCCGTCGAAGCAGCCAACGGGGAGAAGAAGGTTGTCCAGGCGAAGAACGTGATCATCGCCACCGGCTCCGACGCCCGCATGTTGCCCGGCGTGGAATCGGACGCGAACCGCATCCTCACCAACATAGAGATCCTCGCCCTGCCTCAAATCCCCAAATCCATGGTGGTGATTGGCGCCGGCGCCGTGGGGGTTGAGTTCGCCTCTATCTTCAAGAGCTTTGGCAGTGAGGTCACCATCGTCGAATACTTGCCGCGCATGGTCCCCAACGAAGACGAGGACGTGAGCAAGGAACTCTCGCGTGTCTTTCGCAAGCGAGGCATCGATTCCTTCACCGGAGCCAAAGTCGAAAAGGTCGAGAAGACCAACGACGGAGTGAAGGTGACCTTCACCGGCTCCGATGGCAAGCAGGTCACCAAAGACGCGGAGACAGTATTAGTGGCCGTCGGCCGCGCGCCCCGCACCGCCAATCTCGGCCTCGAAGGGACAAAGGTAGAAGTAGAGCGCGGTTTCATCCGCGTCGACCAGTGGATGCAGACCGGGGAACCCGGCATCTTCGCCATCGGCGACGTAGTCGCCGGGCTGCCCCAGTTGGCCCACGTGGCCGCGATGGCAGGCATGGTGGTGGCAGCCAAGGTAGCCGGCAAGCCGGCCCGTCCGGTGCGCCGCGACCGCATCCCTGCCTGCACCTACTGCGAGCCGCAAATCGGCAGCGTGGGCTTGACCGAGGCGCAAGCCAAGGCAGCGGGCCACCAGGTGAAGGTGGGCAAATTTCCCTTCTCCGCCAACTCCAAGGCCTCCATCGTCGGTTCCCACGAAGGCTTCGTGAAGGTGGTCGCCGATGCCAAACACGGAGAATTGCTGGGCGTGCACATCATCGGACCCCAGGCCACGGAGATGATCGCCGAATCGGTGGTGGCGCTGGAATTGGAAGCGACCATTGAAGAGCTGATGTTCACCATCCACGCTCACCCCACCTTGGCGGAGGCCATGCTGGACGGCTTTGGCAGCGTGGAAAACATGGCCGTCAATGTTTGAGCCGGCTCTTCTCTAATCATGGTCGTCTCCCTGATCCATCTCGGCCGCCTGGATTATGCGACGGCGCTGGCTTTGCAGCATCAGCTGTGTGCACTGCGCCAGCAGGAGCAGATCGGCGATGTGCTCTTGCTGGTCGAACACCCGCCAGTGCTCACCCTGGGCAGGAATGCTCACCGTGAGCACGTCGTGGCCAGCGACGACGCGTTGGCCCGTCGCGGCATCTCCTTGTTTGAGACCAACCGCGGAGGCGACGTCACCTACCACGGTCCGGGCCAGCTGGTGGGCTATCCCATCCTCCATCTGCGCGGCTTTACCCCACCGCTAGGGATTGTCGAGTACCTCCGGCGCCTGGAGGAGGTCCTCATCCGCGCCTGTGCCGACTACGGCGTGCTTACCCAACGTGCCCCCGGCCGCGCCGGGGTCTGGACTATCCCCGGAGGAACGGTCGCGGAGAAAAAGATTGCCGCTCTGGGCGTCCACGTAGCCCGCGGGGTCACCACCCATGGCTTCGCCCTGAATGTGACCACCGATCTTGACGACTTCGCATTGATTGTTCCCTGCGGCATCCGCGACCGCGGCGTCACTAGCATCGAAGCTGAAGTAGATCCAGCGCCTTCGTTCCAGCAGGTGGCCCACTCGGTATCCCGGCATTTCGGCCGGGTCTTCGGGCGACAGGTGGTTTGGGTCGAAAGCCTGGAGGATCTGGTCCCCGGCGGTCTGCCCGCCCGGGACCACGCAGTAAGCGTCGTATTGCCTTAGAATGAAGAGTTCGCCGCAGGCCTGAAGGCCTGCGGCTCAAGCATTCTTGCTAATGGTGTAGACCGGGAAACCGGACTCGACGCGGCCATTCCGCCAAACCGGGGCCCCGGGCACGCGGTCTTTGCGTGTCTGGGGTGGAAAGAATGGCCGCACATAACGGGTCCCGACGGACCACAGTATTAGCAAAAATGCGTTAATTGCGAAAGGGAGTCCATGCCGACCGATGTAATCATGCCCCAGATGGGCGAGTCGATTTTTGAAGGCACCATCACCAAGTGGTTGAAGAAGCAGGGCGACACGGTGCAGCGGGACGAGCCTCTCTTTGAGATCTCCACCGACAAGGTGGATGCGGAGATACCCTCTCCGGCCAGCGGAGTGCTCACCGAAGTCAAAATCGCGGAAGGCAACACGGTCCAGATCAATACCGTAGTGGGCGTAATCGCCGAAGCCGATGGTCAAGCCCCTGCGGCCCCGGCTGCCAAAGAACCGCCCAAGGCTGCGTCCTCGCCCGCACCCGCAGCTGCCCCCGCTCCGGCGGCGCCATCCGCTCCCGCCGCACCGGCTGGAACCGCCGCTCCCGCCCTCACCGACGTGATCATGCCCCAGATGGGCGAATCGATTTTTGAAGGCACCATCACCAAGTGGCTGAAAAAGCCCGGCGATGCCGTGCAACAGGACGAGCCCCTCTTCGAGATCTCGACCGACAAGGTGGATGCCGAAATTCCTTCCCCGGCAGCCGGCGTGCTGGCGGAAATCAAAGTGCAGGCCGGCACCACGGTCCAGATCAATACCGTAGTCGCCGCCATCAGTGTGGCTGGGGCGGCTGGTGCTGTCGCTGCTCCCGCACCCAGCGCGCAACCCGCGCCTTCGACACCCGCGCCGGCAACCACCGAGGCGGACGGGGAAACCGGTGAGACCAGCGAAACAGAAACCGGCGAACGGGTTCGCTCCTCGCCCCTGGTGCGCAAGATCGCCAAAGAAAACAACCTGGATCTGAGCAAGGTTCCGGGTACCGGCTCAGCGGGCAGAATTACCAAGGAAGACATTCTCGGCTACCTGGCCAAAGGTGGCGCAGCCGCGCCAGCGAAACCCGCCCCACCGGCGCCACCGCCCCCTGCGGCCCCTGCACCCGCGGCAGCCAAGCCCCCAGCTCCCGCGCCGGCACCGGTGGTCACGGCTGGCGACGAGTTGGTGCCTCTAACCCGCATGCGCTCCATCATTGCCCAGCGCATGGTTGACTCCAAGCGCACCAGCGCCCATGTGCACACCGTCTTCAAGATCGACATGAGCCGCATCGTGCGCATCCGCGAGAAAGAGAAATCCAAGTACGAGCAGCGCAACGGCGTCAAGCTCACCTACATGCCGTTTATCTCCCGCGCCGTCATCGCCACCCTGCGCAAGATGCCCATCGTGAACGCTTCGATGGAGGGAGACGCCATTCGCTACCACAAGAACATCAACCTGGGCATTGCCGTGGCCCTGGATTGGGGGCTGATTGTGCCCGTCATCCGCCAGGCGGAGGACAAGAGCTTCCTCGGCATCGCGCGCGCCATCGTCGACCTGGCCGAAAGGGCCCGGGCCAAGAAGCTAAAGCCGGAAGAAGTCGCTTCTGGCACCTTCACGATTACGAATCCCGGCATCTTCGGCGAGCAGTTCGGAACCCCCGTCATCAACCAGCCGGAATCGGCCATTCTAGGGGTAGGCGGCCTCTTTAAAGAACCCACCGTAGTTACCGATGAGAACGGCTCCGATTCGATCGCGATCCGCAGCATCATCCGTCTCACCCTGGGCTTCGACCACCGCATCATCGACGGAGCCGACGCCGGCAAGTTCATGGCGGAGCTAAAGAAGTACCTGGAAAACTGGAACGAAGACATCGGCTAAGCCGCAACCTTACATTCCCAGCTCTGTCGGATCAAGGGACTGACGGGTGCCCCACACACGCGGATTTCCTGTGAATTTTGGTGGGGTTGATGAACTTCATGCGGCTTTCCTTAATGAAAGCCGCACACGCGGGGCTGGATACGGTTGCGTACAGGAAATCCGGGCATCTCGCTCGTTTTTCGCGAGATGTGGGATACCACTGCTCTCTCCCTCTGACTCTCAATTCGCCAGGCGCCGCCCGTGGAGGAGGACGGGTGCCCCATGTTCGCAACAGCGTACTTGGGCCGAAAAAGACGGGCGAAGCCCAACGAACGCTTTTAAGCTCATTCACTAGCCGGTGAAGGCTCGATCCAGCATATATTCCAGGTGCGACCACGACTAAGCGTCTAAAGCCGGCTCTTAGCCTCCATCACCCGAGCCACCGCCTCTTCGGCCGTGTCCGCGGTCGCGGACAAATGCCCCATCTTCCTCCCCGCGCGCGCAGTATGTTTCTCATACAAGTGCAAACTGACCTCAGGAACCGCCAGCGCCCGTGCGAAGTGAGGTTCGTCCTGGAGGCCATTTTTTAACCAAAGATCCCCCAGCAGGTTGGCAATCGCCGCCGGCCGCATAATCCGCACATCCCCCAGGGGCAGGTCGCACACCGCCCGCACCGCCTGCTCAAACTGGCTGGTAACGCAGCAGCGCTGGCTGGCGTGGTAGCTGTTGTGCGGGCGCGGCGCCAGTTCATTCACGAATAGCCGATTCCCGGACGTGACAAACATCTCCACCGCCAACAGGCCCTCCAGCTTGAGCTGGCATGCCATGGTGGTGGCAATCTCCTGCGCCTGCTTCTCCAGCGCAGCCGGCATGGAAGACGGAAGCGCGCTCCAAACCAGAATCTGCTGTTCGTGATGGTTGGTCGCGGCCGGGTAAGCCACCACCTCGCCACTTGGATTGCGCGCCACCATGACCGATATCTCGGACGCGAGATCTAACCCCTGCTCGGCCACGCAGGGCGCCTCTCCCAGCGCCCGCCAGGCATCCCCTACGTGCTCTCCCTGCGCGCCGTCCAGCTTCACCTGGCCCCGGCCGTCGTAACCGCCGTGGGCCCGCTTGAGATAAATCCGCGGCCCCAACTCCGCGACCGCCTGCACCAGGTCCGCTTCCGAATAAATGGCCCGAAAATCTCCCACCGGATAGCCCTGGTCCCGCAACCAGTTTTTTTGCCGGATCCGGTCCTGCACCATGGCCAGAATCTCCTTGCCCGGACGCACCGGAGCATGCCGCCCCGCAGCTTCCAGCGAAGCAATCGAAATCTGCTCGATCTCCAGCGTGATCACGTCACAACCGCGAGCCAGGTCGGCGGCCGCGCGGGCGTCGTCCCAGGAACCCACAAAGCAGGCATCCACCACAAAACGCGCGGGGCAGGAGGGGTCGGGATCCATCACCTGTACCCGGTAGCCCATCGACCGCGCCGCCATGGCGGTCATGCGGCCCAGTTGACCACCACCCAGAATGCCGATGGTCGAGCCCTGAGCGATCGCACTCAAGAGGGCAACTCCGTCTCCAGCACTTCTTGGCTACGTGCCGCGCGCCAGGCACGCAGCCGATCGCCCAGCTCCGCATCATGACCAGCCAGGATCGCGACCGCCAGCAATGCAGCATTGGCGGCGCCGGGTTTGCCGATCGCCAGCGTGGCCACCGGAACCCCCTTAGGCATCTGGACAATGGAGAGCAGGGAATCGATCCCCTGCAGGCACGTGGACGGCACAGGCACCGCCAGCACCGGAAGGATCGTCTTGGCGGCGATCATTCCCGGCAGATGCGCCGCACCGCCGGCGGCGGCAATGATGATCTTCAGTCCCCGCGGCTCGGCCTGCTCGGCATATTGGAAAAGCCAGTCGGGGGTGCGATGTGCAGAAACGATCCGCGCTTCGTAGGGGATGGCGAACTCCCGTAACAGGTCAATGCAAGGAAGAAGGACTTCGTAGTCGCTCTTGCTTCCCATGACCACGCCAACGGTAGGAGAGGCGTTCATTTGGTTCGATTATCCCATCCCCGTCCGGAGCTACACTTTCAGCTCGACGCGGGCCGTCTCCGCGACCTCCGCCAGCTGGGCGGTGGTCAGCACCCGGATCTCGTATTGCTTCCATGGTCTCCCTGGCATAGTCGTAGCGCGTGCTCCGCTCCTCGTCGGGTTCGTTGTCGCCTTCCGGCCAGCCGATCGGCTCGATAATCGCGGTCAACTCGAGTTCTGCTTTATCCACCTGCTCCACCCCGGCGATGAGTCCCGGCGCGGCGAAGGCCAGCAGCTTGGCCTCGTCGACACCGGCCTCCAGCGAGATCGCCTGGAACATCTTCATCATGCCGTTGCGATAGCCGCAATCGATGCGCAAGGGATCGCCCGGCCGGGTGTAGTTGGCGGCGGCGATGTGCTTGCGCATCAGCGTCCACACCCCGGCCGCCTCGAAGTGCGTGCGCATGGCCGCGACGATCGCTGCGCGGCCCCCGCGGCGCTGTTTCCGTTCGCGCCGCGGGTTATCGACATACAGGCGCATGAGATCTTCCAGGCCGGCAACAAAGGTCTCCGCCAGGTACGCCTTGGTTTCGGTGATCTGCACTCCATTGGAAAGCGACTCTTCGAGCAGGGCCATGATGGGCTTGGGATGGTCGGCGGGTTGGGACCGCAACCGCTGTCCGATTTCGATCTCCAGTGCCTCGAGCATCTGCGTGTCCGCATCCGGATCGAGGCAGAGGACCCGGGCCCAGTCCCGGGTAAAGCGCAGCACGCTCTGCTCTCCTGCGGAGGCGCGCAGCAGCACGCCAATATTGACGAACTCGTTCTTTACCGGATCCGGCACATAACGGATGAGTTGAAACTCGCATTGTTTCCGCTCCGCCATGTCCTCCTCCTCCCACAAAACTCATTCTCTGCCTAATCTCTCGGCTCCCTCAACCCCCGCCTTCACTCATCTTGCACCCACACTCTCCGCCCCCACCCCACCTCCCAGCCCCTCTTCCTTCTCCCCTCCCCAATTCGGAAACGGCCTTCGCCCCGATTCCCTGAACGCCCCAATCAACTCCCGGACCCGCGCCCGCCGCGCCAGCAACCGCTCCAGCAGGACCTCCAGGGCACTCAAATCGCCCCCGTACCATTCCGGCGGAATGGTCTCCGCAATCGCCCACGCCGTCTCCGGGGCCAGGTTCTCGATGCGGCTCAGCCAGGGCTCGAAGCTCTGCCAGCCGGTGACGCCGCGATAGACAGTATTCTCGGCAAACACCCCGCCCAGGCTGGCATCGATAAACTTCCAGTCCCCGGCATGAAAGCAGTATCCCTGGTCGATAAACGTCGCCTGGTAGCGGCGTTCCCGGCGCGTCTTTTGAAAGACCGCTTGTCTGCCGTTGATGTTGCAGGTCCATTTGTCCAGCGCCAGGATACCCGCGAACTCACTCAGATTGCGCACTTCCAGCAACTGCTCCTCGGGCAGATAGTCGACCACCTGCCCGGGCATCAGGCCCCCCACCCAGCGCGAAGCGAAGTGCAGCCCGGCGAGGCAGGGCTGCGTACCTCCGCGAAACTCCATATGCAGGTCGGGGGTGTTGCGAATCAGCCATTCGGTCACCTCGATCACCTCTGAGTGGGGCACCGAAAGCCCGATCGCAGCTGCCAGCCGGGTGGCCAGCAGCTCATTGGCTAACACCCGGACATGTTGCGGATTGTTGCGGAATTTGACCACGTAAAGGTTGCTGTCCGAGGCCAGCATGAGATGGCTCTGGGCTCCGCCCCGCATGCGTCGAATCTGCTGGATCGCGATCACTGCCACGGAGATCCCCTTTGTCCGCCAGTCGCTGCAAGTAGCAGCATACTCGACCGCCCGCTTCTGGTAGCATCGCCACGGAGGAAGCACATGGAACAGGCTGTAACCACCCCGAATGGCTCGCGCCGCAATGAAGATATCGCTTTGGATTTGTTGAAGTTTGTCGCTGCGTCGGCGGGCCTGGGAAGGGGCACTGCGCCCGCAGCGGGCTTCGTCGCCGCCACCGGTACTAAACCCGAAGATCAGGTGAACCAGTTACTCGCCCTCTACTCCAAATGCCTCGGCGCGGTCCAGGGGAAGTGACGGCGGAAAACAGCACCCCGGGCAGCACTGCTTAAAGAACAATGAACCCACGGTACGGCGCCGATGAGAAGTGAAACTGCTCTCAGCGTCGCCGTCTTTGGCGCCGGGGCCTTTGGCCGCAATCATCTGCGCGTCTATCGTCAGCTGGAGCAGTCCGGTTTCGGGGTGCGATTGGCCGCGGTTGTGGACACCGACCCGGCCGCAGCCGAAATGCTGCGCCAGCAGGGAAACCTCGCCGTCTTTTCCTCGCCCGAAGCGTGCCTGGAGGCGTGCCGCGCGGCACAACTCCATCTGGACGCGGTCTCCATCTGCGTGCCCACCTCCGCCCATTATTCCGTTGCCTCCCAGGCGTTGGCCCAGGGACTCGATGTCCTGTTGGAAAAACCTATCGCCGTCACCCTGGCTGAGGCCGATGCTCTGGTTGGGCAAGCGGCAGCCAGCGGACGGATCCTGCAGGTGGGCCTGCTGGAACGTTTCAACCCCGCCGTCGCGGCGGCCGAGCCGTTGGTCAACGGGCCGATGTTCTTCGAAGCCCACCGCCTCAGCGTCTTTCATCGCCGCGCCCTGGACGTGGACGTGGTGTTGGACCTGATGATCCACGACCTGGACATCGTGCTCAGCTTCGTCCGCTCGCCGGTGAGCCAGCTGCATGCCGTGGGCCTGAGGATTTTATCGCCCAAGGTCGACATAGCCAACGTTCGCCTGGAGTTCGCTTCCGGCTGTGTGGCCAACTTCACCGCCAGCCGGGTGAGCACGGAAACGGTGCGCAAGCTGCGCTTCTTCCAGCCCCACCAATACCTCTCGATCGACTATGCCCGCCAGGACCTGCTGATCATCAACGTGGCTCGCCGGGTCGCACCGGCGCAAACGAGGCCTCGATCCAGCGGCAACGCTGGTTGCCAGCAAGCCGGCGGTCCAGGGCGGGGAGCCGCTGCTGCTGGAGATCCAGGCGTTTCTGGATTCGGTTCGTACCCGCAAGCCGCCACGGGTGACTCCACAAGCAGGCCCGCGATGCGCTGGCCTTGGCGCTCCAGATCAACCACGCGATTCACGCCCATGCCACCCGCGCCGGCTTGCTCTAGCCCGCGCTTCGCCGGCAGCGGCCAAGAGCACTACTGGCAATCTTCTGCTACTTTGTAGATCCCTCAGGCACCTTCAACTCGAACTGGTCGTCGGCCAGGGGCTGATTCAAATCCAGCTTCTCCACCGTAAGCGTGATTTGAATTCGTCCAGCGACCGGTTAATGGTGATGGTGCCCGGGAATTGCGATTCCGTTGAAGTCCTGATAAGGCCCGTAGATCACCTGGGTTTCCAGATCGCCGTCGCTGTTGTAGATGTCCTGCTCCGATAGGCATCAGGTTAACCCGGCTGAAGTGGATGACGCGCAGCGGCTTGCCCAGTTGCGGCAGCCCGGGGGACGGGCTTCGGCTCCCCGGGTTTCAATACCGTCAGATCGTATTGCGGCGTCTCGATCAGCTGCTTGGTCTTCGGCTCCAGCGTGGTCTGGCTGGAGTTGGTCAGGGAAACAATCGGTCGGCGCGAAATACTGTGAATCAGGATCGAATCGAGGAAGACGTCCGGGCGCAGATTCTCCATCGGATTGGCCGCCGTGGTAGTCACGGAATTGCTGCCTTGGATGGCCCGGCTGCGGGGAGGGATCAGCATGGTGAAAGTCTTGCCGTCGCTGGCCAGATCAAACGCGTGGGTGCGCAACACCGGCACCATACCCCAATCACCCGCAGCATCTGCTGGCTTGCGCAAGAGGATGTAGCCGTGGATCGAGGTGTAGTCCGTCTGCTTGCCCTTGTGGGCCCCTCCCACGGAGGCGGCAAAATCCACCGTCGCGGTCAGCGAGTTCACCTGGTCGTAGCGGTGATTGATCGCCTCCACCAATTGCACTGCGTCGGCGTCCAGGGCCACGCCGGCAAGTTTCGGCTGCTGCAGCCTGCGGGTGTGGCTCAGGCATCCGGTCAAGACCGGTACCAGCAGCGCCAAAAACTTCAACCAGTCTCTCCGCATTCATTCAACTCAGGAAATGCGAGTATAGAGCAATCGCCAAGTCAGGGCGCGGGGCCACGCGTGTGATGGGGAGCTCTTCAATGGGTCGCCTCGGCATCTTTGAGCCCCCGCCGGTAGGCGTTTACATTGCGCTCGTGCTCTTCGAGCGTTGTGGCAAACCGGGAGTGGCCCGAGGCGCCCGGCATCGGCAACAAAATAGAGAAAATTGCTGTCCGCAGGGTGCATCGCCGCCTGCAACGAGGCGATTCCCGGACTGCAGATCGGCCCTGGCGGCAGGCCGGTATGGCGGTAGGTGTTGTAGGCCGAGTCCCGCTTCAGGTCGGACTGGTAAATCGTCCCCCGGTATTGCTTCTCCAGCATGGCGGCGTAGATCACCGTAGGGTCGGTCATCAGCGGCATATCCTTGGCCAGCCGATTCTCGAGCACGCTCGCGACCAGTGGCCGGTCCTCCGCCACCGGGGTCTCTTTCTCCACCAGCGACGCCAGGGTCACGATCCGGTGATAGTCTCCCCCGATGCCGATCGAAGCGCTGCTCTGCCGGAAGCGCCTCACCATCGCCGCCAGCAATTGGCTGGGTGGCTGATGACGCTGAAAGCGGTAGGTATCAGGGAACAGATAGCCTTCCAGGTTCTTGGCCCCGGGATCGAGATCGGCGATCAGGGCCACATCCTGGTTGGCGGCGGCCAGAAAACTCTCCTTCGATCCCAGTTGCGCGTCCTGGACCGCCTGGGCGATGTCGAAAAGGTTGAAGCCCTCAGGAATAGTCACCGTTCGGGTATACACATCGCCGCGCACGATGCGGTTGTAAACCGCCGGCAGCGTCGCCGGCTGCTCGAAGCGGTATTCTCCCGCCTTCAGCGTGCCCCCCGCGCAAGACATGCCAAAGATCGAAAGCATAGCGGCTGCGGATAATTCCATGCCCCGCGAGCAAGGCCCCGATGGTCCGGGAACCCATGCCCGGAACGACTTCGACAAATGTTTCCGCCTGGCGGGCCGGCGGGCAAAATGAGTTCGCGGGTGCCGAGCGCGGCCGCAAGCAGGCTGAGGACTAGAAAAACGATCAGAAAACGTCGCACAAGGGAACCTTGGTGGATTGGATTCTCCTCTCTGGATTTTATGATGCGATTCCTGCTGCCCGTATTTCCTGTACGCTGCGCTCTGGACACGACCGCGTGTCCGGATTTCCTGTACGGCCCTAAGAAACGACCACGTGCCCGGATCTCCTATACGCGGGCCTAAGAAACTTGGCCACCGCTACCCAGCCCCACAGGAAATCCGGGTCACCCCGTCTGGCGATAACCTGTATTGAGGAAAATCGGTGGACCAAAAGCAACCGCAGGAAGAGACGCCCTACGACAACCGTGTGCCGGGCCGCGTGTTAGGTCTGGACGTGGGGGACCGCCGCATTGGTGTGGCGGTCTCCGATGAACTGCGGCTCACGGCGCAACCCGTGCTCACCCTGTTGCGCAAGAACCGGCGTCAGGACCTTGGCTCCCTGGCCAGATTGGTGCGCAAGTACGGCTGCGACCAGGTGGTAGTGGGCAACCCCCTGTACATGTCGGGCGACGTCAGTCCCCAGGCGCTCAAGGCGCAGGCCGTCGCCCAGGACCTGCAACTCGAGACCGGCGCCACGGTGACCCTCTGGGACGAACGGCTCTCGACCACCGAGGCGCATCGCCACCTGGACGCGGCCGGCCACCAGCCAAGAGATCGCCGCGCGGTGATCGATCAGGTAGCCGCGGTCCTCATTCTGCAAAGCTTCCTCGACTCCCGCCGATGAAGCCGGCGCCCGGAAAAGAGTTCCACCAGCCCTGCCCGAGCAGGAACGGCGGCCAAAGTCCGTCGTATAATCGTGCTTTGCACCGAGTTGGTGGTAACCGCTCCTGGGCCCCTCGGCCACGCTGGGATCATTAGCCAAATGCCTGAACACATTAAGAAAAAGCTGGAAGAACAGATCCGCGAGCTGGAGCACGAGCTCACCCACGACCTGCCCATCGAGATCAAAAAGGCGGCTTCGTTGGGTGATCTGAGCGAGAACGCCGAGTATCACATGGCGAAGCAGCGGCAGGTTTTCGTCAACGCCCGGCTGGGCCAGCTCAAGAAGCGCATGGCGGAGCTCTCCCTGGTCAACCTGACCAATATCCCCAAGGACAGGATTGCATTTGGGTCCACGGTCGTGGTCTTCGACACCACCAAAAACGAAGAGATCACCTATAAGCTGGTAACCAGCGAAGAATCCGACGTGAACCAGGGCTTGATCTCCACCACCTCCCCCATTGGCCGCGGACTGGTGGGCAAGCAGGTTGGGGACATCGCCGCCATCGTGACTCCAAACGGCAAGCGGGAGCTGGAGATTCTCAAGTTGACCACCATTCACGAGGCGCAATGACCTCGACAGGGATGTCGACATGACTTGGACTAGCGCCTTCGGCAAAGGCTGCGGCGTCATCCTCCAGTACATCGTCGATGGGCTGGCGCTCACCCGCATCTCGCCCAACGTGCTCACCTTCCTTGGCCTGCTGATCAACACCGTCGCGGCCATCCTCTTTGGCCTGGCCAACGAGCACAATTACGTCCGCATGTTCCTCTACGCCGGGCTGGTCATCATCGGGGCCGGTATCTTCGACATGGTGGATGGCCGGGTGGCGCGCCAAACCGACCAGGTCACGGTCTTCGGCGCCTTCTTTGATTCCGTCATCGATCGTTACAGCGACGTGGTCCTGTTCTTCGGCCTGCTGGTGTTTTATGCCCGCGGGAATCGATTCTTTTACGTCGTCCTGGCCGCGTTCGTGATGGTTACCTCGCTCATGGTCAGCTATACCCGCGCCCGCGCCGAAGCCCTGATCGGCTCCTGCAAGGTGGGCTTCATGGAGCGGCCGGAACGCGTCGTTCTGATCATCCTGGGAGCGCTCTTCAACCGCTGGGGAGTCATGGCCCCGGTCCTTTGGGTGCTGGCTGTCTTGTCCACGGTCACCGTCATCCACCGCATCAGCTATACCTATCAACGAACCAAGACCGCTCCCGCCAAGGTGAGCACCCAGGCCCAGAACGCTGCCACCGCGGCGCGCAGCACCAGTCCCGACCGCAGCAGCACCCCCGACCTCGGCCCAGACCTTCGTCCTGCGCCCCGCGCCTGATGATGACCCCAGCCCCTTACTCCGGTCGTCCCGTCCTGCTGGTCCACGGCGGCGCCTGGGATATTCCCGATGATCAGCTCGAAGCCCATCGCCGCGGCGTAATGCGCGCCGTCAAGGCGGGCTATGGACTGCTGAGAGAGGGTGGCACTTCGCTGGACGCGGTCGAGGCTGCGGTCACTCTGCTCGAAGACGACGAGACCTTCGATGCCGGGCGGGGCAGCTTTCTTAACCGCGATGGCCGGGTACAGCTCGATGCGCTGCTGATGGACGGGGCTACGCTGCGGGTAGGTGCGGTGGCTTGCGTGGAAAAGTTAAGGAACCCCATCCAGGCCGCGCGTTTGGTGCTGGAGCGGAGCCCGCACGTCTATTTGGTCGGCCGCGGCGCGGAAGAATTCGCTCGTGAGCAAGGCATCACGCTCATCGAGAACGAGGAGCTGGTGTTGGACCGCGAACGCCTGCGCCTGGCGGAAGCCCAGGCACGAGAGCAGGCAGGCATTCCAGACCAGACCTTTGCCGGCACGCAACCGCCAGCGGATTCACATGACACGGTAGGCGCAGTCGCACTCGACGCCGCCGGGAATCTCGCCGCCGCCACTTCCACCGGGGGCACGCTCAATAAGACGCCCGGCCGCGTGGGTGACTCGTCTGTCATCGGTTGCGGGGGTTACGCTGACAATCGCAGTGCGGCTGCCTCGCTGACCGGATGGGGCGAACCCATCATGAAGCTGGTGCTGGGAAAGTGGGCCGTCGACCGGGTACCGCAACTGGGCCCGGAGCAGGCCGCCCAGGACGCCATCACCTATCTCTATGCCCGTCTCCAGGGCCATGGCGGCATGATCCTCCTCGGCCCTGATGGCCGCTTCGGGATCGCCCACAATACACCGCGCATGGCTTGGGCTGTTTGCGATCGCAAGGGTGTCCGTGCGGGGACTAGCTTGAGCGAGCTTTAACAATTCGAGTAGAGAATGTTTTCATGACTCCCAAGCTCATCCTCGCTTCCGGCTCGCCTCGCCGGCGGGAGCTGCTGGCCCAGGCGGGCTATCATTTCGAGGTCCAGTCATCCTCCGTGCCCGAGTCCCGCCAGCCCGGAGAGGACGCCATCCGTTTCGCCACCAGGCTCGCCCGGCAGAAGGCGGAGGAAGTTTTTGCCCGGCGCAAAGACGAGATGGCAGAACCCACAATGGTCCTGGGAGCCGATACGGTCGTAGTTTGCGACGGGGACGTAATGGGCAAGCCGTCGGACGCCGCGGATGCCGCCCGCATGCTTCTTCTGCTCTCCGGACGCACCCACCACGTGGTCACCGGGGTGGCAGTGGTATGGGGCGCGAGCTCAGCGCCGGCAGTCGAAGTAGCCGCGGAGCTAACCCAGGTCACTATGCAGACGCTCTCGCCCGAGGAAGTCTCCAGGTACGTAGCCAGTGGCGAGCCCATGGACAAGGCGGGCGCTTATGCCATCCAGGGCTATGCCGGCCGATGGATTCCCAGAATCAGCGGCTGCTACTTCAACGTAGTCGGGCTGCCTTTGGCGCTGGTCGCCAGCCTGCTCGAAGGGGCTGAGCAGCGCATCGCGAGTCTTTAGCCCCTGAGGGACTTCTTCTCACCCTTGGGGCGCAGCAACTCCGTGGAGCACAGCGCGAAAATGGCGAGCAGGGTGATATCAAGCGCAGCCAGCATATGAGTCCCCTTTTCCGGCCTAATCGAGGGAAAGGCCGCCGATCATCGCTGCAAGCAGTGCCGTTCTGGGAACGAGTGCGTCGAGCAGAATAGATTCACGGTCGGCATGTGCGCCCTCGCCCACCGCTCCCATTCCGTCCAGCGTCGGTATCCCCAAGGCCGAGGTAAAATTCCCATCCGAACCCCCGCCCGTTGCTGCTTCCTGTAACTCAAAACCCAGTCCCGCGGCCATTGTTGCTGCGCGCCGAAAAAGAGCGACCGTCCCTGGAGTTCGTTCCATCGGCGGCCGATTCAGACCCCCCGTCACCTCCAGCGTGCATCGCCGATCCACCGCGCGTAGCGAGTGAAAGCGCCGCTCGATGCGCGGCCCATCCACAGTCTTGGCAATCCGGACGTCAAACTCTGCCCAAGCTTCGGCGGCCACCACGTTCGACCGCGTGCCTCCGCCAATTACCCCTGCGTTGACGGTGATGCCCCGGGACGGATCGGTAAACGCGCTGGCGCGCTCGATCTGGCGTCCAAGTTCCAGCACTGCACTGTGTCCCTGGCTGAAATCCACGCCGCTGTGGGCCGCGACCCCGTGCACCTGCAAGCGATAGTTGCCCACCCCCTTCCTGGCCGTCTTGTAGGCTCCGGCCAACCCCTGGGCGGGCTCGAGAACAAAGACCGCGTCGCATTTCCTGGCCAGTTGCTCGGTCAGCGCCCGAGAAGATTCGCTGCCCGTCTCCTCATCGCTATTGAGCAACAAGATGACCGGCTTGGCCAGGCCGTCTTCGGCCAACACCCTCAGCGCCGTAAGCGCCATCACCACCCCGGCCTTCATGTCCAGTACACCTGGACCCCAGGCCCGGCCTCCGCGCACCCGGAAGGGCATCTTTTTGAGCGTACCCATCGGCCAGACGGTGTCCAGGTGGCCCAGCAGCATCAAATGAGTGCCTCGCGCCGGCCCAAAGCGGCCGACCAACAAATCACCGGCTGTCCTCTGGCGATTGCGGCTGCTCTTGCCCCCGGCGTCCAGGACCCACTTCTCCAGCAGGCCGACGCTGCGGTTGACCGCCGCCCGGTCTTCGGTGGGGGATTCGACTTGAACCAGCTCGGCGATCATTTCCAGCATCTCTGGACGCCGCTTGGTCACGGCGCGCGTCAGCTCACGGTAGGTTTGCATGCCCTCTCTCTTTCCCTCTACCACGGTCGTGGTAGGACTTCCTGACCCGATCAGTTTGTGGCATTTTTGACACGGTAAACCTTTTTTCTTCCTATGTAGTCTATGGTTTTGCGACTATTTGCAAGCCAGGAAGATTCATTGGTCGAATTAGAGCATTTAGAAAAGACCATCGCATCGGTGATCGAATTCTCAGGAATCGGTCTCCACAGCGGGGCACCGGTCAACATGCGATTATTGCCTGCGCCTGCAGGTTCCGGCGTGGTCTTCCGGCGCACCGACCTGGACAACTACGAGATTGCGGCCACTGGCAGAAATGTCGCCAAGGTCAGCTATGCCACCAGCATCATGCGCCAGGGTGTGCTCATCTCCACCACGGAGCATCTTCTTTCCGCCCTCATCGGCGTGGGCGTCGACAACGTCATCATCGAGTTGGATAACCTGGAGTTGCCCATCCTCGACGGGAGCGCCCTGCCCTACGTGGAGGCTTTTGCCCAGGTAGGCATCCGGAACCAACGCCGCAGGCGGCAGTATCTGCGCATATTGAAGAGCGTGGAAGTCCGCGAGAACGGCAAGTTCATCGCCGTCTATCCCGGCGAAGGCTACACCATTACCTACGACATCCTTTTCCCCCATCCGATTGGCCGCCAGGCATTCACCGTCGACTTGGCCGCCGGATCGTACGGCGCCGAGATTGCGGCTGCCCGAACCTTCGGCTTTCGCGAAGATGAGAAGATGCTGCGGGACATGGGCCTGATTCGCGGCGCGTCGGAAGAGAACGCGATTATTCTTTGCGGCGGCGCGGTGCAAAATGGCCCGCTTCGCTTTGACGACGAATTCGTCCGCCATAAAGTGCTCGACCTGATCGGCGATCTGGCTCTGGTCGGCCATCGCATCCTCGGGCGAGTCGTGGCCCAGCGTGCCGGACACGCCATGCACACCGCGCTCGTCTCCCGCCTGCTGCGCGACCGATCCGCCTGGGAGCTGGTGCAATTTCCCGCACCGCGGCGCTCGTCCCAGTTGCCGCGACCCGCCTGGCCACCGCTTAAAGGATTAATGTCGACCGTCGCGTATTCGGCGATGATGGAAAGAACGATTTCCGCCCCGGATAGGGCGACTGTAGGCTGCCGTCACCGGGGCGATTTCCGCTTCGCGCGATGCGCGCACCCGCTCACCCAGGGCGTACTTCAGCTCCGCAATCCCTGCCCCGCTCACCGCCGAGATGGCAAAGAAGGGAAGCTTGCGCCGCTTGGCCATTGCCCGCAGTTTCTTGAGCTTCTCCGGGTTGGCCACGTCGGTCTTAGAGGCCACCACCATCATCGGTTTTTCGTCCAGGCCATGGCCGAAGCTCTTCAACTCAGCCATGATCACGCGGAAATCTTCCACCGGGTCGGGGCGTCCACTGGCATCCGAAACATCCACCAGGTGCACCAGCACACGCGTGCGCTCGATATGGCGCAGAAACTGCATCCCCAACCCCGCCCCCAGATGCGCGCCCTCGATCAGTCCGGGAATGTCGGCCACCACAAAACTGTCCTCATGCGGCGGCTCTCCCACCGAGACCACCCCCAGGTTGGGTTCCAGGGTAGTGAAGGGATAGTCGGCAATCTTGGGCTTGGCGGCGGAGATCCTGGAGATCAGCGTCGACTTTCCGGCATTGGGATATCCCACCAGCCCCACATCGGCCAGCAGCTTCAACTCCAGCCGGTAGGCGCGTTCTTCCCCTTCTCGGCCGGCTTCCGATTCCCGCGGGGCCTGATGGGTGGCGGTGGCGAAATGCTGGTTTCCTCGTCCGCCGCGTCCGCCCTTGGCGGCAATGATGCGCTCATCGGGATGGGAGAAGTCATGCACCACCGCGCCGGTCTCGTCGTCGTACAGCACGGTGCCGACCGGCACTTTCAAAATCACATCCTCGCCTTCCTTGCCGCTGCAGTTGGAGCCTTCGCCGTGCCGTCCGCGCTGCGGCCTTATGTTCGGGATTGAAGCGGAAGTGAACCAGCGTGTTGTGCCGCTCGCTCGATTCCATGATGACGTCGCCGCCGCGTCCGCCATCGCCCCCGGAAGGACCTCCGCGGGGAACGAACTTCTCCCGCCGGAAGGCCACGCAGCCGTTGCCGCCGTCCCCGGCCTTCACCCGAATTCTTGCTTCATCAATAAACATATCGCCCTTAAAAGCCGCGGAAAACTCTGGATTCCGAAGGGTACGGGCTTTAGCCCGTACATAAACATTTGAAAACGAGTTCGGCTTTAGCCGCTGAGGGCAAACTTCTATCCCTCTTCCGGGCAGCCTGTTACTCAGTGTAGCCTCTTTGATTCTTTCCCTTCCACCAACCGGCGGGTGACCCACATCTCGATTCTGAGATGTGCGCCTCACTCCATCCCTTGTAACAGTTGCTTAGGTGAGTGCTACCCTCCCCTTTGTCATCCCGTTCGCCCCGGCGTGCCGTGGGAGGAGCCGACTTGCCTGCTGCAAGTTAAGTGGAGCAATGACCCTGCCACCCGCACCGGCAACGAAAGTTGGGGTGCCCCATTTGCCCCGATTTCCTGCGGAGGCCAGTGGCGTTGATACACTTCATGCGCCTTTCCCTAATGAAAGACGCACACGCGGACCTTTCTAGCACAGCGTGGCAGGAAATCGGGGTCAAGCCCTGTCTTTGGGCTTGAGTGGGATACGCAGCACTCAACGACCCAGTCTCTGGTTTGTCATTAGGAGCGAACTCCGGATTTCCTACACGCAGCACTCAGCAACCGCAACGTATGCGGCTTTCTTTAAGGAAAGCCGCATGAACTTAACCGAAACCCCGAAGTCCGACAGGAAATCCGGAGGAAGCGGGGGATCTGCGGTTCAGTGGACCTCTCGTGAAAATGTCGGAGCGATGCGACCTGCTGTTTCTTGCACCCAGTGGTATCTGGCGGGAAAGGGAATCTAAGGCACCATCACCCGGGGCACCCGCGCGCCGATCGCGCTCAGCACCTCCCAAGGAATCGTTTCCGTCAGGTCCGCGAGATCCCAAGCATCGATCGATTCAGCACCCTGGCTCCCCAGCAGCACCACCTCATCGCCGATGCTCACCCCAGGAACCCCAGTCACGTCCACCATCGTCTGATCCATCGAGACCCGTCCAGCGATGGGCGCCTTCTGACCTCGGACCAGAACATACCCCCGGTTGGATAGCAAGCGGTTGAGCCCATCGGCATATCCCACTGGCAGCAGGGCAATCCGTTTCTCACCGTCAGCAGTAAAAGTGTTGCCATAACCAGCCGTCTCCCCGCGACGCAGAGTCCGCAACGACGTCACCTGGGTCTTCCAGGCGAGCACTGCCTCAAACCCAGGATCCTCGCCAGCCCAAGAGAGCCCATCCAGCGTGAGACGGTCGAGGTAGCCGTAGAGCGCAAGGCCGGGGCGCAACATCAGCCGCATCCCCATGCCCGATGCCATTTCCACCAGGGCCCGCCGGTCGGGCCCGGCGATGATGCTCGACGAGTTGCCCGCATGCAGCCATTGCGGCCGCAGGTCTTGATCCACAATGAAATCCAGCGCCGCAGACAAACTCGCCAACTGGGGATTTGGCCGGTGCGAAGACATCGTTTCCGGAGCGCAGAAGTGCGTCAACACTCCTTCCAACCGGAGACAGGAGCCTGGATGAAACCGCCGCAACAGCGCAGCCGCTTCCGTCGATACCTCAGTGCCCACGAAACGCACACCCTGCCGCGACATGCCGGTGTCGATTTCCAGGTGAACTGCAAGGCTCGCTGCCGGAAGTTGCCGCGCCCCCGCCGCTGACTCCAGCAGGTCAAGCTGCCATGGCTCCCAAACCACCGGGGTAAGCCCCTGCTCAATCACGGCCTCCGCTTCTCCGCGAAAAATTCCAGACATGAGCAAAATGCGCGGTTCGGGGCAGACGGCGCGTACTGCGGCGCCCTCCTCAGCCCCCGTCACCCCCAGCCATCGCGCGCCGGCGCCGGCCAGCAATGGACCGCAGGCCAGCACGTCGTGGCCGTAAGCATTGGCTTTGATCACCGGCATCAACTCAGCTTCAGCGCCCGCCGCGACGCGCAGCTTCTCATAGTTGGCCAGCAGCCGCTCGCGCGAGACCTCCGCCCAAAGGGGTCGAGTAAACATTGGGCTAGTATTCGCCCGGTGCTTCACCAAAGGCCATGTTCTCGAAGCGGGTGCAATCCGCCCGGTAGGCGAGAAGCACCGAGCCTGTGGGTCCATTGCGTTGCTTGGCGATAATGATCTCCGCCTTGTTCTTCGAGTCGGGATCTTCTTCCCCGTTCTCATCCTTGTTGTAGTAACTATCGCGATGGATAAAGGCCACCACATCGGCATCCTGCTCGATCGAGCCCGATTCGCGCAGATCCGAGAGCATCGGTTTCTTGTCCCCCCCGCGTTGCTCCGAGGCGCGGCTGAGCTGGGAAAGCGCGACCACCGGAACCCGCAACTCCTTGGCCAACGCCTTCAGCCCGCGCGAGATGGCCGAAACCTCCTGCGTGCGGTTCTCGTAGCGCTTGGCGCCCGCCCCAAAGCTGGAGGCCGTCATCAGCTGCAGATAATCGATCACGATCAGGTCCAGCACGCCCTGCTGCCGCTGTAGACGCCGCGCCTTGGCCCGCATCTCGGAGAGCGCAATCGCCGGCGTGTCATCGATAAATATCTTTGCCTCCGCCAGCCGCTCCAGCGCCTCCATCAACTTGCTTCGGTCCGCCTTGGGAATAAAGCCGGTCTGGATCTTCTGCATGGAAACCAGAGCCTGCGAAGCCAGCATGCGTCGCAGCAGAGACTCTTTGGACATTTCGAGCGAGAAGACCGCTACCACCTTGCCATCTCTCACCGCGGCGTTCTCCGCAATGTTGATAGCCCACGCCGTCTTGCCCATGCTGGGACGGGCCGCAATGATGATCAGGTCGGATGACTGCAGGCCGCTGGTCATCTTGTCGAACTGGGTGTAGTGGGTGGCCAGTCCGGTGACCTCCTTCTGTTGCGCGTACAAGTTGTCAATCGTGCCGAAGGAGTCGCGAATGATCTCCGGGATGCCGGCAAATCCGCGGGTAATACCCCGCTCCGAAACCTCCAGCAGGCCGGATTCGGCGGAGTCCAGCACCACTAGCGCCTCATCGCTCTGGTCCGCCGCCCGCGTAATGGCCGTATTGCAGATAATGATCAACTGCCGCGCGAGCGACTTATCCTTCACGATCCGGACATACTCTTCGATGCTGGGCCGGCGCGGCAGACCTTCCGTGAGCGAGGCGAGATAGGCGACCCCGCCCACCGCCTCCACTTCCTTGCGCCGCGCCAGTTCCTCCGCCAGGGTCACGATATCGACTGCACGTTGGGCGTCGATCAGCTCCGCCATGCGGCTGTAGATGCGCCGGTGAGAGTCCAGAAAAAAGTCTTCGGAACTCAGCTTTTCCGCCGCCTCGTTATAAGAATGGTTGTCGAGCAGGATCGCGCCCAGGATCGAACGCTCTGCCTCCACGCTGGCGGGCAAACCGCGGTCCAATGAAACATCAGAAAAAGTGGCCAAAGGGGGAAACTCCAAGCTCAGTTTAGGCCACAACCACCACCCGCCGCCCTGAGGGAATCAGGCGCTCCTCTGAGGGAATCAAGGTAGAAATCGGTATGATGAGACAAGGATGGGTCCTCGAACCAAATCTCTCCTCATTGCCCTTTGCCTTTCGTTGCCCGCAGCGGGCGCCGGAGCGCAGCAACCAGCCAAGACAACTACGCCACCACCCGAATTCAAAGAAATGCAGCAGGTGGAGGACCGCTGGAACGACGCCATCACCAAGCGCGATCAATATGCATTGGAACTGGTCCTGGCGCCGCAATTCATCGGAATATCCGCCACCGGCGATGTGACCACCCGCAACCAGCAAATTGCCAACCTGTTCGTCAAGGGCTCCCTCCCCGAGTCGCTGGCGCAAAAGGTCGTGAGCGTGCGTTTTGTGGGGGACGTCGCGATCGTGAATGGAACCTACGTAATGAGCTGGAAGACCGACAAGGGGCCGGTGCTGGAAAAAGGCATCTTCTCCCACGTCTTCGAGCATGTGCGAACCAACTGGCTATGTCTCAACTCGCAACGCACCGTGGTAGCCGAAGATAGCAAACGGGCCGCCACCCCCGCAAAGCCCAAAGCGAAGTCCACCGACGCTGCGCTGCCCATGCATATTCCGCTGGTCTACAAAGGCCCGCAGAGCACCCAGCCCCCGCCAAAGCCGGGCGCCGATCAGCCTCCTCAGTAGAAACACTGACAGCCATGGCGGAGCCCATGACTCCATGCCCAGCACCGATATGGCACTGTGAGTGAGCGCTATGTCAATTTCCTGCGGCGACATTCCCGCGACTTGCAGGCACCAGCGATTGCGCCTGCAAGCGCAGGATATCTCCAGCCCGCCCGCTTGGGGCGCTCGTGATCAGGCCAGGGCCGATTTCGACATCTGTGCCTTGACTAACCCCACGATCACCATGATTACGGCCCCGCCAATCCCACCGCCACCTACGCTCGACAGTATCGACGACATGTCTAGCCCGCCGCTTGCGGCGGGGGCGGCCGCACCCATCAACATGCTGAGCAGTTGGCCTCCGCCAACACCGCCCAGAATCCCGGCAATGGTGTTTCCAACAGGACCCAGGTTGAACTTCTTCAACAATGCGCCGGCGATATTTCCACCAACGCCACCGCTGATCAGCTGAATAATGATCGGCATCCAGTTCATTGTGTTTTCTCCAGAAGGTCCCGCTTATGGAACCGCGATTGTGTCTAGGGGCCGGTGAGGATAACTGCTTTTTGGGTCTGAGATCGGGCCGGGGATCGGGCCTTGAAACCGGTGGGGAGCCCATTTGCTCACATAAGGTGCACGAAGGCAACACTTATCTTCTACTTATGTCGATTGACTAAGTATTTAGGTCGCGCTGGTTCCACCAATCGTCCGCTGGATAATCGCCAGAATGCTGGTAACCACCGGCAGTTTCTACTGAAATATCTAGTTCGATAATGGCCTTGGAGTGAGGAGCCCGAGTTATCGATCCCCGATGGCTCTCGGCTACTTGGCTTTCACCCTGCCAATTGCATCGACAATTATGCTTGTGCTCCAGTCCGGGGCCACCGTAGTATTGGGGCCTCGGCCCCCAAAATTAATTCTCGCGATGACTCAATTGGAGCGCATATGAAGACACTGATACGTTCGATGCTGGCGGCTACTGCGCTGGCTGTAACCGCAATGATTGCTTCGCAAGCAGGTGTGGCGCAGGCCCCAGCAGGGGCTCCTGCTGGTGCTACCGGGCTGTGCAATGACGGCTCCTACTGGACCGGCGCGAGCAAGAGCGGTGCATGCCGCGGCCACAAAGGTGTGAAAACCTGGTACGCGGCCGGCGCCACCGCGCCCGCGGCCCCTGCTGCCGCTGCAGCTGCTCCTGCTGCAGCAGCCGCGCCCGCTGCTCCTGCGGCCCCGGCCGCTACCTCAGCTCCTGCGCCCAAGACCAAGACAGCATCAGGAACTCCGACCGCTCCGGCTCCCGGCGGTGGTCCTGGCCTGGTCTGGTTGAACACGTCCACCAAGGTCTATCACTGCCAGGGGACGAAGTACTACGGAACAACCAAGGCTGGCGCATATATGACCGAGGCCGCGGCCAAGGCCAAAGGCGCGCACGCAGACGCGGGCAAGCCCTGCAGCTAATGCTGCAGTTCCGGTAGCTGTTAAGTGGGGCGGCGGTCCGTAACTTGGACCGCTGCCCTTTCCTTTGCCTTCCAGTCTGCTGCGGGACCTACGAATCTCCTCCCGCTGCAACCACTCTCAGAACTCTCCATCCGAATAACCAAAGCCAAAATCTGCCAACCCCTTAAACTTTGTCATCCCGCCTGCCCCGGCGTGCCGTGGGAGCGCAGCCGAGGGACCTGCTGTTCTCTCTCCTCCTCCCAAAACCCTCCCGCACGCGCACCCCCTTCTAAACCAACTCCAACTGGTCTCCGACCTCCATCCGGCAACTGCAAATCTGGCCCGCCGGTAATTCCAGCATGCTATGCGTTCTCCACCGGATCCTGGTCATCCGGAACGGAGCCAGACAATGCCAAAGCTGAAGAACCTCCAGACCCCTGCTGAGCGCAACCACATCGATCGAAAACAGCATGCCAAAGGTATGAATGCCGGATGAGGGCCGGATAAGTAGCCCGCATCCGGACGCAAGCCCTCTCCTGCCCACCAACCCAATCAGCCGGGTGAGAGACGTGTCGGCTATTGTGATCCGTGTGCCCACAGTAGTGGCCCTCGTTATATCTCTGAGGGTCATCATCTTGTCTTTACCGCCGCACGCGCTCACGGTCGACCTATGCCTTCGCGTGCTTTCTGCGGTATATCACGAATGCAAGCACGACCACCGCCAAAACGCCTGCTACGATTCTGATGAGTGTTGTCGTATCCATCGGATCTTTCCTCCTTTCCTTCCATATCCCGTAAACTTTAATGGGTAATCGTTACTGTTGCTATAACTCCCGGTCCTACCTCAACGACTGCATATTCTTGGCAATGTTCAGAATTGCGGGGGCAAGCAACACAATGAAAATGCATGGAAATATAAACAGCACCAGCGGAAAGAGTATTTTGATCTTTGACTTGGCCGCCATCTCCTCCGCCCGTTGCCGTCTTTTCAGACGGATCTCGTCACCAAACCTGCTTAACGCTCTGACAATGGGAGTTCCGAACCGGTCAGCCTGCGTCAACATGCCGACAAACAGAGAGAACTCCGGGATCTGTGTACGCTCTGCCGCACTCTTCCATGCCTCCAATCGAGGCTTACCGGCAAGTTGCTCCAAATTGACTTGCATGAACTCCTGATGAATATCCGGGTGACTGATCATCAACTCCTGCCCCACACGCAACATCGCCTGGTCCAGGCCCAGTCCTGCTTCCACGCAGATAACCAGCAGATCGAGTGCGTCCGGAAGGCTTTTCCTGATTCTTTCTCTCCGCTTCTTGATTCTCGCCTTCAGCCACATGTCCGGGACCAGGTAGAAAACAGCGGCCAGGGATAGAGCCCAGAAAACCGTGTTGGTGTGAATCAGGCTTCCGCACACCAGGCCCAGCAGAGGGCCGAGGATGCGGCTGGCGAAGTATGCATTCATGCCTCCGCTGCTTCTGACACCCGCACTCAAAAGCTGCTGTTTGACTCGTTCATCCTCGGTCAGCCCGAGCCGCACCCGCATACCCTTTGCCATCGTCAGGATCTTCTCCTGCACCCGCTCTTTCGTGCCTACCCTTCTTTCGTCTGGTCGCTTGCTCTGCACCATCTCCATCATCCGTCTGGCGGCGGGTGACGGCCTCAGGACGATGGGAGCGGCCAGCAGCGCCACAACCAGAAAAACCGAAAGCGTGAGGGCGGCGAAAAAGACCCAGTCCATATCTCGCTAGACCTCGATTCCATTCACGATGTGACGGATGACCCACCCGCCGACCGCCAGCATGCCGAGGCTGATGTAGATCAGCTTGCGGCCCACCGGGTCGTGGAAAAGGATGCTGGAATAACCTGGATTCACCACGTTGAGGAGCAGCATCATCACCACCGGAAGCGCAGTCAATATCCACCCGGTAAGCCTTCCCTGCGCTGTTTGCACTTGAATCTCCCCTTGAATGCGCAGCCGCTCGCGAATGACGAACACCGTGCGATCCAGAATTTCAACCAGGTTGCCGCCGGTGTCCTTCTGCACCATGATTGCGGTGACTAGAACGCGCAGGTCGGCCGAGGGTACGCGCTCCAGAAGTTGCATGAGCGCGTTACGTATGGGCAAGCCGAGGTTCAGTTGTTTGAAAACTTCTCCAAATTCCTGCGCTGCCGGCTCTTGTGCATTTTCAGCCAGCATTTCCAGGGCGCCCACGACGGAATGGCCGGCGCGCAAGGCGCGGGCCAGGATATCAATAGCCTCCGGCAGTGCTGCGTTGAAGGCGTTCACTCTTCTCGTGCGCTTGAGCGAAAGAACTCCATAAGGTAATACGCTGAGCGCCGCGCCCACACCCATGTCGACCAGAATCATCGGCGCAAAGAGCCACGTGATGGCAAATCCACCGATCAGCAAGCCCAGCGTGCCCAGCATCAGGCCACCAACGGTGGTTGAGCTGTCCGCCTGCAGAATGCGCTCCTCGATCACTCGCGCAAATGGAAAACGCCCGAGAAAATCATTTAGCCAGCCCAACCTGCTCGCCTTCTTGGCCTTGAGCAATTGCGCTGCTCCTGGGCTGATCCCGTCCGCTGTCTTCAATGACTGTCGCAGCATTGCCATGCGCTGGCCGACAATCTTCTCCTCCTCCGTCTCGCGCGTCGTCGCCATGACCAACAGGAAGGTGGCCAGCAGAATCGAGACGAACGCCATAACAATCACAGCCATTTCGATAACCTTCTAGACTTCCACCGAGTAATCGAGCAGGGTTGCCGGCAAAGGAAAGCCCGCGGCTTTTAATTTGTCGGCGAATTTGGGCACGATGCCGGTTCCGCGAAAGCGGCCTTTTACTTTCCCCGTGGGTCCCAGACCCGCCTTCTCAAAAATAAAAATGTCTTGCATGCTGATGACATCGCTGAACGCTCCGGTAAGTTCAGCGATATGGGTAACCCGCCGCGACCCATCGCTCATGCGCGCTATCTGCACGATCAGATCGACGGCGGAGGCAATTTGCGCGCGAATCGCCTTTTCCTGCAGGGTCACGCTGCCCATCATCGCCATCGTCTCCATGCGAGCCACGGCATCGCGTGGCGTGTTGGCGTGGATCGTCGTCAATGAGCCATCGTGGCCGGTGTTCATTGCCTGCAACATATCCATGCACTCTTCGCCACGCACCTCACCCAGCACAATCCGGTCGGGGCGCATGCGAAGCGCGTTGATGACCAGCTCTCTCTGCCGCACGGCGCCCTTTCCTTCCACGTTCGGAGGCCGGCACTCCAGGCGCACAACGTGCGCATGTTTTACTTGCAATTCAGCTGAATCTTCGATGGTTACAATTCGCTCCCGCTCGTCGATAAACCCCGACAGCACGTTTAGCAAAGTCGTCTTGCCCGCGCCTGTGCCGCCGGAGACGATGATGTTGAGACGGGCCTGAACCGCCCCTTTTAGCGTTTCCAGCATCGGCTCAGTGAGCGCCTTGTTGCGCAACAGGTCTTCCATTGTCAGCGGCTTCGCCCCAAACTTCCGGATCGAAAGAATCGGGCCATCGACGGCCAGCGGCGGAATAATCACGTTGACCCGCGAACCGTCTTTCAAACGGGCGTCCACCATCGGCGAAGACTCGTCCACCCGCCGTCCTACCGCCGACACGATCTTGTCGATCACGTGCATCAGGTGCCGGTCATCCTTGAAGATGATCGCGGTCTTCTCCAGCACCCCATGGCGCTCTACATAGACTGAATTGTGGGTGTTTACCAGAATGTCGTTGACGCTCGCGTCTTGAAGCAGCGGCTCCAGCGGTCCCAGGCCAAACACTTCATCAAGTACCTCCTGCGCCAACCGGTCGCGCTCCGCGGCAGAGAGGGGAATATTCTGTTCCCCGATCAGCTGATGAATCACGGTGAGGAGTTGCTGCTGGGACGAGGGGTTCTCGTGCATCAGGGCGATCTTTTCCAGATCCAACCGCTTGATCAGTCCCTGGTGAACCGCCGATTTGATCTCCTGCTGTAACTTCAGCGCTACCGGCCTGGCTGTTCTCGTGATGGCCGGAATAACCCGCGTGGTCCCGTTGATGGTCGAATCAGACATCCACAATACCTCGAAGAGTACGGGCTATCTCGCTGTAGCGAAGCCAGTACACGAACGCTCAAAAAGCAAATCCCAATTCTGCGTGATTCAGTTGGGTGCCCCATTCAAGCCGTTCTTTGGCTTGAGTGGGATAACGGCTCTCGATGTGCCACTTTTATTTGCGCTCATCGCCCCTTTAGCCGCTGAGGGCCGCCTTTCCTATTCCAAACCTCCACTCACCTCCACAGCGCAAATCGCTTCTTCACCGGTTCCTGCCCCGCCGGCGCAGCGGCCCCAGCAAGTGCGGTAGCCCACTTCAGCATCTGCTGCGCAAAATCCGACTTACTCTCCGGTGACACCGGCTCGCCCATATTGATCGACCGCACCAGTTCGCTATAGCTATTGGAGATCTTGATCGCGATCGGCAGGTGGACCGCCTTTTCAATCTGCTCAATCGTGACCGCCTCGTGCGAAGAGTAGCGATTGATGACCACCTGCAGCTTCTTGGTCGCGTGTTCGTTCTGCACCAAACCATCCACATAGCGAGAAAGATCGCGAATCGCCCCGATCTCCGGAGAACCCACCAGGTAGATCCAATCCGAATAAGAAACCACGGCCAGATTGATGTCCTCGAAAGACGCCTCGCAATCCAGCACGACGTAGTCGTATTGGGTGCTCAAAAATTCCAGCGTGCGTTCGACCGAATCGGTGTCCGTTTTCCACGAGCCGCCGTACACGTCGGGAGACGAGAGAACATCCAGGCCGCTCGAGTGCGTGGCAATAAATCCCCGGAGCAGATCCTCGTCCAACCGGCTGACGTTTTGCACCAGGTCATAAAAGTGATGATTGCTCCCATCCATGCCTAGGTAGAGCGCGACGTGGCCGAGTTGCGGATGGTTATCGATCAACAGCACTTTCTTCTTCAGGCTGCGGCCAAGAAACATAGCCAGGTGGACAGCCAGCGTGGATGTGCCCACGCCGCCCTTGGCCCCGAAAAAGGACAAAATTTTCCCCGAGTGTCGCGGACGAACCATGGTCGTAGCCCAGCGATGATCGAGCCGGTTGAGCGTCTCCGCGAACTCTTCGAAACCGAAAGGCTTGGCCAGAAACTCACTGTAGCCGGCCCGCATGGCCCGCAGCAGCAGGTCAGGATCGGTGGTGACAGAAAGCGCCAGGATCCCGATGTTGAGGTGGAAGCTCTGGCGTAAGAATTCAGCCGTTTCCAGCGCGCGCTCGGCATCCCCATCAAAGTCAACCACCGCGACACAGGCTTGGGCGTTGATGGCCCGTTGCGTTAGGGGTGTGAGCTTGGTTGCCGAGAAGTAATTCTCGTAATCCACCGGAACCAACTCCCAGGGCATACGCGAAGCACTTTGGCGGATCTGGTCCACCGTTCCCTGGTCCACATGCACCGTGAGCAACGCTACTTGCAGAGCATCCGGATTATGCATGCTTTTCATCACGGTGTTCCTCCGGCCTGTGGTTGGCTCGTTGGTTTCTGCTTGCTTATCTTTTGGTCGAATTGCTTAGGGTCGAGGTTGGGTACGGGCAGATGCGGGAGAGTGGGCACAGTGGTGTCGCCCAGCGGATCCACCAATACCGGCGTCACCACCACCATCAGCTCCACCGTCGAGTGATTAACGTTCTTTGACTTGAACAGCTGCCCCAGAATAGGCACGTCGCCTATACCCGGCATCTTGTTGAAGATGTCGGTGGTGCGATGATCCAGCAGCCCGGAGATGGCAAAGCTCTGTCCATCGCGCAGCTCTACCTGGGTATCTGCCCGGCGGGTTGAGATGGCGGGAATGGTGTAACCCGAGATGGTGACTGCATTGGTGTAATCCAATGCGCTCACCTCCGGAGCCACCTTCAACAGGATCGTCTCATCATCATTGACGATCGGCGTGAATTCCAACTTCACGCCATACGGCCGAAATTGAATGGTGATGGATGTAAGTCCGCCTGACGAGCCCTGCACCACCGGGAAGGGAAACTCACCCCCAGCAAGGAACGACGCCTTTTGTCCGCTCAGCGTGCTAATCGTCGGCTCGGCTAGAATCTGGGCGATCTGCTTGTCCTGCAGATCCTGCACCGTCAACCCAACATTTATGCCGAAATTGTAAAAGAGCAGGTTCAACGGATTGCTGGTAGTCAAAGTAGCGGGAGCCGTGCCGCTTGCAGGCGTATAAGCCGGCGTCGAGGGAAACTGTCCCGTCGTGGAGTTGGATAAATTCTTCCCCTGGCTGAACAGGTTAATGCCGAACTGCTCCAGCTTCGAACGGTCAATCTCGATGATCTGGACCTTGAGCTTCACCTGCCTGGTGTGCACCTGCCTTACCGTCACAGAATTGACCACATTCTTTGCATACAGCCCGGCAAGCTTAACTGCAGCTTCTGCGGAAGCATCGCTCCACACCGTGCCCGACAGGGCAACGCGGTCTTGCTGCGCTTCCACGCTGATATTGTCATTCGGAAGCGCCTGGTGAATCTCGTTCTGCAGGCTCGCCACATTCAGATCGGAGGAAACCCAGTAGGTTGCCCAGTTGCCCGCCTCGTCCCATAGAATCAGGCTGCTCACTCCCGGCGTCTTCCCTGTGACCACGATCTGCCTGGGACTCGAGGTGAAGGAATCCACCACCAGCGGATCGCTGACGTACACCCGCTTCAGGCGGCTCACCGTGCTGATAAAAATCGATTGCCCCACCCGCAGGTGCAGCGCTTGGCTCGTGGACTCCGTCGAGCTGCTGAGCGGGGTCGTCGAGTCAGGCAATTTCGCAATGTGCAAATCAGCCAACGAAGGCGTAGCTGCCGCCGGCGGTGGGGGCGCTGCTGTTTGCGCGTGCATCCAGCCACACAGCAGCACGGAAGCAAGAGCACGACATTTCCATATTCGGCCCAGCGCTATTGCCATGCCCGCCTCAATAGAAGCTCCTTACCACTTGCTTGCTGCCCAGAATGGTTTCCACTTGATAGGGCTTGCGTTGTACAGGTGGGACGACGGCCGCTGTGGTGCTGGCAGATGGAATAGGAGCGCCGGTGAGCTCATCCAGACCTACCGACGAAGCGGACTCCTGTCCGCTGTCGGCCCCGTTTCTCAACACAAAGTGAATCGCGCCCAAACTCGTCGCCAGCACCAGCTTTTCAGAGTCCTCCGGCTTCAGCAGCAGCGTCACCACGTTGTTAACGCTGGTCGGCTTACCTTCCGGATCCGGGCGAATCTGCTGCCCGGCGGCAAGAACAACTACATCCTGTAGCACCGTCACTGTCCGCGGATCCGGAGACTTCTCCGTTCGATACGTCAACAGCACGTCCACGTGGGTTCCGGGAAGCAAGAAACCCGCCACCCCCACCACTTCATCGGAACGCACGGAGATCGCGCGCATGCCGGATGGAATCTTGGCCGTCAGGCCGACCCCGACTCCCACAGGGGCAAGATAGGAATTGAGAATTGGTTGGTCTTTCGCCAGCGGAAACAACACGATCCTGCCCGCAATATCAACGGTCTTGGTGAAGCTCCCGGGAAGCGCAACCGGCCACTCCACCAGGCGTAGGCTCCCCGGCTTCAACTGGTCGCCGGCTTCGATCGTCTGTTGTGCGGCCACCACCAATACCTTTGCCGGAGCAGCTACAGGAGCAGTCTTGAGCCGGCGGCTCAGCCAGAAAGTAAGCAGGCCAGAAACTAGCAACGCGACCACCAGGGCCATCATCAGGCGCTTTGCCTTCATGCCCTCACCTTTGCACCATCAGCAGGCAAAGACTCAGGGCGCTCCCTGCGGTAATCGCCAACGCATAGGGCAAGCGCAGCATTCGCTCATTCCCGGCGTTGAATTCCTCATGGGGGGTCAGACCCATATTCCCGTGATGCACCGCCAGCGCATAGATGTTATGGCACGTCTCCACCAGCTTGCGGCGATAGAGTGCAACCCCGACCGCCATGACTCCGCCCGCCAGCGCGGTCAAGATAAGCAGATTTCCAATCCTCGAAAAGCCGCCAAGGCAGCCGGCCGCGGTGATCAGCTTCACGTCCCCCGCGCCCATCCCTCCAGCCAGATAAAAGAGAAAGAAGACCAGACCGCAAATCAGCCCACCGGCAGCAGCCGTGGCCAACTGCTTCCACCCACCTGCGACCGCATGGAGTAGCAGTCCAAAAGCAATGGCGGGGAGGGTAATGAAATTCGGAATCCTCCGGCTGCGCACGTCGTACACCGCGCTTATACCGGCACAGCACAGCGCGGCAGTAGAGAACCCGATTTCAGCCGTCAGTTTCAGCATCAAGACTTCCAGGTCGCTCATCTGCGTTGCGGCCGGGTTAAGGGGAGTTAGACAGTGGCGGTTATCTTGCTTCCAACGCTGGTGAATACAGAGCTGGCCGCGCTGCCAATCCGGGATATCCCCGCTATGGCAGCCAGGGCGACCAGCGCTGCAATCAGTGCGTACTCGACAATATCCTGACCGCATTCATCATGCAGCAGGGACGACAGGCTCTTCTGCAAGTGATTCATGGCCGCACTTCTTCGTCGCAAAGCACAACTAGTTGGCATTCGATCTGCGCCCGCGCCGTGAGTTAGCCCGAAAGCTCCCAAACCGAAACAAGTTAGACCGCCGTCGTTAAGGCGGTCCCAATCTTATTGAAAGCGGCGGTAATGCTGCCTGCCAGAGTAGTCATCGCTGCCGTAGCTCCCAATGCGATGATCGCCGCGACCAGGGCATACTCGATAAGGTCCTGTCCAGATTCATCACGGATAAGAGCAGATAGCATGGACTTAGAGGTAGTGACTAGCGGTAACTTATTCATTGCTGTTCTCCTTTGTAGGCTTGGCGGGCAATTGCTGCTCCTGTCCAATGAAATGGTCAATCGAAGCGATAGCAATGTCAATTGCATCGTGGCCTGCGCGCAAAGAGAGTAAATTACATCCGTCATGGATATGTCATGCGGACGAACATAATCGAAGGGTCGTTATTAGTTCGAAACTTAACTGGCTATTAGTCGTCATGTTTGACCAATCTGTGCCGATAAACCACCGTGTCGTCCAATCAGCGTCTCGCTGTCAGCACCGCCGCGCGGAAGATGGAACCGGAAGTACGAAGGACGCGTATTGATGCATGGCGATCGCTCCGCAGCCACCTGCGTCGGCCCAGTGCCATTCACCGCTCCATACAGCGCGGTCACCAGGAACAAGGCCAGGCCATGGTCGAGATGGCACTCGTCCTGCCGGTATTGCTGCTGGTGGTCACCGGCATTCTCACTTTCGGACTGGCTTTCAATAACTATCTAATGTTGACCGAGGCTACCAGCGTCGGTGCACGCGCGCTTGCCATCAGCCGCGGGCAGACTACCGATCCATGCGCCACTGCCTCCTCCGCCGTATACGCGGCCGCGCCACTCCTGGCTTCATCCAAGCTAACCTTCACCTTCGTGCTCAACGGCGCAACCTATACCGGCGCGTCGTGCAGCAGCGGAAGCAGCACCACGGGCGCCGCTGGGAACCTGGTGCAGGGCAACAACGCCGTCTTGACCGTGAGCTACCCCTGCAGCCTGGGCGTCTACGGGGCCAATTACGCACCCAACTGTTCTCTCCAGGCGCAGATGACGGAATTGGTCCAATGAGCCTGTGCTCCGCCTCGCCGCTGCGTAGTTGGCTTCGCAGTTTCCCGACGACAGCGCGGTCAGGTGCTGCCCATCGCCGCCGTAATCTTCGTGGTGCTTCTCGGCATGGCTGGCTTGGCCATCGATGTGGGGCATGTTTTCTATAGCACCGCGCTTTGCAGGCAGACGCGGATGCCGCAGCGCTGGCCGGCGGCGGCAGTATGCGTACCGCTGCCAGCACCGCCGCAGTGATCGCTGCATCGACATCGTTCTACGCCGTCCCCGGTTCTGTCAACGCCACTGGCTCTCTCCCCAATGTGACCATGGTGAGCGGGTATCCTTTACTGAAATGCCTGACAACGCTGCAGAACCTCGGAATCGCCTGCGTAGGTCCGGTTCCCTACAACGCCCTCCAGGTGCAGGAGCAGGCCGTGGTTCCCATGTACTTCGCCGCGTTGTTTGGCATGAAAACCATGACCGTCACCGCTAGTGCAACCGCCGCTTCCAGAGGCGGCGGCCCCAGCCCCTACAACGTGGCCCTCGTCATCGATACCACCCTGTCCATGCTCTTTCCCGATAGCAACTGTGGCAGTACGGAGATCGCATGCGCAATGAACGGAGTTCAGGTTCTGTTACAAAATCTCAGTCCTTGTGCGGCAAGCTTGCCCACCTGCACCATCACCAATGGCGTCGCCGCGAGCTCAGTCGATCGTGTTGCCTTGTTCACCTTTCCCAATGTGTCCACTTCTACGGCGGTAGCAAGATACTTACCTGCACCACTGCTGTTCCCAACCCAACTACCGCCAACCGCTATTGGAGCAGGTGAACAGCGGAGCCATCATCAATTTCGTGATGCCGATGTCTCCCACCGGGAGCACCCCGGTCACTCCCTGGTCTGCAATTGCCGCAGGCGATGGCGTACTCGTTTCCCTCCGCCGGAGCGGTCTCCTACGTTCCCACGCAATCGGACTATGCCACCTACCCCATGACCCTCGGCACCGCGACTTACCAGATCACCAACTTCTTAAGCGACTATCGCATTTCCAATGCGGCCACATCGCTGAACCCCAACTCCGCGCTGGTGCAGGCAGCCGGAGGCGTAATCGGCTGCGGCAGCATGACAGCGTCGAACTATGACGGGGTCTTCGGGACCTACTATGCCGGGGCGATCTATGCCGCGCAGTCCGCTCTGGTCGCCGAAAAAGCAGCGAATCCAGGTTCCGAAAACGTACTCATCATCCTCAGCGATGGCAACGCCACTGCTCCGCAGAATAATGGCAGCAATGTCGTCATGGGCTCTCCGGCCACCGCCAACGGGCAATACCCGTCATGGGTCGGCGAATGTGGGCAGGCAGTCGTTGCGGCGAAATACGCCACTAGTCAGGGAACGCAGGTGTATTCCGTCGCCTACGGCTCTGAGCCCACCGGATGCATCAGCGATCTGAACAGCGGCTCCTATCCAAACATCAACCCCTGCAACACCATGGCGAATATGGCCTCCGCCCCTCAATACTTTTTCTCCGATTACAAGCAGAGTGGATCCGGCAGTGTCTGCGTGGCCGGCCAGCCGGTCACGTCATTGAGCGCTATCTTTACCGCGATCTCGGCCGATCTCACCACGGCTCGATTGATCCCGAATAACACGCAGTAGCCGTGGCCGCCGGATACGGCTCTAAGAACTGCTCGACCGCAGCGAAGTGCCCGGAAGCCGTCCTGTCCGGCGGCGGCGTAAATCCCCTTTCCGGTGGAATCAGCAGCCATACATGGCGACCTTTGAAAGCGCACAACAATGGCAGGTTCGATTCGTCCGGCTCCATATCGCGCGCCCAGAGCACATGCTGCGTCGGAATATCGTATCCGTTGTTGATCCAGCTATACCCCCAGAAATGATCGGGACGGTAGCGCACAATCACCAACTGCCTTCCCGGCTTTGATTCCATCGCCCGGTGAATGTCCTCATAGCCAGGGATATCGCCGGTCAGCGATGCCCAATTAGGCGGGAAAGTATCTTCTGGCACCACCATCAGCCGGACGAAGAACATGACCATCACTGCCGCCAACGTGCCCCGCAGCAACTTGATCCATAGAACGCTGTGGCGTGCGCCCACGCACATCCAGCGCAGTCCATTCAGCAATATGAGATAAAGGATGCCTGCGGCCACCGCTACATAGTGTGCCTGAAGCCAGGTCTCGGCTAGAAAACCGGCACACGCAAAGGCGAGAGTGTACAGAAGCAGCCGGTACTTGCTTGCACGCAAGGTTGGAATCAAACCGACAAGCGCCGGCGTCAAGGCCGGAAACACAAAAAACAGCCACTGATAAATACCCTTGACCGCCAGTTCCGTAACATAATTTCCTTCGGTTCTGGAGCTGACATAAGGGGCCATCTCGTAGTCGCGATTGTAGAGAAGCTGATCCCGGAACTGGTAATGAACGGAGTAGTTCGGTTGGCCAAATAAAAACGGCGGGCAGATGCTCCACTGCCGCCAGTACACTACCCATGGGAAGGCAAACGCCCCCGTCACCCGGTGAAAATAGTAGCCTGTAAAGGCAGCTCCCACGAACAGGAACATCACTCCAGGGAGCCAGGTGCGAGCCTTCGCGCGCTTGCGGAAAAGAACCCAAAGCGTGTAAAGACAGATAGGCAGCGAAACCAGGGCGCCTTCAAACGGTCGTGAGTTTGCCAGCAAGAGTAGGCCGAACGCCATCAGCAGTCCGTCCTGCATCCTGGTCTTACGGGCCAGCCTGGCCGCTGCGCCTAACAGCAGGCAACCGCCGAGTATGGCCACGGAGCCGCCCCAGTAGCTATTCCCGAAATAACTGAACCAGCTGATGCGCACCACCGCCAGCAGTCCGCCCAGCAAGGCCCAATCGGCCGGCAGGTAGGCCTGCAGCATCCAGCACAAGCTGGCAACAGCCAGAGCCATGCTCAACAATATGCCCGCCCGCGGTGTTCCCAGGAAGCGCTGCCCAAACGCCATGAAGAGCGGCTGGGCAGCGCCATACTTCGAGGCGAAGGTTGGTTGCATCAGCACATAGAACGCTTCAAAGTGGCGCCACACCGGGGGAGTCGGATTCGTCACCCGCCCATGAGCAAAGGTGTCGCTCGCCAGTAGATAGCTGAACTCGTCGTGAATGTTGGGTGCGCCGAACGGCTCTATCGGCAACAGGGCTATCCGGCCCAGGAAAGACAACAGGAAGACGGCCACGCAGGCGCGCCGCCGCCTCTGCGCGAAACGGTGGAAACCAGCATTGGGAAAGAACGCAAGATGTCTCGCCGGAAGCAACACGAAGAATAGAAGTGTCACGAATGTAACGACCATCTCAATCGTGCCGAACGAAAAGCGATGTGTCTCAACGTGAAAAAATCTTATGTAGTTCGTCATGCTTTGAACTTCCAATGAGAGCTCGCTCGGGTAACTGCGTAAGCGCTAAGAATCGTCAATAGCGGATCCAGCAAAAGCCGGAAGCGGAAATCAGGATGCGTGATGTAGTACGGCAATGGATAAACAATGATGGGCAGCAAAAAAAGCATGGCCCTCGCGCGATCTTGTTTGAACAGTGCCACCAGCCCCACCAATCCCAGCAGCGATGTGACGACCGTGTGCGCTTCGATCGTGCCGGAGTTGGACTCGGAGCCGGCGCCCGTCCAGAAGCGCGCCACTCGCTCGGCGCTGAGCCTGATAAACTTCCCCGGCTGTGCCCGGACGTAAGCCTTCGCCAGCGTCGATTTGTTATCCATGTACGCGACCTCACCCTTGGCAGCGTAGTCGGCGTACTCATGCTTGTTCTGGAGTGGCTCCAGCCTCGCATCGAAGACGCCTGTGCCTCCGGGGTGGTTCCCCTGCCATACCTCATATCCGAAATTGCTGCGCAGCGGGATGAACGCGTGCAGAACACGCGCATTCCGAATGGGCCAGGGAGCGAAGACAGCGAGCAATGTTAGCCAACAGATCCATGGCCCGTAACGCCACACGAATCGGCTTTGGTGAATAGTCCAGCCTAGGATGACAAACAGCGCCGGCATGAGCGATGGGTTTACCAGCATCGCCAGGCCGCAATAGGCTCCCATGATTACCCACAGGCCTTTGCCCGGATTGCCCACAGCATGTATCGCTAAGGCAACCATGCCGATCAACAGCAAAGTAGACAAACTGGTTTCCCAAAGGACGGCTGGCATCCAAATAAGAGGCGGCGATACCGCCCAGAACACACCCGCGAGATTCGCCGTAGGCGCGCCGAAGATTCGGCGCGCCACCTGCATGATCATCGCGACCGTCAAAACAGCGAACACCGTTTGCAGCCCCATGATCGCTGCAGCGGAGCCGAAACTGTAACTGCCGAAGAGACGAAAGACGAGACCAAGAATAGCCGGATACCCGGGCGCGAGAAATGCGGTAGGCCCGGTCGATCCTCCGAAAGGCGAGGCGAGGCCGTGGCCGGAGCTCAGGGAATGAGCCAGATATCCTAGGTCCGGAGCTTTGCTGAACAGCCAGTTTCGTGGGTAACAGAAAAGTACCATCGACACCACGCCCAAGCGCACCACTAGCGCGAGCGTGACGAATCGTTTTGCTATACACACCCGCGCTGGTCGCAACCGGCCGGCCAGCCCGCACGCGCAGTTCTTTAGCTGCCGGGCTCATGAGCTCCACTCACCGCATACCCAGCCAGGATCGTGAGCAACGGATCCACCACCAGCCGATACCGGAACTCAGCGTGCGTGATGTAGTAGGGCAGCGGAAACACCATCAAGGGCAAAAGCAATAGCACGGCCAGACGGAAGCGGCGTGCTCTCAACAAACGCCAGATGCCCATGAGCCCAAGAGAAGTAGTCAATAGCGCATGAATCGCGTAGAAGACGGAACCATCTTTGCTCCCCGTCCCGGTCCAGAAGCGGATGAATCGCACCCCGCTAAGCCGTAGAAACTCACCTGGATGAGCGCGTATGTATGCCTTGGCAAGCGTCGACTTGTCGCGCATATAAGCCACCTCGCCTTCGGCCGCATACTGGTCGTATTCCCCGCGATTGAATAATGGGAACTGCGATTCGTCTAGAAAACCCGAGGCTCCCGCGCGGTTGCCCACCCACAACTCAAATCCAACCGTGCTGCGCAGAGGGATAAACGCATGCAGCACGCGCGCATTCCGGATCGGCCACGGAGAAAACACTACCAAGAGCACAAGCAACGCCACAGGCAAGTACCAGAGCGTCTCTCGCGTCTGCCACGCCGCCCATCCCATCACCGCCAACAACGCCGGCAACAGTGACGGGTTCACGAGCGCGGCCAATCCGCAATAGGCGCCCATCAGCGCCCAGAGTAGTCCACCCGGTCTTCGCTCACAGTGCAGTGCCAACGCCACCATCCCCATCAGCAGCAGGGTGGACAAGCAAGTCTCCCAAAAGATCGTCGGCATCCAGATAAGCGGCAACGACACCGCCCAAAACGTCCCTGCCAGGTTGGCTGCCCGAATGCCGAAGCACTGTCGCGCAACCTGCATGATGCACAGCACGGTAAGCACGCTGAATAAAAGCTGCATCAACATGACAGCGATAGCAGCTGCAACGCTAAACGACCCGAAGATCCGGAAGAGGAGCGCGATAACGGCCGGGTATCCCGGAGCGAGAAGAGCAGTTGGCCCCGTCGATCCGCCGAACGGCGAGCTCAGTCCTTCTCCCGCAACCAACGACTGCGCCAGTGTCCCCAGTTCAATCCCGCGCGAGTAAAGCCAGTGATGCGGAAACCGCGCTATCACAAACCACAAAATAAGTAACCGTAGTAGTAGCGCAACCGCAAGAATAGCCAACGTATGCGGGCGCGTTCCCGGTGCGGTCTTTATTTGTCCTCTTGTCAGAGGGTTCCATCCTTCTCCACTTTGCTCGTTATCGGCAGATGCTTCCGCAGGCTAGAGGGGCCGGCCGGTGCTTTTCTTCCGCTGCACTGCTCCCGGCTGGATGTGCCTGGCCACAACTTTTCCCGGGGTTTAGCGTCTTACCCTGGAGGAGTAAGTCCGCTATGGTTCGTCTTCGCGCTACCCTCGCCCTTCTCGCCCTGTTGCTCGTGGGGCCGCTTGCCGTCTTTGGGCAAAGTGCGCAAGCTCCGCCACCCCAGCAGCCTCTCAGCTGGATCCCCCAGGGTTTCGAGGCGCTGGGCCAGCGCGCGGCCTTTCATACCGATTTCACCTTTGACCGTTCCATGCTGCAGTTGGCCGGCTACTTTATCGGCGATGCCGATCAGCAGACGCGCAATGCCATCGCCAAGCTCAATGGCATCTCCGTGCACAGTTACCACTTCGCAGCGCCCGGTCTCTATGATCCTGCTGCGTTGGACCTTATCCGCAGGCAATACGAAGCCGCCGGCTGGCGGCATCTGGTCGCTGCTCACGGCAAGGGTGATCCCTTCGACTCCGGGCAGACCGACCTATGGATCAACTTCGCTCACATGGATGTGACTGGAATGATGGTGCTGATTTCCTCGCCCAAGGATCTCAATCTCATTGCCCTCAACGGAGACATCAGCACAGTCGATCTGCTGCATCTTCGCGGCCATTTCGGGATCCCGCGTTTTTCCGGCGACGGCTTTATTCCCCCAGGACCCTCCTCACGGGCCCGCCGTCCCTACGTGGCCCCCGCGCCTGATCCCGGCATGCAGACTCAAACCCCAGACTCAGCCCCAGAGCAATATCCCAGCGGCCAGGGCGTAGGCGTAGGCATCGGCGGTCCCGCAGTAGAAGCCGCCCCCCCGCCGCCCACTCCCCCAGGCCTCTAGGACCCGCCATGACAAATTCATTCCGGCGGAGATAAGCTACCTCACAACCGCCTGCGACTCTTTCAGCCACTAGCTAATCGCGCATGGAAGCGCCACCCCACACTTTGTCATCCCGCCCGCCCCGGCGTGCCGTGGAAGGAAGCGACTTGCCTGTGGCAAGTTGAGGGAGGAATGACCCTGCCTCCCGCACCGGCAACGAAGGTTGGGGTGCCCCATTTGCCCTGATTTCCTGCGGAGGCTTGTGGCGTTGATACACCCCTTGCGCCTTTCCTTAATGAAAGGCGCATACGCGGACCTCTCTAGCACAGCGTGGCAGGAAATCGGGGTCAAGCCCCGTCTTTGGGCTTGAGTGGGATACGCAGCACTCAATGCCCCCAGTCTCCAGTTGTTCATTACGAGCGTAGCCGAGGGACCTGCAGTTCCACTTCACCGCAAGCTAATGCAGCCGAAACGACACCGCAAAAGCGCCATGGATGCGAGGCCCGGTAGGCCGCCCGCTAAACGTGCCTGTCCCCCGTGCCGTGGGAACCCAGCCACTCCGAGTCCGTGTGAGAACGCCGCAGACTAACTCAGTCCCGTAGGGACGGCTGAAAGTGCTGAAAGTAGCCCAGGACGCCAGTCCTGGGTGGTACAGGAGAGCCGGGAATAGTCCCGCCAGGGACGGCTGAGAATGCCCCAGGACGGAGTCCTGGGTGAGCCTGGACTTTGGAGAATGGTTAAGGGCGCCCAGGACGTCATCCTGGGTCATTTTCAGCCGTCCCTGCGGGACTGAATTCGGGATCTCCGAGTTCTCACACAGACTCGGGAGGGCTGGGGCTACATCCCGAAGATGATCCGGCCGCCCCGCCTGTCCCGGCCTGCCGTGGGAGCGCCATCGGCGCGGCACTAAACCGAGGCTGATCGCACCTCTGTCATCCCGAGCGAAGCCAAGAGATCCGCGGCTCCCCTTACGTTGCCAGCAACCTGCGCTTCTCGCCCACTTCCAAATAAACATTCAGCAACGACAGCGCAGCCGGGGTCACCCCAGGAATCCGGCTAGCCTGGCCCAAAGTCTGCGGCCGCACCCGGGCCAGCGTCTCCTGCATCTCCCGCGACAACCCGCTGATCCCCGCATATTCAAAATCCGCAGGAATAGTCCGCTGCTCCGCCTTCTTGAGCTTGTCGATTGCCTTGCGCTGTTGATCCAGGTACCCGGCGTACTTGATCTCCGTCTCCACCGACTTGAGCTCATTGCGAACCCTGGCATTCACCGGACCACCGAAGAAACCCAGCTCCTCTGCGTCCTCCAGTCGCAGCACAGGCAGCAGCGTCTCCAGGCTGATCTCCGGCCGCTTGAGCAATTGGGCGTAGCTTTGCCCAGCAACATTCCCCAACGCCGAAGCCACCTCCGGCAGCACAGCGCCCAGGCGTTCGAGGTTCACCTTGCGCGTGGCCAGCAGCTTCTCCAGCGCCACCGCGCGCGCCTGCTTCTGTTCATAATCCTGCCACGCCCCGCTGCTGATCAATCCCAGCTTATGTCCATACGGAGTCAACCGGCGATCCGCATTATCGATGCGCAAGTGCAAACGGAACTCAGCCCGCGAAGTAAACATGCGATACGGCTCGTTCGTGCCCTTACTGATCAGATCGTCGATCAGGATGCCCGTATAAGCCTCCGTGCGGTCGAGCGTGAACGGTGCCTCTCCGCTCACCAGCAGCGCAGCATTGATCCCCGCCATCAGGCCCTGGCACGCCGCCTCCTCATACCCTGAGGTGCCATTGATCTGTCCCGCAAGATAAAGCCGGGCAATCTGCTTCACCGCCAGGCTGCGATCGAGCTCAGTAGGGTCGATCGCATCGTATTCAATCGCATATCCAGGCCGCAGCATCTCCGCCTGCTCGAGGCCAGGAATCGACCGCACCACCTCATATTGCACTTCCATCGGCAGTGAGGTGGACATGCCATTCACGTAGACCTCGTTCGTATCCAGCCCTTCCGGCTCGAGGAAGAACTGATGCTGCTCCTTATCAGGGAAGCGCACCACCTTATCTTCAATCGAAGGGCAATACCGCGGCCCGACAGCCGTGATTTGCCCCGAGTACATCGGCGAGCGGCCAACATTCTCACGAATAATGCGCAACGTCTCCGGAGTGGTGTAAGCGATGTGGCAGGAGATCTGCTTCTGCGGCAACTCCACCGTGCGAAAACTGAACGGCGTCGGGTCCACATCCCCCGGCTGTTCCGCGAAGCGGCTCCAATCGATACTGCGGCCATCCAGCCGCGGCGGTGTGCCCGTCTTGAGCCGGCACCCACGCAGGCCCAGCCTCTTCAGCGCCTCGCCCAGCAGCACGCTCGGTGGTTCGCCGCTGCGTCCGGCAGGGTAGCGCTCTTCGCCGCAGTGAATCAATCCGTTGAGGAACGTGCCGGTGGTGATGACCACCGCGCCCGCCAGCACCGTGCGCCCATCGCGCAACCGCACCCCACGAAGCGTCCGCGGCCCCCCATCCGGCTCATCGAGCACCAGGTCCACCACCTCCGCCTGCTTGATATGCAGATTCGCCTGCGACTCCAGCACCTGGCGCATCTTCACCCGGTACTGCCGCTTGTCGCACTGCGCTCGCGGCGACCAAACCGCCGGCCCGCGGGAGGTATTCAGCAAGCGGAATTGGATCCCGACCGCATCCGCCACCTCGCCCATAATGCCGCCCAGCGCATCCACTTCCCGCACCAGGTGTCCCTTGGCGATGCCTCCAATGGCGGGATTGCACGACATTTGCGCGATCAGGTCCAGGTTGAAACTGAACAGCGCCGTCCGCAGGCCCATCCGGGCAGCGGCCATCGCCGCTTCGCATCCCGCATGCCCCGCACCCACAACTACAATGTCGTATTGTTCCGTAAATGCCATAACCCTTCTATTCTAGAACTTTGGCAGGAGATCGTATGGGAGACACAAGGATTGCTCTATTAGGGCTTGGACTGATGGGTTCAGGCATGGCGGCCCGCCTGCTCGACGCAGGCTACCCACTCAGCGTCTGGAATCGGACCCCGGACAAAGCAAAAGCGCTGGCTGATCGCGGAGCCAAGGTGGCCAAATCTCCTCGCGAGGCGGCGGCAGCCGCGGACGTCGTCATCAGCATGCTGGCCGATGTCGTCGTGTGCCGCGACGTATGGTTGGGCCGGGGCGAGGCCATCCTGGGCGCCGCGCCGGGAACCATCCTGGTGGAGTCCAGCACCGTCACCGTGGAGTGGATTGAGGAACTCGACCGGGCGTCCAAGGAGCACGGCTGTGCGCTGGTCGATGCCCCAGTGACCGGGAGCAGAGTCCAGGCCGAAACCGGCCAGTTGCTCTTCCTGGCCGGAGGTTCAGCCGATGCCGTGAACAAGATCACCCCTATCCTCAAAGCCATGGGCCGCGACGTCATCCATGTGGGCCCCGTGGGCAGCGGCGCTCGCCTCAAGCTGATCAACAACTTCCTCTCCGGCTCCCAAGTAGCGGCCTTGGCGGAGGCCCTCTCCCTCATTGAGCGCAGCGGCCTGGACCGCGAGAAAGCGCTCCACGTCCTCACCGAGGGCGCCCCCGGCAGCCCCCTGGTCAAGCTGCTCAGCGGCCGCATGACCGCTCGCCAATACGAGCCCCATTTCCTCCTTCGCCTCATGACCAAGGATCTTCGCTATGCGGTCAGCGAGGCCGACCATTACTCCCTCGATCTGGATATGGGGCGGGCGGCGCTGCGCGTCTTCGAGCACGCCATCACCGCCGGCCAGGGAGATGAAGATATGTCCGCGGTGGTCGAGCAATTCCGCATTCAGGAACAGACAGCCAGGTGAAGAGGATACTCGGCAATACTGTACGCACGATGGATGTACCGCTGGGAAACCGCCCTCACCACCCGTGACACCAACCGCATCGTCCGCCCGGTGGAGTGGGGATTCGACTGGCTGCAGGAGTTCGCCCAGTCCCTCGGATTCGGCGCCCACCCTCCGGGGGATGATGCCGCCGCCGAGCAGGCCATGCTCCAGTTGAACGACTTCATCCTGCGTCATCGCACCGAGTTCTTCGCCTACCAGACTCCGGATGATTTCGTCCTCGAGGAGCGTCATCCGCTGTTGTTTCCCACCAACGTCCGTCCCCGGACCCTGCAGCAGGACGCCAAGTTTCGCCGGCTGGCGGACGCTGGCCAGTCACCCAAGGTGCAATTCCTGCGCTTTACCTCGCCGGTGCGCACCCCGTATCCGGAGAACGATCGTGTCAACGCCCGCTGGTTTCCGGCTCCTCCGGAAAAGCAGGCCGGCAAGCCCAAACAGGCAATCATCGTCATGCCCCAGTGGAATGCCGACGCCTTCAGCCACAACGCTCTCTGCTCCCTCTTCAATCGTTTTGGCATATCCGCCCTGCGTCTCAGCAAGCCTTACCACGACATTCGCCGCCCGGCGGAACTGGAGCGAGCCGACTATGCTGTCAGCGCCAACGTCGGCCGCACCATCTCTTCCTGCCGCCAGGCCGTCATCGACATCCGTTGCTGCATCGACTGGCTGCAGCAGCAAGGCTACGAGCAATTCGGCATCCTGGGCACCAGTCTCGGCTCCTGTTACGCCTTTCTTGCCGCCGCGCTGGACAGCCGCGTGCGCGTAGGCGCCTTCAACCACGCCTCCATGTCCTTTGGCGACGTGGTCTGGACGGGGCAGAGCACTCGTCACATCCGCGCCGCCTTCGAAGAGATTTCCATGACTCAGCAGCGTCTGCGCGATGTCTGGGCTGCCATCAGCCCGTCGTATTACATGGATCAATTTGCCGCTCACCCGAAGAAAGTTCTGCTGATCCACGCCACGTACGACCTCACTTTTCTTCGCGAGTACTCGCTCCAGGTGATCGACAACTTCCGTCGGCGTGGCATTGATTTCGTATCCAAAGTCCTGCCCTGCGGCCACTACACCACAGGTGAAACCCCATACAAGTTCATGGACGGCTGGTACATCGGCTCCTTTATCTACGGAGCCTTCAAGCACTTAGCGACAATTCCAGCCCTGCCCACGCCAGAAAAAGAGCTAATCGCCCGCTAGCTTACGAAGGTAACCAAAAGTAACTTATAGCGCTTATAGCGCTTTTAGCGCTCAATTTTTTGGGAAGTTCTCGCGAGTACTCAATGCCCTCAGGGGGCTAAACAGTCTGCGTGAGAATTAGAAGACGCGGCAGATCTATCCGATCCCTGAGGCCCAAAGGGCCGACCGCCAAACAGACTTGTTCAAATGAGCGGTGGGAGCCCCCGCATTTATGCGGGGGAAGGAGCGCTTTAGCGCTCCTGGAAAGAGTCTCGACACTTATCACGCGCTTTAGCGCTGGCAATGCCAAAGCCTCATGAATTCAACAAAGACCGGGCCTTGGTGTTTGCGTGCCGGCCGGCTAAACAGCTAGCGGAACCGCTGTTTCCTGAAGGGTACGGGCTTCAGCCCGTACGAAGATAAGCGACTAAAAGCTAGACCGGCTTCAGCCGCCAAGGGAACGGTTTTCCCCTCGATGCGACTTTAAGGCTTGCAGAAAAACTCCTTGCTTTGTGTCAGGGCACGACTTTACCGCTTGCGGAAAAACTCATTTTTTTGAAGTGTACGGCCTTCAGGCCGTACGTAAATGCTTTAAATGATTCCGGCTTCAGCCGCTGAGGGATGACTTCTTCGAGGTTCAACGACTTTTTCCGCAAGCTCTTTAGTCTGGCGTTGAGGCGCGGCAATTGAGGGCTTTAGAGCCTGCGTGAGAACGAAAGACCCGGCAGATCCCTCTGGGCCTTGGCGATCGGAGGGATCTGCCGTGTCTTCTGGTTCTCACGCAGGGGCTTGAGCCCCTGAAAGCGCTCTGCTTCGACTGAGCGTACCCGGATTTCCACCCACAAGACCCCACTCGCAAATAGTCTAGAATCGCAACATGTCTGACCGTATGCGCCGTACGCTTGCCGAGGCCGATCCAGAGATCGCCGCGGCTGTCGATCACGAAATCCGCCGCCAGCACGAAGGCCTGGAGATGATCGCCTCGGAGAATTTTGTAAGCGAGGCAGTACTGGAGGCCGTCGGGTCAGTCTTCACCAACAAATACGCCGAAGGCTATCCCGGCAAGCGCTATTACGGTGGCTGCGAATACGCCGATGTCGTAGAAAACCTGGCCCGCGATCGCGCCAAGCAACTCTTTGGCGCCGAGCACGTCAACGTGCAGCCCCATTCCGGTTCTCAGGCGAACGCCGCGGCCTACATGTCGGTCATCAACCCCGGCGACACTATCCTGGGACTCGACTTGGCCCACGGCGGCCACCTGACCCACGGCCACAAGCTCAGCTTCTCCGGCAAGCTCTACCGCGTGGTCTTCTACGGCGTTGATAAAGAAACGGAGCGGATCGACTACGACCTCCTCGAAGCCACTGCTGAGCGTGAAAAGCCAAAGCTCATCATCGGAGGAGGCAGCGCTTATCCCCGCATCATCGACTTCGCCCGCATGCGCCAGATCGCCGATAAGGTCGGAGCCTTGCTGCTGATCGATATGGCCCACTTCGCCGGCCTGGTAGCTGGGGGCGCCCATCCTTCACCGGTACCCCACGCCCACCTGGTCACCACCACGACGCATAAGACCTTGCGTGGTCCTCGTGCCGGCATGATTCTCTGCCAGCAGCAATTCGCCACCGCCGTCGATAGAAGTGTTTTTCCTGGCCAGCAGGGTGGTCCCCTGGTGCACGTCCTTGCCGGCAAAGCCGTAGCTTTTCGCGAGGCGCTGGAACCAGGATTCAAGCAGTATGCGCAGCAAGTGGTCTTGAATGCGAAAGCGTTGGCCGAAACCCTGATGGCCGAAGGCTATCGCGTAATTTCCGGCGGAACCGATACTCACCTGATGCTGGTGGATGTTTTCTCCCGCGGCATTCTGGGCAGCGAAGCCGAAAACGCGCTGCACGAAGCGGGCATCACCGTGAACAAGAACGCCATCCCTTACGACGTCAATCCGCCGATGAAGCCCAGCGGCATCCGCATCGGCAGTCCAGCCCTGACCACGCGCGGCATGGGCGAGCCGGAGATGCGGACCATCGCCAAGTGGATCACCGAAGCGTTGGACCAGCGCAATAACCCGCAGGCCCTGCGTCTCATACGAGGCCAGGTGTTGGAACTCGCCGAGAGCTTCCCGCTGTACGGCTGGTTACGTGTGCCCGAAACCGTGGCCGCCGACTACGGTCCCTAGGCCTTGGGAAATCATCCCTTTCAGCCCGCCTAGCTAATTCCAGATGGAAGCGCCACCCTACCCTTTGTGATTCCGAACCGAGGGACCTGCAGTTCTCTTCAATTCGAGCATCCAAGGCTGAAGTAAACGCGACCTCCACCCTCGACAGCCTGTCCAAACCACGAACGACGGGTGCCCCACATCTCGCTCGTTCTTACGCGAGATGTGGGATACCACTGCCCTAAACCAGCAACTCTCCGCTCCTATTCAATTCCCAAGCACAGCAGACCGAATCTCAATCAACTTGGGCAGCACATCCCCCAACTCCACCGCCGGCGCGCCCCGCAACCCAAAGGCAAAATAAACCTTCCGGTAAAGCTGGTAGAGCTCCTCATACACGCGCACAGCCTTAGCCTCCGGCTGATACGTCTGGTACGGCAAACACATCTTCTCCTGCGCCTCTTCCACCGACTTGAAAGCCCCAGCCGCGAGCAGCGCGAAGATCCCGGAGCCAAGGCTGGTAGGAATCCCATCCGGAACCAACACCGGTTTGCCCAGGACGTTGGCATACACCTGGTTGAGCACAGGATTGTTTTGCGGCACGCCGCCCCCATTGATCACCCGATCCACCGGCACTCCATACTCCGCCAGGCGCTCGAGGATAATCCGCGTGTGAAACGCAGTCCCTTCGATCGCTGCGAACAATTCATCCTGGGCGGTGTTGACCAGGTTCCAGCCAAGGGTGATGCCGCCCAGTTCCGGGTTGACCAGGATCGTGCGGTCGCCATTGTCCCAGCTCAACCGCAGCAAGCCGGTTTGTCCTGGCCGGTAATTTTCCAGCCCCTGGCTTAGCTCCGCGACCTTGACATTCGCGCGGCGGGCAATGGCTTCGAAAATATCTCCAGTGGCCGACAGCCCGGCCTCGATGCCGGTGAAGCCGGGATCCACGCTACCGGGAACCACTCCGCAGACACCCGGAATCAGCGTGGTCTTCTGCTGCATGGCGATGATGCAAGTCGAGGTCCCGACCACGTTGACTACATCGCCCTCCCTGCACCCCGCGCCGATGGCATCCCAGTGGGCATCGAAAGCGCCCACAGGAATCGGAATACCCGCTCGCAAGCCCATCTTCTCCGCCCACGCCGGCGAAAGATGACCCGCTAGCGCATTCGAGGTGTGATATTCGCCACCAAGCTTGTTGCGAATGCCATCCAGCAGCGGATCTACCTTGGAAAGAAAAGCCTGCGACGGCAGCCCATCCCACTTGGGATTCCACATCCACTTGTGGCCCATGGCGCAGATGCTGCGCTTCACCAGCTTGGGGTCGGTAATGCCGCAGAGAGTCGCCGCCACCATGTCGCAGTGTTCAAAGGCGCTCGCCAGCTGACCGCGCTTCTCCGGATTGTGGCGCAGCCAGTGCAGCAGCTTGGCGAATCCCCACTCATGGGAATAAACCCCACCGCACCATTCGATCGCTTCCAGATGCTCAGCGTGGGCGAGTTGGGTAATCTGCTGCGCCTCACCCTTGGCGCGATGGTCGCACCACAGATAGTAGTCATCGAGCGGCTGCATGCCCGCGTCGACCGGGACCACGCTCGAGCCGGTGGTATCGAGCGCTATAGCCTCGACCTGCTCCCCCGGGATGCCGGCTTTGGCCAGCGCGGCCCGCATGGCGCTGACCAACCCCTCCATCTGATCATCGTGCGATTGAGTGGCGAAATCCGGGTCTTCCCGCTTGCGCTTCAGCGGATAGTTGGCCGACGCCGTCGCCAATCCGCCCTTCTCTGTCCGGGCGCTGTCAAACAGCGTGACCCGAACGCTCAGCGTGCCAAAATCAACTCCCGCAACAATCGCCACCGTTAAGCCTGCTCCGCGTCGTGGTTGTACATGCTCCAGCCCAGGTAGCGCGTGGCCGCTTCGTGCACCGCACTGCCCACCTGCGAGAAATTGGCCGCGACATGATGCTCGAAGCCCTGCTCACAGATGTAGCGCAGCAGCTTCTGCAATCGCGGAATCTTGGCCACACCGGCGCCGCCAAAGGTCTCCAGCGGATCGTTGGTAAACTCCCCCTGCCCCACGTATCCCCGGATCTTGCCGTGGAAGTCATCGGTGGAGAAGCGCACATAGGTCATGGCCCCCGCCTTGACCCGGCCAACGCAGGTGCCAAAGGTATTCTCCTTGCCCACCGTGCCCGCGATGATCGCCTGAAAGTCCATGACGACATCCTTGAAGAAGTGCTTGGGCAGGTTGGAGCAGTGGAAGCACACGCACTTATCCGGATCGGAACCGTAATTGTTATTCCAATCCAGCAGCGCGCTCGGGGTCTCCGAGGCCAGGGCCAGCGCATGCATGCTGATCGTCCCGCAAATGTCCACTTCGCAGGCGCTGGGAAAGAGGTTATCGCTCATCATGCTCATCACCGTGCAGGGCACCACGCCGAAGTATTCTTCGAGCGATGTCCAGCACTGAATCGCGCTCACCGTGCAATACGTCTGCTGCATCCACTGCTCGATCACCACGCCCAGCTTGCTCATCTTGATCAGCGCGGCGATCGGGATATTGTTCGTCGACACATACTTTTGAATCGCCGCCAGCTTGCTCTGCACCGCGTCGTCGTTGTCCTTCAGCCGCTCGATGCGGCCCAGAACCTCCGAAAGATCGAGCGTATCCACCGAGATGCCGCTCCGCTCCAGCAGCTTCTCGCTGTAGCGAACCGTGTTGAACGCCGCCGGGCGCGCGCCGATAGCGCCCACGCGCAGATTGGTAAAGCCCCGCACCACCCGGCAAACCGAGGAGAACCAGGCCAGGTCCTTGCGAAACTCATCGGAGTCGGGCTGCACCGTATGGTTCGCGGTCAGCGAGTACGGAATCCCGTACTGCATCATGTTGTTGCAGGCCGACATCTTGCCGCAGAAAGCTGTCACGGCGGTGGGAAATCTTCATATCCGCGGCCCGGTCCGGAGTCGCCTGCACCAGCACCGGAACCTTCAGCGTAGAGTGGCGCAAGGCATCGACAATCCCGCGCTCTTCGCCAAAGTTGGGAAGTGTAACAATGACGCCATCAATCTCATCGCGATGCTTGCGGAAGAGATCGCCGCAAAGACGCGCTTCCGTCGGCGTTTCGACGGCGCCGAACTTCGACTCTTCCGGAGTCAACGCAATGGTGCGGATCCCATCCGCCGCCAGCACTCTCAGAATCTCTTCGCGGCCCGTCTTCGCCAGCTGATCGGGAAAAAAGCCGCGGTTGCCTACAATCACGCCGAACGTCATCTGTTTCGCCATTGTTATTTCCTTCGCTTGTTAACCGTGTGTTTGGGGCGAAAGCCGATGGTGTAACCCAGGCCCGCGATCGTGAGCAGCCCACCCCACCATATCGGTGCATGAAGATTGCTCAGCACCGGAGGATTGGGCAGCGGATGACTAAGTTCCCAGATACCGGTGCTCAAAATCACCACGCCATAGGCCAGCAGCAGTACACCCGCAAACCACCAGATAGAAAAGGACTCTCGCATCGGCCCGGCTCCTTACCAGAAAATGATGTTGAGGAAGACGAAGACCACAGCCACCGCCCCCGCCCACACAATCGGACGCTGGTACCAGTGGTCGTCGTGTTCCTTGGGAAGTACGGAAGCACCGTAGACCAGCCCCTCCAGTTCCGCTACCGGCCGGGGTTTGGTCATGTAGCTGACCACCACCGTAACCAGCACGCAGACCAGCCACGCCCACAGGGCGCGATAGACATTCTCCGCCATATCTTTGGCGTCGGGGGAAAGGGCGACGTAGCGCAAGGCATGCGGATCGTGCTGCACCCACAGCCAAAGGCTGATGGACGTGACTGTACCGGCCAGCAAACCCCAAAACCCGGCCTCTTTGGTCGCGCGCTTCCACAGCATGCCCAGGATCACGGTTCCAAAGAGCGGCGCGATGAAGAAGCTGAACAGTTGCTGCACGTAATCCATGATGCTGGCCGCATGCTGCACCAGGTACGCCGTGCCCACCGAGACCAGCACGCCGATCAGGGTGCTCCAGCGGCCCATGGCTACGTAGTGCCGGTCGGTAGCCTTCTTGTTCAGAAAGGCTCCATAGATGTCATAGGTCCAGACGGTCGAAAATGCGCTGACGTTGCCCGCCATTCCAGACATGAAGCCGGCGATCAGCGCCGTAACGCCCAGCCCCAGCAGGCCCGGCCCGCAGTAGCGCACCAGCATCAGGGGCAGAACTTCGTTGAAGCTGTGCTGGCCGGTCTTGACCGCTACGTCCTGCGCGACCAGGTGAAAGGGAAGTACGGAAAGGGCCAGCAGGCCGGGCAGGATCACGATGAAAGGCACGGCCATCTTGAACGCCGCGCCGATCACCGGAGCCATCCTGGCGGACCGTATGCTATCGGCCGAGAGCACCCGCTGCACCACCAGAAAATCCGTGGTCCAGTAGCCGAAACTGACCACGAAGCCCAACCCAAAGACGATCCCGAACCAGTTCACACCCATGGGATTGGTGTTGAAGTGGCCCAGCGTCGACCACAGGTGCACATAGTCGGAACGGCCCAGGTTGGTTGCGATCTGCTGCCGCAGGTTGCTCCAGCCACCCACCTCGATCAAGCCCAGAATCGGCACCAGCAGGGCGCCCGCCCAGATCAGCAGGAACTGGAGAATCTCGTTGTAGATCGCCGACTTCAGCCCGCCCAGCGCAACATACACCGCCACCGTGACCGAGGAAACCCAGATGCTGAAGTTCAGGTCCCAGCCCAGAACCACCTTCATCACAATGGCCATCGAGTACATATTGATGCCGCTCATGAGGATGGTCATGAATGCGAAGCTGACCGCGGAGAGGGCGCGTGCCCCGTCGCCGTAACGAAGCTTCAGATATCCCGGCACGGAGTGGGTCTTCGAGATGTAGTAGAACGGCATCATCACGATGCCCAGAAAGAGCATCGCCGGAATAGCGCCGATCCAGTACCAGTGCATGGCCAGGATTCCATACTGGTAGGTGGATCCGGCCCAGCCCATCAACTCCAGCGATCCCAGGTTGGCGGAAACGAAGCTCAGCCCGGCGATCCAGGCCGTCATCTCGCGCCCGGCCATGAAGAATTCTTCGCTGGTGTTGGAGGAACCCCGCAGATAGAAGCCGATGAAGACCACGATCGCGAAGTAGATCGCGATCACCAGGACGTCGATCCAGTTCAGGCGCGCAAGCTGGGTAGAGACCGCCAGCGCCAGAGTTGTCACCATAGGTTAGCCTGTCCTAGTCGTCGCATCATTTCTCCTGTCCATAGGTCGCGTTGGCGCCGTGCTTGCGAAAATAATGCCGATCCAGCAGCGCCTGGGAGACCCCCCCACAGCTCTGCCGCAGGGTAGCTGTAAAGTACGCCATGCGGGCGACCGTTTCCAGAACGGCCGCGTGGTGGGCCGCATCGTGCGGCGTTTTACCCCAGCAGAAAGGCGCGTGGCCGGCCACCAGCACGGCCGGAATGGCATGCGGATCGAGACCCTGAAAGCGGCGGGTAATCGCGATGCCGGTATTGTGCACGTAATCTCCGCCAATCTCCTCTGCCGTTAACTCCGCGGTGACCGGAACCGGGCCGTAAAAATAATCCGCGTGGGTGGTGCCGTAGGCTGGAATCTCGAGCCCTGCCTGGGCCCACGCCGTGGCATATTCGGAGTGCGTATGGACCACCCCGCCAATGTCAGGAAACTCTTTGTAAAGTAGAAGATGCGTCGCCAGGTCGGAAGAAGGGCGAAGCTTGCCGTCGACCACTCGCCCGTCCATATCGGTGACCACCATGTCGGTCGCAGCCAGCGCCGTATAGTCAACCCCGCTGGGCTTGATGACCACCAGCCCGCGCTGGCGGTCGATGCCGCTGGCGTTCCCGAAGGTGAAGAGAACCAGCCCGCGGCGAACCAGTTCCAGGTTGGCCTCGAGCACCTGCTCCTTCAGGGTGTCCAGGGCACTTATGTCGGTGGCTTTCGGCATAGGGAACAAAATAACAGACGATGCAAACGTTTACTCGCGCTCTGACCTTAGGAGAATCAGGCACACCCCGTCAAGCGCAAGCTCTGTGGTCAACGCGATCAGTCCCGTAGGGACGGCTGAGAGTGCTGAGAGTAGCCCAGGACGCCAGTCCTGGGTAATGCATCTCCACCGAGACTAGTCCCGCAGGGACGGCTGAGAATGCCAGGACGTTAGTCCTGGGTAAACTGGTCCGAGTCGCGAATGCTGATTGGCAATCACCCATTCTATTTCGACAATTCGGACCTGGTCTTGTCCAGCGCCGCATACAGGAATTTTGAGACGTGGAATACCACAGCTCCACCCGTGCGACCTTCAATCGGTGAACTATACGGTTAAGAAGTAGGAGTGTGTACGGTGGCGTTTGCCCATATCGCCCGGACGGCCTTGCCGAAGGCGCTGTATTCCTTGATTCCGTTGGAGCAGAGCTCGATCACCACCCAGCGATCGTCCAGGATCTTGGTCTTGGAGCAGTAAGCGATCCGCCAGCGTTCGAACTCCGGCCCAGCGTTCTGCCGCAGATATCGCCACATCTCTCCGTCGGCCTTACCGCCGGAAGCGCTGGCCACCAGCACCGGCTCGTGATCAGGCATTCCGTGCTGCACTGCGTGTGCCGCCATGGCTCCTCCACGAATCATGCGGGTGATTTCAAGCTCGGCTTCCAGCAGCGTACGGGCGATCACATTCGCCTGAACGTCTTGCCCGACGTATGCCCGGCAGAAGTAGCCGAAGTGCTGTTCCATGAATCACCTCTGATAAGCTACGCGATCTAGTCTTCTTAGGAGAAGAAGGAAAGAAACGCAGAGGTTACGTTTGGTCATTGCCCCTCGTGCTGTTTAGCTGAACTCTATTGCTGTTGCTGTTGCATTTGCTGCAGATGCAGCAACTGCGCGGGGGGCGCTGGAGGCTCCTGGGCTCGCTCCACCAGGATGGACCAGTCTTCCGGGACCGGCATGTCGCGGTCAAGGGGCGGCAAATCAACATATTTCGACACTTTGACTGCCACGTAAAGCTCGCTCTCCTTGCTGCCGCGATAAATGCCACGGGTCGGCGGCACATCCGCGTAATCCCTTCCCAGCGCGGTGCGTATATACCGGTTTTGCGCCAGCAAATTATTCGTTGGATCAAAGCCTACCCAGCCCACCTGGGGCAAAAAGGCCTCTACCCAGGCGTGCGTAGCGCCCGCCGTGGAGCGATCGGTATTCTCCTCGCCATGATAGAGATAGCCGCTCACGTAGCGGCAGGGAATGCCCACGTGCCGCACCAGGGCAATCATGGTGTGAGCAAAGTCCTGACATACACCCTTTCTGGATGCGAGCGCCTCGTCGATGGGTGAGTTGACGTGCGTGCTCCGCGGATCATAGTCGAACCAGTGATAAAGCGAGGCATTTAACTGGCGCAATAGCACCAAAGGATCGTCGCGGCGGCGCACATCCAATAGCTTCGCCAGATCGAGCAGGGCGGGCGAGGGCTTCGCGAATTCACTCGGCAGCAGCATCTCCGAGAAGTCCCCCAGCGCGACCAGCGAATCCAGTTCGTCCCAGGCGCCGGGGCGGAGCAAGTGCGGAATCTCCGGCAGCGGCTGCTGTTCCACCAGGGCCTCGGCCACCATCACCAATTGCGAGTGTTCTCCAGGGATATCGAAGTGATGGACGTTGTTGCCCAGGTGATCGCGATAGGAGAAAACCCGGCAGCGGGGGCTTACCGACAAGGAGAACGAGAGGCAGCGTTGATTGTTATCGCTGCGCGGGTGCATGCGCGCCTCCATGAGGCTTTCACTCACTTGGTCCGCGTAAAGAAACTTGGTCAGGTGCCGTATCAGATAAAAATCCATGGCCTGTCAAACTCCTTGTCCTGCAATTCATTACATCGCGAGAGCAGCTTGCACCGAATATTGAATGTAGAAACGGTAAATCAGGTCGTGCGTCTGCCGGCACTGTTGCAGGATGTTATGCAGGTACGCCCCCGCGTCCTGGGCGAGAATGTCATCCACTTCGACAAAGCTGAGCGACGCCTGCAGCTTACCGGAAACCCTGGACAAATCATCCACCGGCATCCTTCCGCTCGACGCGCGTACAGCGACCAGCGCCTGGCGCAGGCAATCGACGGAATATCGCAGGGAGTGGGGGAATTGCGGGTTCAGCAATAGAAATTCCAGGATCCACTCCGCGGAAAGGTCCGCCGTGTACACCTTGCAGTAGGCTTCGAACGCCGTGCAACAACGCAGCAACCCAACCCATTCCTGGTACTGACTTCCTTCTGCCGCCGCTTCCGGAGTACTGAGAAGTTCCGGTTGATACAGAGCGAGCAGATTCGCGATGGACGATGCCCGCTCCAGGTAGCGGCCCAATTGAATAAACTGCCACTCCTCGCCATGGCTCATGGTGGTATCGCTGACGCCCTGGAACAGGTGGACTCCGTCGATCACCGCGGGAAGGAAGTCGGCCAGCCGGGTATTCAGTCCATACTCTGATTGTGGCTGGATCACCCAGTGATACATGCGGTTCAATTGTTGCCACTGCTCGGAGCTGATCTCGTCGCGCACCTGGCGCGCATTCTCTCGCGCTTCGATCAGGCAGGAAGTCACCGATGCAGGAATGTCTGCGTCGAAGGTCAGCGAGTGGACAAGTTGGTAATAGTCATTGTTCCAGGTAACGCCCTGCGGATTTCCCAGGGCGGCCAGGACTCGCTTCCATCGTCCCTCCGCGCTGGTGCTGGACTTGTCCAGCATGAGACCCATGTTCACGTCGAGCATGCGCACCGTATGCTCAGCGCGCTCAAGATAGCGGCTCATCCAGTAAAGACTGTCGGCTACGCGAGAAAGCATTATGTCCCCTAGTGCATTTTTGCTAATCGTGTAGACCAGGAAACTGAATCCGACGCGGCCATTTCGCAAAAGAATGGCCGCACTTAATTGATCCACCGGACAACCGTATTAGCAAAAATGCGTTAGTCGGTTAAAACCCAGGTATCTTTACTGCCCCCGCCCTGCGAGGAGTTCACCACCAGCGAGCCCCTGCGCAGCGCCACGCGCGTGAGTCCTCCCGGAACAATGCGCACCTTGTCGCCATACAAGATATAGGGCCGCAAGTCCACATGCCGGGGTTCGATGCCGTTCTCCGTCAAACAGCCGGCACGGGAGAAGTCGAGCGTAGGCTGGGCGATGTAATTGCGCGGGTTGGCTTCGATCATGCGCTTGAACTCTTCCCGTTGTTCGGCCGTGCTGTGGGGTCCGATCAGCATTCCATATCCACCCGACTCCCCCACCGCCTTGACCACCAGCTTGTCGAGGTTCTCGCAACAGTACTTGCGCTGTTTGGGATCGGTCATGAGATACGTCTCAACGTTGTTCAGGATCGGTTCTTCGCCCAGGTAGTAGCGGATGATCGCCGGCACGTAAGCATAGACCGCCTTATCGTCGGCGATACCGGTGCCGAAGGCATTGGCCAGGGTTACATTGCCGGCGCGGTAGGCATTGAACAGGCCGGCGACGCCCAGGATGGAGTCGGAGCGAAACGCCAGCGGATCGATGAAGTCATCGTCCACCCTGCGGTAGATCACATCCACGCGCTTCAGGCCGGCGGTGGTGCGCATGTACACCACGTTGTCGTGGATGACCAGGTCGCGCCCTTCGACCAACTCGATGCCCATCTGCCGGGCCAGGTAGGTGTGCTCGAAATAAGCGGAGTTGTAGACGCCTGGTGTCAGCAGCACAATCGAGGGATCGTGACGCCCCTCAGGCGCCAGCGATCGCAGCGTGCTCAGCAGCAACTGGGTATAGTGTTCGATGGGCTGCACGCCGTAGTCGCGAAACAGCTGCGGAAACGTCCGCTTCATGACCCTGCGGCTGGTCAGCATGTAGGAGACGCCGCTGGGCACCCGGAGGTTGTCTTCCAGCACCACAAATTCGCCGTTGCTCAGGCGAAGAAGATCTGTACCCGTCACGGTGATATAAACATTCCGCGGAACCTGCAGGCCGCGCATTTCTCGGCGAAACTGGCGGCAGCTATAGACGATCTCACGCGGCACATGGCCGTCGTTGAGAATCTTGCCTTCGTTATAAACGTCATGCAGAAACAGGTTCAGGGCCGTGATGCGCTGGGTAAGGCCTTTTTCGATGTGTTGCCATTCCGCGCCGGTAATGATGCGCGGCAGCAAGTCATAAGGGAAAATTCTTTCCGTTCCTTCTCCGTGCCCATACACGTTGAAGGTGATTCCCTGGGTCAGGAAAGACAGGTCCACCGAGCGCTTGCGGCGCGCAATCTCCTCCGGCGGAAGGTTAAGAAATGTCTCCAGCGCCGCTGCATAATGCGGTCTTACCAGACCGTTCTCGGAAAACATCTCGTCGTACGTGTTGTCGAGGACATAGTCCTTCAGCAGCGGATTGGCAAACGTGCTGGGGCGGGCTAGTTCCATCTGGCCATCCTGGCTCACTGCTTGAATCCTGACGTGGCTTCGGTCGAGATCTCGTCGCTGATTACATTGAATTGGGTAAGGTTTGCGATCCCGAACGACGTAGTGATCGCCACATCGGAGGCATCCCGTCCCACGGCCATCAACACCCGGCCAATGCGCGGGTGATTATGCCGCGCATCCACCGTCCACCAGCGGTTGTCCAGGTACACCTCGAACCAGGCGCTGAAATCCATGGGCGTAAAGGTAGGCGGTATACCAATATCCCCCAGGTATCCGGTGACATAGCGCGCCGGTATATTCAGGGCGCGGCAGAAGGTCACCGCCAGGTGCTGAAAGTCGCGGCACACTCCGACCCGCTCGGTAAACACATCCAACGCAGTTTTCGTGGACCGGGCATGCTGATAGCCAAATGCAACCTTGGAATATACCCAACTGCAGATGGCGCGGACCCGGTTCCACCCGGGAGCCGCGTCGCCAAACAACTCCACCGCGATGTTAGAGAGGCGATCGACCTCGCAGTAACGGCTGTTAAGCAGGTAAATCAGGGTTTCGTTGGGAAGGTCCGACACCGGATGCTCGGTTGCATCAATCGGGGAAGGGTCTTCCAAGCCGGAGTCTTCAATCAGGGTAGAACCGGTCAGTTGAATATGCCCGGCGGGGGCCACAAACCTCGAGCATCGATTGCCAAAGGTATCGATATAGCTGGTGATGGGAACCGCAGGTTCCAGCTTCAGCTCGTCGGGTTCGAGCAGGTCGGCCTGCCGCGAAGGATGCACATGGAGCATCGCGACGATGGTAACGGGAGCGGGGATGTTGAAACCGATGTCATAACCTAAGCGAATAAGCATTGCACTCCCTCGATCGAGCCCTGAAGAGCGAATCGCCCAGGGTCAACCCCGGGCAAGTTCGACAGGAACGACAAGGTCCTTGTCGCAAAAATTATGATGCTGAAAAACTATCAGACAATCAGGATCGGTTCTTACCTGTTTCTATGGTTATACCGCGTTCCCGGAAAATGCTCTAGCATTCAGGCTGGAGAGCAAGAATGACCTATTGTTTGGGCATCATGACCCGCGAAGGTCTGGTGATGGCGTCCGATTCCCGGGCCAACGCCGGTTTCGACCAGGTGAACGTCTGCCAAAAGATGCATACGTTTCTCCAACCGGGAGAACGCGCTTTCGTCATCCTGACCAGCGGAAACCTGTCCCTGACCCAGTCGGTGATCACCCTTTTGCGCAACGATTTCGAGTCTGGAGAGGGCTTGGGGAAGGCCGAATCCATGTATGCGGCGGCCCGTATCGTAGGGGATTGCGTTCGCCGGGTCTCGGATATGGATCGCGCCGCGCTGGAGAAGGATGACTTCAAGTTCAACATCCATCTCCTGTTAGGCGGCCAGGTCAAAGGGGAGAAGCCGAATCTCTTCCTGATATACCCCCAGGGAAACCCCCTGAGCGCGACCGAGGATTCGCCCTATTTGCAGATTGGCGAGGTTAAATACGGACGGCCGATCCTGGATCGTGGCATCGAGTTCCGTTCCACCAGCCTCGAGGTCGCGGGGACATACGCGTTGTTGTCGCTGGACGCCGCGATGCGTTCGAATGTGACCGTGGGGCCGCCTCTGGAAGTCCTGCTATACCAGAACGACAAGCTGGAGTTCGACCGCTACCGGCGCTTCATGGCCGATGACCCTGAATTGGACCTCATGCACGCCTGCTGGGAGCAAACCTTGCGTCGCGCCGTCGAGGAGCTACCCAGCCTTCATTTCGCCGCCCTGAAGTCCAACGCCTCGGTTTGAAGTAGAGGCCCCCGCACGAACCCACAGCGGAAACTCGCCGACGAGGGCACGCCTTCACAGGCTGCGGAAAACTCCGTCGACGAGGGGCACGGGTTTAGCCGTGCCGTACAAAGCCTCAGCCATGAGGGCTTTAAAGTCTGCGTGAGAGCTCGTATCAGGGCACGTCTTTTAGTCGGGCCGTAAAGGACCAAGAGAGAATCGGGCTAAAGTGTCTGCGTGAGAACGAAAGACCCGGCAGATCCCTAGAGAATGTAGCGGGATAAATCCTGATCCTTGACGATCGAGGCCACCATGGCTCGCACGTACTCCGGATCAATCAGCACTACTCGCTCGTGTCCATCTGCCGTCTCCACGTCGCTTACCGGCAGGGGTACGGTGGCGCCGTTTTCCGCCGCCGAAGCTGCTATTTCGATCAGTGGCCCTTCGGCGGAATGGCCCTTCATGATGTCGGGCGCCATGAAGCTGATCTCATCCAACACTCGCTCCATGATGGTGTGCAGCCGTCGCGCGCCAATATTCTCCGTGGTCTCATTCACCCGGAAGGCGAACCGCGCCATCTCTTCCAGAGACTCCTTGGTAAACCTGAGCTTCAGGCCTTCGGTCTCCAGCAGCGCCGTGTACTGCTTGGTAAGCGATGACTTGGGTTCGGTAAGAATGCGGACGAAGTCTTCCACCGTCAGCGACTGCAACTCGACGCGGATAGGAAACCGGCCTTGCAGCTCGGGAATCAGGTCGCTCGGCTTGGAAACGTGGAACGCACCCGCCGCGATAAAGAGAATGTGGTCGGTCCGCACCATGCCGTACCTGGTATTAACGGTCGTCCCTTCGACGATGGGCAGAATGTCTCTTTGCACGCCCTCCCTCGAAACATCGGGACCGTGACCGCCTTCCCGGCCGGCGATCTTGTCAATCTCATCCAGGAAGATAATGCCGGAATTCTCCACCCGCTCGACGGCCAACCGCGTCACTTGGTCCATGTCGACCAGCCGCGTCTCTTCCTCCTGCACCAGGTATTCGAAAGCCTCGCCAACCTTCATCTTGCGCTTCTTGGTGCGCTGGCCGAAGAGGTTCGGCAGCACATCCTTGAGGTTGATATCCATCTCCTCAACGCCTTGGTTGGAGATGATCTCAAACGACGGTGTACTGCGTTCGCGCACATCGATTTCTACCGTGCGATCATCCAGCTTGCTTTCGCGAAACTGTTGCCGTAGCTTCTCCCGCGTGCGGTTGTGGCTTTCCTGGCTTGCCGGGGGAAAGTTGGTGCCATCGATCACTACCGGACCTGGTGCGGAATGGGTACCACTGCCCGGCGAGCTGGCGGCGGCAGGCGAGGGGGGCAGAAGCAAATCGAGCAAGCGCTCTTCAGCGTTGAGTTCGGCCCGGTCTTCCACCTCTTCCAGCTTTTCCTCGCGCACCATGTCCACGGCGATCTCGACCAGGTCGCGGATCATCGATTCCACGTCCCGCCCGACATAACCGACCTCAGTGAATTTGGAGGCTTCTACCTTCATGAAGGGCGAATTGGTGAGCTTTGCCAAGCGTCGTGCAATCTCCGTCTTGCCCACGCCGGTGGGCCCGATCATGATGATGTTCTTGGGCATGATCTCTTCGGCGATATCGGGCGGCAGCTTCTGCCGGCGCATACGGTTTCTCAGCGCGATAGCTACGGCACGCTTGGCGGCACGTTGGCCCACGACATGCTTGTCCAGCTCAGCTACGATCTCCCGCGGGGTGAGGTCTTCGAGCGAGAGTTCCAGCTCTTCTGCGGTTCCTGGTAAGAAAATAGCCATTTGCCTGCTCCTTCTAGTGAAGGGTACGAGCTACGACGTAGCCCGTACCCCTCCGCCAGCGAGTTTTCCTCGAAGCATCGCTAGCCGTGCAGTTCTTCAATCGTGATTTGATCGTTGGTGTAGATGCAGATCTGGCCCGCGATACGTAAAGACTTCTCCGCGATGGCCCGCGCCGGCAAGTCGGAATTCTCGACCAGGGCCCGGGCTGCCGCCAGGGCGAAACTGCCCCCGCTGCCGATGGCTGCAATCCCCTCATCGGGCTCGATCACATCGCCCGAACCGCTGATCAGGAAGGTCTGCTTCAGGTCGGCAACGACCAGCAAGGCCTCCAGGTTACGCAGCATCTTGTCTGTACGCCAATCCTTGGCCAGCTCCACCGCCGACCGCCCCAGGTTGCCGGCATACTGCTCCAGTTTGGCCTCGAAACGGCTAAAGAGCGAGAACGCGTCCGCCGTCGAGCCGGCAAACCCAGCCAGGATCTTGTCCTGATAGAGGCGCCGGATCTTACGCGCGCTATGTTTGATCACACTGTCGCCCAGGGTGACCTGGCCATCGGCCGCCATCACCACGCTCGAGTTTCGCCGGACACACAGAACGGTCGTGGAGCGAATGCGCCGGGCATCGGAGCGGGAATTTGCGGGAGAGGCGGCTCGCGAAACGGCGATCGCCGTCGAGCTTCGGACAGCAGACGAACGAATGGACATCTCCTGCCAGTATAGCGCAGCCCTCCTTGCACAATTTGTGCCGGGGTAATGTTGCCGAATGGGGTCCGCCCCTCACCGCATCCCCCCGGAGGCGCTGGCCTGCGATATCCTGCATCGTGTACCCCTATTTGAGCTGGAGCTTTCATGAATAGCTTCCCGTTGCGCGACTCCCAGCTCTTCGGCACCTTTGCCGCCGTTGGAGTCTGCTTAGGGGGCATGGCCGCGTACGCGCTTCTCCGCCGCCGCGTCAGCCCCGACGAGGAGGAGCGCAAGCGTAGAGATCTGCTGGTCCAGCAGGGGCGCATCATCGACGCCACCGTCATCGACATCTCCGACCTCACTGCCGAAGAGAGCGGACGGCCCAACGGGATGCAGCTGATTCTTTACAAATATGAGGCGGCCGGGGTGGTCTACGAGTGCTCCCAGGACGTCACCATGCTGCGGCACATTGTTAATATCTATGACTGCCGGCTGGGATTTCCCGCCTCCGTGCGCTACGATCCGCACAACCCTGGCAACTCACTGATCGTGGCCGAAGGCTGGAGCGGATTGCGCGATACGGCCAATTCCGTGCCCCTTCACGGACGCACTAAGGACGCAGCTCACTCGTTAAGATAACCGTTGCTTTCCCCTCTGCACCCGCTCCCGGTACACTAGAGGTATGCACGTTCATGGCGGGGGGTCGGAGAAGACTCAGCGTATTTTGCGCATCTCGCTACTGGCCACGCTGGGCTACGTAGCCCTTACCTTCGTGGCCGGAGTGCGTGCCCATTCGCTGGCCTTGATCTCCGAGGCCGGCCATAACGTATCCGACTTTCTCGCCCTGTTGCTTTCCTTCGTCGCTGTCTATTTTCAGACTCGGCCGCCTACCGACCAAAAGACCTTCGGCTATCAGCGCGCGGGTGTCCTGGCAGCCTTTCTCAACGCGCTGACGCTGGTGTTGATCGCCATCTGGATCGCCATTGCGGCTATCCACCGGCTGAGTGAGCCGGTGCAGGTCCAACCCCGGCTGATGATGATCGTCGCCGCGGCCGGCGTCCTGATGAACGGCGTAATCGCCGCCCTGCTTTGGACCACCTCGCGCGACGTCAATATCCGCAGCACTTTCATTCACATGCTGGGCGACACGCTCTCGACCGCCGCGGTCATTGTCGGGGGCGCTGCCATCCTGTTCACTGGCCGCAACTGGATCGATCCGGTGCTCTCCATCCTGATTGCCGCCCTGATTTTGTGGAGTTCGCTCTCCATCGTGCGCGAGACCCTCAACATCCTTTTAGAGGGAACACCGCGCGGTTGCTCGCTAGCGGAGATTCGGGTTTCGCTTCAGGCCATCGAGGGGGTCGAAGATGTGCACGACCTGCACGTCTGGAGTCTGGGATCGCAGACCCACGCCTGTGCCACCCACATCATCATCGCCGACATCCCGCCATCCGAGAGCGCCCACATACTGGAACAGGTGCAAGGGGTCCTGCGGCAAAAATTCCGTATCTACCATTCCACCGTTCAATTCGAATGTGTCGATTGCGAAGTCGCGCACGGTTGTTCTCCGCCGCCCGAAGTCGACGGTGCACGACCACTCCGGTCACGACCACTCCCACGCTCACTCCCACTAGAGTTCGGTCGCCCACTTCGCTGTTGCCGTCAAGCCAGATAAGTGGGAGAACGCTCGGTCGTTCGTGACAAGTATTGCCCGGACAGAAATTGCGTGAGCGGCAATCAGCATATCGAGATTGCCAAGCGGCTTTCCCGCTTTCTCTTGCTTTGCCCGAAGACCGCCGTACGTCTGGGCCTCCTCTCTCCCCCAAGGAAGAATTTGGATTTTGGCAAAGAAACCTTCGAGGGCGGAGCGAAGAACCGTTGCACTCGGATTCTTGGCTAGCCCGTATTGAATTTCTGCCTCGGTAATGACCGAGATACACGCGACCTCTCCAGGCTGGAGATTGATCAGTCTTGCGCGAGAGGCCGGAGACCTGCCATTAATGATGTAGCTGACGGTATTGGTGTCGATCATGTAGAGCTGGCTCACAGCTCGTCCCGCTCCTGCGGGGTGCCTTGACCGCGATCAGCCAGGAAATCATCGGGGAAACCGGCATTGTCGAGAGCGGCAAAAATCTCATCCCATCCGCCGGGAGCTTCGGAAAGAATGAGATCTCCACTTTGTGGGTCTCGACGGATGTAGACCTCGTCCGTAGCGAAGCGGTACTCCGCCGGAATCCTAACGGCTTGACTCCTGCCGCTCATGAAGACCTTAGCCTTTGCGATCTGCGCCATCTTATATCCCTGATATATATCATGCTATATATCAGGGATGGGTTCAAGAGAGGAGTCAAAGCTCGGCGAGATTCTGGGGCTTCAACCCGCAGAATCCCCTATATTCTGGATCGGTTTATCGGGCTGCGACTGGTAGATCTCGGCCACTCGCTTCAGGGTGTCGATCTCGCTGACCGGTTTGTCATCGCGAATGCGCAGAATGCGTGGGAAGCGCAGGGCGAACCCGCTGTCATGTCGATCCGATCGCATTACGTTGTTAAACGCCACTTCCAGCACCACCAGCGGCTCCACGGCTCGCACGCTCCCGAAATCCTCCAGCGTGTGTTCCAGGAAGAACTGGGTTAGCCGGGCAATTTCGGCATCGGTCACCCCGGAGTAGGCCTTGCCGACATTGCGCAGCACCTCGCCATCGCGGACCGCGAAGGTATAGTCGCTCAGCCATCCGGCCCGCTTTCCGTGGCCATACTCTGCCGCTGTCACCACTACGTCCAGCGTGGCCAACTCGCGCTTCAGCTTGAGCCAGGCTAGACCACGCCTACCGGGTTGGTAGGTGCTATGCCGGGCTTTCAGCATGACGCCTTCATTGCCCCGGGCCCGTGCGTCCACGTAGGCCTGCTCCAACTGCTCCACGCTCTCCAGTTGGACGGCAGGGGCAAGCACCAGCCGGGCGAAGCTGTCCTCCGGTGCCGCCGGCTCAAAGAGCAACTCCGTCTGCTGCCCGCGACTGGCCAGGCGGCTGCTCACCAGGGTTCGGAGCTGCTCTCGCTCCACCAATTCTTCCAGTGCGCGCCGGCGTTCGTGCAAGGGCTTGTCCATCCAAGGTCCGCCGTGGGCGTAAAGCAGATCAAAAGCCATAAACACCACGGGAGTGGCCTCGCGCATTTCGGCTGTGACCCGCTTGCGTCCCAATCGTGCCTGCAGAGAAGAGAATGGCAGCGCACGCTCCCGGCTCCAGGCGAGGATTTCGCCATCCAGCACCAACGGTTCTTCGAAGCCGGCAAAGGCCTCGACGATCTCAGGAAAACTGGCGGTCATATCCTCCCGTGAACGCGAGTAAAGAACCACCCGTCCGGGATGCTCAGGCGAGCCGCAGTGAACCTGCGCCCGGACGCCGTCATACTTATCTTCCAACTGGGCCTCTTTGATGACCGGCGCGTCGGGGTGCACCTCGCTCGAGGCAGATTTAGCTTCTTCGGCCACCTCGGTGGTGAATCGCTGCAAGGCCTCCTCTACCGTCTCCACCGGGCTGGCCAGCATGAAGCCGAGAGGATGAAAGAGCTTCATCCGCGCCTCGGCTAGCCGGCCACTGGCCGCCAGCTCCAGCACCTCGGGAAGATTGCCATTGAGCATCCTGGCCCGTCGCACGTCGCCAATGGAGGCGCCGTAAGCAGCGGCGATCGCCTCCTCCACCAAGCTGACCTGGATCCCGGTGCGCATATCCCCCAGGATGATCTTGATCAGGTACTTGGCCTCGAGCGGCGTTGCCTTCTTGAGCAGCTCCAGAGTGAGTTGTTGTTTCCTGGCCGGCTTCGCGGCATCGGCGATGGCGGCAAAGGCCTCGGCCACTTCGGGCAGCGAAAGGGTCGACGCCGCGGCTGCTCGTCCTTGCAAAAGGTCCTGCGCCGCGCCGCCCAGGTCGCCATGCCGCAGGTAAGCCGCATGCATCGCGGCTTGGTTGGCCCCGGAGAGCTCGGCGAGGACGCGACTCAGCGCCGCCCCGCCCACCTTCAGTTCGCGGCCATCCGTCTCCGGGAAAGGCACTCCAGCCAGGTACAGCGCCGCCACCCGGCCTCCGGCACCGGAAGGGGGCGCAGATACTCCGCCATGAGCGCGCGCTTTTCCAGCTTGCTGCCGGTCTCGGCCAGGCGCTGGCACAGCTCTGCGAATTGGGTAAGTAAGGCATGCATGGTCAGGTTCCCATTGAGATGCGGGTGCCGCCGGACCTGTTAAAATAAGACAAATGGTTCATCGCGTCGCCAATACGGTTCCTGTCCGGCACGCTCTTTCCTAGCGGCTCCCGCCGCCGTATGTCTCTTTGTTTCGCCTCGAAACGCAAAAGTTGACCGGAAAGGAACCCTATCATGTTGGATCGCCTGGAACAGATCGAAACCCGTTATGAAGATCTTGGGCGGCAGCTCGCCGACCCGCAGCTGGTGACCGACCAGCAAAAATATCACAAGACCGCCAAGGCCCATCGGGACCTCGAAGCGGTAGTGGGAAAGTATCGTGAGCTCAAGCAGGCGCAGCAGGGAATTGTCGATGCCAAAGGCATGCTGAACGAGAGACGATCCCGAGCTTGCGGCGATGGCGCAGGAGGAACTCACTCGCCTGGAGAGCACAGCCGCCGCACTGGAAGAAGAAATCAAGGTCATGCTGCTGCCCAAGGATCCCAATGACGAGAAGAACGTCATCCTCGAGATCCGCGCCGGCACCGGTGGAGACGAAGCCTCGCTATTCGTTGCCGAGATCTTCCGCATGTACTCGCGTTTTGCTGAACAGCATCGCTGGAAAGTGGAGATTCTTTCCCAGTCGGAATCCGGGGTGGGCGGTCTCAAGGAAGTGATTGCCATCATTGAGGGCAAGCGCGTGTACTCGCAGATGAAGTACGAGAGCGGAGTGCATCGGGTGCAGCGCGTGCCCGCCACCGAGACCCAGGGCCGGGTCCACACTTCGGCCATTACCGTCGCGGTTTTGCCCGAAGCCGAAGAAGTCGACGTGAAGATCGAGGCGAAAGACATTCGCATCGACACTTTTTGCTCTTCCGGTCCCGGCGGCCAATCGGTGAACACCACGTATTCCGCGGTGCGCATCACCCATCTGCCCACCAATACGGTGGTGAGCTGCCAGGACGAGAAATCGCAGATCAAGAACCGTGAGAAGGCCATGCGCGTTTTGCGGGCGCGGCTCTACGAAGTGGAAATGGATAGGCAGCAGGAAGCACTGGCCAAAGAGCGCAAGCAGCAGGTGGGCAGCGGCGATCGCAGCGAGAAGATCCGCACCTACAATTTCCCTCAAAACCGGCTCACCGACCACCGTATCGGTCTGACCAACCACCAGCTCGCGGAAGTCATGGAAGGCAAACTCCAGCCGACCATCGACGCCCTCATCGCGCACTACCAGGCCGAGCGTCTCAAGGCTGAAACAGCCACTGTGGCATAACATGCCGGCCACCGCCGGCGAGGCATCTGCAAGCGGCTCGCGCTCGCCTGGCCGCTACCTCACGCAATCCCCGCCGCGATGCCGAAGTGCTGCTTGCTCACGTGCTGGGATGTGACCAGACCGCCCTGCTGACTCATCCCGAGCGTCTCCTCTCCCAGCTGAGTCGGATCAGTTCGAAAACTTCCTCAGCCGGCGCCTGGCCAGCGAGCCCATGCAGTACATCACCGGCTCGCAGGAGTTCTTTGGCTTGCTCTTCGAGGTGACCCCGGACGTCCTGATCCCGCGCCCGGAAACCGAGCACCTCGTTGAGGCAGCCCTGGAGCACCTTGGCCCCGAAGCAAATGCGCGCATCGTGGACGTGGGCACCGGTTCGGGAGCCATCGCTGTAGCGCTGGCGCATGCCCGGCCGCGATCCCACGTAACGGCCGTGGATCTTTCTACTGCAGCGCTCGAAGTCGCGCGCCGCAATGCGCAGCGGCATGGGGTGCTCGAGCGGGTGACCTTCCTGCAATCCAATTTGCTGGCGGCCGTCGACAGTGCGGACTTTGACATCGTCGTGTCGAATCCTCCCTACATCGCGGAAGGAGGAGGTTCTGGAGCCCCAGGTGTCTAATTACGAGCCGCACTCCGCGCTCTACTCCGGGCCTACGGGTCTGGAAGTCTATGAGCGCCTGATCCCGCAGGCCCGTAAGGTGCTCAAGCCGGAGGGCTGGCTGTTGCTCGAGATCGGCTTCGGCCAGCAGCCGGCCGTCGAAGCACTGCTCCGCGGCTGGCGATCCGTCAGCTTGGTCCACGATCTACAGGGGATCCCTCGCGTGTTGCAAGCACAAGCTCCCTAGCCGAAACGCCCCTGCCGGACGGGTGCCCCGCATTCGCCATAGCGTATGTGGGCCAAAAAGACGGGCGAAGCCCACAATCGTTTGGTTGATAATGGAAGATACGAGGGATTCAATGGGCACTGTAACGGAACTTCCAAAAACATCTTTGACCTTTGAGCAGAAACTGGATCGCCTGGCCCAGGTTGCGATCAACGCAGGCCTGGGACTCGAGCGTGGCCAGGAACTGGTCATGACGGCGTCACTCGATGCTTTGCCGCTGGCCCGCTTGATCACCGAGCAGGCCTACAAGGCCGGCGCCTCGCTCGTGACCACTCTGTTCACCGATGAGCAGTCGTCGCTGTTGCGTTATCGATACGCCGAGGATGCGGGCTTCGATACCGCCGCAGGATGGCTCTACGAGGGAATGGCGGCGGCATTTCGCAGCGGCGCTGCGCGGCTTGCCATTGCCGGCGGAAACCCATCCCTGCTGTCAAAGGAAGATCCGGAAAAAGTTGGCAGGGCAAACCGCGCCGTGTCTAAAGCCTATCGTCCGGCCATCGAGCTCATCACCCGCCATGACATCAATTGGACCATCGTTGCCAGCGCCACGCCGGCATGGGCGGCAGCGGTATTTCCCGATCTTCCCCCTGATCAGGCGATAGCCAAGCTGTGGGACGCGATCTTTGCCGCGTCACGGGTGGATGCAGACGATCCCATCGCACGATGGAAACAACACGACGCCGGGCTGCATCGGCGCGCGGATCTGCTCAACGAGAAGCGCTACGCTACGCTCCATTTCCGTGGCCCAGGAACCGATCTGCGCGTGGGACTGGCGGATGATCACCTGTGGATGGGCGGAGGCACGCAGGCCGGCACCGGCGCCTATTGCATCCCCAACATGCCGACGGAAGAGGTCTTCACCACTCCGCACAAAGACCGCGTAGAAGGCACGGTGACCAGCACCAAGCCGCTCTCCCACCAGGGCACGCTGATAGAGAAGATCGCAGTGCGCTTTGAAGGCGGCCGCGTGGTCGACGCCAAGGCCTCCGCGGGACAGGAAGTGCTGCAGCGAATGATCGATACGGATGATGGAGCGCGGCGTCTGGGTGAGGTAGCGTTGGTGCCCCACTCCTCGCCGATTGCCAGCAGCGGGCTGCTCTTCCTGAACACGCTCTTCGATGAGAATGCGGCCAGCCACATCGCCCTGGGACAGGCCTACAGCACCTGCGTGAAGAATGGAGACCAGCTCAAGCCGGAAGAGCTCGCGGCTAGGGGTGCGAACGAAAGCCTGATCCACGTGGATTGGATGATCGGATCGAGCGAGATCGATCTGGACGGCATCACGGCCACCGGTACCGCGGAGCCGCTGATGCGCAAAGGCGAGTGGGTCTAATTTACCAAGAGGCTGGACGGGTGCCCATGTTGCACCGGCGAAGCCGGGGCACTACATGGGTTGAACAAGACGGGCCGAAGGCCCACGATTTATTGCTTGTTGCCCCCAAGCGCATTGACGAATTTATCCGCGTCTGCAACCGGGCAATCCGTAGGGACGGCTTCAGTAATTCACTTAAGAGCGCACGTCGCCATACAAAAAAAATCCCCCTCTCGTTTACAAGGGGGCTCGACTTACTTCGGGATCAGGCCCCGACAGTCCTGCCTTCGACCTCGAAGAGCAGCCGGTTCTTCAACGGATCAGCATCCACCCGGATGTGATCGCCATGCAGCACCTCGCCATCCAGAATCTTGATCGCTAAAGGATCCTGGATCAAGCGCTGGATCGCTCTCTTCAGCGGACGAGCCCCATACTGGCGGTCGTATCCGGTCAGCAGCAACTGATGCCGCGCGCCTTCAGTCAGCTCCAGCGTGATCTTGCGCGCTTCCAGCAGCTTGCGCAGATCGGCCAGCCGCAGATCGACAATGTGTGACAACTGCTCCTCTCCCAGCGGACGGAAGATGACGACATCGTCTACCCGGTTGAGAAACTCCGGCCGGAAGCTCTGCCGCAACAGTTGCATCACCTGCTCGCGCGCCGCTTCAAACGCGGATTCGCTCTCCAGGTTTTCCGTCTGCAACAGATGCGCCCCCAGGTTCGAGGTCATGATCAGCACCGTGTTCTTGAAGTCCACCGTGCGGCCTTTCGAATCCGTCAGCCGTCCGTCATCGAGCACTTGCAGAAGGACATTGAAGACATCCGGATGCGCCTTCTCGATCTCGTCGAAAAGGATCACGGAGTAGGGCCGCCTGCGCACTGCCTCGGTCAACTGCCCGCCTTCGTCGTAGCCCACATATCCCGGAGGCGCCCCAATCAACCGGGCGACCGCATGTTTCTCCATGTACTCCGACATGTCGATGCGGACCATGGCCTGGTCATCATCGAAGAGGAACTCCGCCAGCGCGCGTGCCGTCTCGGTCTTGCCCACCCCGGTTGGCCCCAGGAAGAGAAAGGAGCCGATCGGCCGCTTCGGGTCGCTCAGCCCGGCGCGTGAGCGGCGGATTGCGTTGGCCACAATTTCCAGCGCCTCATCCTGGCCGACCACCCGCTCGCGCAGACGGCCTTCCATCTCCACCAGCTTGCGCACTTCTCCTTCCAGCATCTTGTCCACGGGAATCCCGGTCCATTTGCTGACGATCCTGGCAATGTCTTCCTCGTCGACTTCTTCCTTCAAGAGGCGGCCGGCCTCGGCGCCGTCCTGCTTGTCGTTCAGACGCTTCAACTCTGCTTCGAGCTGGGGAAGTTCGCCATATTGAATAGCCGCCGAGCGCTCCAGATTGCCACGCCGCGTTTGCTCTTCCATCTCAAAGCGCAGCGCTTCGATCTTCTTCTTCACTTCGGTCAGCCGCGTAATGGCCTCGCGCTCCGTCTGCCAGCGTGCGCGCAGTCCCGTGGCTTTTTCCTTCAGCGCGGCAAGTTCCCGCACCACGACCTCCAGCCGCTCTTTCGAATTTCTGTCGTTCTCCCGCTTGAGCGCCGTGCGTTCAATCTCCAGCGAAATCATCTGCCGCTCCAGCTGGTCGATCTCCACCGGCACCGAGCCGATCTGGATAGCCAGCGATGCCGCTGCCTCGTCCACCAGGTCGATCGCCTTGTCCGGCAGGAAGCGGTCAGAGATGTAGCGGTGCGAAAGCGTAGCCGCGGCCACGATGGCCGAGTCCTTGATGCGGACATTGTGGTGAGCCTCGTAGCGCTCTTTGAGACCGCGCAGAATCGCAATCGTGTCTTCCACGTTGGGCTCGCCCACAAAGACGATCTGGAAACGCCGCTCCAGCGCCGCATCCTTCTCGATGTATTTGCGGTATTCGTTCAGCGTGGTTGCGCCAATGGCCCGCAACTCGCCCCGCGCCAGCGGCGGCTTCAGCATATTCGAAGCATCGATGGCGCCTTCGGCCGCGCCTGCCCCCACCAGGGTGTGCAGTTCATCGATAAAGAGGATGACCTGCCCGTTGGACTCTTGAATATCCTTGAGCACCGCCTTGAGGCGGTCTTCAAACTCACCGCGATACTTCGCTCCCGCCAGCATGGAGCCAAGATCGAGCGAGATGACGCGCTTGTCGCGCAACAGTTCCGGCACATCGCCGGAGACAATGCGCCGCGCCAAACCCTCGACGATGGCGGTCTTGCCCACTCCGGGCTCGCCAATCAGCACCGGGTTGTTCTTGGTGCGGCGCGAAAGCACCTGGATCACGCGCCGAATCTCTTCATCGCGGCCGATGACCGGATCCAATTTTCCCCGCCGCGCCAGTTCCGTAAGGTCCTTGGCGTAGCGGTCCAGCGCCTGGTATTTGCCTTCAGGGCTCTGATCGGTCACTCGTCTGGTTGCCGCGCACCGAGGTCAATCCCTGCAGGATCGCGTCCCGCGTGGCGCCCATGGAGGCCAGCAGCATCTGCGCCGGATCTTTCTTGAGCTGGGCCAGCGCCAGCAGCAAATGCTCGGTCGAAACGTACTCGTCTTTAAAATCTTGTGCCTCTTTCGAGGCGTCATTCAGCACCTTCTGCATGCCGTGGAAAGTCCCGGCTCCGAGGTCGCGCCGGAAACCTTGGGCATGCCTGCGATGGCATGCCGGGCGCTGGCCAGCATCTGCTCGGTCGGGATACCTACCTTCTGCAGCAGGGGAACGATGATGCCTTCCTTGTCTTCCAGCAAAGCCATCAGCAGATGCATGGGCTGCACTTCAGGCTGGCCATTCTCATTGGCCAGCGAGCTGGCCTTCTGGATCGCCTCCTGTGATTTCAATGTGAACTTATCCCAACGTATTGCCATATTCCTGTTTTCCTGACTGACCAGACCATCCTGAACTCGCGCGTGATGCGAAAGCAAGGGCGGTCCTCGCCCTGGTGTGGATAAGCCTGGTCTTCAATTTTCTTTTGATCTTGGTAGTGTTAGCGAAGAGGTGGCGCGCAAGCTCAGCGCCAAAAATTTGTGAGTTCACCCCGGATAAATGGCCGGGGTGAACTCAGTCTCAGCGATTGAGTTACGCCGTCTTGGCAGTCTCGGGTGCTGCCTGTTGATTCTGGTTCAGCTGCTTGGCTGATCCGACGTTCACCTTGATTTGCTTGGGCTTGCTTTCCGGACGCTTCTGCAGTTCCAAACGCAGAACCCCAGCGTCGTATTCGGCCTTGATGCTTTCCGGGTCGATGGTGTTGGGGACCGTGAAGGCACGATAGAAGCTGCCGTAACGCCGCTCCACACGATGGAAGTTCTCTTCCTTGCCTTCCGTCTCGAAAGCTGCGCTCGCCCCTTACCGACAGGGTCGAGTTTTCCATCCGGACATCCAGATCCTCCTGGCGTATGCCGGGGATTTCGAGTTTGAGCACCAGTTTGTGCTCGTCCTCGTAGATGTCAACCGGGGGCACAAAGCCCGCAGCCGTTACCGGCTCGTTCTCTCCCGAGCCATTCCGGGAAAAGTCTTGAAAAAGGCTATTCATGCGATTCTGCAATGCCACCACATCGCGATACGCTTCCCAGCGAGTAATTGTCATACATGTCCTCCAAGTGTCGGCTGAATTGATCAGCCACAATCCTTTGATGAAGATCATAGCATGAAGGAATCATAAAATATGAGTGTAATTGTATAAGATTTCTGATTAACCGGGAGCTCCGGCGTGGCTTCCAGAAGAGCCTTGGTATAAGCCTCCCCGGGGAAGTGGCAAATCTGGTCACAGGTTCCCGCCTCGACCACCTTGCCCGGCTCGCATCACGACGATATTGGTCGAGAGATAGCGCACCAGGGGCATGGAGTGGGAAATGAAGAGGTAAGTCAAATGGAATGTTTGCTGTAGATGCCGTAGCAGGTTCATGATCTGGGCCCCGACGCTCACATCCAACGCCGAGACCGGCTCATCGAGCAGGAGCAGTTCCGGCCGGAGCGCGAGCGCCCGGGCGATGTTGATCCTTTGCCGTTGGCCGCCAGAAAACTCATGGGGATAGCGGGGCAGGGCGGACTCATCCAGGCCAACCTCGGCTAGCAGGGCCTTGGCATCTTCGGCCGGCCGGCCTGCGTCGTATCGTCGCGGTGGATGCGGAAGGGCTCGGCAATGATCTCGGCCACCGTCATGCGTGGGTTGAGGGCCGCGAAGGGATCCTGGAAAACCGGCTGCATCCTGCGCCGCAACGTGCGCAGTTCGGTGCTCGACCCATCGCCGATCACCTCCTGCCCGTCGAAATAAACCGTTCCAGAAGAGGGGGGTACCAGGCCCAGGATCATCCGGGCGACGGTGCTCTTGCCGGAGCCCGATTCGCCTACCAGCCCCAGAGTCTCGCCCCGGGCGATGGAGAAGGAGACCCGGTCCACGACGCACTTTTGCTCCCGGGTACCGCGCCATCCCGAGCGCCTTGCATAATTTTTGGTGAGTTGCTGAACTTCGAGCAGGGCCATGCCCGGATAGTAGATCAATGGAGAGGGCGCCGCAGCCACTCTCCACTGATGGAACGTTAGATATCCAGGTTCTTCACATCTAACGCATTGTCTTCAATGAACTTACGCCGTGCTTCCACGTCCTCGCCCATGAGCGTGCTGAAGATCGATTCCGTTTCGGCCAGATCTTCGAGCTTGACTGAAAGCAAGGTGCGCCGGTCGGGATCCATGGTGGTTTCCCATAGCTGCTCGAGGTCATTTCGCCCAGGCCCTTGTAGCGCTGGACGTCGTAGTCACGCCGCCCCTGCTCGATCACGTGCTCGAAGACTTCGCGGGCCGATTGCTTGGTCACCGGATCCAGGGCTAGCCCGCTTTGCCTTCTTGGGCTTGGCGGCTGCGTCTGGCCCCCGGCGTTCCGCCTCACCCTCTTCGGCTTCCGCCGGCTTGGCGTACTCGATCACGTAGGGCCCCTCGAGCTCCTCGCGAATCAGCCCATACTTGGCCATCATCTGCCGATACTCCGGCGAGGAGGCCAGGGTCCAGTCCACTCGGCGCTCAGCGCCCTGGCTGTCGGTAAAGCTCACCGACCAGGTGCGGTGTTCTTCCTCGTACCGCGGCTCAGCCACGGCTTTGAACTCACAGCGCTTGGCCATCTTTTGCAGCTCGGCGTGCAGCTTGGCGAGCTTGGGGGGCACCGCTGCCGTCACCCTCGAAGTCGGTCCGCTTCATCAGCTCGAACTTGGGTAGCAATTCCGTAACTTCCTGATTGCGCAAGTGCTTGTTCGCCTTTTCAAAGACGCCCAGGTAGTCGTTGAGTTGACCCATGAACTTGGTCAACGCACCCCCTCGAGCTTCTTGCCTGCTGTGCCGTAGCGTAATCCCATGCCCTCGGAGGCGCGCTTGATCATCACCTTGACGAATTCGCGGTCATCCTTGATGTATTGCTCGAATTTGCCCTTCTTGATCCGGTAGAGAGGCGGCTGGGCAATGTACACGTGCCCGCGGCGGATCAGATCGACCATGTGGCGGAAGAAGAAGGTCAGCAGCAGGGTGCGGATGTGGGAGCCGTCCACGTCGGCGTCGGTCATCAGGATGATCTTGCCGTAGCGCAGCTTGGACGGATCGAAGTCATCTTTGCCAATGCCGCAGCCCAGGGCGGTAATCATGGCCCGGATTTCTTCATGGCCCAGCATCTTGTCGTAGCGGGCCTTCTCTACGTTGAGGATTTTGCCCTTGAGCGGCAGCACCGCCTGAAATTTCCGGTCCCGTCCCTGCTTAGCTGTCCCGCCGGCGGACTCGCCCTCGACCAGGTACAGCTCGCAGCGGTCCGGGTTGCGCTCGCTGCAGTCGGCTAGTTTGCCCGGCAAGCCACCGCCATCCAGCGCGCCTTTACGCCGGGTCAGGTCGCGTGCTTTCCGGGCTGCCTCGCGTGCGCGCGCAGCTTCAATCGCCTTGTTGATGATCTTTTTGGCGACGGGAGGATTCTGCTCGAAGAACATCCCCAGCCGTTCGTTGACGAAAGCCTGCACCGTGCCGGCGATATCGGAGTTGAGCTTGCCTTTGGTCTGCCCTTCGAATTGCGGCTGGGGCAGCTTCACGCTGACCACCGCGACCAATCCTTCGCGGACGTCGTCGCCGGAGAGATTCTCCTTCACGTCTTTGAACAGCCCCATCTGCTGTCCCGCGGTATTGATGGTGCGGGTCAGCGCGGTGCGAAAGCCGGAAAGATGGGTGCCGCCGTCCACCGTGTTGATGTTGTTGGCAAAGCTGAATACAGCCTCGGAATAGCTGTCGTTGTACTGCAGGGCAATGTCCAGCTCGATCCCATCGCGGGAAGATTCCATGACGATGGGCTTATCGTGCAGTACCTGCTTGCCGCGATTCAGGTGCTTGATGAACTCGGCGATGCCCCCCGCGTACTTGAACTCGGAGCGCTTGGCCTCTCCGGTCTTGGGGTCGGTGGTCCGCTCGTCCACCAACTTGATCTCCAGACCCTTGTTCAGGAAGGCAAGCTCGCGCAGCCTCTGGGCCAGGGTGTCGAAGTTGTATTCGGTGACCGTGAAGATGGACTGATCGGGAAGGAAGTGGATCTTCGTGCCCCGCTTCTTGGTGGTGCCCGTCTGCTTGAGCTTGGTAACCGGCACTCCCTTGGCGTAAGACTGCTCATAGGTGTGCTGATCTTTCCAGACCTCGACGTCAAGCTCTTCGCTGAGCGCGTTGACGCAGGAGACGCCGACACCATGCAGTCCGCCGGAAACCTTATAGGTGGACGAATCGAATTTGCCCCCGGCGTGCAGCTTGGTCAGAACCACCTGCAGGGCCGGCATCCGCTCGCCTCCCGGGACATCCATATCGTCCACCGGAATGCCCCGGCCGTCATCGGTCACGGTGATGGAGTTGTCGATATGGATGGTTACGTCTACATGGGTTGCATGGCCGGCCAGCGCCTCGTCGACGGAGTTATCGACCACTTCGTAGACCAGATGGTGGAGGCCTTGATCGCCAGTTGACCCGATGTACATCGCGGGACGCAGGCGGACAGCCTCCAAACCCTCCAGAATCTTGATGTTGTCCCCGGTGTACGTGCGCTCTAAGGGCGAAGTCTCACGAATAGCAGCGGGGGGAATAGCGGCGGGAAGGGCGACTTCTTTTGTGGACATGCAACTCCGAACGGCAAAGCTCTGCGAGCGGCTCTCGGCGCGAAGCGCCCGATTGGAAATAACATCTTGAAAGTGCAGGGTTTGACTGCACTTGACTCCATACAGTTTACCACGTTTCGAGCCCCATTTCGAGTGTGCAAAGGGGTTCCCGGCGAGCTGGCGAGAGAGCTGCCGATTGCCGATTCATTCAATGAATCGCGGTACCTAAGTGATCACTTTACATCTTTAGACGGATGCTGAAGTAACCTATTTTTAAGTTACTCTAAGCGTGGAATTAATGGGTACTCTGGTAATGGAAAGAGTAGATACCCTCTAATATCACTGAAAACGCAGAGCTGGAGAGTTTCGGCGAACTATACTCTGACTATCGTCGATCTTCTACATTGAATAGGAACACCTACCCCCGGAGGTAACCAGTTTATGAAACTCCTCGTACATGCATCCATCTTCTCCGTCATATTCGCTGGCTTCGTTGCCAGTGCGGTAACTACCAAGCACACAGTTCTCGGTTCCTGCGAATCACAGCCTGGTCATTTCGCACGCCATGCCGGTGCCCAGCTGCCCTCCCAGTACAGGTTGCGCACTTTAACCCAAATTCACAGTACTAATACGTATCCACGTCAGTACCCAAACACTCTCAAGTAGCACAAAAGTGCTAGGTTATTGAGTTTTCTTGGGTTGAGCAGCATCCCTTTTCGAGCTATTCTCAAGACTCGGAAGGGGTGTTGTGATGACGAGCGTAGCCCTCACCATCTTGTACGCGGCAGAGCCTATCCTCTTGGCGGTAGCCTTGATAGCTCTGCTCAGGTCTCGGGAACAGAAGCGCTTTCCGGCGCTTTTTGGCTACGTTGCGCTTCGGCTCGGGTCCTCTGTAGTCCTCCACCTGTTACTGCAAATCCATCGCTTCGTCACGATTGACAACGCAACGGCTTACGCCTTGTACTTCTATACGTACTGGGTCAGTTACGTCGCGGGCGCCGTCGTGGTCTTCCTGGTTATCCAGGAGATGTTTCAGTTCGCCGTGGATCCCTTCCCGGGCCTGAAGTGGCTGGGTACCATATCCTTCCGCTGGGTTGCCTGCATCTCGTTTGTTGCCGCCATGGCGGCACTGCTTGTGCCCGGTGGCAAAGGGGACAGGTTTCTCCTGGCGATCGTCGCCCAGGCGATGCGTTGCGAAAGTATCTTCATCCTTAGTCTTCTGCTCTTCCTGATGATCGCGGCGGGAAAGCTTGGTCTTTCTTACCGCAGCCGGGTCTTCGGTATCAGCTTTGGATTCGGCATCATGGCGGCGAGTGACCTGATTCTCTCTGCAGCCTTTCTGCGCTTCGCACACAACATGATGAGCTCGACCCTCAGCGTGGTGACCACCGGTACCAGCCTGTTGACGCTGGTTGTCTGGTCGGCCTACTTCCTGCAGCGGGAGCCGGCTCGCCAGGCTGCCGTCCTCGACCCCTCCTCGCCTCTGGGGCGTTGGAACGAAATCGCTACTACGCTCGGTCAGAGCGGAGGCCGGGTACCGGTCGCCGTTGCTGCTCCTGCAAACAGCTTCTTCCTGCAGGATGTTGAGAAGGTGGTCGACCGCATCCTGATCAAGAACTCGCTCCATGTAGCCAGCTAACTTCCAAGCCAAAGACAAAAAAGCCATAACGGTTTCCCGTTATGGCTTTTTTATTTGCGTTCGGTACTTCGCGTTACTTGGCGGCGGCGGCTCTCTACCGGTTCCACAGAGACAAAACGGCCCAATCTGCCGCGGTCTTTGAAGTTCACCTTGCCCGAAATCTCGGCATAGAGGGTGTCATCCTTGCCCCGGCCGACATTCAGTCCGGCTTTAACCGGGTGCCGCGCTGGCGCACGATAATGGAACCACCGGGGACCACCTGGCCGGCAAAGATCTTCACGCCCAGTCGCTGAGCGTTTGAGTCGCGACCGTTTTTAGAACTGCCTAAGCCTTTCTTATGTGCCATTGCTTAATCCTCAATCAGAAAATTTGTCTCGCGGGCAGCTACTGCGCGGCCTTTGCTTCGGCCTTATCGTAGGTGAATCCGTTGACCTCGATGCTGTTGATGCGAACCGAGGTGTAGGCCTGGCGATGCCCTTGCAGCTTCTTATATTGCTTCTTGCGCTTGAAATGGAAGACCAGGATCTTGTCCCCGCGTCCTTCGCTGACGACGGTGCCCAGCACCTTACCCTCTGGGGTTTGGCGATCGGCGACGATCCGTCGGAAAATGCCAGCACGTTCCTGAACTCAACTGCATTGCCGACTTCGGCCGCGACCTTTTCAATCCGGACCACGTCGCCGGGAGCGACGCGATACTGCTTACCACCTGTGCGGATCACCGCGTACATAAAACCTCCAAGATCAGTTTCACAATTTCTTTGCCTCACAAAGATCGCGAGGTGTGGTTTTCTTTGGGAGAAAACCACCAAAACACTTGCTGCTTCGGTTCACATCGATTGTGAAACCGATTGACGCCGAGCCACACCGGCGTCGCTAAATTGCTGGGCAGAGTACTGGATAGCTGGATGTGCTCAAACCCTACGGGAACGCGGGTGAGCAGATCGTCCCAAACCATCTAATCTTACGTTTTCCGTCGATTTTGGTCAATGTTGCGCGGATTGAAAAAGGTACACCCCGAGAACCACCATCAACGGTTCCAGCGGGTGACGGAAGCGGGCATGGGCAGCCACTCCGTAGTAGACCAGAGGCAGCAGCAAGAAGGCCCACGCCAATAAACTGGCAGCGGGAGCCTTGCGTTGCAATGCCAAAGCGAGTCCAAGCAGCCCGCATACGCTGGCAAAAACAAAATTCAGGCTGCGCGCGTACTCCACCCAGGGTGTAGCGCTTGTCGGGTGAGGGACGCCTCCCCAAAAGAAAAACAGCCGCTTCAAAGTATTTTCAGCAAAGCGGACGGGATCGGCGCGCATCACAGCCCAAGCCTGTTCGCCGCGCATTCGAGAGTAGTTAATCTCGCCCATCGCTGTATATAAGCGCAGTTGGTCGGGCGCCTGGATCGGATGGTCATACTCCATCAGGAACCCGGTTGCCCCGGGTCCATTGCCCAGGTAGAGCTCGGCGCCAAAATTCCCTCGGGTGGGCACGAAGTGGTGGAAGACTTCCCAGTTCCTCCAAGTCCACGGCCCAAGGCAGGCGACAAACAGCACGGAGGCTAGCAGTACTCCGCCCACTTGGCGCTTCCAGTCCGGTGCTCCGGCCAATACCCAGAGCCCACAGGCGGGCAGGAAGATCAGCAGTGCAGGATTGCTCAGGCCGGTTAGACCCCAAAGTAGTCCCAACAACGCCCATCGGCCGGTGGTCATACCGGATGTATCCGGAGTACGCATGCGCAGCGCCACCACCAGCACCCAGGAGAACAGGAACGTGGTGAGCGATGTGTCCCAAACCCAGCGGACGGCATACTGCATGGCGGCGGGATAAAGAGCCCAGATCCAGGCCGACCACAGGGCCACTTTCTGGTTGAAGCAGCGGGCCGCGATCTCCCAGGTGGTGCGCGCCGTCAGCGCGGAAAAGAGACTGTTGATGGTGAGGATCACCCACGCCGACTGCGCGGTGAAGACGCCGAAGAGCTTGAACACCCCAGCCAAAATCAGGGGGAAGAGCGGTCCTACCCAGGCGGTTGGGCCGGTGTGCCCCCGAAAGGGATCGGCGAAGCCGAAGCCGGTGGCCAGCGCGCGTGCGATCCGCCCCATCTCTTCGCCGAAGAGCATGTGGTCGTCGTAAGGCCGGATGCGGTAGGTGTGCGCCAGCGTGAGGTAAAGCACGCGCACCGCAAAGGCCACCCAGAAGACTAACCACGGCGCACGGATATCCCTTTCCCGGGGTCGCTGGTACATTGAATGGCATTCTATAGCGTCTGCGACTCGGCGGTGGGTTGTCGCCGCCCACTGATCCAGCTATACTGGAGGTTCGCGTCTATGCGAAAAGTTTAGATATTGGAGTTAGTGATGGCTCAGATTTGCAAAATCTGCGGCAAGGGTCCGCAGTTCGGTAACAAGATTTCGCATGCGCACAATGTGTCCAAGCGCCGCTGGAACGTCAATCTCCGCCCGGTCAAGGCTGAGGTGGGGCGGGCACAAGCGCATTCGCGTCTGCACCCGCTGTATCAAAGCAGGCAAGGTCGTAAAGGCCTAGTTACTCCTTTTCCCCGCATCTTTGGGTTCGAAACCAAGCGACAAGGAATTGATGCAGTAGCGCAGGCCGCCAGGCCCTGGACCATCCGGGAAGACGTGTCCCAGGTGGGCTCCGCAACGCGCACAGGTAACTTCCGTTCGCGTCATCCCGTAGCTCTTGTCTTCATGCAGATCGACCGCCTGCGGCGTTGGCCGGCAGCGAAAAGCTGGGCCATCCGTGCCGGATTCGAACTTGGTGTCGGAGCTGAACAGCTCCGCCCCGCAGGCTCCGCAACGATACGTGCCGTCCGCATGGTTGCGGTAGAGCTTGCCGGAAAATGCCGGTTCCGTCCCTTTTTGCCGCATCACGTAATACTGTTCCGGGGTCAGCTCGGCACGCCACTCCGCGTCCGTCTTCTCAATCTTCTCGACTTGCTCTTTCTCCATGTCTTGCTCCTTGCTTCGATGCGTTACGTCTATCGTTGCGCAATCACTTCAATCTCCACCAGGGCGTCTTTGGGCAGTCTTGCCACTTCGACGGTGGACCGTGCCGGCGCCACCACACCCACCGGCGCCAGGTAGCGGGCATAAATCTCGTTCATCGCCGCAAAATCGCCCATGTTTTTGAGGAAGACGGTGGTCTTGATGACGTGACGCAGATCGCTGCCGGCCTCGGCCAGAACCGCCTTCAGGTTCTCCAGCACGCGAACGGTCTGCTCCTTGATTCCGCCTTCGACCATTTGCCCGGTTTTCGGATCGAGGGCCACCTGGCCGGAGGTGTAAACCAGATTCCCGACCAGCACGGCCTGGGAGTAAGGGCCGATGGCCGAAGGCGCGTCTTCTGAGGAAATCATTAATTTGTCGAGGATGCTCATGCCGTGATTCTCGCCTCCTTGGGTACGGGGACGCAAATCTGCGCCATTGCGTGCGTTTACACGCTGGGGAAACTCATGTTTTGTGTCAAGGCACGACTAGTCGGTCCGTGAGCGGACGCCTGATGAAGGCATCAGAGTCTGCATGAGGGCTAGCCTCCCTAACGATCCTGCATGTGATCGCACGAGACGGGTGCCGCACCTACGGTGCTCGTCATCGCATGGTTGCCAGCTCAGCCCTTACGGGCTGGGCTGACGTTTGACGGTCGGTCCTCTGGGCCACAGCGATGGGAGGGATCTGCCGTGGCTTTCGTTCTCATGCAGACACTTTAGCCCATAAGCTCTTGCTTTTTCCGCCGGCTGTTTAGTCGGGCCGTAATCGCGTGTCTGATGACGGCTTTAGCCGCTGAGGTACGGCTTTTCAACGCAGCTCCTGTTACAAAAACAGGGGATTTCGGTCCAGGGCGCGAGATTTCCGCAGCCTGCGATCGGGCCGTTATACCTTGTGCGCGCGTTGCACGTCGCGGACGCCCGGCAAGCGCCGCAGGCCACTCACGATGCGCGTCAGGTGCCGCATGTCTTCGGCTTCCAGAACAAATTCGACCACTGCTTCTGAGTCGCCGGTCGATTTGGTATCGACCCCACGAATGTTGGTGCCGTCGTCGCTGATGACCGCGGTCATTTCCTTCAGCATGCCGGCGCGATCGTCGCAAAACACCGTCAACTTCACCGGGTAGGTCATCTTGCGGCCGGCATTTTCCTCCGCCATCCGCGCCCACTCCACGGAGATGCGGCGGTCGCTCTCGTAGAGCAGATTCTGCACGTTGGGGCAGCTCCGCGCATGCACCGCCACGCCCTTGCCGCGGGTCACATAGCCTACAATCTCTTCGCCGCGAATGGGATTGCAACATCGCGCCCGGTAGACCAGCAGAGTCGTCCTGGCCTTCCACCTGCAGGGAGTCGGAGCCGTGCATGTGGACACGTCTTACCGCCTCCGACATGGCGCCGCTCGCGGCATCCTTGCCCGGCTCCACTTCGAGGCCGGTCTGCGAGGTCACCCCCGGAGAGAGCTTGTTCAGCACCTGGCGTGAGGAGTACTTGCCGAAGCCGATCGCCGCCATCAGGTCGCTGGCCGTCGCCAGGCCACATTCGCTGGCCGCACGGGCGTAGTCCGTGTCGGTGAGCTTGCTGAGGGACACCTTGTACTTGCGCGCCTCCCGGTCGAGCAGCTTCTTGCCGATTTCTACCGCGCGCTCGCGCTGGTGCTCGTTGAGCCAATGCTTGATCTTGTTACGCGCCCGCGAGCTCTTGGCGAAGGTGAGCCAATCGCGGCTGGGGGTGTGGCCGTTCTGCGTAACCACTTCCACGATGTCGCCGTTGTGCAGCTTGGTGCGCAGCTGCGCCATCCTGCCGTTCACCTTCGCGCCCACGCAGGTATTGCCTACCTCGGTATGGATGGAATAGGCGAAGTCAATCGGCGTCGCATCCTTCGGCAGCACCACTACCTTGCCCTTGGGGGTAAAGGTGTAAACCTCTTCCGGGTAGAGATCGATCTTCAGCGTGGAAAGAAACTCGTTGGGATCGGTCATCTCCCGCTGCCACTCGACCAGCTGCCGAACCCAGGCCAGCCGTTGTTCATCGCGCGCGTTGGTGGCCGAGCCGGCCGCTTTATATTTCCAGTGCGCCGCGATCCCCTCTTCGGCGATGCGGTGCATTTCTTCGGTCCTGATCTGGACCTCGAACTGATGTCCGCCCTCGCCCATCACCGTGGTATGCAGTGATTGATACAGATTCGGCCGGGGCATGGCGATAAAGTCCTTGATGCGCCCAGGCACCGGGCGCCAGATGGAGTGGATCAGGCCAAAGGCCGCATAGCAATCCTGTACCGTGGCGGTGATCACGCGGACGGCCAGCAGGTCGTAGACCTGGTCGACGTTTATCTTTTGCTTTTGTAGTTTTTGATAGATGCTGTATAGCCGCTTGATCCGCCATTCGACGCGCGCCTTGATGTTGTTTTCGCGCAGCCGCTCGTTGAGCAGGGATTCGACCGAGTTGAGAAACTGCTCATCTTCGTCGCGCGCCGCATCCACCGCGCTCTTCACCTGGTCATAGCCGAAGGGATCGACGTAGCGGAAAGCCAGATCTTCCAACTCTCCGCGCACTTTGCCCATGCCGAGGCGGTGGGCCAACGGAGCATAGATATCCAATGTTTCCCGGGCGATCGATTCCTGGCGTTCGGGCGGAAGGTGCTGCAACGTCCGCATGTTGTGCAGCCGGTCCGCCATCTTGATCAAAACGACGCGGACGTCGCTGACCATGGCCAGCAACATCTTGCGCACATTCTCGGCCTGGCGGTCTTCGCGGTTAGCAAACTGGATCTTATCGATCTTGGTCACGCCCTCGACGATGTGCGCAACTTGCTCCCCGAATTGTTCAGTGATGTCTTCGGTTGTGACGGGTGTGTCTTCGACGGCATCGTGCAGCAGCCCGGCCGCGATCGCGGTCGAGTCCAGCTTCATTTCCGCCAGAACCTGGGCTACCTCCAAGGGATGCAACACATACGGCTCTCCGGAAGCCCGGAGCTGCCCGCTGTGGTGCTGCACACAGAACTCCCATGCTCTGCGAATGATGCCGATGTCGTCGCTCGGCCGATTCTTGCCGATGGTCGCGAGCAGCTCGGCAAACTTCGCCGTCAGGATGTCCGGATCCGCCGGAGGTTCAAGTGGCGTAGAGTGCACAGTCGCCATACCTGATTATAGGCTGCTCGCTAAGCATTTTCACTTCCGGTGTACATAAGCAACCGCTTCTGACTCGCCTAACGGCCTGGTGGGTGGTCCAACGAATCTCGTGCGAAGATGACTTGTGTCTCATGAGTCCATTTCTGCGCCTGCCGGCAAGGCGGCGGTCACCACCATCTCCCGCCGGGCAGCGGACCGCCTGCGTGCAGGGCATCTCTGGGTCTACCGTTCGGACATCGAGCACTTAGTGGAGACAGAAGCGGGTCTGATCCCGGTGGCGGACTATCGCGGTTTCCCCTTGGGCACCGCGCTGTGGAGTCCCAGCTCCCAGATCGCGCTGCGCATGATATCGTCCGACCCCCATCTGACGCATGAGGGCTGGTTGGCGCTCTTTGATCGGCGCCTACGCTCCGCCATTCAGCAACGCCAAGGGATGCTGGAAGAGGGCACCGACGCCTGCCGGCTGGTCTTCAGTGAAGCCGATCAACTCCCCGGTCTGATTGTTGATCGGTACGGGGATCTGATCCTGTTTGAGATCCTTGCCAAGGCACTTGATCGGGATGAGGTCCGCGCGGTCATCGTCGAGGTCCTCAAGTCCGAACTTGAGCCGCTCACGATCGTGGAACGGTCCGATGCCCGCATCCGGGAGCTGGAGCAGCTCAGCCAGCCGTCCGAGGAGCCGCTCTATACCGCCGAGCCTGTTCGTCAGCTGACGACCATCTTTCACCTGAATGGGCTGGCCTTTCACTACGACGCCAACGCAGGGCAGAAGACCGGAGCCTTCCTCGATCAGCGTCTGAACTATGCCGCCGCTTCGCGCTATGCCCATGGCGAGGCTCTCGATGTTTGCACCTACCAGGGCGGTTTTGCACTACATCTGGCCCGATCTTGTTCCCGCGTGACCGGCGTTGACGCCTCCCGTGCCGCCCTTGAAGTGGCGGAGGAGAACCTGGAGGTCAACCTTCACCGCCTCCAGGCCCCGGTGGAGTGGATCGAAGCCAACGCTTTCGATCTTCTGCGTGATTGGAGCACCGCCGGCAACACCTTCGACACGGTGGTGCTTGACCCGCCCGCCTTTGCCAAGTCAAAGCGGGCTGTTTCCGGCGCTCTTCGCGGATACAAAGAGCTCAATTTGCGGGCCCTGAAGATGCTGCGTCCGGGGGGAACGCTGGTGACCTGTTCCTGTTCCCACCACGTGTCCTGGGAGGAGTTTCACGGTGTCGTGGCGGCCGCCGCCGGCGATGCCCAACGCCGGGTTCGTCTTTTGGAACGCCGCGGTGCTGCTCCAGATCACCCCGTCGTCCTCAATATTCCCGAGACCGAGTATCTGAAGTGCCTAATCCTGCAGGTCGACTAGCGACCCCCCCATTAAAACTGGACGGGTGCCCCACGTTCGCCCCAGCGTACGTGGGCCAAAAACGAGATGTTTCGAATGCTTTTACCAAACCTTACTCAGACCGTTGGCGGACAGAACTTTGATGGGCTTCGCCCGTCGTTTCGGGCCCACGTACGCTGGGGCGAACGTGGGGCACCCGTCCAGTTTTGATGGGGTCCTCAGGCAGAGACGCGCAACCAAATTACGGGAAAACCACGGGTAAGCCCTAGAATAAAAAACACATGCCATTTGGACCTCACTGGCAACACGCCTGGCTGGTCATCGCTTCGTTTCTCGCCGGCGCGCTGAATGCCATGGCGGGCGGCGGCTCGTTTTTGTCGTTTCCAGCGCTTCTTGGGGTGGGGGTTCCGCCCATCCAGGCAAACGCAACCAATACGGTTGCTCTCTGGCCCGGCCAGTTCACCTCGATCGCAGCGTATTGGCAGGACTTGAAGGCGAATCTGCGGCTGGTCGCTGCCCGTCTGTTCCGCCGCACTGCTAGGCGGCGTGGTGGGCGCCATCATCCTGCTCCGCACCGGCCAAGCCACTTTTATGGCGCTGGTGCCCTGGTTGCTGCTGCTCGCCTCCGGGCTCTTTGCCGCCAGCGGCCCAGTCTCCGGCTGGCTGCAACGGCGGCGTATGACCTTGACCGGCGTCAGCCCTAGCCTCGTCCCGCTATGGTTTGGCGTCGTGCTGGTGTCCTTTTACATCGGCTATTTCGGCGCCGGCGCGGGCTTTCTGCTGATGTCGGTGCTGGCCGTCTTTGGCATCCAGAACATCAACCAGGTCAATGCGTTGAAGGTAATCGCCACCACCACCGCAAACGGCATCGCGGTGGTCACCTTCATCGTGGGGAAGCAGATTCTCTGGAAGTATTGCTTGCTGATGATGATCGCCGCGGCGGTCGGCGGCTACCTGGGAGCCCGTTACGCGCGCCGGATGAATCCCCGGTTCATGCGCTTGCTGGTGGTGCTGATCGGGCTAGGAATGGCTGCGTACTTCTTTTGGAAGCAGTATTCTTGAAGAAGGGATAGCGATGAGCCACGAAGGCATCCGATTTATCAGCGAGCAAGAGGCGCAGAGACTGGCGCAAGAGAACTCTCATCGCGATCTGCCCCACGAGGCCATCGAACCGGCCCGTGTCCGGGTGCAAAAGACGACCGGGACGGGCATGGAAATCGATTGGAAGGACGGCCATCAAAGCAGCTGGAACTTCACCTGGCTGCGCGATGCCTGCCCTTGCGCCACCTGCCACGAAGAGCGCGGAGCAACCGGCCGTAGACCAGGGGAGCCCAAGCCGCAGCCGGCCACGCTGCTGCAGATGTACAAGGCGCCGCCACGGCCGGAGTCGGTTTCCCCGGTCGGCCGTTACGCCATCAGCTTTCGCTGGAATGACGGCCACCAGAGCGGGATCTATTCCTGGGATTACCTTCGTCGCAGTTGCCAGTGCGGCCCGTGCCAGGCGGCTGGGCTGCGCTGAAGGGCGCCATCGAAGGAGAAACCCACACAAGTCACCCCAAATTTCACAGCCACCCTGGCCTGTAATCTGAGGGTGGATCAGAGTTACTGGAGCGATCCAAGAGAGTGAGTGAAATTGCCGAGCGACGTGGAAATTCCGAGTATGAAAGACTCCCCAATTGTCGATGATCCGGTCGCGCGGCCTAAAAGCGAGACCACTGGGATCTTGCCCTTCCAGGCAATCCAGGGATTAATCGACAGCGGAGCAATTATCGCCCCCGATTTTGACGCCAACCAGATCCAGCCGGCGAGTATCGACCTGCGATTGGGGAAGAAAGCCTTCCAGATTGCCGCCAGCTTTTTGCCCGGCCACTCGCCCATCGAAGGCAAGATCAGGGACCTGCTCATCCGCGAGATCGATCTGGAAGACTCCGCAGTTTTGGAGCCACGCTCCGTCTTCCTCGTGCCTCTCATGGAAAGCCTGCGCTTGCCGGCAGATGTGTCAGGGATCGCGAACCCGAAGAGCACAACCGGGCGCCTGGACGTTTTCACCAGGCTGATTACGGAGCCAGGAATCGAATTCGAACGCGTCCCCAAAGGCTACGAGGGGAAACTCTATCTGGAAGTCGTCTCGCGCACGTTTCCCGTCCGGGTTAGAACCGGGATGAAGTTGAATCAGCTGCGGCTCATGCGGGGCAAGCCCCAGGCCACCGATGGCAAGTTGGTAAGGCTGGCGGAAAGAGAGCAGCTGACCTTCGACGCGGACAATAGCCCCATCGACCCAAGAATCGACAGAGGGCTCAGTGTTTCGGTGGATCTGGTGGGGAATACCGGGTCCAACATCATCGCTTACCGGGCTAAGAAGACCAGGCATGCGATCGATCTAGGCAAGGTCAACGCTTACGACATCGGGGAATTCTGGGAAATCATCCCGCGTTCCAAGTCCAAAGACCTGACGCTGCAGGCCGGGGATTTCTACATCCTGGCATCCCATGAAAGAATCCGCGTCCCGCCGACTCATGCCGCGGAGATGGTTCCGTTCGACCCTTCCATAGGCGAGTTCCGTATCCACTACGCCGGATTCTTCGATCCTGGTTTTGGATACGGCGATCGAGGGGAAATTCCCGGCACCAAGGCGGTTCTCGAAGTTAGGGCGCATGAGGTCCCTATCCTTCTCGAACATGGTCAACTGGTGGGAAAGCTGATCTATCACCAGATGGCACAACTGCCGGAAAGGGTCTACGGACGCTCGATCGGCTCCTCGTATCAGCAACAAGGTCTCGCGCTGAGCAAGCAATTCAAACCCCTGCAAGCCACCGAACAGGAGCCTGCTTCCGGCTACGCACCGGTCTTGTCTCCGCCAACGGCCTAGGGAGCAGGCTTAGCTGGAGGCTTGTGGCTCACTGGCAGAGTCTTCCATAGGCTCTGCATACATTGCAGAGCCTCCGCGGCGTTATCGGCGACGTGAATCAGGGCGCGGTTTTTCTCCTTCAGGAATCCCTGATCCGATCGCGATCCCGAGAAAGCTCAGCAGTTGGTCGTAATAGCCGGTGGTGTTCACCAGAAGGCACGGTTTTGCATGGATCCCGAGCTGTGCCCAGGTGAGGATCTCGAAAAATTCGTCGAGGGTTCCAAAACCGCCAGGCAGGGCAACAAACGCATCCGCCTCCTGGGCCATAAGGGCTTTGCGTTCGTGCATGGTTTCCACCAACACCAGCCGGGTGAGATTTTGGTGCGCCACCTCCACTCCAGCCAGCGCGTGGGGAATGACGCCGATGACTTCGCTTCCATGAGCCAGCGCGGCGTCTGCCAAGGCGCCCATCAGGCCCACCTGCGCGCCGCCATACACCAGGCCCAGGCCGGCCTCTCCCAGCAGGCGTCCCAAAGTTACCGCTTCGGCGCGGTACTCTGGCCGCGCCCCAGGACTCGATCCACAAAAGACGCAGACTCTGCGCCCGATTTCTTTCGCCTTACTCTGCATACGAAGATTGCAACACATTTATGAACAGGCCGCGGACGATACACTGGTAAGAGAGAACCCATCCCGTAACCAGACCATCCGCCGAACCAAAGCACCAACGCACCCTTCAGAGACCAGCCATTGCAACATCTGCTCGATAAATTAAACCCGCAGCAACGCGCCGCTGTCGAAGCCGTCGATGGTCCTTTGCTTATTCTTGCTGGGGCGGGATCCGGCAAGACAGGGGTGATCACTCACCGCATCGCGTATCTCATCCAGGTGAGGAATGTAGCGCCCGATGCCATCCTGGCGGTCACGTTTACCAACAAGGCCGCGGCCGAGATGGCGGAGCGGGTCGACAAACTGCTCGAACATCGCTCGCTGGCGAAACCTCTGCTGGCCACCTTCCACTCCTTTTGCGTGCGCGTTTTACGCCGCGACATCGAAGCGCTGCGCATCGGCGATGAGGGGCTTACCCGCAACTTCGTGATCTACGACGAAGCCGACCAGCAGGCCATCGTCAAGCAGGCGATGCGGCGTATGGGGCTGGACACCAAGCAGTTGACGCCGCGTACGGTTCTCTCCCGTATCTCCTATGCGAAGAACCATATGCTCGACCCGCAGGAGATTTACTTGCAGTCCACCGATCCGGTGAGCGAACGGATCGCGCACATCTACGAGATTTACCGCAAGGAACTGCGCAAGGCGAATGCGCTCGACTTCGACGACCTGCTGCTCGAGGCGGTGCGCCTGCTGCGCTCCTCCGCCGAAGTGCGGGAACGCTACAACCGGCGCTATCGCTACCTGTTGATCGACGAGTACCAGGACACCAACCGGCCGCAATACGAGCTGATGAAGCTGCTGGCCGGCCCCGAGCACAATGTTTGTGTCGTCGGTGATGAAGACCAGAGCATTTATTCGTGGCGCGGGGCGGATATCCGCAACATCCTGGATTTCGAGAAAGACTTCCCGGAAGCCAAGACCATTCGCTTGGAGCAGAATTATCGCTCCACGCAGGTGATTCTTGAGGGAGCCTCCGCAGTCGTGGCCCGCAACCTGCAGCGGAAAGGGAAGAATCTCTGGACCTCGCGTGAGGGCGGAGCAATGATCGGCTATTACGAAGCGCCTGACGGGGAAAACGAAGCGCTCTTTATCGCCGATTACATCAAGAAGTACTTGCGTCGTCGCGGGCCAGGAGCAGGAGCGGCCCCGGGTCGCGGTCCTCTACCGCACTAACTCACAGTCCCGGCTGGTGGAAGAAGCGCTGCGCCGCTATGGAATCGCCTACACCATGGTGGGCGGCTTCTCTTTCTACGACCGTTCCGAGATCAAAGATCTGCTGAGCTATCTCAAGCTGGTGCAGAATCCGGATGATTCGATTGCCCTGGCGCGCATCATCAACACCCCGCCGCGCGGTATCGGCAAGACCACACTGGAAGTGCTGGAGCGGCTAAGCCTCGAGACCGGCATCAGCACCTGGGGAGCGATCCGGCGCGCACTGCAGGAGCACCTCTTGCCGCAACGCGCGCTGATGGCGTTGGACACATTCCGCCGCTTGATACTAGATGCCCGCGCCCTGCTCGAGCCCGGCTTCGCCGAAAAACTGGCGCAAGACATTCTCCCTGTGCCGGAGTCGCAGGAGTCAGCTGTCCCCGATGTCGAGGGGGCAGATTCGGGAGACTGGGAAGACGTCCGCTTCGACTTCGGCGATCTCGATCCCGAACCGGATCCGGAAGAACAGGCAGTGCCTCTGCAGGCGGATTTGCATCCCGTCCCCGCGGCGGATTCGCCTGCCTATGAGGGATTCCGCAAGCCCGGGGACGCGGCGACGCTTCCGGAATTGATTCGCTTTCTCATCGACCGCACGGGCTACATTCGCTCGCTCGAGGATGAAGGGACACCCGAAGCCATCTCCCGCATTGAAAACTTGAAGGAACTCGCCAACGCGGCCCAGGATGCGCAGCAGCGCGGGGAGACGCTGTCCGAATTCCTCGACCACGCCGCTCTGGTCAGTGACACCGACCGTTACAATCCCGAAAGCCGCGTCACCCTGATGAGCCTGCATTCGGCCAAGGGCCTGGAGTTTCCGCTGGTGTTGCTGGCGGGAATGGAAGAAGGCCTCTTTCCCCATTCGCGGACTCTCAATCAACCCAACGAACTCGAAGAGGAGCGGCGGCTCTGCTACGTGGGCATGACCCGGGCCATGGATGCCCTGGTGATGACCCGTGCTCGCTATCGTCGCAGATACGGCAACGATATGCCGGAATCCAGCATTCCCTCGCGCTTTCTCGAAGAGATTCCGCCCCATCTGCTGGAAGACCTGACCCGCGGCCAGCGCGCCTCGATCGGCGGCGCTTACGGTTCACGATACGGTTCGAAGCGCGGTGGCGATGAGTGGGAGTCGTCCAGCGGCCACTACAGTTACGAAGACGAGGACCAGCGTCCGCGAACGGTTTCCCGAACTGCATCGCCCGCCAACCGGCCGCAAGCGGGGCCGGGTTCGTTGGATAACATCGCCCAGTTCTTCTCTTCGCGCAAGGCGACTGGGAGCAGGCCGAAGCTGGAAATCCCCGTCTCTACTGGAGCGACTGGATTCCGCAGCGGCCAGCGCGTTCGTCATCCCAAATATGGAGAGGGCGTGGTCTTCCGCCGCGAGGGAGACGGTGACGATGCGAAGATTACGGTACAATTTGCAGAATTCGGCGTGAAGAAGCTAGTGGAAAAGTTTGCTCAGCTGGAAAAAGTGTAGACAAGGAAAATAATGGCCAATACCAAAAAAGTAGAAGATAAGTTGGAACGCAAGAAGATCAAGCGCACTGCGCGCAAGAAAGCCGCACCCAAGGGCGCGCGCACTGTACCCCGAGGTTCCAACAAGAAGAAGACCAAGAAGCTCTCGAGAGGTCAAAGCAAGCGCTAGGGTGATAGCTGAAGAGGCCCTAACCTGTACAGATTAGCGTCAGTAGTTAGGGCTTTCATACTTTGTGTCAGGGCACGACTTTAGTCGGGCCGATGAACTCCGCTAAATTTGGGCTTTAGCCCCTGGTTTTTTCTTACATCCTGGCGGCACGGCTGAGAAGTATCACGGATTAGGATTTGGTGCTGGATGCGCCGTTAGCAGGGGCTAAAGCCCAATTCTCTCTCAATCCGTTACCGCCCGACTAAAGTCGTGCCGTAACACAAAGCATTAAGGCCCTGACGATCGAAACTGTTGAACGGGTCAATTGGGGCTACTTTCCCTGCGGGACTTTCTGCTGATGGCGATGAGGGTTGCGGTCGGGCTGGGTGTGTGGCAAAAGGAGCCGAGACGCTGCGAAAGCAACTGTTCGCAACCAAATCGATCGACAAGCTGATCAGCGACTCGGAACTTCCCGAGCACTGTCTGCAGAAAACGCTCGGCCCCTGGTCGCTTACCGCACTCGGCATCGGCGCGGTGATCGGTTCGGGAATCTTCACCGTGGTCGGCACGGCCATCGCGGGCGAGAAGTTCGATACTTCCTCAATTCTGAACACCCCGTTACTCGACTACCTGGTCAATCACCACGCCTTGTCCGGCCGCCCGGGAGCAGGACCGGCGCTGGCCTTTTCCATCGTGCTGGTGGCCATCGTCTGCGCTTTCACCGGGCTGTGCTATGCCGAACTGGCGTCGATGATTCCTATCGCCGGCAGCGCCTACACCTACACCTACGCGACCATGGGAGAACTGGTCGCCTGGATCATCGGTTGGGATCTCATTCTGGAATACGCCGTCAGCAACATGGCAGTGTGCGTAGGCTTCGCCGCCCACATCGTCGACTTCATGGATTGGTTCGGCCTGCACCCCACCGCGCGCTGGATCTCTCCCGCCTTCCTACCCTCGGGCCTCACCGACTTGCAGGGCAATACGATCTACCAACCCGGCTGGCATCTAGGTTTCAATATGCCGGCTTTTCTGATCGTGCTGATTCTGACCATCGTGCTGGTGCGCGGTATCCGGGAATCCGCAGGCACAAACAATGTCATGGTGCTGCTCAAGATCTCCGCCATCCTGGTCTTCATCATTGCCGGGTCGCGCTTCATCCATCCCGCCCACTGGCATCCGTTTTTTCCCAACGGCTGGTCTGGCGTCCTCACCGGCGGCAGCATCATTTTCTTCACCTACATCGGCTTTGATTCAGTCTCGACTGCTGCGGAAGAGTGTCATCGGCCGCAGCGTGACGTCCCCATCGGCATACTGGCTACCCTGGTCGTCTGTACCGTGCTCTACATCAGCGTCGCAGTGGTGCTCACCGGCCTGGTTCCCTGGCAGACCCTGGTGGATGATGCTGCGCCGGTGGTCAACACCCTGAAGAAACTTAACCATGCGACGGGTTCGGAGACTCTCAACTGGGTCCGCCTGATCGTTCTTTGCGGTGCGATGATGGGCATGATCTCCTCCATCCTGGTCTTCCAACTCGGCCAGGCAAGAGTCTGGTTTGCTATGTCGCGCGACCGGCTGTTTCCGCGCTGGTTCGGCAAGGTGCATCCGCGGTATCGCACTCCGGCCGTAGCCACCTGGGTCGCAGGTTTTCTGGTGGCCATTCCCAGTGGGCTGCTGGACATCGGTACCCTGGCTGACCTGTCGAATATCGGAACCCTCTTCGCCTTTGTGCTGGTATCGATCGGGGTGCTGATCCTGCGCTATCGCGAACCCGAGAGGCGTCGTGGCTTCCGCGCTCCCGGCGGAATCTCCGTACCCATCCTGAGCATTTTCTTTTGCGTGCTGCTCATGTCCGGGCTGCCGGTCATCACCTGGCTGCGCTTTTTCGGCTGGCTGGCCATAGGCTTGGGCATCTACTTTCTCTACAGCCGCAAGCACAGCGAATTCTCCTCTCTCTCATGAGTCGCCCTGCCGCCCAACGCCGGATCGCGGCCGCCTGGTTGCGGTCGCTCCCCAAAACGGAACTCCATGTTCACCTTGAGGGCACGGTTACCCCGGAAACGCTGGTCGAACTGAGCCAGCGGCACGATGATCAGGGCATGACGCTGGAGGCAGCGAGGTCCCTTTACCACTACACCGACTTCACCGGCTTCCTATTGGCGTTCAAGGCGGTGAGTGAACGGCTGCGCAGTCCGGAAGATTACGAACTGATCACCTATCGCATGCTGCAGCGTCTGGCGGGTCAGGGAGTGGTGCATGTCGAGGCCTACGTCTCCGTGGGCGTTGTGTACTACTGGAGGCGGATCGAGTTCGAACCTCTCTTTTATGGGATGGAAGCGGCGCGAGTGCGCGCCGAGCAGGAATTCGGGATCACGCTCTATTGGATCTTCGATGCCGTCCGCCACTTTGGCCCGGAGGAAGCGGCGCGGGTTTTTCGTAAGGCTGCGGAACTGCGACCGGAGTGGCCGAGCATCGTGGGTATTGGGATAGGAGGCGACGAACGCCGGACCGGGGCTGAGCCCTTCCGCGAGCTCTATCAGGAGGCGAAGGACGCCGGTCTTCGGTTGACCGCCCATGCCGGCGAAACCATGGGACCTGAGAGCATTTGGGCAGCGCTGAACATCGGCGCGGAGCGCATCGGCCATGCCCTGTCTGCCCAACTGGATCCGGATCTCATGGAGGTGCTTGCGGAACGCCAAGTCCCACTCGAAATTTGCGTGACATCCAATTTGCGCACAGGCTGTTGCCCCAGCCTGGAGGAGCACCCGGTACGCCGTTATTTCGATGCCGGCCTCATGGTTACTCTCAATTCCGACGACCCGGCGATGTTCGAAAGCGATCTCCAGGGCGAATATCGCCTGGCCCATGACGCGTTTGGCTTTACCCCCGAGCACCTTCGTGAATTGGCGGCTAATTCTGTGGAAGCCAGCTTCCTTCCGGCGCCACGAAAGGTCCAATTACTGCATCAAATTGAGCAGGTGAAATAGCCCTTTGGTGTCCACCGCCGTAACTACGTGATTGTCACCAAGCTGCGCTATCATTTTGGCATGATGTACATGGATAGTAACGATCTCAGGGCTCAGGGTTCCGGCGAAATAATGCCGGCAATCTCGCCTACCCAGGAAGAAGGGTCTGCTATGGCGATTGTTGGCTGGACTTCCGTTGCTGTTGGTATTGCTGCTGTGGGTCTCTATGTTGGCCGCGAGTTGCGTGCGCGTTATAAATTCAATCACCGCACGCAGTACGATTTTTTCTCGCATGCCGGGGATAGTGTCTGCTCAGCCGATTACGGCACCGGCATTTAATACCTCATCCCCCGACGAACTCCGATCGTCATCACGACGACCCCGCTCGGCTGCGCCACGGTGTAGGCGCGCGCCCGTGGAAAAACTGTCCCTACGAAGGGCACGGGTTTAGCCGTGCCGAAAATGCCATATGCAGGATTCGGCTTTAGCCGCTGGGGTACGCCTTTCGAGGGCCCCCAAGATGAATTATCGGTATTGACGCCGAAACACCGACAATACGGCGGTCAGGATTCAACACTGAACCGATGAAAAAAACGTACCTCAGGAGCTAAAGTCCTCACCAGTCTTGGCCCGGTATGGCACGGCTAAACCCGTGCCCTTCGTTGAGCGTGTCTTCCGTAGCTTCTGAACCCGTTTCCTTCGTTGAGCGAGTTTTGCCGCAACCTAAGGCGACTCGTCCTTTGCATTGTTTGCAAAGGGTCGGGATAGGCAATCGTTGGTAAGGAATCCTCGGGTTTAAGAGTTACCCAGCGCTATATACTGCGACTATTCCCGCGATCGAGTCATTCTTCACGTCAGGAGTGGGTTCCTTGCGGAACTGGGGCTGCTGAGTCATGCGAGAACAAGGAGGAGATCCTCCCGGGCAAGATGCCTCAAAACCGGGCAACGGGGGTGTGCGTGCCCCGGTGAAGGGTGAAAGCTCGTCCGCTAACGTTCGTCTTCCCAGCGATGCTGAGACTATCTTTGGCGCTCCCGCCCAATGTGGTGGTTCCCAGTGACAGCCCCACCGTAGTTGGCACCTCCTTTCCGCATACCATGGCAGGCGATTTCAGCGAAGCCGGACAACACGTCCTGGCCTCCGGCCACTTGCTGGCCCAACGCTACGAGATTTTGAGCCTGCTGGGCGAAGGCGGCATGGGCGCCGTTTACAAGGCGAAGGATGTTGAGCTCAGCCGTCTAGTCGCGCTTAAGGTGATACGTCCGGATCTGGCTCGCAACCGCGCCATTCTTGACCGATTCAAGCAGGAACTGATCCTCGCCACCCAGGTCACCGACCGCAACGTGGTCCGTATCTACGACCTGGGTGAAGCCGAGGGCATAAAGTTCATCACCATGGAGTATGTCGAAGGCGAGGATCTCGCCCACATCCTCCACCAACGGACCAAGCTCCCGCCTCATGAAGCAGTCATCGTTATTGAGCAGGTATGCCGGGCGCTAGCCGCCGCACACAACGTTGGCGTCATCCACCGCGACCTCAAGCCGCAGAACATCATGTGGGAAAAGACCGGCCGCATCCTGGTTATGGATTTTGGCCTGGCCAAAACGCTGGAAGGCGACCGCATGACCCAGACCGGCGCCATGGTCGGCACCATGGAATATATGTCGCCCGAGCAGGCGCTGGCGCAAAACCTGGATCAACGCTCCGATATCTTTTCTCTGGGCCTCATCTTTTACGAGTTGCTGACGGGGCAAACGCCCTTCCGTGCCGACAGCGCGCTCGCCAGCCTGATCAAACGTACCCAGGAGCGTGTCGTTCCCGTCTCGGAATTCGACAGCAGCGTCCCTCCTGAGCTGAGCCAGATCGTAAGCCGGTGCCTGGAGCGCGATGTCACACTGAGATACCAGTCCGCGGCGGAGCTGCTGGCAGACCTTGAGCTCTGGCAGGGCACCGGTAAATCCGGCATTATCGCCGCCCGCCTTAAGCCCGGTCCCGGCAGATGGGCGGCAGAGAACCAACGGTTGCTTGCCGGCGCAGCTGTCCTGCTGGTGCTTCTCGTCGCAGTGATCGGGTACTTCCTTACCCGGCCCAAGACCGCGGCCCTTCCTGAAGCCAAGCAGGAGGCGCCGGCTGTCCGCCCGAGATCGCTGGCGATCTTGCCCTTCCGCAACTCCTCCGGCGATGCCAAGGACGATTGGATCGGCTCCAGCGTAGCCGATATGCTCAGCACCGACATCGGTCAGTCAGCCCACCTGCACCCCGTCTCTACGGATCGGCTCCATCAGGTGCTTTCCGATCTTCATGTCGGCCCGGAAACCGCGGTGGATCCGGATATGCTGCGCCGCGTGGCCCAATTCAGCAATGCCGACGTTCTGGTTTCAGGCCAATATGCACGCTTCGGCGATCAGATCGTCATGGATGCGACCATACGCGACCTGGTGCATGACCAGACCATCCCCGTCAAAGCGCAAGCGCTGGTAAAAGATTTGCCTGCGGCCATCGACAGCCTGGCCGACTCCGTGCGCAAGAACCTTTCTCTCTCCGCCAGTGTGGTCGAGGAATTGAAGGCCCAGTCGTTCAAGCCCAATTCGAAATCCGTCGATGCACTGCGCGAATTCAATGAAGGATCCGTGCTGATGCGCGCGGGCAAAAACCTGGATGCTTTAAAACACCTGCAGCAGGCGACGAATGAGGATCCCGATTTTGCGCTGGCATTCTCCATGCTTGCCGATGCCCAGGCCGCACTTGGATTTCAAAATGACGCCGAGCAATCGTCCATCCGCGCCCTCAATCTCGCGCAGAATCAAAACCTGCCGCTGCCGGAGAAATACCTGATTAGCGCCAGCAATGCGCGCGTCATGAAAGACAACAAGAAGGCGATCGAGGCTTACGAGAATCTCTCCAAAAGCTTACCCGGCGATGTCGATGTTCAGTACGAGCTAGGCGTCCTCTACCTGCAAAGCGGGGAGTACGAAAAGGCGCGCGCTACTTTTGCCAAAGTCCTGCAGTCCGATCCCAAAAACATCAGGGCGCTGTGGCAGACGGGGGTCGTTGATAACCTCACCGGCAATCCTCAGGCGGCACTGGACGCACTGACCCAGGGCCTCACGCTTACGATTCAGTTCGACAACCCGGAGCAGAGGGCCCTGATTCTGCTTTCCATGGGGAATTCGTACCGCCGGCTTAACAAGCCGGACGAAGCGCTGCACAACTATGAGGAATCCATTGCGATCAACCAGAAGATCGGTCAAAAGTGGGGCATCTCCGCTGCCCTGAATGAGATGGCTGATGTGCAGGCGACGAGAGGCAAACCGGAGGCTGCGCTGGCCAGTTATAACAAGTCGCTGGTGCTGTTGCGCGAAATCGGCATGAAGGGTGGTGTCGCCGACACCCTCACCGATATGGGCACGATCTACCACGACCTGGGCAAATTCGATCAGGCGCTCGATGTCTACAAGCAAGCCTTACAGATCCAGCGAGAGACCGGCGACCAGGGTTACGAGGCGCAATGCCTCAACAATATCGCCAACGTGTATTTGACCATCGGGGACAACGACAACGCCTTTACCTATTACCAGCAGTCTTTGCAGTTGCGAGAAAAGCTGGGTGTGCCGGGCGATCTTGCACGATACGCTTGAGGGCCTGAGCGAAGCCTATACGGTGACGGGACAGTACGAGCAGGCAATGACAGGGTTGATGCGGGCGCTGGAACTCGGGCGCAAAGCCGGGGATGCGCACATTGTTGCCTGGTCTCTCGCCAGATCGGCCTGGTCTTTGAATACCAGGGCAGGTTTGGCGCAGCGGTGAAGTCGATGCAGGATGCAGTGAAGAGTTTTCGCCAGCAAGGGGAGAACGGGCTTGATATGGCGGAATTTCTGAACGACCTCTCCGGGGCTCTGGCTCGCGCAGGAAGGAGCGATGAGGCTGCGGCACCGCTCGAGGAAGCGCAAAAAATTCAGCAGGCTCTGAAAAACGATGCTTTACAAGCGGAAATTTTGAATCACGCGAGGCGACCTGGCTTTTTACCGCGGCGACGTCAAAAGCGCCGCCCCATTTTATGAATCAGCGTCTCCGGCTCGCATCCCGGACCAAATACAACGAAGTGCTGCTGCAATCGAAGGTGAACGTGGCCAGGGTCGCGGTTTCTCAGGGCCGTTTCCAGGAAGCGTCACGCGCGTTGCAAGCCCTTCTTAATGCCAAAGGCTCGGTCGCCGCACACCTGTCGTTGGAGATGAATCTAGAGCTGGCGAGGCAGAGATAGGCCTCAAGGATTACACCCGCGCCAATCACGATCTGCAGCAGGAGCTACCCGGCGCGCAGCGTGCAGGAGTGCGTTTCGGCTTGGCCAGAATCTACTACTTGCTGGGAACGTCAGCACGACTGAGCGGGAGTGCCGGGATCGCGGCTGACTATTACCGTGAGGCAGCCCGGCTGCTGGACGTGAATTCGTTCCGATGCGGGCGCGGAAAACATCATGCGCCGCACCGATTTCAAGACCATGTATGACGAATCCAACCGCTGGAAAAAATAACTGAGGGTTCTCATCATTCGCGGTTTCTGCGAAGGATGAGAACCCTGTTTGTGCTCATTCTTTAAAGTGCGAGATTTTCCCACCTGTACAGCCGGTTCAGCAATGCGGCTTCCGGAAAACGCATTGGAAGCGGTGAATCTCTGTGGCACTTGTACCAGGTAGCTGACGGGGGCGGAAGTTATGGTATTGCCTGCAGCGTCCACGGCGGTTACCGTGAAGGTTTGCTGGCCTGTTTGTAACGTATTGACAGGACTGTGATCGTGCCGGTGTTCAGCCTGCCCACCAAGTAAAGTGCGGCGCCGCACTCACGATGCCGGAGCGGTCGTCAGTGCAGCTGTAAGTCGCGGTGACCTTCTGACCAACCTTATAGCCAGTGCTCGTGGGCGCCGGAGACAACGTGGGTCCCGTCTGAACTACGGGGTTGACCGTGTCCACATTGATGGGGAAAGTGTAGAACGAGGTGGACCAGCTCCCTCCACTCTTGGTGAACTGCAGTTCTTCGGTGCCGGCGCAGTCCTGGGCAAAGTAGTGCAAAAGGTATTGGCCATCCGCCGGGACGCTGATACCCTCCCCCTGGGCTGTGAAGGAGGTAGCTTTCGGTGGGTTGGATCCACCGGGCGCAGGGCAGGGGCTATTGGGTACGGTCACATCGCCTGGAACAGGCGCACCGGGTTGAGGCACGCTCGAAGCCAGGGAAATACCGTAGGTGATGCTCTGAATCGGCGCCGCTACGAAGTTGTTTCTTGAAGCCAGGGCAGGCGGCACGCTTAGGAAATTTACTTTTGAGCTCTGGCTGTTGATCCAAGAGCCGAGTCGCTGCCCGGGCACAGTGACGATGGTCAGATCCTCGGGCACCGGGGCCACGGTAATAAACGTGGAGTTGGAACTCTCGCCGCGGCCGCCGCTCTTGTAGGCGCCTGGACCGGAAAAGCTGGTCAACAGGTTTTGCGGGCAAAGCAGATTGGCGATGTTGGACGACGAATCGAACACGCAAGGCCCTCCGCTCCAGCCGTCTTTGGCCTCCAGGAAGCCTACTCCCTGGTGGTAGATCAAGAGATTTGTGCCCAGAACATCGGGAAGGGTAAAGCTGGGACCGTCGAAAACATCCTCAAAAATCTCGTTGCGCTGCTGCGATGTCGGACACAAAGCTCCCTTCTGGGTGGGATCGGTTCCGACCTGGCAGGTGAGCGTGTAGAGTTTGCAGGCTGGCGCCCCGTTGTACAGTTCACCGCTATGGATCAGGCAACTCCCGGTCGCAAACGAGGTGCCGTTCAGGTAGGTGGATTGGAAAGTTGCCGCATTGAGTGGGGTGTCCGAGCCTGTAGGCGACGTCCCGTCGGTGATGGAAAGGCTGCCGGCGTTCTGCGCCTCGGAGAGGTCGTAGGTGAACTGTACCTGCTGGTTATTCGTTGAGTTAAACGAAAAATTCTGGGTCAGCTGCTGGTCGGTCGGGTTGCTTTGGGAGATTGGGTTGCCGGTCACCTTGCCCGGCCCTGCGACCCCGTTAAAGGCGCAGTTGGTCACCAGGTAGAGAGTGGAACTGGTGAGATAGCTGCCAGTATCCACGAGCCCGATCTGGGCTTGCACCGCACCGGCGGTGAGATAGCTGCTGACGTCGATGGGCGGCACTCCTCCAGCGGCCAGATAGTTATCCGGATCCTTACCGTTCAGTTCGCCGGCGCTGGCCTGGGATGCATAATTGCTGGTGAAGCAGTTCTGTTGGTTGCCGTTTTCCATCGTGCCGTTCTTGCAGATGTCGGCAGGGCGTCCCTCCTACCTCATTGAAGGTAATGAAGTTGTCCACCAACACGTTTCCGCTGCCGTCCGCCGTGGATGAAATCTTGGCCTGAATCGGCAGATGTGCATGTCAGGTTCAAAATGGTGGTGTTGAAGACGTTTTCGCTGGCTCCGTACCCCGTCCCCTGGGTCGATACCCGCACGTTAGCGGGGCTGAAAAGCTGGACGGCGGTCTGGCCTGAAACGGTGGAAGCAGCGGCGGCGATGCACACCGTCGCAAGGCCCTGCAGGAAGACTGAACTTCTCATTTTTCGCAAACTCCTACCCATGATTCCGCTGTTAGATCAGCCCGCGCAGCGGCAGACATGGCCCACCGGCTCACACGGGTCGATTGAAGAGCAATGATTCGGACCGCCGGGGGGAATTTGTGGGGTCGGCAGAAAGTACGACAAAAGCCTTACGAATTGTGCAATCAGGGGGCATCCTGTCAACTGAAAGTTTGCCTCCCGGAGCCTCAGACAGGGGTGTGACAGGGCACGATTGGCAGGGGAGCATACTTTTCTCAGTCGCCCCGTAAGGTTTGTTCTTCCTCTTGCAGGAGCGATTCTGCGGTCAACTGCTCGATTCCCCGTAGGGCGGGAAACAGCACGCTCCAAATGCCGGTAACGGCCAGCGCTCCGAGACCTCCAGCCACCACGGCGCGCACCGCTCCCCACCACTGGGCGGTCACGCCGCTTTCAAATTCACCCAGCTCATTCGAGGCTCCAACAAAGAGCGAATTGACTGCGCTGACTCTGCCCCGCATCGAGGCTGGCGTAGCCAGCTGCAGCATCGAGGATCGGATCACGACGCTGACCATGTCCGATGCTCCCACCACCATCAGCGCGGCCAGCGAAAGCGGCAGGCTTCTGGAAAGGCCGAAGACGATCGTTGCGCCCCATAAACAGCGACCCCGGCGAACATAAGAATGCCCGGACGTCGCAAAACCGGCCGGAAGGTCAACCAGATGGAAACCGCCAGGGCGCCCAGCGCTGGAGCGGAGCGAAGGGCTCCCAGACCCTGCGGGCCGGTGTGCAGCAGATCATGAGCAAAGATCGGCAGCAGCGCAGTCGCGCCGCCTAAGAGCACCACGAAAAGATCCAGCGAAATCGATCCCAGCAATAGCTTGGATTTCCAGACATAGCGAAAGCCTGCCAGGATCACATCGGTCGAAATCGCCCGATGCTCCATTCGCCCGGGGCGTACATGCAGGGACCCGATCAACAGCACAAAGCCGATTCCGGTCGCCAGGGTAAATAGAAACACAATGGGAGCGCCGTACAGCCTCCCTTTCAGCGGCAGGGTGTAAAGCAGACCTCCGACGGCTGGTCCGGCGATGTTGGCGATTTGGAAGACTGTCGCTCCCCATGTAATGGCGTTCACGAAATGTTCCGTAGGAACCAGGTGGGGCAGCAGGGCCGAACTGGCCGGGCCGCTGAAGGCGCGTCCCGACCCGATCAGGAAGAGCACCGCGAAGATCGGCTCCACGCGATGCAACCCCCGCAGAGCGAAAACCAGGAGCGTGACGGTGCACAGGATCTGCAGTGACATAGCAGACCAGGATCACCATGCGCCGGTCGTAGCGGTCGGCGACATGGCCGGCTGGCAGCAGGAATAAGAGGCCGGGCAAAAACAGCACCAGGCCGGTGTAGCCCAAATCGATCGCCCGATGGGTGATCTCGTACACCTGCCAGGCCACAGCCACTGCCTGCGCTTCCGCGCCCATGATGACCATTACCCGCGCCAACTGATAGCGGCGAAAATCTCTAAAGGCAAATGCTGCTGTCCCTGTTCTTGGTGGGGCCATATGCCTGCTTTTTAAAATTGTAACAAAATACAAAGAGGCAGCTTCTCTGTCAAGAAAAACTGCACGGACCGTCCCCGGAAAGGATATCGCAAGCGGGAAATACGATAGGATGCAGGCACGTCGTCACGATTTTGGGAGCGACCGAAGGTGAGAGGGGTGCCCATGGCCGCAGACGTCACGGAGAACGAAACCGATAAAAGAGTGAGCCCGCGGCCGCGCTGGATGAGTTGCTGGCGGGGAACCGCCGATTCATCAGCGGGCGCACGTCCGCCCACCGCCGTGACCTCGCCATGCTGCAACAGACCCTGGAGAAGCAGGAGCCTTTTGCCGCGGTGCTCTCCTGCTCCGATTCGCGCGTGCCCGTGGAAGTGGTTTTCGATCAGACGATTGGACAGCTCTTTGTTACGCGCGTGGCGGGCAACATGGTCACCCCGGAGATTGTGGCCAGTCTCGAGTATGCTGCCGCTGTGCTCGGCACCAACACCATCCTGGTCATGGGCCATAGCAGGTGCGGAGCGGTCACAGCCGCCATCCAAAGACAAGCGACAGCGGGACTCTCGTTCCCCGGACAGATCAGCGCTCTTTTCCCGCACATTGAGGCAGCCGTGGAGCAAGCCGGCCCGATGTTGAGGCCACGATTCGAGCCAATGCCTTGATTCAGTCTTCGCGGTTGCGGGAATTGTCCCCGCTGCTGGCGGGGATGATCGAAGCCGGCAACGTGAAGGTGGCTACCGGCTATTTCGATATTCGCAGTGGAGCGGTGACGCTGACGTCGACGAAGCCTGATTAGTTGCCGTGCACATAGGTTGCGTATTGGGTATCGACGATGCCCAGGTTGCGCGCCAGCCCCAGTTTGGCCTGGTTATGTTGGCTGGTCGTGTTCACCAGGGTGGTCTCGGCGTCGGCCAGGGTAGCCTGTGCCTGCACCACCGGCAGGTTATCGTCCACGCCCGCCTGAAAACGATCCGTGGTCTGTTCCAATTCTTTGCGCGCCAGCTCTACGTTGCTTTGCGCCACCCGCACCAGTTCGGTGGCCGACTGCACATCCAGGATGCTATCCCTCAACTGCTGGTTGATCTGCTCTTTCAAGGCGGCCAATTGCTCGGTCAGGTTGGTGAGGTTGGCGGCTGCGACCCCGCTGTCCCCGCGGAACTTGGCTTCTTCGAAAAGGGGCAGGTTCAGCGTCCCTCCGCCACAAACGTTCCGTGGTAAAGGCCGCCGGTTACCCCGGTGACACCATAATTGCCTTGAAAATCGAGGGTTGGCAGCCGCTCCCATTTGGCCGCTCTCCGTTGCAATTGCGCCGCCCGGATTTGGGCCTGCAGACCCTGGTAGTCCTGGCGGCTCTGGTAGGCGATTCGCTTGGCTTCATCGATATTCATGGTCGCCAGGTCGGCATAGGGCGCGTTATCCGTAAGCTGGATCTCCTGTTCTGCCGGTAGGCCAATTTCCCGGTTGAGCGCGATCTTGGCCTTCTTGAAGTTGACTTCAGCCGAAATCACAGCTTGCTGCTGGGTTTGGAACTGCACCCGGGCCCGCAGTTCATCCAGGTTCGCCGCTGTGCCCGCCTGATGCTCGGCGACGGCTTGGTCGAGCAGCACCTGGTCGGCCTGCAGCAGCGCCTTCGCATTGTCCACCTGGGCGCCCAGAGCCAGCGTCTGCAGGTAGGCGTTGCCCACGGTGAGCACGACCAGCCCGCGCGAGGACTGCTTGCTGAAATAAGCGGCCTGCTCGTTCGCCTTTGCCGCCCGGTAGAGGTCGATATTCTGCAGGCTGAAGAGCGTCTGCGAATAATTCACCATGGCGTCGGTGGAGTTCACTTTCACGACCGTGGGAACCGACGCCAGGTCCAGCCAGGAAAAAGGGGAGCGGATTGGGCCAAAAGGCAGGAGGAAAATCCGAAGGCGGCCAGGTTGATCTGGTGTGCGCCCGAATCGGCTTGAGCAGTGACGGTAGGGAGGAGGACTGCAGGCTTTCCTGGTTTGCGCCTTTGCGCTCAGTTCCTGTTGCCGCGCCTCGACCAGCGCCAGGTTGTGCTCGATGCCCATCCCGATGGCCTCGTCGATGGTCAGGGGCTTGACCCCGTCGGTCGGTTTTACGATGGTCACGCTGCCGTAATAGGGGCTCTGCGCGGAACTCTGATTGGCCGTTTGCGCCGAGAGCGTTCCGGCGGCCAACAAAGCCGCCGTAGCAATCAACTGCCGCGCTGGGATCGTCATTAGGGGTCGTCTCTTCCTTTCCGTCCAATCCTTTAGATCGATTCGGGGCCTCCAGGTTGCCTAAATCGTGGCCGCTTCGGGGCGCAGTTCTCCCGCCTCTTCCATCGTACTAGGCGTGTGGATGCGGTCAGTTCTGCGAAGGGAAACCCGGGGCTGTCCTGGGCTACTCACTGTCTCTAGCACTGCTCTCCACGGAGCACGACAGTCGCAGGCAGTCCCATCCCTATGCTTCGTCGTCGGCGTGAACGTGTTTGTGGGCGGAGGCGATTACCTTATCGGCCGACGCTGGGGGAACCACATCGTAGCGGGCCATTTCCATATGAAAACTGCCCATCCCCTGGGTGAGGGAGGTGAGCGTGGCGCCGTAAGTGAGCATTTCAGCCATAGGGACTTCGGCCCGGATGATCGTGGTGCCGCGGCCGGCGCCCATCCCTTGAACGCGACCACGCCGTCCGGTCAGATCCCCCATCAAAACGCCGGTAAAACTTTCCGGCGCCTCAATCTCCACCCGCATCAGGGGCTCCAGCAGTACCGGCCTGGACTGCTCCATGCAGTTGCGGAAGGCAAGGCGCCCGGCCAGCCGGAAGGAGAGCTCATTGGAGTCCACGTCGTGGTAGCTTCCGTCAAAAAGCACAGCGCGGAAGTCGACCATGGGAAAGCCGGCCAGCCAGCCGCGCGCCGCCGCTTCCTGGATGCCTTTCTCGACCGCCGGAATAAAGGTGCGCGGAATCGCCCCGCCGAAAATCTCGTTGACGAACTCAAAACCTCCGCCCAGGGGGAGAGGCTCCAGGCGCACCCAGCAGTCGCCGAACTGCCCGTGGCCTCCGCTCTGCTTCTTATGCCTGACCCTGGGCGCTGGCGCCGGCGCGGATCGTCTCCCGGTAAGGTACCTTGGGCGCCTTGAGCGTCACTTCGGTGTGGTACCGGCGGCGCAGCCGTTGCACGATGGACTCGATATGGGGCTGGCCCGAGCCGGCCAACAGGAATTCATGGGTCGCGGCATCGCGATAAAAGCGGACCATCAGGTCCTCCTCCATCAACTTGTGAACCGCCGGCGCTAGTTTATCTTCATCGGCCCGCGTTTTGGGCTCAATGGCATAGGTAACGGCGGGCTCCGGCATGGTCACCGGATCAAAGTAAATCTCGTGGCCCGCATCCCCCAGCGTGTCGCCGGTAAACGTCTCGCGCAGCTTGGCCACGGCGCCCACATCGCCTGCGTGCAACTCCCCGATCGGGACTTGCCGTGCGTCCCTGCATGACCGTCAGGTGGGCCAGGCGCTCTGCGCTGTGGTGGGTGTAATTCGTAACCGTAGCGTCGCTTTTCGCGACACCGGAAAAGACCTTGAAGAAGGAGATCCTTCCTGCGAAAGGATCAGACATGGTCTTGAAGACATATAACGACAGCGGCTCACGATCATCCACCTTGCGCAACACCATCTCGGCTTCGGAATCCGGGCGAACGCCAACAGATTCCACGGCCCCGCGCGCAGCCACCGGGACCCGCTCCACCGGCGATGGCGCATACACCTGAAGAAAATCGAGCAGATGGTCGCTGCCCACGTTCCGCAGGCCGCTCGAAAAGAGCACGGGAAAGATCCGGTCCTCGCGGATGGCCTCGTGCAGGGCAACGATCAAGTGCTCTTCCGGGATGGTTCCTTCGCGGAAGTACTCCTCCATCAACTCATCCTTGCCCTCGGCCACCAGCTCTACCAGGGCTTGGTGGGCCTCCGTAGCCTCTTCGCGCAGGCGTACCGGAATTTCAGAAAGGCGGCCGCAACCGCTGCCGTCCGGTTCGTACACGAAGGCCTGCATGGTTACCAGGTCCACGACGCCGCGAAAGATGGGATTCTGTCCGTTGCCCTCAAGAATGGGCAGTTGCACCGGAACCACCTGGCGGCCAAAACCTTCGCGCAACGCGTTGAGGGTGCGTTGGTGGTCTGCGCGGGGGTGATCCATCTGGTTGACCACGATCACCCGGGGCAGGTTGAATTCTTCGCCGAACCTCCACACCCGCCGGGTCATGGCTTCCACGCCGCATGCTGCGTTCACGATCAGCAACGCCGCTTCTACCGGCAGCAGCGCCGCGCGCGCCTCGTGCACGAACATGGGAAAGCCAGGGGTATCTACGAAATTGATCTTTACGTTGTGCCACTCGGCAAATGCCAGCGCATTCTGCATGGTGGTCCGGCGCGCTACATCCTCTTCGTCATAAGCGGTTACCGCGCTGCCGTCATCCACTCGGCCCAGCCTTTCGGTCATCTTGGCTGCTTGAAGAAGCGCAGAGATCAGGGTGGTCTTGCCGCAGTGCGCATGACCCACGAACGCGACATTACGAATGTCCTGTCCCTGATAAGTCTTTAATGAACGGTTCATCCCAGGTATCTCCAGTTCTCAAGATTCGGAGTCTTGGAGCGGTCCGTGCGCGCTGGGGAGCGCGTTACCATGCACGCTGGCGGCCTGCTTCGTTTGCGGGAACCGAGTGTAGCACAGAGTCCCCGCCACGTTTTTTCCTGGCCGGGGAGGCAGGAGGATGGATCTACTTCCGCTCCAGCTCGGCACGTTGCCGGCGCAGATTCCAGGCAAAGATTCCGATCCGCAACAGCAGGATGAACAGCAGGGCTATTGCCAGGGCCGCTGACTGGCCGTGTACTCCGCGGCGCAACAGGAAACCTAATGCTCGCCAGGACGGCGATCACGAATACGCCGAACGTTAGCCACTCCGCGCGATTTTTCATATCACTTCCTTAGCCTCTGCCGGTTCCGCGACAGCCGGACGAAAATCACGATAGCAAACCCGGCAAAGACCCCCATCGCCACCATCGAGCTCAACTGAAAATGAAACAGCACGACGCCGGCGTTGGCTGCATGGGTGCGTGACAGCAGGGCTTCCAGCAAGACAAAGACGCAAAAACTGACCGCACCCGCTCCGGCCAGGCTGAGTACGATCTTCAACGTAGCGCTTCCCATCCCCCACCGGAAGCCTGCATCATATCGCATCGGGCGGCCGCCTACCCATTACAATAGAGAGGATTGAAGGTCTGAAGAGTGAAGGGCAAAGGAACCATGCGCGCTATTCCATCAACGCCTCCGGCGATTATCCCAAACACTCCTCCGCAGAGGTTCCGGCTCCTGATGGCGGCATTTGTCGTATTCGGCGCCGCCGGATTTGCGGCTCATTTTGCCGCCGCGCAGTCCACCGCCGTGCATGATCCTGCGGCCCTCAAACCCCCGCCAGGCGCCCGCGTGGCGATCGTTGAGTTTGAGGATATGGAATGTCCCGATTGTGCCCGCGCCAATCCTCTCTTACACGACGCCGCGAACCAATACCATATTCCCTGGGTGCGTCACGATTTTCCCTTGCCCTTCCACGCCTGGAGCTTTGACGCGGCGGTATACGCCCGTTGGTTCGACACCAAGTCGAAGAAACTTGGCGATGATTTTCGCGATGCGGTCTTTGCCAACCAGCAGCTGATTGATGCGGCGGGAGAGACTTCTCCTGAAACTCCAGCAGGTCCAACGACGGCTGCCTCGGCAGCGATTCGCAATTTCGCGGAGAAGTTCGCGCAGGAGCATGGCGTCGCGCTTCCTTTTGTGATCGATCCGCAGAAGAAGCTGGCCGCTCAAGTCCAAGCGGACATCGATCTCGGCAAGCGCATTGGCATCGAGCACACGCCGACCATTTGGGTGGTCACCAACAAGACGAATGGCGTGCCTTTTGTAGAGGTAGTCGATCGCCAACGCCTCTATCAGATCATCGACCAGGCGCTGGCCGATACCAAAGGGCAAGCCGTGGCTGTGCATCACGGCACCGGCCAATAGATAGACGGGCCATGCTTTGTGTCAGGGCAGGACTTTAGTCGGGCCGTACACAAGCCCCTAATGAGGGCTTTAGCCCCTGAGGTTTTGCTTTCTTGCCCGCAGACTCAACCAAGGCGGTGTCTAGGTCTGGATGTTGACCAGCTCGCCAGGCGTGGTTTGCCGCGTCTGGGGCGAACGCCAGTGGTCGATGTAAGAAATCTGGTGCACGCAGGAGACAGTGCAGTGCGGAGCGCAGCTCTTTTCCGTCACGTACTCCCGCTTGAGGTCGGCTTTGGTGTATTGCGCCAGCGGAACTCCCGGGTAGCCACGCTGTTGTGAACAGTAGTGCACCAGTCCATCTTCGCAAACGTACAAGAAACGTGAACCGGCGCGGCAGCGCCAGTTGTTCGGCTCAGCATTGGCGATCGCTTCTTGAAACTTGTTGAAGCGGGAATAGTTCTTCTTTGCCATCCCGGCCATCTGGTAATAGACGCGCCGTTCCTCATCCTTCAAGGGCTTCAGTTGCCCGTCCCCATCGTGGATGATGCCGATGGTTGACGTAAACCCAAGCTCCAGCGCCCGATTGCCGATCACCAGTGCGTCCTGGGGATTCCTGATACCGCCGCCAACGACGGAATTGATGTTGACGTGAAACTCGGCGTGCTGGGAGAGGAACTCCAGCTTCTTGTCCAGAACCTTGAGGCTCTTCTTCGAGATCTCATCCGGCTCGATGTTGTCGATCGAGATCTGCATGTGGTCTAGACCGGCCCGGTTCAACCGCTCGATCCGCTCCGGCACCAGCAGGTATCCATTGGTGATCATGCCGGCTACCCGCCCGTGGTGGCGTATACGGGCGATGATGTCGTCCAGCTCCGGATGGGTAAGCGGCTCGCCGCCAGAGATGGTGATGATGCTCGAGCCCAGGGCTGCAAGGTGGTCGATGCGGCGCAGCATTTCCGGGAGCGGTACAGGCTTCGATACCTTGTCGTACTCGTTGCAGTAAGCGCAGGAGAGATTGCAGAATCGCATGGGCACGATCTGTGCCATCACTACGTGCCGGGTGGAAGCTAAAGCCTGCCCGACGACCATCAGTTCGCGCACTTTGCGCGCCCCCGCCGTGGCTCGCCCTTTCCAGGTCTGTTTCCGCCGGATTTGCATCTCCTGTTATTCAAACACAGCCCAAGCAGGGGCGCGAGTAACCAGAAAGGAATGGGGATGATCGCAGCCTGAGCGGTATCACAGGCCATCTAAGTGGTTACAGCAGGTGCATTTCCGGTGTTTATCGCGGGAGAGGTGGTGCTTAATTCTTCTTGATCTTTCCCGCGCTCATGGTCAAGATTTGCTCCTGCTTGTTGCGCATGACGGTGACCTGCACAGGGTGCCCGCGATGGTTGCGAATCGCCTTAAGCCAGTCGTTCTTGCTGGTCATCTGTTGCGATTCGACTTTTACTACAACATCTCCAGCCTTTAAGCCGGCCCGCGATGCCGGGCTCTGGTAGTCCACGCTTTCCACCAGCAATCCGGTGCCACTCTTCACTCCGAAATAATCAGCCAACTGGGTGCGCACCGGGTTCACATCCGCCCCGACATAAAGGGCCCGGGGAATCATACTATCCAGAAAGGCGGGACCACTCGAGGCAACACTTCCCAGGAAGCTCTGTCCGGATGCTGGTGCGGTTGGCTCCGGAACGGTGAAATGCTTCGACCAGGCCTGCTGTTCCAGCACCTTCCGGTTACAGAGCTGCACGACCACGTTCAAGCGGTTGCCGTCGCGGCTGACGAGTAGAGTAACCGTCCGCCCCGATGGCATCTCATGGAGTTTGTGGCGCAGCTGGTCAACATTGTCAAAGGATTGTCCGTCCAGCTGAAGAATCACGTCGTGAACGTTGAGGCCAGACTTGCCGGCTGGAGCGTCGTGGTCCACTAAGACCACCTCGGCTGCGTGAGCATCTTTCAGGTGGAGCGCGTTGGCACGCTCATCATCCACCTTCCCTAAGACAACGCCAAGGTAGCCTTGCGAGGTAAAGAGCAGAAACTCCGGCATGCTGGCCGGCAGATTCAACGCGTCTCCTGATACCCAGCAGGTGGTGAGAAGACCACCCAGTACCACGGCCAGCGAACCCAAAATCGGAAGGTGCTTCATTGGAGGACTCCCAAGGGACTCAATACCGTTAAGACTTGCTGCATGCCTTAAAAGCAACTCTCAAGCTACTGGATTTGCGGCGATTCATCCAGAATTTCGTGAGAGACGGTTCGAATATGCGGATTGTCGTCCTCCGACGCAACCGTGTGCAATACCTCGCGCACGCTGCTATCGGCCTCGACCGGCTGCAGAAGCTCAATGGCGCGCGAGCGCACCGTGGCGTCCTGGTCGTTCATCAGTGCTTCCAGCACTCCGTCGCGGACGCGCATATCTTCTGCCACATAGGGCTTAAGGCCGTCCAACGCTTGCAATCGGACCCTGGCGTTCTTGTCGTAGCGCAGCGCCACCAGCAAAGCATTGCGAATCGGACCGTCGGAGCATTGGTGCCCCGCCTGGCACTCGCCGGCCAGCAGGCTCACAGAATTTTGCGCCACGCCGGGATTTACCTGGCTCTGTGCCCCAACCAGCAGCAATTCGCGTATCTGCGGATCGTCGAGCGATCCTTGGGTGGTCTCCGGGACCAGGCGATTGAAGCGTACTTCCACATTCTCGGTATTTGGTTCGCGGACAATGCTGCTGACGTTGGCGATCGTTCCCGGTCCCGCGATGGCTGCGGGTAGCTCGGCGGGTGGCCGGTGACTGCGCAATGCGGATTGATAGCCGGCCCAGCTACCGGAGGCGAGGCCCAGAACCAGGAGTGCGGAGGCCGCGACCGGAGCCCGGCCCAGCATGCTCACGCCGCGAAACATGGACTGCTGGACACGCATCAGCCAGCCGCTTCGCGGCATGGTGTCCAGCGCTTCCTCCAGCCGTAGACGCGCTTGCGCCAGCAGGTTGGCTGAAGGCTCCAGGGTAGGCGCAAGCGCCATCGCCTGCTGTAGCGCCTGTACTGCCGCAAACTCCTCCTGACAACGTTTGCAGGTGGCTAGATGACCTTCCAGCAAATGGCACTGATCGTCAGGAAGTTCTCCGTACGCGAATAGAGCAATCTTTTGTTGCGCCAGCTCGCAATCCATACCAAACCTCGCCTCACCGTAGTGTCGCCAAATTAGTTCTTAGTTTTCTAGTAGCCCGGAAGAGCGTGTTCTTGGCGGTCTCTTCCGTGGTGTTCAACATTTCACCGATTGTTCGTAATCTCAGGCCCTGGTAGTGCTTCAGCTCAAAAACCATGCGTTCCCGCGGAGTCAGGCGCCCTAGCGCTTCCTGGATCCGCTCCCCCAACAGCTTGCGCTCCAGCTCGCGCTCGGGATTGGCCATCGCGCGCTCGTCGGAGATATTGCTCAGCAGGTCCATCTCCCCGCCGCTGGAATCGACCACCACGGATTGCTCTTCCCGGCGGGATTTGCGCCGCCGCAGGTGATCGAGGCACAGGTTGGTCACGATGCGGTAGATCCAGGTATAGAAGGAACATTCGAAGCGGAAATTTGCCAGGTAACGATAGGCCTTGAGGAAGGCTTCCTGGTGGATGTCCTGCGCATCCTGCTCGGACCCCGTCAAGCGCAGCGCAAGCCGTAAGACTGGCTGGTCGTATTGGCGCACCAAGGCTTCGAAGGCGGTCCGCGAACCCTTTTGTGCTTCGCGGATGAGCTCGGTTTCGGTGGCGCGACCCCATGCTTCGCTTGCCATGCCTGACGAGGATTGTAACGTTCGCTGCGGAGCCCAGGCAGAGCTCCCAGCCTTGATTGGCCTTTGAGAGGTAAAGCGAAGCGCGTCCGTCGTCATTCGTCGCTCCAGGTACACAACTAACCACTGTCCCCTAGACGAAGCAGGCGAGCGTTTGGTAAGCAGCCGGGATTCGATAGACTCAGCCTATGTCTTCCCTATTCGAGCACTCCGGCGAAAGCATTGTCGCGTACTGCGACGGCGGGTCTCGCGGCAACCCGGGGCCGGCCGGCTTCGGCGTCTATATCCAGGACTCGGCAGGAAAAGTTCTGGGCGAATTGAGCCAGTTTCTGGGTGTGCACACCAATAATTTCGCCGAGTACTCCGCCCTGCTGGCCTCGTTGGAGTTTGCTATCGCCAACGGGCACAGGAGTTTGCGGGTCGTCTCCGACTCTGAGCTGATGGTCAAGCAGATCAAGGGGCAGTATCGCGTGAACAGCCCCGAACTCCGTCCTCTGTACGAGGAGGCCAAGCGGCGTATTGCGCGGCTTGACCACTTCCAGATTCAACATGTTTTGCGGGAGAAAAACCGCCACGCGGACCGGCTGGCCAATGTGGCCATGGACCGCGGAATGGGCCGCGCTCCGGCTGCTCAGCCCTGCCCCTGCTCCAGCCCCATCCGCGCCGAGCAGCCGGCGCCCAAGGGCATCATGCTCCGCGGATTGGTGAAAAACGGAGTGGTGCATGTTCTGGGTGGCGAGCTGCCGGACGGCACCTTCGTAAAGGTGATCCCAGAGTAGGAAGGTAGACCTACAGGTTCGCTCTTACCTCACCCGGCCAGCGCCGCCTTCACCATTTCACTGACCACCCGGCCGTCGGCCCTTAGACCGCTGGCCTGGATCCTCACCTGAACCGCCTTCATCACCGTCCCCATGTCCTTCGGCCCCAGCTGGGCGCCCTGAGCCCGCAGCTCGGCCAGGGTTGAAGTCACCAGCTGCCGCAGCTCTTCCTCTCCCGCCGCCTTGGGCATGTACTCTTCGATAACCTTAATCTCTGCTGCTTCCTTTTCCGCCAACTCCGGCCGATTGCCCTTGGTGAACTGCTCGATGGAGTCTTTGCGCTGCTTGATCAAGGTGGTCAGTACCTGTAAAGCCTGTGCATCGGTGACTGGCGTACGCTGCTCTATCTCCTTATTTTTCAACGCAGATACCACCATTCGCAGGGTGGACAAACGCTCCACCGCGCGCTGCTTCATGGCCCCCACCATATCCTGATGGATCTTCTCAACCAGGCTCATACTCCTCCATTCCCATTTAAACGCCCATTATAGAAAGCTTTGTTTATTACAATGGAACCATGATCCGTAAGACCCGCCTTTTTACTCCCGGTCCTACCCCGCTTCTGCCTGCGGCCCAGTTCGCTATGGCTGCAGCCGATATACACCACCGGACCCCCGAATTTCGCGCCCTGTACCTGAAGGTACTCCGCGACCTGAAAACCTTTGTCGGGACCAAGAATGACGTGATACTGCTCGCCTCCTCCGGCACCGGAGCGATGGAAGCATCGGTTTCGAACCTGACCTCACCAGGAGACCGCGTGCTGGTGCTGACGGCGGGCAAGTTCGGCGAGCGCTGGGTCAGCCTGGCCAAGGCATTCGGGTGCGATGTCGATGTCGTCAGCGCGCCGTATGGCCAAACCTTCGACCTGGAAGAGGTGCGCAAGGCGCTCAAGATAGAGACCCGCGCCATCTTCATGCAGGCTACCGAGACCTCGACCGGCGTGCGCCACGATGTTCAGGGTGTCGCGGATGTATTGAAGCAGAGCGGCAAGGACGCGGTGCTGGTGGTGGACGCCATCACCGGCCTCGGCACCACGCACATCGATATGGATGGGTGGGGCGTCGATGTGCTCATCGGCGGATCGCAGAAAGCGGTCATGATTCCTCCCGGCCTCTCCTACCTGGCGGTCAGCGATCGTGCCTGGGACTTGATGGAGATCTCGCTCAATCCTCGCTACTACTTCGATCTGCGCAAAGAGAGAAAGAACGCGGCCAAGGGCGAATCCGCCTACACTCCTTCGGTGGCCCTGATTGCCGGGTTGGGAGCGGCCCTCGACTATATTGCCGGTCAGGCGGACGGCGATCTGGCGGCGGGCCGTGCCAAGCTGGTGGAAAACGCTGAAAGCTGCGCCGCCATGACCCGCGCCGCGGTGGAAGCCCTGGGCCTGCAACTCTTCGCCCCGGACGCTCCGGCTGCTGCAGTAACGGCCGTATTGCCCCCGGCAGGTCTCGATTCCGGCGTCATCGTCAAGGAGTTGAAGAGCCGCTTCGCTGCCGTCATCACCAACGGACAAGGGGAGATGAAGGGGCAAATCTTCCGCATCGCTCATCTGGGATTTTTCGACTACATGGACACCATTGCCCTCATCGGCGCCCTGGAACAAGTGGCCCATGCCCTCAAGCTGCCGGGTTTCGCTTTTGGGAAAGCATTGGTGGCTGCCCAGAACGTCTTCGCATCGCGGGCGCCGGACGAGGCCGCGCGGCGGGACCGTGCCTCGGCAGGTGTCTCCCTTTCCGCCCGTTAGACAAACGTCCCATCCCAACGCGACGGCTGCTACTGTCTGCGGCAGCCGTCGCGTCGCGGGACAAGAACCCTTAGGAGCACGATGAAGATCGTATTGGCTGAGAAAGTCTCGCCCGCCACCCTGGCTGTGTTTGAAGGCGAGAGTGGTTGGCAGATCGTGACCCACGATCAGATCAAGAACGGGCTGGCCGCCGAATTGGCGGATGCGGATGCGCTCGTGGTTCGTTCCGCAGTCCAGGTCGATGAGGCACTGCTGAGTGCGGCTCCCAAGCTGCGGGTGATTGGCCGCGCCGGCGTTGGGGTCGACAACATCGATGCCGATGCCGCGACGCGCCGCGGCATCGTGGTCATGAATACGCCGGGCGCCAACGCCATCGCCGTCGCCGAGCTGACTATCGGGCTGATGCTTGCGCTAGGGCGCCAACTGCCTCGCGCCAACACCCTTCTCCACGCCGGCAAATGGGAAAAGAAGTCGCTGCAGGGAACAGAGCTGCGGGGCAAGCAACTGGGCATTCTGGGTCTGGGCCGGGTCGGCCTGGAGGTGGCGCGACGGGCTAAGGCGTTCGGCATGGAACTACTGGGCCATGACCCCTTTGTCGCCCCCGCCGTGGTGCGGGAAAACGGAGTCCGCCTGTGCACCGTGGAGGAGTTATTTCGCGGCGCCGATTACCTGACCCTGCATGTGGGGCTTACCCCCCAAACGACCGGGCATCATCAACGCCCGGACGCTGGCCACCATGAAGAAGAACGTGCGCATCGTCAACTGCGCCCGCGGTGAGCTGATCGACGATGCTGCCCTGGTGGAGGCCCTCAGTCTGGCCAGGTGGCCGGCGCCGCCCTCGACGTCTTCAGCCAGGAGCCGTTGAAAGATTCGCCTTACTTCGGGCTGGACAACGTCATTTTGACTCCGCATATCGCCGGTTCCACCGGCGAGGCGCAGGAGGCCGTCGGAGTGCAGATTGCCCAGCAGGTCAAGGATTACCTCAAGTTCGGGGTAGTCCAGAACGCGGTCAACCTGCCCTCCATGACGTATGAGGAGTATCAGGAGATTTCCCCGTACGTCCTGATGGCGGAGCGTCTGGGTGCATTCCTCTCCCCGTTGGCCGCGGGGAATCTGGAAAGCATTCATCTTTCCTACAGTGGACGCCTGGCGCAGGGCAAAACCGAGTTGGTGCGCAATGCCGCGATCCAGGGGGTACTGGCGCATTCCGATGTGGTCAATCGCATCAACGCCCTATCAGTAGCCACGGAGCGTGGCATCCGGGTGCACGAAGAGAAGAAAGAAGAAGGATCGGGCGGCGCAGGCACGGTGCTCAAGCTGACCTTGCATACCGCGACCGGTGACAGCACCGCGAGCGCCACCGTGCTTCACGGCAGTTCGCCCCGGCTGCTTGCTTGCGACGGCATCGATATCGAAGCCCCGCTGCACGGAACGTTGCTGTTCATCCGCAACCTGGATGTACCTGGCGTGATCGGCCGTATCGGCACCATTCTCGGCGAGCATAAAATGAATATTGCGAACTTTGCTTTGGGACGGAGCCTGCGCACAGCCCAGCACAACGCGCTCGCGGTGGTCCAGATCGATGGCCGCGTCGCCCCCTCGGTCCTGGCCGCGCTGCAGGCCACGGAGGCCATTACCGAGGTTCGCCTCATCGAGCTGGCCGATCGCCAGCCCGCGCCAGCAGCCAACGAATGATGAACCTGCAAAGTTGAAGGAGTGTACGGATGCCGCTGTACGAATACCAGTGCAAAAAGTGCGGACATCGATTTGAACTGATCCAGTCCTTTTCTGCTGAAGATCCAAAGGAATGCCCGGTCTGCCACGGCGAGGTGGAACGGCTGATTTCCACGCCCGCCCGTGCCCATTTCAAGGGCTCCGGTTTCTACTCCACCGACTACGCTGCGAAGCCTGCCGCTGCCGGCAAGTCCTCGGATGGCGGGAGCAGCTCTGACGGCAGCCTCCAAGTCTTCGGATAAGGGGGACGGCCGACAAGGCCCCAGCAGCCAAGACAGAAAGCGCCCCCGCCGCAGCCCCGTCCACCTCTTCCACCAAATCGGAGTAGCTTCCGAGCTCTTTCCCAGCAACAGTTGACGGGGATTCCACGGCGCTTCAGCTCCAGGTTTCGAACGCGACCAAAGAGTGACGGACGAATCCCCATTCCTCTCGTTCGGCGATCAGTGCCTTCGCGATTCGGCGCGACGATCCTGATCTGGCACGGGAACTTGTCAAATCTGATCCCACCCGGTCTTTGGTTACCCCAGCGGAGGCCGGGCGGTGAGGTAAAACTGAACCTGCCACAGATACGGGGACAGCAACGATGCTAAGCATTCGATCGGCACGAGACCGAGGCCATGCCAAGCAAACCTGGTTGGACAGCTACCATTCCTTTTCCTTCGCGGACTACTACGACCCAAAATTCAACGGCTTTCGTAACTTGCGGGTTCTCAATGAAGACCGTATTGCGCCGGCGCAGGGATTTGCGCCCCATCCGCACCGCGACATGGAGATCATCACCTACGTGCTCGAGGGCTCTCTGGAACACCGTGATTCCCTGGGCAATGGCGGCATGCTCGGCCCAGGAGAAGTGCAGCACATCTCGGCCGGCAGCGGGATTCGTCACAGCGAGTTCAACCATTCCGGAACCGAACCGCTGCACCTGCTGCAGATATGGCTTCTCCCCAACAAGAACGGTGTTGACCCCACTACGCGCAGAAGCGTTATCCCATTGCGGAAGAGCCGGACCGGCTGCACCTGGCCGCTTCGCCGGATGGACACGAGGGTTCACTGCCCATGAAGAGCGATGCCCAACTGTACGTTGCGCGGCTCAATCCCAAAGCAGCTATTGAATACGTCTTCGCGAACGAAGGTTTCGGGTGGCTGCAGGTTGCTCGCGGACGCGTTATGGCCAATGGACTTAGTCTCGCAGCAGGGAGATGCGCTGGCGATCAGCCTGGAGGAGCGGCTGACCGTGGTGGCGACGGAAGAGGCCGAAATTCTGCTCTTCGATTTGCCGTAAGCCTTTTTTGCTTCGGTTGCAAGAAGTCAGCCAGTCGAATGGTGGCTTTTCCGCAAGAAAAGCCACACCTGAACTAGCCTGCCTGTGCAGAGTAGAAGTAAAAACGCGTTAAGTGGTGGCCGCGGTCGCGGGCAGAATCTCAGCAACGTCGACCCACTGCGTGGGATAGTCGCCGGTGTAGCAAGCCGTACAGTAGCGGTTGCCTTCTCCGCCGTCGCAGGCCTTCTCCAGCCCTTCCAGCGAAAGATAGGCGAGCGAATCGGCTTCGATGTACTGCCGAATCTCTTCCACTGAGGAGTTGGCTGCGATCAGTTCGCTCTTGTTCGGCGTGTCGACTCCGTAGTAGCAAGGCGAGATGGTAGGCGGACAGCTGATGCGAAGATGCACTTCCCGGGCTCCCGCCGCGCGCACCATGCGCACGATCTTGCGGCTGGTGGTGCCTCGGATAACGGAGTCATCGATCAGGATGATGCGCTTGCCCTCGAGCAGATTGCGCACTGGGTTCAGCTTCAGCTTCACCCCGAAATCGCGCACCCGCTGCTCCGGCTCAATGAACGTGCGCCCCACGTAGTGGTTACGGATGAGCCCGAAATTGAACGGGATCCCACTCTCCGCCGCGTACCCCAGGGCTGCCGTCACGCCGGAGTCAGGCACCGGCACTACCAAGTCGGCATCGACTGGCGCTTCGCGTGCCAGGCGTCGTCCCATCTGCTCCCGGCTGGCCTGCACCCAGCGGCCAAAGATCCGGCTGTCGGGCCGGGCAAAGTACACATGCTCGAAGATGCAGCTCGCCTGCCGCACGCCGGTGGCATATTCCACTGAGGTGACGCCGTCGCGCGTAACCATCACCACTTCGCCAGGCCGCACGTCGCGCTCGTACTTGGCGCGCAGCAGATCGAAAGCGCAGGTCTCCGAGGCGAAGACCACAGTGTCTGGACCATCGGGATTGCTGATGCGGCCCATCGACAGCGGCCGGAAGCCATACGGATCGCGGGCGGCAAAGATGCGGTCGCGCGTCATCATGACGATGGAGAAGGCGCCAGACACCTGGCGCAGCGAGTCTCCGATGGCCTCAATGAGCGTCTTGGCGTTGGAATGGGCAATCAGCTGCACGATGATCTCGGAGTCGCTGGTGGTCTGGAAGTAAGCGCCCTCCCGCTCCAGCCGGGTGCGCAGCGTGCCCAGGTTCACCAGGTTCCCGTTGTGCGCGATGGCAATCAGGCCGCGCGTTGAGTCCACCCGGATAGGCTGCGCATTCAATAGCGCCGAGTCGCCGGTGGTGGAATAGCGGGTGTGGCCAATGGCCAATTCGCCCGGCAATTTGGCCAGCACGTCGTCGGTAAAGATGTCCGCCACCAACCCCATACCCTTGATGTTGTAAAGGTTGGTGTAATCGGCGGTGGCAATGCCCGCGGACTCCTGCCCGCGATGCTGCAAAGCATAAAGCGCGAGATATGCCTGGCGTGCCGCGTCGGGATGGCCGTGCACGGCCACCACTCCACACTCTTCGCGCAGCTTATCGAAAGGAACGGGGTCTGATTCCACGGCTTCGTCCGGATACGAATGCTGGTTGATGCTCGTACTCTCCATGCCCCTAATTTCCCACCGGAACGTCGTCGCGCAGCAGCGCGGCCAGCGCTCCCGACCAGACATTACGCAGGCCGGAGACTTTTTCCCGGATGAGCACCCGGCTGTCGACCGCCAGCTCAAAAAGATCAGCCACGGTTTCTCCCAGCGTTACCACCATCAGGCCGTTGTACCGCCCAACTAACCTTTCGACCTGCGCCACCGATTCCTTAGCGCAGCTAATTATGCATTGGCTTGCGGTCTCCCCAAAAAGATCCCATTCCGCCGGCAGATCGGGCGCCTTGGAGAGATTCGCGCGCAGCCCGACTTCATGATGAAAGCATGCTTCCGCCAACGCAACCGCAATGCCACCGTCCGAGACGTCACGTGCTGAATGAATCAAGCCCTGCTGCGAAAGCTCAGCCAGGCAGCGATGCAGGTTAGCTTCCACCACCAGATCCAGGCAGGGCGGCGTGCCCCACAATGCGGAGAGAACCTTCCTGGCGTACTCCGAGGAGCCAAACTCCTGCATGCGCTCCTCGAGCGGCGAAACCGATGCGGGAGCGATAAGCAGGACGGCGTCGCCGGTCCGTTGAAAATCCGACCCCACCGCTTTGCTGATCTGATCCAGGATGCCCACGATCCCGATCACCGGGGTGGGATAGATACCTTGCCCGCGGGTCTCGTTATACAGCGAGACATTGCCGCCGGTAATTGGGGTTCCAAGGGCCAGGCACGCCTCGGAAATGCCATCGATGGCCAGCGAGAGCTGGGCCATGATCTCCGGCTTCTCCGGGTTGCCGAAATTGAGGCAGTTGGTCGCCGCCACAGGAGTCGCGCCGGAGCAAGCCACCTTGCGTGCAGCCTCAGCAACAGCATGGGACGCTCCCAGCTTGGGGTCCAGGTAGCACCAGCGCTCATTGCCGTCGAGCGCCATGGCCAAGCCGCGGTTTGTGCCCTTGATGCGCATCACGCCGGCCTCACCGCCCGGGCCCTGCACCGTGTTGGTCTGCACCATCGACTCGTACTGCTCGTGGATCCAGCTCTTGGAACAGATATTCGAGGAGGCCAGCAGAGCGCGCAATTCGTCCGCATAGTTGGTGGCGGAAGCGGCCGCGCCGCTCAGCGTCTCCTCAAAGAAAGTAAGCTGCTCCAGCACTTCGGGCGGCGGATTGAGGCGAACCGGCGCCTTCCACTGCCCGACCGGCCGGTGATACAGCGGAGCATCGTCGGTGAGCGACTGGTTGGGAATGTCGGCGACCAGCTGGCCATGGTGCAGGATGCGCAACCTGGGTTCGGCGATCACCTTGCCCACGATCACCGCATCCAGACCCCACTTTTCGAAGACGCGGATGACCTCGGCTTCGCGCTCCTTGTCTGCCACCAGCAGCATGCGCTCCTGGCTCTCGCTCAACATGATCTCGTAGGCGGTCATGCCCGATTCGCGCTGCGGCACGTGGTCCAGCTCTACTTCGAGGCCCACGCCTCCCCGGGCGCCCATCTCGCAGGTAGAACAGGTTAGTCCGGCAGCGCCCATGTCCTGGATGCCCACCACCGCGCCGGTGCGCATGGCCTCGATGCAGGCCTCGAGCAGCAGCTTCTCCATGAATGGATCGCCCACCTGCACGTTAGGCCGCTTCTGCTCCGAGCCCTCTTTGAACTCTTCGCTGGCCATGGTGGCTCCGTGGATGCCGTCGCGGCCCGTCTTCGCGCCCACGTAAATCACCGGATTGCCGATGCCGGATGCCTTGGCATAAAAGATCTCGTCTCGCCGCACCAAACCCAGTGCAAAAGCATTGACCAGGGGATTGCCCGAATAGCAAGGCTCAAAGCGCGTTTCCCCGCCCAGGTTGGGCACGCCAAAGCAATTTCCGTAGGCGGCGATGCCGCTGACCACGCCTTCCAGCAGGGAATGGTTCTTGTGGACTACCGCGGAGGCACTTCTGAGCTGATGGATCGGGGCCCAGATCCTCTTCGGTGATGGGGCCGAAACGAAGGGAGTCCATGACGGCCAGCGGCCGGGCGCCCATGGTAAAGATGTCGCGCAGGATGCCGCCCACGCCGGTCGCGGCGCCCTGAAAAGGCTCGATGAAGGAGGGGTGATTGTGCGACTCGATTTTGAAGGCGCAGGCCCAGCCGTCGCCCACGTCGATAATGCCGGCATTCTCTCCCGGCCCTTGCACCACGCGCGCGCTCTGCGTCGGCAGCCGCTTCAGATGGACGCGAGAGGACTTATAGGAGCAGTGTTCACTCCACATGACGCTGTAGATCCCCAGCTCAGTCAGCCCGGGAGGCCGCCCCAGGGCGGCTGACGATACGTTGATACTCTTCGGGTGTGATGCTGTGCTGAGCCAGAAGCTCCGGCGTCAAAGAGAGTGATTCCAGGTCCACGGAGAGCGACTCAGGTTTCATGCGGGTAAATCTATTGTCGCATGTTGCAGGAATGTGACGCGAGCAGAAAGTTCAGCGCGTCTCACGTCGATCCAAAGCAATACCTCAGGGGCTAAGCGTCTGTGTGACCCTAGGTTCTTGAAGGGTACGGGCTTCAGCCCGTACGTACGCAACTGATCAAAAGTAGGTCTGGCTTCAGCCAGGCTGAGGAGCGGTTTTTCGCCCCGGATCGACCTATTGTCCGCAAGCTGTAAAGCCATGCCCTCCGCTGCAGCGAAGTCTTCTCGCAACCGGCGAGAATGCGAATCACCGCTTGCGGTCAACATGCCAACCGCCCTTACTTGCCCACGCTGGCCTCTGCCATATTGAGGAAAACGTTGGTCATGCTTTCCGTCTCCTCCGTCGGAGCGCTGAATCAGCAGGATCGAGATCAAGTCGATTGTTAGGGTCGATCCAGCCCTGGGTCCCGAAAGCTCCGCCGTGCCCGTAGGTACCTATGGTGTGTCCCGCCAGCTCACCCAGCGGATCGGTTACGATCTCCCAGGCCAGGCCATAATCGGAGCCGCGCATCCATCCCACCGGCTGTATCCCGGTAGTCTGCGGCTCAGTCATCACGTGCACCGAGAAGGGCGACAGGTAGCGGTGGCCCTCGTAAACGCCGTCGTTGAGCATCATGCGGTAGAGATGAAGCAGGTCTTCGGCCGTGGAGTAGAGTCCCCAGCCAGGTGCGGGAAAGACGGCTCCCTGGCGGTGCTTTGCCGGGTCGCCTCCTAGAATGCTGGCTGGGCGAGGGCACCAGTTTCCCGTCTTTCTGCGCGTAGACCATGGCAATGCGCGAGATCTTGTCCGCGGGCGGGAAGAAGAAGCTGTCCTTCATTCCCAGCGGCTTCAATATGTGCTCCGTGATGAAGTCCGACATACTTCTCGCCCGAGCAGACTTCGATGATGCGGCCGAGAATCTCGATACCGGGGCTGGAGTAGCTCCACTGCGTTCCCGGCTGAAACAGCAGCGGCTGTTTGGCCAGTTGCCTCACCACTTCATCCAGCGGCACGCTCATCGTTTGTGCGTAGTCGGGGATGGCGGGCGGGCCGGGGTAGTCCTGGATCCCAGCGGTGTGGGTAAGCAGGTCACGGATGGTGATCGCGTGGTTGGGGATTCTCAGGTGGTCGGCATCGGGGCCCAGTGTGGTTCTGACGCGCAGGCCCTTGAACTCGGGCAGGTAGTGTTCGACCGGGTCGCGCAGGGCCAGCTTGCCTTCTTCGGCCAGCATCATGATGCCGATCGCGGTGACCGGCTTGGTCATGGACATGATCTGGAAAATCGTGTCCTTCTGCATGGCGTGGCCGGCTTCCGCATCGGCCATGCCGGTGGCGTCGAACTCCACGATGTCACTGCCGTGGGCCACCAGGGTAACGGCTCCGGCGACGGTCTGCCGATCGATAAAAGATTTCATTCGCTGCGGGATTTTTGAAAGAACGTCCTGGTCGACCCCGGTCGATTTGCCTGTCGCTTTTGCGTTGGACTGGGCAGGGGCGGTAAATAAAGCCACGGCAAGAAACGGAAGCAAGCAGATGAGTTTTCGCACGCGAACAGCTTAGAGGAAGAGCGCAGTTTCCGCAAAACTAAATCAGGCTCGCCAAACCCGGGCCACGGCACGCACGTGTTCCGGGCCGGTGCGGCAACAGCCCCCAATCCATTGCGCGCCGGCGCCCCGCCACCGTTCGGCCAGTTCGCCAAACGCCTGTATCTGTCCGTCGCCTTGCCAGCAGCGATGTACCGCATCCCACTGCTCGCCGGAATTGGGGTAGACGATGATGGGCTTGCTCGTGACCTTTGCCAGCTCGCCGATGAGGCTGCCAATCAGCTCGGGAGCGGTGCAATTGACGCCCATCCCGATCACCTGGGGCTGCGTTTATCAAGCAACTCCGCGCACGCATGCAAGGTCTCTCCATGGGAAACGTGCATTCCGTCCCGGCAGGTGAAGCTGAGGTACGCTGCCATGCCTGGATACGGTTGTAGTGCGGCGAGGATGGCCCTGGCTTCTTCGAGCGAGGGAATGCTTTCAAAGGCCAGGAAGTCGGCATTGGTTTGCGCGAGCACCGCTATGCGTCGGCTGTGGAACCCCACCAGATCCTCGAAGGAGCAATCGTAGTTGCCGTGATACTCCGCTCCGTTGTGTAGCATCGCGCCGTAGGGTCCGAGCGAAGCTGCGATCCAGATCCGGCGCGGTGAGCCGGCCTGGTACTCGCTCCTGACCTTCTCGGCCAGGGCCACGGATGCGCGCAGCGCGATCGTCAGCGGCATCGGCCGCATCCTTGGGGATCGAGAGCCGATCGCTCGAAAGCCCTCAGTGGAGACCTGGTAGCTGGCGGTCAGCAGGCAATCGGCGCCGGCTTCGAGATACTCGCGATGGACGGCGGCGATGGCCTCCGGCGAGCTCTCCAGGACATGTGCTGACCACAGCGGACCGTCCAGGTTAAAGCCTTTGCGCTCCAGTTCGGTGGCCATTCCTCCATCGAGCACATGCAGGCCGGTGAGGTCGAGTTGCTGCAAGGGCGTCATGGCTATTCACCGCAGTGTACCTTCGGTCTATCCGGGTAGAGGTCCTTCTGATACACTCTGATGTAGTTCGCGGGCGTTTATGAAGGGCTCAGCCAGGGACCTTTCAGCCCGTAAACATCCTTCCAACCGCAAGTTCGGGGAGTGGCTCAGCCTGGTAGAGCACCTGGTTCGGGACCAGGGGGTCGGAGGTTCGAATCCTCTCTCCCCGACCATTCTTGCCGACAAGTTGCAGCCTCGTCCGCATCCTGCTAGCGAGTGGTAGGGGTCTGTCCTCGAATTCCGGAGCCGTTGATTGGTCCGCGTCCTGGCATGGTCGTAATTTCGATGCGAGTGTTCTTCACAAACGCGACGTCATGTCCATGCGCCAGCCAAAGGTCGTAGACCGAAAGGGCAGCTGCATAAAATCCAATACCGGCTGCCACGTCGCGTGAGTCCGCCAGAATCCCGGCGAGCCGGCCCATAATCCCAAAGCCATTGGACGCAACGGTGCGGTTTAGGACTTGGTTCTCGTCAGTATCGAAGGCACGTCCCGCGAGAAAGTTCAGCACCACCGGCACAATCACGCGGTTCTGCGATTGTTTTTGTTGGACGCCGCCCTCGGAGTCGATCTTTAAATCCTCTTTTTTATTCGAATCGACGCCGGCGAGTGTGCCTTCCACAGGTTGAGTAAAGCCCCCAGGCAGCCGCATTTCTCTAAATCGAAAGCGGAGCTTGCCCTGCCGTCCAAAAGAGCGCGCTGCTTTCGCTTGCGTGATCTCACCGATCATTAAGGATCCCTGGGGAACCACAAGTGCGTGGTCCGAATTGAAAACCGGATCCGCGATAGTGGCCTGGAAAGTATCCCCCGGTTTTGCTTGTGCGGAGCTGATCGTTCGCAGCAAATAAGCATGTAACTGCCATCCCTTACCTTGTTGGGCAGAACCGGCCTCAGCATCTGGCTTCCGTTTGGCTGCCACGGCCGACCCGTTGCCTACCGGCGGCTGGTCGTTGAAGCTCAAGTTCAACGGCTGAGTCAGCTCAACCGTCCAGGTTGTTCCCGCATCGATCCTTTGCGGGTGATACGGCAGCTGGGTGTAAATAAATTGAACCAGCCGATCGCCGCGCCCGGGTGCTGTGAAGAGAGCCGCGGTCTCTTTCAGTTCCTGTTTTTCCTGGGCGACCTGTTCGCCCAGGAAAGAGCGCTTTTTTTGGTCGGGAGGAGGTGACAAGTGCAAAACCGCAACGCCATCCGTAGCCCGATCACTCTCAATCGTCTTCAAGGTTCCATCCGGTAAAACAACCTGATTGAACTGCACAACGCACGTATAAAAAGGCGTGAAATCGCCTCGCAAACGGGCGTGGATCCGCCGGCCGTGGTCGGAATCGAGTTGCACCACGCGTCCGCGAAGAATCGTTCCCGCCGCTAGAGCGATACGGTTCTCTACATAAATCGGGTACAGCAGGCGGCCCTCCAGGGCTTCGCCGGTCTTCATGGGAACGTGGTGGAGTAATTGAATTGATAAGGGGGTACTAATAGCAATCTGAACGGATGCCGCTTGACCCCGCAATAGACCGGGGAGAAGAACGGCTAACCCCGCGCAGGCAATTGAGCGGATGCATAGAAACCAACGTCTTAGTCCAGAGCGGTTCCGGGTACTCATTTCACCTTTGAACCTGCTTCTTTCAAATGCACCCATCGGTCCGCTCATGGCCTGAAGGTGAGCCGGCCGAAGGCTCTTTGGACCGTCTTCGGAGAGGTGATCCGGCTGTAACGCGGACACCGATCAAGTCAATGTCTATTGCTCCGATCAACATGTAGAATGGGAATCTTCAATTACTAGGAAACGAATCTTCACCCAATCTTAAGCTATTAGGATGTTTGGTGGGAAACCTATGAAAAGGAAGCTGTTAAAGGCCGCGAAAGATAAAGCGGCAGCCTCCTCTACCGACCGCGGCAGAAATGCGCCTTCTGCAGGTTCTTGTGGGATCTGGAAGAAGCTACGGTTGAGGATGTGGTAAATGCTCATAGCGAAAAGGAACGGCCTAACTACAAGACTACCCAGACTTTCCTCCGAATTATGGAGCAGAAGGGCTTGGTCACGCATGAAACCCGGGGGCGTGTTTTCGTCTTCAGGCCGTTCGTCTCCCGAAAGACGATCGATCACATATCTGTAAAGGCGCTTGTATCCCGAAACTTTCGCGGATCGGCAGCCGGCCTGCTGATTAATTTGTTGGAAGCCAGCCTCAATCAAAAAGAAAGAGCTGGATGAACTCGAAGCATATCTCCAGGAGTATCGTAAGAAGCAGGAATTAGGCGCTCGCCGTCGCGATTAGTGCAGGGACCATGAACCCGGACATTTTGCTCAGCGTTATCGCCACACTTTCGAGCTTTGTTTTGAAGACAACGCTCGCCTACGCTGTGTGTCTCGTTTTGAGCCGGCTTGTCGAGTTGCCCAACTCAAGGTTCTTGATATGGTCAGCTTTTCTATATGGGTCGGCGGCGTATTGGTTGCTGCTCGCGAACGCCGCCCTGGCAGGCGGACATTCTTCGCCGAATGCGGCCCACGCCATGCTTAGACCGGTAACAACTCCCGTGGCCGGCTGGCAGATTCCAGACTCCTGGGCTTTTCCGCTTGGCCTCGCTCTACGGGCGATCGGGATCGTCTACCTGTTGATCGTGAGCTACATGGCGTTTGCTCATCTAAGGAAGCGTTGGCATCTCAAGTGGGTGCTCGGTTTCACCAGCGAGCCATCACCTGAGATCGCGGAGAGGTTTCAGTCCCTTGCCGATAGCCTCGGTGTCGGCCGTTCCAGGCTGTTGATATTATCGGGGGCAACTTCGCCGGCAACTTTCGGCTGGATTCGGCCAACGGTCCTTCTGCCGGCACTTTGTCTGGAACAGGATAGCTCCGAACTCGAAGATATCTTGCGTCACGAGCTGCACCACGTTCGCCGCCGGGATTCCGTATGGAACGGACTGGCCATCGCTTGCCGCGCTCTTCTTTTCTTTCATCCTGCAGCCTGGTATGCAGTGCGCAAAATGCAGTTCGATCGGGAACTCGCATGCGATCTGGCGGTTGTCTCTCATGCCCCAGCCAGGAAGGGAGAATATGCGGAATGCCTCATTCACTTCGCCCGCTTGAACCTGGCCCAAGAAGCAACAACTTGGGGTATCGATTTCGCTGCGTCCGCTGAAGCTTTGACGGTTCGCGTTCACTCCATATTATCTGGAACCCGAGCGGTTCCGGGCTGGTTGCGTTGCCTTCGCAGTGCTACTGCAATCTCTCTTTTTCTTCTATTCCTCGGTATCGTGCCTTCTCTGGCGGTTCTGCTTTCCTACGCGCACCGGCCGATGTTGCAGTCATCGACGGAAGCGACCGATCATCTTACCCCAAACGATGGCTCCTGTCGCCAGATCAACCAAAACGATCCGCTCGTTACCGATTACGGCTCATCGAAACCTGGAGTGCGACGGCAGTTGCAAGCCAAACGGAAGACGACGCAACAACCTGAGATGGATATGCCGGATCCCATGCCTGTGGATCGTTCTTCCAGCCAGCGCAGCTCAGGTCCAAAACTCCTTCATCGTCCTTCATCCTCTACCCCTGATAACAATGCAAAGTCACAAACCGTGGCTTTGATCGATACAGATGCCTCAGGTCAAGAGGTTAAGAACGGAGGCCACGGTGTAAAGCAGACTGTCGAGCAAACGGCTGCCACCGCGCTCGGTCTCTACAAACAACTTTCTACGGTCGATCGCCACTAGAGCAGGTTCAGAATGGCTCGTCGATCGAAGCGATGGCCTTTTCGTCGTTTTCTCAAAAATCACATCACGCCATCTTGGCCCTTAATCTGCTCGCGTTACACTTTGCATTGCCGAAATTTTCAAAGAAGCTGGGAGTCAAAGTCTATGGCATCCGCGGAAAAGCTTAGCACTCATCAGAAAGCCCTCGGCATCAATCTGGATGCGACCAGCTACGGCTCCTTTGCCGAAATTGGTGCCGGCCAGGAAGTTGTGCGGTGGTTCTTGGTTGTTGGAGGAGCCTCCGGGACAGTTGCTAAATCCATCTCTGCGTATGACAAGGAAGTCAGCGACGATTTGTACGGTTCTGGCGCCCGTTACGTTTCCAAGGAACGCCTCGAAGCCATGGTGGACAGCGAATGGACTCAGCTCGTCCACCAACTGAACAAGAGCCGTGGGTCGGAAGCTCGCTTCTTTTCCTTTGTTGATACCATCTCCGCCCGCAACTATGCCGGAACAAACGAGCCGCACGGCTGGGTCGGCCTGCGATTCCAGCTGCGCCCCGGTGGCCAACCGAACGACATCGTGTTGCATATCAACTTGCGTCGATCCTTCCAATCCGCTCCAGCAAGAGGCCATCGGTATCTTGGGTGTGAACCTGATCTACGCTGTGTTTTATCAATTGCAGATGAAGGAGTCTTTCTTCCTGAATATCGCTCAGGAACTCGAGAAGCGTCTCGAAATCGACTATGTGGAAGTGCGTGGACCAGCCTTCGAAGGTTGGGACCAGCGCGCGATCCTTGCCCATCTGGTGAGCGCGGGTCTTGCTGAAGCTGTTTGTTTCCTGCCTGGCGGCTCAACTGAGCCGCCTATCGATGTTCTCCACAAGAAAGCAGTCGTGCTCGCGCCGGGATCCTTCGAACACCTGGATCTCACTCATGCCGAAATCCATGAACGACTGTTGACCTCGGCGATCGAGCAGCTCCGCGCAGAGCTGGACGAAAAAGACCCGGCGCCTACCGGCTATCTTCTGCCTCTCCGCGATGCCGCTGACGGAGGCCGATCCGCCTCCAGGAAATTCCAGACCTGCTGCAACGTATCGAAGCCCTGCGCGCGCGTGGTGGCGCCGTATTGCTCTTCCGTGATCGGGAACTCTACAGCATGACCGCTTTCGTCAACCGCTATACCAAGGAACCTGTCCGCTTCGTCGTGGGTCTATCTCTCTTGGTTCGCGTGTGGGGATATCGCTACAGTAAGCTCGCCGGCAGTTTCCTCGAGGCATTGTCCCGCCTCTTCGCGCAAAACGTTCGCATCTACGCCTATCCGATGAGTGCAAGGGACCTTCAGCGATCGCTGGAAGGCATCTCCTCGACCGGCTGGCATTGGACCGATACGAACGGATGGGTCTCTGCCCACCAGCTCCATCCCCCATCGCCGCTCGATCACCTTTACAACTATGTTCTCGCTAGCAGCTTCCTTATCCCGATGCAGATCCCGGCGGATCTGGAGGCGGACGCTGCAACCATCAGCAGCAAAGCCCGGTAGCCGGAAGAAGCAATACCGGAGCAACGTGATTATCAATGTGAGGTTCAAGAGCCTGTACTCCAGGCCTCGATGCTCAGAATGGGAGATATCCGATGAAGGCAGTAGTTCTGCATGAGTATGGCGGTCCGGAGAAGCTGAAGCTTGAAGACCACGTTCCTGACCCGCAAGTAAGCGGAGATACGGTATTAGTCGCTGCGGCTGCGGCCAGCGTGAATCCGATCGACTGGAAGGTTCGTTCCGGCGCGCGCCAGAAAGACTTTCCTCAGACATTTCCGGCCATCCTGGGGCGCGATGTAAGTGGCGTGGTGCACGCGGTAGGCGCCAACGTTAAGCACTTCAAACCGGGTGACCGCGTGCTTGCACTATCGAATAAAACCTATGCCGGGCTGGTAGCCGTCCCCGATTCCAATCTAACCCATCTGCCACATGGCTTAGATCTTGTCGACGCCGCAGCAATCCCGCTGATTTCGCTCACGGGAGAGCAATTGGTGCGCCTCGCGACCAAGGTTCAGAAGGGGCAGACGGTGCTGGTAACAGGAGCGCTGGGCTGCGTGGGACGAGCTGCGGTGCACACAGCAAAGAAGCTGGGAGCACAGGTGATTGCAGGCGTTCGCAAGAGGTCTCTCAAGGATGCTGAATCCCTGGGCGCGGCGGGTGTGGTCGCGATCGATGATGACGATGCCATTGCATCGCTCGGCCCTGTGGATGCGATCGCCGATACCGTTGGCGGCGAGGTGGCCGCGAAGCTCTTCAAGAAGATAAAGCCCGGGGGCTCCTTCGGCTACGCATCTGTTGTGCCGGAGGGCATGGCGGCGCTGAACCCGACAGTTACCATCACCCGTGTCTTCGCCAAGCCCGATCCGTCAAAGGTTCGTGAGTTTGCCGACGACATCCGAGATGGCAAATTCATTCTGCCAATCGGTCACCGTTTACCGCTGAGCAGCGCGGGTGAAGCACACGCGCTGGGTGAGAAGGGCAGCGCGGGGAAGATCGTGCTTCTGGTCGGCGAGCTTAGTTCCTAAACAACCAAGTCAGCACCACGTGGCGAAACGTCAACAGTGAAGCATCACCTACCCCGGCTAACAGCCGCCGCAGTCCTTCGCGCTTCCGCAAAGAATGGATGTTGTTTGCATCACTTCATTTGCGGTGGAGGATTGTTTTTTCATCAAATAACGTTTCTCCCAGCATGCATAGACAAGGAAGGCGCACTCGGCGCACGCATCTCATTCACCGTACGCAGGAGGGGACATGCCAGCAAAAACGAGTGCCAAATCATACCAAAGACATCGCGTTGTTGGCCGGGGTACGAGCCGGTTCCAGGCAAACGCGAGCATGAGGAGGGGAGCTGCCGGAAAAAGCCCGCCCGCCGCAATGGCGGCGAGCCGGTCTCTCGTGAAAAATCCAGAAAGAAACAGATAGCGCTGGGCGGCAGGCACGCAAAGCAGGCCAAGTCCAAATCTCCGAGCGCGAGGGAACGGCGTAGTGTCAGCAAGACCAAGAAAGCAGCTTAGCGAAACGGGACGGTCAGCGTCTGGCGAGGCACCGCCGATAGAGCCCATGATGTCGCTTCAATCCTCCCCTTGACAACTAGGGTAAGCGCCCGTAGTCTTCTTTTTACCATCGACGTCTAGGGTAAGAAGCTCATGGCAAAGAATGATCTCCAGGGCGCTCTCGATCTTCTGATTCTTAAAAGCCTTTCGCACCTCGGCTCCATGCACGGCTTTGGCATCATTCTGCACATCGAACGTGTTTCTGATGAGCTGCTCAACGTGGAAGAGGGTTCTCTCTACCCCGCGCTTCACCGGATGGAACAAAGCGGATGGGTGCGTGCGGAGTGGGCCAGTAACCGACAGCAGCCGCAGGGCAAAGTTCTACACCCTCACCGCAGCCGGCAGAAAGCAGCTCGCTCGCGAGAGAGAAGAACTGGGAACAGGTAGTGAAGGGTGTTCAGGCGATTCTTCGCTTCGCGTGAGGTGACGTATGGGCATCTTTCGTCGCATCTGGGCCCTGGGAAAACGCTCGCAACTGGATCGTGAAATCGAAGATGAACTCCGCGATCACTTACGAATGCGCACCAATGCCAACATTGCCAAGGGCATGACGCCCGGAGCAAGCCGCACGCGCCGCCCGCTTGAGGTTCGGCAATCCTGACGTGTTGAAAGAGAATGTCGAGGCGGAGGATGCAGCGCTCAGCATTGAAAGCCTGTTCCGCGACGTGCGCTATGCTCTGCGCGGATTCGCCCGGAGCCCCGGCTTCACTACGGTAGCAATCATTACCCTCGCGCTCGGCATCGGCGCCAATACCGCAGTCTTTCAGCTACTCGACGCCGTACGTCTCCGCAGTCTACCTATTCAGAGACCGCAGGAACTGGTCGAACTTCGCATCATAGGTGGTAATAAAGGGCTCGGTGTAAACGACAATCAGTTCACCTACTTCACCGTTCCTATGTGGCAGGAGGTCCGCCGCCATCACGATCCGCTCTCCGGCGTCTTCGCCTGGCGTAATGGGGACATGATGGTAGGCCAGCCAAGGGACGCGAAAACGTGTCCACGGGCTCGAGGTAAGTGGGGAATTTTTCAACGTCCTTGGCGTTCTCCCATGGCAAGGACGGCTTATTGAGCCGCAGGACGAAGCGGATTGCAACGTATCGAAAGTGGTCGCCAGTTATTCCTACTGGAAGGCCCAAATGGGCGGTGAGCCGATAACGCCGAACACCACTATCCTGGTCGAAGGCCACGCTGTTCAGGTGCTGGGGGTTACCCAGCCTTCATTCTTCGGCGTAGCCGTGGGAGACCGCTTCGACCTCGCCTATCCCACATGCATTCCGCCAAATCCGCGCCGCGAAGTCTTTAACCTTTCAGTGATGGGACGCCTCAAGCCGGGCTGGGATATCGCCCGCGCATCCGGATACTTCACTGCGATCAGCCCTGGTCTCTTCGAGAGCACGGCGCCCACCGGCTACAATGCAGAAGCCGTCAAAACCTTTAAGTCTTTCAAGCTGGGCGCCTATCCAGCCGCAGCCGGCGTGAGCCTGCTGCGCGACACCTACGACTCGTCGCTGCAGTTATTGCTCGCCATCACTGGGCTGGTGCTGCTCATCGCCTGCGCCAATCTGGCCAACCTGATGTTCGCCCGCGCCAACGCGCGTCAACGTGAGCTGGCTATTCGTATGGCATTGGGTGCATCGCGTCGCCGTATGCTGCGCCAATTGCTTATCGAAAGCGGCCTGCTCGCGCTCAGCGGAGCAACGCTCGGCGTCGCGCTAGCCCAGCCCCTCAGCCGGCTGCTCGTTAGCAGCGCTCGGTACCAGCCAATACTCCATCCATCTCGCCATAGTTACTGACTGGCGCGTGCTGCTCTTCGCCAGCGGTCGTGGCTATTTTCACCTGCCTCGTCTTCGGCACAGTCCCCGCGATGCGCGGCGCCAATGCCGATCCCTTGCCGCACTCAAGTCCGGCGAGCGAGGAATTGCCGGCAGCCGCCAAAACTTCTTCGTCCAGCGCCTGATGGTCATCACGCAGATCGCAGTGTCCATGGTGCTGCTCGTCGGAGCGCTGCTTTTCGTCCGCAGCTATCGAAATCTAATCACGCTCGACCCTGGCATGCGCGAAAGTGGCATGTACGATTGGCTACTTCGATTTCTCCACATTGGATATCAAGCCAGAGAATGAAGCAGAGTTCAAACGGCGACTGGTCGAAGACGTGCGCAGCATTCCAGGGGTTCAAAACGCCGCCACGACCACCAACGTCCCGCTTAGCGGCAGCACCTGGGGTCACACCGTGCATGTCGGCGCGATCGAGGGCAGTAGCAGGTTCACCTACGTTAGCCCCAGCTACTTTGCCACCATGGGGATTCCTGCTGCTCACCGGCCGCAGCTTCACCGACGCGGATACCAACGCTACGCCTCTAGTCCTCATCGTCAACCAGGCCTTCATCCGAAAATATATCGGCGCGGGTCAACCCATCGGCAAACTCGTACATGTTATGCCCGAGCCGCAGTATCCCGAGCGCACGTATCAAATCGTCGGCACCATTCCCGACACCAGGTATAGCGACCTGCGCGAAGACACGCCAACGGATCGCATTCGTTCCTGCTGCACAACTTCCAGTGGACGCGCAAGGTGACGGGGTCGCAATGATGATCGCCTCCGAACACCGGGCCGGACGCCATCACCGCCGTTCGCCGAACGCTGGAAACGAAATATCCCAGCATGACGCTGCAGTTCTTCAACTTTCAGCAACAGATCCGCGATCACCTGGTCGGCGAACGCATGATGGCCATGCTCTCCGGCTTTTTTGGTGTGCTCGCCGCCCTGCTCGTAGTGGTCGGCCTCTATGGCGTGCTCTCCTACTTCATTGCCCAGCGGCGCAACGAGATCGGCATTCGCATCGCGCTCGGCGCCAAGCGCGGGCAGGTGATCGCCCTGGTCATGCGCGACACCGCGGTCATGCTGCTAACCGGCGTCGTCCTGGGAACGGCACTCGCGCTCCTCGCCGGACGGGCAGCCACCGCCATGCTCTTCGGCCTTAAACCCTACGATCTCGCAACCCTGGCTTTCGCTGTTGTGCTATTGGCGGTCATCGGCGTCCTCGCCAGCCTGTTGCCGGCTATCGAAGCCTCAAATCTCGACCCGGTCGCCGCCTTGCGCGCTGAGTAGTGCCGAGCCGCTTTCGCGGGTCGCCGATTTCGAAACGGCATGCGTTCGCTCTCCTCTCGCCTCCTGAGTTGCGCCGGATTAAGATCGCTGTGTCCTCACTCTTTACATTTCGAAGGACCGCATGTCCGGAGGTAGCATGGCCTACCATGACGACGCTTCGTGTAAGAACGATCAGAAGCTCGCTCCATCCCGTCCAACAGGCAGTTCTGGATTTGCCATAACCCGCCGCATTTTTCTGATCTGGGCGGGGGGCATCGCTGGAAGCCGATGGTGTCCTGCCCTTGCGGCAGAAGTCGCCGGCGTTGCCGCGCAGCCCTATTTCGCCGGCGTAGGTCGCGCGCTGGAAGCGTTGGGCGAACTACGGTGCGCCCGTGGTTGCCGCAGACGCCCAACAAATCGCAGCCCTGGCACGACAGAACGACAGCGCCGCCGTCGATGCTGCGGAGAAGATTCTTGCCCGCTACACCCTGCTGAATTTGTCGCTCAGCCCCGAGGGGCCGTTGACAGCAACATCGGGGAGCGCCGCAAGGACGCTGACCGAGCAGGGGTGGCGGATGTTTCTCATCCGAGTTGCGAATCCTTCGTCTCGCGCCGAAGACATAAGCTTTCCATTGGAACGGAAAGAACCTGGGGGCCGGCACCGGGGAAGATGATGCCCAGTAACGGCGGACTCGCGCAGCAGGCTTTCATCATGGATACGTTGAAAAGGCGCCGCTCATCGAATCGATGTGGTTGCTGGCTCAATTGTATGAGACCGTGATGGATCGCCGCGGCAAGGGATACCAAGTTGTGCCGCTCTCAGGGGTTCCAGTCGAATATCACGTAGTTCAACTATTCAGCCGAGACCACGGCGAGCGCAGCGCCAAGTTCAAGTTGCATACATAGCCAGGATCCGGCAATGGCTTTACCGCTTCAGGCCATCGGGAGATCGATTTTGACTGTCTGCCTTCACGCGCTGTGACCCTCGGATCCTCGATACGGATGGCCGTGGCTGCGTGGCCTCTTTGACGATTAAGGATAAGCTCGATCATGTTTATCCGGCGCAGGCAATGCGCCTGGCGCCGGACATGTTTTTTCAGCCGCAGGTCTATCGCGCGGATGGCGAGACGATACGCCTGCCCGACTGGTGAATATAGGGTGGAAAGCCAAGCGAGGGCCGGAATATCTGCGCGGCTGTTCAGACGGTGACCATCGATGTCATCACAGCAGCATCGATGTGAAGTTGGAGCGCTGGATCGATCCGGCGAAATGGGGATGGTATTCGGGCGACACCCATATTCACGCCGGGGGCTGTGCCCATTATCAAACTCCAACCGAAGGCGTTTCGCCGGAAACAATGATCCGTCATGCACGCGGTGAAGGATTGTCCATTGGCGATGTGCTCACCTGGGGGCCAAGTTGGTATTACCAGAAGCAGTTTTTTACAGGGCATGCCGAGAGTCCGGCGGCCACGCTCGAGCACCCGGAGTTGCAAGCGGCCAACCACACCAGCCTGCAATCCCACGCTACGCCGGAAGATGCCGAAAGCACCCTCCGTTACGATGTGGAGGTATCGGGGTTTCCGTCCAGCCATGCCGGCCATCTGGTTCTGCTGCGTCTTCGAAGGAACAGGACTACCCCGGCACGAAGCTGATTGAAGATTGGCCGTCGTGGAATTTGCCAATTCTGAAATGGGCTGGGCAGCAGGGCGCGCTCGCTGGTTATGCGCATTGCGGCAGTGGCATGACTGTCGATTCCACCGATCTGCCGAACTACGAGATTCCGCCCATGGATGGCGTAGGTACACAGGAAGCGATTGTCGACGTGACCCATGGGGTTGTCGACTTTCTCTCCGGCTGCGACACCGGGCCGCTCGCCGAATTGAATGCGTGGTATCACATGCTGAACTGCGGGTTCCGCCTGGCGATGATTGGGGAAACGGATTTTCCTTGCATCAGCGGCGAGCGAGTCGGAGTGGGGCGCAGCTATGTACGGCTCGATCGCCGCCCCATCGGCGACGAGGGGTACGAGGCGTGGATACAAAATTTGCGAAGGGGCGCCTATACTGCGGGGATGGCCGCAGTCATTTTCTCGAATTCACAGTGAGTGGCCACGCCAGCGGTGATGCTGATTTAGAGCTTGCGGTTCCGGGGACGATCAAGATCGAAGGTACTCGTCGCCGCGCGGCTAGAACCCGAAAACCACACCGGAAACCGAGGGCATACGAAGACAGAAGATGCAGGTTGGTATGTGGGGCTGGCATCTTGAGCAGGCCCGCATCGGTAATACTCGCGAAGTCGCGGTGGAACTTGTGGTCAACGGCGTGGCGGCGGATCGGAAGGCGATCCTGGCCGACGGCACGCCACGGTCCATAAATTTCCAAACGGCGATATCGCGCAGTTCCTGGGTGGCGTTACGTATCATGCCATCGGGGCACACGCATCCAGTCTTCGCGCGAGTAGGGGGGAAACCTATCCGGGCCTCGAAACGCAGTGCACAGTGGTGCCGGGCCTCAGTGGATCGGCTATGGGAAGTGAAGTCTCCTTTTATGCGTGCGAGTGAACGCCCTGCGGCTGCAGAAGCCTTTGAACATGCTCGCAAGACCTACGACACGATTATTGGTGAGTGCGAGGTCGTATGAGGCTCACTGATCTTGCCGTAGTCGCCGTATTTCTTCTGCCCGCATTGGCTCGCGCCAACGACGAGCCCACCCAGGACCATCGTGCGATGGACATGGGTGTCAGTTCGCCCGATGACCCGCCGATCAAAATCACGATAAACCCGGAAGCGCGCGTCAGCGTGGCGTTGGCTGGTGAATTACCGTCGCCGGCGCCATGCGGAGTGGCCACCGACTTGCCAGTGAAGATCGTGAATCAAGGCTTTGTTACCGCCCAATTGGAAGCCGAGCTTGTGGGTAATGCACCGGCCGGCGTCACACTCGATTTCCATCCCGCGCCCTTGAAGGGGCTGCCGGAAGAAATGCGTGCCCTACGCATCGTGCTGGCCCAGCCTGGTTCTACAGATCTCACGATCGCATTTAAAGCGCACAACGAGATTCCCGATCTTGGGGGCCGCGACCGCGTTCACTTTCTAATCAACTGCGTACCAGTGCGATGAGCGGCCCCAGGGCCGCACAATCTCGGCTAGTGTTTCATTGTCACGCGACGGCTTACTTCTTTTTCGATTTCCGCCATATCCTGATGCAGCACCTTGCCGTGATCGACCTTAAGTTCACCTCCCACGAAGACTCTGTCTATATCGCGTTCGCCAGTGACCAGGACCAGGTTCGCGTAGGGATCTTCCAGCACCGCGCCCAGGCGCGTCGGATCGATCATCAAAAAGTCCGCATACTTACCGGGCTCTAGACTGCCCAGCTTGTCTTTCACGCCCAGCACATCGGCGCTGCCCATAGTGTGAAGCCATAGCACCTGGTAGGGACTGATGACGGTCGCATCTTCGTACTTGTCGCGGACAGCATAGAGCCCAGCACGCATATTCTCAAACGGGTCCGCGAGATCACCGCTGGCTTCCCCATCAATGCCCATGCCCACGCGAATTCCCATCTTGAGATACTTCGGGATGTCGGCAACTCCGGAGGCCATGCGGCCATTCGAGAGCGGATTCCAGGTCATCGCTACGTCATACTTCACGGCCTGCTGCAGGATATTTTCATCGCTATGAATGAAGTGGCCGAAGATGAGTTGCTTTGACAGCAGGCCGCTGTCGACAAACCAGGCAAACTTGGCGCGTTCCTCGGCCTGCGTCTTTGCCTCTGGCGGCTCAAGGTAGTGGCTTTGGTTAAGGAGGTGGAACTCATCCATGAGCCTCTTCTCCAGGACCGCTTGCTGGTAAGTATTATTGAAGGCCGTGTCGCCGTTGATCATTAAGCTTAGGAAGGCAGATGATCGCGGCTGCGCAGCAGTCCATGCGAGGAATGCTTTCAAGCGATCTCGTTCCTGGTCTATGGAGACTCCCGGAGCCATCCAGCCGGGCTCATAGCCGTGGACAAAGCGAATGCCTGACTTAAGCTCCGCGCGGAACTGGGCTTCATCAAAAGGACTGCCCTGTTCATTTGTTCTGCTGTAGTTGAAGTTATAGGCCGCGGTAATCCCGTGCTGAAGGTGATCGAGCGAGCCGAGAAGACAGAACCAGTAGAAGTCCTCGGCCGGAGATTTAATTGCTCTTTGCGAATATAGGTCGTCGATCCAGTCGAGAAGAGTTTTGTCCGCGGCGACTCCACGGTACGCTGCCTGCCACAGATGACTGTGAGCGGAGATAAAGCCCGGAATAATCCAATCTCCATGCGCATCGAGCACCTGATCTGCCTTTAGATCAGGCGGCGGATCACCTTTGGCGACTGTAACAATGGTTCCATCGCCGGCAACGGCCAGATAGCCTGTGAATGGGTCGCGCTGTTGAGGCGCCATCGTGAACAGGCGGGCATTCGTGACCAGCAGCTTGACTGGGGCAGCAAAGAGACTGGGAGAGGAACAGAGGGTCAAAAGAAAAAGTAGCCGGAAAACGAGCGGTAAAGACCCGACGAGTTTGCCCGTTATTATCCTGGTTTTGCGGCCGCTTTTTGAGCGGCAATGCGCCTGCGAATTCATTCTTGAGCGTCAGTCCCTTCATCAGTGCGCCGGAATGGCATCAGAGTCAGCCGGCCACTGCTTTCAAGTCCGCCCGTGCATTTTCGTAGGTAGTGCTATACGCAAGTACGTCTGGATCAGGTTCAACACCCTCGTTTTGGCAGGCCGCGTGATAGATTTCAGGCCACCAGTTCCGATGTTCGGTCAGGCCGTCACTTTTCCACTTTTTCCAATCCACCAGGATCTTGGTCCATGCCTTGTCGCCGTATGCCAGTGCTTCCACCTGAGTACCAATCTCAGAAACGATCCAGTCCCGCCCAATCCTGGCGTGCAGAACCTCATCCGCCCAATCGTAGTCCTGAATCATGCTTGTAAGTGGATTGGCGGAAGCGACGGCTACTTCCCATTCATACTCCTTGCCGATTTTCTTGGGCATGAGTCCCTGCTCGATGGTGTAAAGCACCGCATGCCTCTCCTTCGCCGTGAGGATGGTATTCATACCCAAAGACCACGTGAAGTTTAGCGGAATCTTCGTCCAATCAATCCCCATCGAAACAAATCCGATCTCGCCCATCATGGCGTGACGCGCCTCATCCCATAATTGCCGGGTCATGTCACGGTAGTATTTCCAGGGCTTGCCGCTGGTTTCAGTCAGTATGCTGGCCATCATCTCGGGCACGTCGATCTCCCGCATGCGCTTGAAGTACAGCATGATGATCTTGGGAAATGGGGCGACGCCGGCATCGAACAGCATGGCCTCCGCATTCACGCCCATGTTGTATGGATCCTGGAAGCGTTCGTCACGCTTCGGAACTGGATCGTATTTGTAGGGTTCCGCGGAAAAATGCCGGCCTACACTCTCCCCCGTAGGTTTCTTCTTTCCATCCAGGTCACCGGCGGCTGCAAGCATCCTTCCCAACGCATTGAGCCAATCCTGAAGTTGCTCACGATCTTTTCCTTGCACCAGGCAAGCCACCGCCTCGGCACCGTACTGCTGCACATCCTGCATCTCGACCAGCGTTAGACGGCAGACCCGATAACTGGGGTGATCAAATAGGCGATTCGTATCAGCCATCATATTTTCGAGCGCACGGATCAGTGCCGGCAGAGCGCATTCATACAATCCCAACAGCAATGCTGCGACATTGGGTGCGACTAGGATCTCGTCAAAAAAGTGATCCAGGGAAGCATGCGGAGTTACTTCCAGCCCATACGGAGGCTGTCTCATTTCGCGAACGCGGTTAGCAAATTCCCCGACATGCTCGGCACAGTAATGTGCGTGCAGACTGAACGCCATTTTCAGTTCGTAGATCGGTGTGCTGGTAATATGCGCAACGAAGATACCGTGTAGCCTCTTCAAAGACCAGTGGATCCGTTTTAGACGGGCGACTGATTCGCTGACAGTCAACCCCGTCGCCGCAGCGTCGTCCATGGTGTGCAGGCCCACCAGTGGCGGCAGACCCGCAAAACCCTTGTAGGAGTCTGTGAAACTAAGTGGTGCGTGTTGCGGCGCCTCTGCCACGGATGCCACCTCCGGCGGAACGTATCCTCATTCGCTGTCCTGAGACCTATCGGCCAGCGTCCTGCGCAAAAAGTAATCTTGTACAGCGACCCTGTCTTCTCGTTGGTTGACGACTATAGATACGGAATTGACAGCTCCCGCACGGAAATCCGTGGTTTTTTTGTCAATTCAGTCTTACACTGTGCCCATGAAGCCGTCTTTCGAGAAGGTTGCTTCCGGAGCAAGTTCCTTCGTTGCGTTTGAGCGAAACGATGGTGAGTTCCCATTCTACTGGCACTATCATCCCGAATTCGAGCTGACGCTCATCACCGATAGTCAGGGGCAACGCCTGGTAGGCGATGGTATTGCTGACTATGGACCGGGCGACCTGGTGCTGCTTGGGCCGAACATCCCGCACAGTTGGCGATCTGTCCCAGTAAAGTCGGAGACCGCGAAGAGTCATCGCGCGGTCGTTTTGCAGTTTCGCCATGATTTCCTGGGAGAGCATTTCTTCGAACTGAAAGAGATGAGAGGGGTCGCTCGCCTGCTGCGCAATTCTGCGAATGGTCTTGCCTTCGGTCATACCCAGACCGGGCAAAGGGTCGCTAAATACCTTGCTGGGCTCCCATCTCTGCCACCGGCCAGGCGGCTGGCGACCATCCTCTCGGCGCTGGTGGATCTGGCAGGCGAAGCCGATCCGCGCGTGCTTTCCACCTTGAAGGTCAAGCCTATATGCCGGGTGGCTGACCAGCAGAGGATTGACGCCATATGCCAATATTTGAATGAGCATTTCGAAGAGGAAATCGACTTCGCGCAGCTTGCGCAGCGCTTTCATATAGACCAGGCCTCATTGTGCCGCTTCTTCAAACGGGCAACCGGGCGCACAATGACGGCATACCTCAACGAATTCCGCGTGGGCGCTGCCGCGCAAATGTTGATTGATACCAACGACAGCATTCTGGATATTGGCTTTCGCGTAGGCTTCGGTAACTATTCGAATTTCAATCGTCAGTTCAAGCGAATAAAGGGTTTCGGGCCACGCACGCTGCGGCGGCAATTTTTACCACAGCCACCTCCTGGCGACCTTCGCTACTCGCACGGACCACTACCGGCCGCGTCCATTACCAGTAGAGACGGGAAAATCAATACACGAGCTGCTCAACGAAGCTAGCGTGGGCCTATCCCGCTGTTCATTGGGATATAAAGAGATCTTTTGGGGGCAAACCTTGAGTACATGGAACCGGCGGAGGTTCGTGCAGCTTTCCACTGGCGCGATGTTGACCGCGGCGTCTGGAAAACTGTTGGGTAACACGCAAGCGCCCAGGATTTCCAGCCACGATGGATTGATAAGCGTCAAAGGCCAGAACTATTCCTGGGAATACGCAAAGGCCGAGGATACGTTTCGTCTCCGCGACTCCGGCAATCGCCTCATCGTCAGTGGCAAGCTTCAGCCGGCAGTGGTTGTCGCCCCCAGCGGAGATCCATCGCGCCGTCAGTACACACCGGGCAGGGCCGGCGAGCATCGTGTCGAGTCTGACCGGGTGACCTTTGTATACGACGGTGTGAATGGCACAGCTCAAGTATCTGTCTCGTGGCATTTTGACGAGCATGGTATCTGGACCGACCCGGTCATCTACAAGACGACAACCGCAGAGGATGTTGTCAGCCTCCACTACTTCAGCGACTCGCCCGGGGTAGATATAAAACCGTCGCTCCATTCCTCCTACGTAGTTGTACCGGGAATCAGTGAAGGACCCTCTGTAAGTCCAATCGTGCGCGACTCCGTCCATCTCGATCAGAGCGTTTGGCTGGGTCGGGGCAGCTACACTCCAGGCTTGATCCAACAGTGGGGGCTCCCCGTGCATTATTTCTGCGGATACAGTATCGCCGGATCCGGCGGGATGCGGAATATGTATACCGAGGGAAGGTCAGACGCATTTGTTTGCGGATTAGCCGATCTGCCATCGGGAGACCTGTTCCTGCATCTGCTCGAAGGAAATTACAGCTTGTGGGTCGATTACCGTAGCGATTTGTGGAAGCATATGCGAGGTCCCGGGCAACTGTCGCTCGGCGCAACTTTACTCTGGTCTGTAGCTCCGGACTACCGCGAGGCGATCGCGGCCTACTACCAAGGTTTGCTTCAGGCCGGAATCATCCACCGGCACCAGAACTCAACCCGAAAGACGGCGACCGCTCTCTTGCCTCAGTTCTGCACATGGGGGGCGCAAATCGATCGTAACAAGGCCGGAGAGCACTTGGACCAGTCCTTCCTTACTGAAATTTATAGCGAGCTCAAAGCCTCGGGCATGAAGGCCGGCCTGTTTTCCATCGACGACAAATGGGAAGAATCTTATGGGAGCCTGGTTCACTCGAAGAGCAGGCTTCCTCACTTCGAGGAGTTCCTGCAACAATTGCGCGCGGACGGGTATCGGGTCGGATTGTGGGCGGCGCTTATGCGCTGTGAACGACCGGCTGATCTTGGTTTGACCGTCGACCACATGTTGAAGCAGCCTGACGGAAAGCCTTACCTGTCGGGAGATTTCGGAGGCTCCCGCTACTATATTTTCGATTTCACCCAGCCCGTGGTAGAGCGGATTCTCACTGGCCTGGTACGACAATTCATTCGCAGGTACAAACCCGATCTGTTTAAGTTCGACTTCGGTTACGAACTGCCTGCCATGGGTATCGCCGCACCACAGGATAAGAATTGGACCGGGGAACGGCTGATGCGCAAGGGCCTGGATGTCGTCCTCACGGCGATGCGGGAGGAAAATCCGGATCTGGTGGTGATGTACTACCAGCTATCCCCACTCTACATTGACTATTTTGACCTGCACAGTACGGACGATCTGTTTCTGGCCTCAGGGGAATACGATCTGGAAGCGAATCGACGGCTCTACTTCAGCAGCCTGCTGGGACCATTGGGGATCCCAACCTATGGCTCATCCGGCTACGACTGGGCGAGCGCGCCAAACATCTGGTTCGACTCTGCTGCGTCGGGCACCATCGGCTCGCTCAATGACTTTCGCGACGACGAAGAGGGCGAAGGAGTCAAACCCGAGCTGGTCGCCAAGTACAACGGGATTACCCAGGTGCTGCGCACCACGAACATCTTCGAAGTGTTGCCCTTCGGCTCCATCTCTCAGGCGCCGACGTTCGGTGCGCATGCCCGTTCGTGGGCCAGGATGGAGGGTGGGCAGTTGGTGCTGCTCGCGTTCCGGCCTCCCATTGCCGGCGAAGAAAATCCTCTTGCCTCTCAAGCAACCGATCCCCGCATCAAGGACGTTGTTCATTCCGGCATGCCCGTCGTGATTGCCTCTCGGGACAGCGAGGGCATAACCCGAAGCGGCATGCTGGCGATTGTCTCTTACGGCAGTGGGGAGATCGTCATCCGCCGGCAACAGGGAAAGCAGGCCGAGATACTAAGTCACTACTTCGGAGGTAGCGCCGTACCAGGCAAGGTGTCCATTGCGGATGGCTTGCTGAGAATCACCGCTGCAGAGCGGGATTCCGCGGGAAAGCCGCTGGAGTGGATTGAAGTTCGTATTTCCTAGCTTGCAGAGCGACGGAGGGGTCGCCTCGTTTTGAGCGGCTATGAAGTCCTACCGTTGGCTTTTTAGGCAGCGGAAAAACTCATGCT
>CAWCAZ010000023.1:0-8763 GCA_963793525.1 uncultured Acidobacteriaceae bacterium
TCTGGATCCTGCCCGGAATTCGCGAACTGACGATCACTTCATTGGCATCTACCGTGCCGATGAGCTGCAGATCGTTGGAACGCTGGGCGGTGAAGAAATACCAGCACAGCGCGATGACCAGAAGAACTCCGAGCAGGATAAACACCCGGTTGCGTGCATTCATAAACACTTTCTCCAAACTCGAGCGTTCCTGACTTTAGGCATGGGCATATCCGCTAGAACGCGCTTGGCCAGGCTCGCTCCGTGTGCGCGGTCAACAAAAAGTGCGTTGCCAAGAAATTGCACAGCGGCCCTCCGGCGGCACTCGATCGCAGTTTTTTCCAGCGGGTCGAAAGACAGCGTCAGACGCACCATGGGCGCACTAAGAAAATAAAAAACGTTTGCACCGAACGCGGAATAGACAACCTGCAGCCAATCCACCGGGCACAGTTCCCCCGTCTCGATTCCCTCCTGGACAACCTGCTGCAACTTTCCCATCAGGGGTTTAAAGACGTGTTTCGCCAGTAGAGGCACTGATTCGCTCTGACCGCGCCGCAAGCGGACCATCTCCTGTTGCATCAGGCTTTGGAATTCGCGCTGGGTGAGAATCCGGTCGAAGTGATTCAGCGCTGTTCTTAGCAGGCGATCCCCCGCGCTGCGTGCGGGGTCCAGAACGGAAAGAGCACGCTCCACCACCGCGGCCGAAGCCTCTTCGAGCGCTGCAGCATAGAGGCCGTTCTTGCTCTTGAAGTAGTAGTAAAGGAGGGCCTTATTAACTTTGGCCGTTTCGGCGATGGCATCGGTGCGCGCGCCCGCCAGGCCATGCTCGCTGAATTCGCGAATGGCCGCGCGCAGGATGGTTTTTCGCGTGCGATCGGCGCGATTCGAATTGGAAGCTTTGTCATCCATTGATTAACCAGTTAGTTAAAATAATACCACCTGATTCATCTGGGATACGATGCTACCCCTTTCCCCCCACGAAGGACGGGTGGGCCATACCTCGCTCGTCCTTCGTGAGGGAAGAAAGAGTTTATGGGGACAGATTCGTTGGTGGGCTACCTCACTTTGTCTTAACGGGCGTTCTGGCCTTCGGTTTTCGCCGGGACTTGGGCACTTTGCCGATGCGAGGATCCCGGGCGAGGATCAGTTCGCAAGCCTGCAGTGCTGCTTGCTCGAAGTCCGGGGCGTCGGCGGGAAGAACCTGCCAACCGGTAATTCCCTTCCCAAATAGCTGAATAGATCGCATGCTTGGGAACTCGCGAGCCAAGCTTTCGTGGTGTTCCTCCGTTGTGGCTAGCCACACACCGTTGTCCGCCGGAGGGTCCCGCCGGTCGCGGAGGATGAGGACAATCTTGTCTCCTATGTAGACAGCAAGGCAGCCGAACATGGTGCGGGTTTCGGTTGGCACGTCTGCTAAGGCATCCAGCACAAACTCATACGGGACAGCTTTTCGTTGTTTCACCGCGAAGATTTTGTCGTCCAGCGGCAGAAAGGCTCGATTGGAACGAGGTTTTGGCATCGCGGTCATTTTAACCGGGTCGCGACCCGCATATACTCCTTGCACATATAGCCACACTGCATATAGCATGCGGGCATGGCCGATGAACGAGTCACGTCCCTACTTCCGCTGCAACCGACTACCTTTCATATTCTTTTGTCGCTGACGGATGAAGAGCGGCATGGCTACGCGATCATCCTTGAAGTAAGCCGGCGCACCCAGGGGGAACTGAAGCTGAGTGCAGGCACACTCTACCGTTCCATTCAGCGGATGCTCGAATCCGGGCTGATTACGGAGACCCGAAACAGGCCTGCGCCCGAGATGGACGATGAACGCCGCAGATACTACCGGATAACGCCGTTGGGAAAAGCAGTGGCCGAGGCGGAAGCGGGACGCCTGCGCGACTTACTCAAAATGGCGCGTTTGTGCGGGGTCGCGCCCAGGACAACCTAATGAACTTCTATCGATTGCTTCTCCATCTTTATCCTTCGTCCTTCCGGGCGGAATACGGCGATGAGATGAGGGCCATCTTCTCCCAGGAACTGGGTCGCAGCAGCGGGATTGCCGCGATGTGCGGGATCTGGCTCTCTGCGGTTGCCGAGATCGTGTTTAACGCGGCCATGGTGCATTGGGAAATCACCCGGCGGGACCTGTTTCATTCCGTGCGCTCACTGCTCGGCTCCCCTGGCTTCACGCTGACGGCGATTCTCCTGGTGACCATCGGCATCGGCGCCAATGTTGCCGTCTTTACTCTGGCGAATTTTGTGTTGGTAAAGCCGCTACCCTTTCCTGAGCCGCAACGCCTGATGAAAGTTTGGGAGAGGCACTCGGGCTACTCCAGAATGGAACTTTCCCCGGCCAACTATCGTGACGTGATCGCGTCCACTACTTCGTTCACCGCTCTGGCAGCTTACAACGGCAACTCGATGAGCCTGGTTGGCCAGGGCGAGCCGCAAAGGATCGAAGGCGCCTCGGTAACCGGCAATCTTTTTTCCACCTTGGGACGCCCTTCCCTGATTGGCCGCTACCTCAACGAGAAGGACGACCAGACGGGAGCTCCGGGCACAGTGGTATTGAGTTATGCGCTCTGGCAAGCGGCCTTCGGGGGCGATCCAAACATCGTCGGGAAGCCCGTTTCGCTCGACGACCAGCCCTACACGGTCATCGGGGTAATGCCACACGATTTCCGTTTCCCGGCACGCGAGACACAATTCTGGACGCCTTTTCGATTCAAGGAAGAGAATTACCAGGACCGCAATGACAACCTTTTGGCGGGAATCGGCCGGCTTAAGCCGGGCGTATCGCTCGCTCAGGCGCAAGGCGAACTGTTACTGATCGCGGCGCGATTACGCCATCAGTATCCAAAGGAGAACGAAAATGTCGACTTCTCCGTGATCGGGTTGCGCGACGAACTCACCACTGAATCTCGGCTTCTGCTCAAGGGCCTGTGTGGCGCGGCACTCTGTGTGCTGGTCATCGCCTGCGCTAACCTGGCAAATCTTCTGCTTGCGCGCTCACTGGCCCGGCAAAGAGAGCTCTCGATTCGCTTGTCGCTGGGCGCTAGCCGACGTAATCTGCTGCGCCAGCTCCTTACCGAAAGCCTTCTTCTCGGGCTGGCTGGAGGGGCCTGCGCGACTGCCGTCGCCATAGCAGCCTTGCCGCTGCTCTCGCGTTTAGTGCCCAACGCACTTCCTGTTCAGCAAGTGCCTACCGTGGATACACAGACGTTGCTGTTTGCTCTGGGTCTCACACTGATTACAGTCATCGGCTTCGGTGTCTCTCCCGCACTGAGAGCATGCAGGGATGCGGGTTTGAGCGGGCTCCGCATGGGAGTGCGCGCTGGAGGGACGGGCAATCACAAGGCGAGATCTGTGCTGGTGATTGCGGAACTGGGAGCGTCTGTCGTGCTGCTCGTTTTATCAGGATTGCTGATTCGCGCTTTGTGGAAAGTGCAATCCGTAGACCCCGGCTTCAAAACCAGCGGGATCCTGTCGCTACGTACAGCGTTGCCTTTCCCCAAATACAACAAAACCAGCACTCGCGAGCAGTTTTACAGCAAAGTGATGGCCGATGTACGTAGCCTGCCCGGCGTGACCGACGCCGCCTACATCACTAATCTCCCGCTGACGTGGGGCGGCGGCATTTGGCCGGTGCTGGTGGACGGGCGCAGCCAGATTCGTACCGAAGGCAATTCGGCCAGCATGCGCTTTGTAACCCCCGGATTGTTTTCCACCCTGGGTATTCCGATTAAGTCCGGCCGCGCCGTCAGCGAATCCGACACGATGGATCGGCCTTGGGTTGCCGTGGTGAGCGAATCCTTCGTGCGCCGGTACTGGCCGAATGAACAGCCGATCGGACGGCACTTCAATTTTGCTTGGCACGATCACGAGGTCATCGGGGTGGTTGGAGACATCCGCGCGCGAGGGCTTGAGAGGACCAGTGAACCCCAGGTGTATCTCAGCTCGAAGCAGGACATCGACGATGGCTTCACTTATTACGCGCCAAAGGATCTGGTGATTCAATCCACACAGCCGCCGGAGCGTCTGCTGCCGGCGATCCGGGAGATCATTCACAAGACTGATCCCGAGCAGCCGATTTCAAACGTAAGAACCATGGAAGAGGTCCTCGCCGGAGAAACCGAATCGCGAACCATCCAGATGCGTGTATTGATTGTCTTTACTGGGGTGGCGATTGTGCTGGCCGGTTTGGGCCTGTACGGGCTGCTTGCATTCATGGTCTCGATGCGGCAGGTGGAGTTTGGTATCCGGCTGGCCTTAGGCGCTGGCCCAGGCGATCTCTTCGGAATGGTATTGCTCCAAGGCATCAAACTCGCGGTGGCAGGACTGCTGCCAGGGCTGGTACTCGCCTACATCGCAGCCAGGCTCCTGGAGAGCCTTCTTGCGGGTGTACAGCCAGCCGATGCGCTTACATTCTCAACTGCCGCCGCACTGTGTCTCATCACCATGTTGTTGGGAACATTGTTCCCTGCGCTTCGCGCTGTTCGGGCTGATCCTACTGCGGTGATGCGGGCAGAGTAGGTGGGATTCACAATCCCTATTAGTCGCCTCATGCCTTTCACCGTCCATGCGGAGTCTGGGTCGTAACTGGACTGACCTGGGGCACCCGTCCTATGCCTTCGACCCTCACTTTTTCTGGGCCAGCCTGATGTCATATACGCTTTGCAGGTTGATCCAGAACTCAGCGCTGACGCCGAAGAAGTGTGCCAGCCGTAGAGCCGTGTCGCTGGTGACAGACCGTTGGCCGTTCAAGATCTGCGCCACGGGATTGGTCGGCATGCTTATCCGTCGCGAGAACTCGGCCGTGCTCATGCCCATCTCTTTTAGTTCCATCGCCAGATGTTCGCCCGGGTGTATCGCTTTCATCGTTTTTTCCTCTCAGTGGTAATCGACAATTTCCACGTCACATGGACCCATTGCCCTTTCCCGCCACTCAAGGCTTAGCAGCCTTTGATGGTTGCTCACGGTTTTCTTCCGCGATCTACTTCCAAGTCGACCGGTCCAGACCGCGCAAGACCGCTCAACAACCAACTCGACGATCTCGGTTGCAAGCCGGTTTAGGCGAGAGGGGCCGGTGTTTACCTGTCCGTCACCCTGGCCTAGAATGAGAAAGTGGTTAATTTTGGGTCCCAAGGGCGCCGATGACCTTTCCTGAGCATGAGCTCCATTTCTTTCAGAAGTTTGGACTGACCGGGCGCCTGATCGAACGCTGCCTGGGCGAGGCGCTTTCAGCCGGCGGTGATTTTGCGGATCTCTATTTCGAATCCGTCACCTCGACCGCAATCTCAGTGGACGAGTCGCTGGTCAAGTCCGCCAGTCAGGGCGTGAGCGCAGGATGCGGTATTCGCGTTGTCTCCGGAGACCGCACGGGTTATGCCTACACCGATGACCTCTCCGCTGAACGGCTCATGCGCGCCGCGCGCACGGCGGCCCTGATCGCCGATGGACCTTCCAAGCAGAGCGTTGCCGGATTTCGTGAGACGCCAAAGGCAAGCCTCTATCCTATTTCCGCCGCCGACTCCGATCCCGGTGTCGCCCCGAAACTGGAACTCGTCATGCGCGCCGACCGTGCGGCCCGCGCCTATGACCCGCGCATCGTGCAAGTGCGGGCAGGCTACAACGACGAACTCCGCCATATTCTCATCGCCGCCTCCGACGGCACCTTCGCCAGCGATACCCAGCCGCTTGCCCGCTTCAATTGTTACGTCATCGCACGCGATGGATCGAAGAACTCCAAAGGCGGGTCTGGTGGTGGTGGCAGAGTTGAACTGAGCTTCTTTGAGGGGGATAAGTCTCCCGAGCATTTCGCCACGGAAGCGGCCCGCCAGGCCATCCTGCAACTCAACGCCGTTGCTGCTCCTGCAGGCGACATGGAAGTGGTTCTGGGACCCGGCTGGCCCGGTGTTCTTTTGCACGAAGCCGTGGGCCACGGATTGGAAGCGGACTTTAATCGCAAGAAGACTTCAGCTTTTGCCGGACTCATCGGGCAACAGGTCGCCAGTTCGAAAGTGACCGTGGTGGACAACGGTACGATGCCGTCGCGGCGCGGGTCTTTGAATGTTGACGATGAGGGCTCGCCGACCCAGGAGACCGTGCTCATCGAGAATGGCATCCTAAAAGGCTACCTCAGCGACAAGCTTTCCGCGCGCTTGATGGGCATGGCCGACACCGGCAACGGACGCCGCGAAAGTTACCAGCACATTCCTATGCCGCGCATGACCAATACCTACATGCTTTCCGGCGAAGATAGCCCGGAAGATATCCTGCGCAGCGTGAAGCGGGGGTTGTACGCGGTAAACTTCGGCGGTGGCCAGGTGGACATCACCAGCGGCAAGTTTGTCTTCTCCGCGTCGGAAGCCTACCTGATCGAGGATGGCAAAATCACCGCTCCGGTGCGCGACGCTACGCTCATCGGCAACGGCCCGGAAGCGCTCAAATACGTATCCATGGTAGGTAACGATCTCGCCCTGGACGAAGGCATCGGGACCTGCGGCAAAGACGGGCAGAGCGTTCCGGTAGGCGTTGGTATGCCAACCATCAAGCTGGACCGCATGACCGTGGGCGGAACAGGCAGATAATGTCGACAGCCACACCCATCCCCGCGGCGGAAAGCAAAACGGAGCTGCAGCAGCTTGCAGCCGATGTCGTCGAGCGCGCGCTGCGCGCCGGCGCCACCGAAGCCGAAGTAGTGATCCGTGAAGGTGACGAATTCTCCACCCTGGTTCGTCTGGGGCAAGTGGAGACGCTTAAAGAGTCTGGCGCGCGGGGCATCGGTTTGCGCGTCTTTATGGGCCCGAGCGGGGCTTATCGCACGGCGAACACTTCCACGAGCGACTTCTCCGAAGCGGGACTGGCCCACATGGTCGCCGGCGCCGTCGATCTGGCCAAGGTCACTTCCGAGGATCCATTTGCCGGACTGCCGGAAGCGAGCGCGATGGGCCAGCTATCGGGGGATCTCGGTCTTTACTACGAGGACGTCTATGGGCTGCCGGCAGCGCAGCGCATTGAATACGCTCGGCGCGCCGAGGCCGCGGCGCTCTCCGCTGATCCTCGCCTCAAAAAGAGTGACGGCGGCAGCTTTGATGCGGCCACGGGACACAAGGTGATGGCCAATTCGCGCGGCTTTGTGGGCGAATATCGCCGCTCCTACTGCTCGCTCTCCGCTATGCCCATCGCGGAGACAGAGAAGGGGGGCATGCAGCGGGACTATTGGTATTCGAGCGCGCGTACCCTGGCCCGGCTTGATTCTCCTGAAAATATTGGCGCGGAAGCGGCACGGCGCACGCTGCGCCGCCTGGATGCACGACGCGTTCCCACGCAAAGCGTGCCCATTGTCTTTGCTCCAGAGATTGCGCGCTCGCTGGTCGGCAACATCTTTGAAGCAGCGAATGGAGACAGCATCTATCGTGGAGCGTCCTTCTGGGCCAACCAGCTGGGCCAGCAAGTCGCCAGCTCTAACGTAACTGTCATTGATGATGGCACTCTGCCCGGCCTCTTTGGAACCTCACCGTTCGATGGAGAAGGCCTGCCCACGCGACGGACAGTCATCGTCGAAAATGGCATCCTGAAGAATTACCTGTTGAATACCTATACCGCGCGCAAGCTCAATATGCAGAGCACGGGGAATGCAGCACGCGGGCTTGCCGGGACTCCAGGCATCGGCGGGGGCAACCTCTTTCTGCAAAAGGGGACGGTTGCCCCGCAGCAACTGCTAGCCAACATCAAGGTAGGCTTCTATGTCACGGAGCTGATGGGATTTGGCGTCAACATGGTGACCGGCGACTACTCCCGTGGCGCTGCTGGTCTTTGGATTGAAAACGGGGAGCTGACCTTCGCCGTGGAGGAAGTCACCATCGCCGGCAATCTGAAGGAGATGCTGAACAACGTCACGGCCATCGCCGACGACCTGGAATTTCGCGGGTCGGTCGCCTCACCCACCCTGCGCATCGACGGAATAGTCGTGCGGCGCGTAGACGCCCGGCAGCTCACGCAGCTGCGGATCGTCGGCGATCGCCTGGCCCCACTGGGCCGACCGCAGCCGCACGAGCCTCGACCACTACTGGGTCCAGTTGAACACGCCCTCGGTCATCGGCTTGATCAGGACCAGCCGTTGGCCGGGGCGCATGCGGGCGACGAGCCGGTTCAGGGTCGCCGCCGGCGTGGCATCCTGCAGGCGGGTCTGGGCGTTGTCCCAGTTCATGTAGCTCGGGTGCGGGTCGAGACCGAGCGTCGTCGCGTACTTGCAGCCCGGCCGGCAAGTAGTACCACGCGAGCGGGGTCTGCTCGGGCTGGGTGACGAGCACGAGATCGCCCCGGTTGACATACGGCGAGATCTCGGCCGCGACGTCGCGCATGTCGCTCTTGAAGCCTTGCTGAGAACGAGCCGGGTTGGCGATGAAGATGCACGCCACGACGAGCAGCACGAGGCCCGCGGCCGCCCCGCGCACAGGCGATCGCCAGCAGCAGCATCAGCGGCGCGACCACCGCCGCCAGATACCGGTCGGTGAACGACGTCAGGAATAGCCGACACGTAGCCTCCCGAGCGGCGGACCCCGCACATGAACCTGGGCTGGGCTTGGAAATCCTGGACCGGAGTACCAGGACAACCGGCACAACCTGGGGTTCAAGGTGGTGGACGAGCTTGCAGCCCGCGCGCGTGGAAACGCGCCGCGGGCCGAGTTCGGCGCCGAGAAATAGGGGAGGTCACGCTGGCGGGGACGCGCGTCCTTCTGTGCAAGCCGATGGAGTTCATGAACGTCAGCGGACAGG